>NZ_CP061474.1:1884000-2512000 GCF_014679505.1 Geobacillus sp. 46C-IIa
CAAGCGACAGCCAGCCGTCTTCCGCCTTCCCTGTCTTAATCCAAGTGATATGGCTTCCACCAACAAGCGGAGCGAGCGCCTGATGCACCAAATCGTGAGCGATGAGCAACTTTGCTTCACTATGGCCGAGAATGTATTGCACTTCAGCCGCCGTCAAGCGCGCATGAATCGGCACGACCACGGCACCGAGGCGCAAAACAGCAAAGTACGAGAATACAAACTCCTTCGTATTCGGCATATACAGCGCAACTTTATCACCGCGGCCGACGCCGAGCCGAGCCAATGACGAAGCCAAGCGGTTGACCATGCGATCGACCTCGGCATACGAAAGCCCTGATTCTCCTTCGATGACCGCCGTTTTCTCTGGAAATTTCCTCGCATTGCGGGCAAGCAACTCCGAAATGTTCATCCGCCCGATTCCCCCCATTCTTGCAATCGCTTTTCAAAATCGGAAAGCAGGGATTCCATCTCCGCCTTCAGCTGTAGCAAATCCTCGATCCGCTCGTTCACCTCCTTCAATTTTCGCCGCCCGTACTCGACCGTTTTTTCAAGCTGTTTCTTCCCCGTGCGATCCTCATCAAACAACGCGATCATCTCATGAATCTCGTCAAGCGAGAAGCCAAACCGTTTGCCGCGCAAAATGAGCTTGAGCTTCGCCCGCTCCTTTTTCGTATACAGCCGCTGCCCGGACTCGGTTCGGATTGGGGAGAGCAATCCGCGTTCTTCATAATAGCGGATCGTCCGCGTGCTCACATCAAACTCGTGCGCCAAGTCAGAAATGGTGAAATAATGCATCGTCATCCCTTTCTTAGGTGCAATATTTTGAATTTTATTTTAATTTACGTTGACGTAAAAGTCAATTAACATCTTGCTTGAGGAACAAAGAAAAAAGGATGTCTCAGCAAAAACGAGACACCCTTTGCCTGAAGATGGATGAATCCTCACCCGCCCGCTCCTGTATAAAAGCGCAAGGCAAAGCGCCAAAAGCGGCGGGCAATCCATAAAAAGAGGAGGGCCACAACCAAAGCGGCAAGCGCTGCCCGAACACTCCATTTGCCAAGCAGCGCCAGCGCAGGTGCATTCGTAATCAACACTGCTGGTAAAATATAGGTAATCACCATTCGGACCGCACCGCGATACATACTGCCGGGAAAACGGGCCGTTTCAAAAAACGAGTCGAAAATAAACGACAAGTCGTCGATGCGCACCACCCAAAACGATGTCGTCATCAGCATCATCCATAACGAATAAATCAACAAAAGTGAAGCAGCCATCACAACAAGAAATATCAATACGTCAGCCGCCGACGGAACGTAGCGCCCGACAGACAAACCGTAGCCGATGACGCCGAAGCCGAGCGCCACATCGATGAGCCGCCAAAAGACAAGATGGCGGAAGCTGACGTAAAACATGCTATCGACCGGCTTTGTCAAAATGTAATCGAGCGTGCCGCGCCTAACGTGTTCAAGCAGCCGCGGCATGTTCGGACGCAGCGCAAAGTCGATGAACCCGCGCAGCGTATTAAAGACGCCGAGCAAGACAAGCACCTCCGCGTACGTCCAGCCGCCTAAATCATCCGTCTGGTAAAAAAAGATCTGGACGGTGAGCAGCGCCATGCCAACACCAAAAAAACTGGCTGCGAAATTGCCGAAAAATTCGCTTCGATACTCCATTTCCTCCACGAAACAGGCACGGAAAAATTCGCGGAACACCCGTCCATACCGCCGCATATTCATCCACCTACCGCCTGATTTTTTTTCATTCCCGCCTTCCACAGCCATTGCAAAACAGCAGCGAACACAAGCAGCCACCCTGCCGCGATGGCAAAGCCGCGCACCAATTCCCCTCGACTTGCGGCTCCGGTGGCGATTTCAATCGGAAAGCTGATCATATAGCGGAACGGCAGCCACTCGCTCCATTCCCGAAGCTGCGGCGGAAGCAGCTCAAGCGGCGCGATTCTTCCCGACAAAAACAACGAAATGACATCGATGACGCCGTACACAGCCGCCACTTTGGTCACCCAAAACGCCAGCAGCCCGCACGAGTAGCTCAACAAAAAACGAAGCGCCGCGCCCAATACGACCGCCAGCAAAAACCACCCGATTTGGCTTCCCGTCATATATGGGCGAAGCGCCGGCCAAAACACCGCTCCCACTGCCCAAACCGGCACTAAAATGACGAGAAACAGCCATTTATAGACGATATTTTCCGCAATCGCCCAATGGATTGGATGAAGCGGCCGCAACAACAAGTTCGAAAACGTCCCTTCGCGGATTTCACGGTCGAGCTCCCATACATCCCACGCGCTCGTCATCCGCTCGACAAAAATGACCGCCATAAAATAAAAGAGAAACGACTCACTCTCTTCCGGATGAATGTTCATCCAAACGAACATCGTAATGAGCGGCTGGGTGATGGCGCCCGTCATCCAGACGAACGTCGCCAAGCGGTACGCGATCATTTCAATATACTTCATGCGCAACAGGGCGATATATTTACGCACCATATCCATCCCCCTGAAACGCGCGCGTAATCACTTCCTCAAGCGGCGGATCTTCGATATTGATATCACGGACTTCAAACTGCTGAAGCAGCCGCGCCGCCGTCCCCGCTGCCGTCTCGCGCGCCACCCTGAGCACAACCGTCCCCTCTTCCATTTCCGCTACTTCACCATACTCGTCCCAGTTGATGTTGGGCAGCCGCGAAAACCGGACTTCCAACCGCTTGTACGGCGCCAGCTTCTCCGTCAGCACCGAAAGTTCCCCGTCGTAAAGGAGCCGACCATAGTTAATGATCATCACCCGGTCACAAAGCGCAGCGACATCGCCCATGTAATGCGACGTCAACAAAATGGTCGTCTCGTGCTCCCGATTGTAATCAACGATAAAGCGGCGCACGTTTTCTTGCGTATGAACGTCAAGCCCGATCGTCGGCTCATCTAAAAATAACACGTGCGGCCGATGCAACAGCGCCGCCGCCAGCTCGCAGCGCATCCGCTGGCCAAGCGACAAGCTGCGCGTCGGCTTGTCCAACAGCGGCGCCAAATCAAGCAGCTCGGTGAGCTCCTCGAGCGTCTGGCGGAACGACCGATCGTCAATGTCATAAATGGCTTTATTGACCAAAAACGTCTCCATCGGCGGAATGTCCCAAATAAGCTGGCTTTTTTGCCCCATTACTAAGCTCATCATCTTTTTAAACTCCGGCTTTTGCTCAAACGGCACAAAACCGCCGACCGTGATCTCCCCTGATGTCGGGTGCAACAGGCCGGCAAGCATTTTCATCGTCGTCGTTTTCCCCGCCCCGTTCGGGCCTAAAAAACCGACAATCTCCCCTTTTTCGATCGTAAACGAAACATCTTTGACCGCCTCGACAACCCGGTAGTCACGATGCCATAAACTGCGCACCGCCTCAAGCCATCCGGCTTCGCGGCGATGGACACGGAACGATTTATGCAAATGGCTGACACGGATCACCACATTCATCCCCCAATATGCGCAATGCTGTTGACATTCTTTTGTTATATCACATTCAGAGGACGTGCTGCAAAGAAAAACATTTCATCATCTTTTCTCTATCGTTCCCATCTTTCGTCATGTATAATAATAGAGAAAAGAATCGAACGAGAAAGGGGGGTGTCGAATGGGGGAGATCACCAATGAAATGATTTGGCAAGCCATCAAAGAGCTCGCCGATCAACTTCAACAAACAAACGGACAAGTCGAGCAGCTCGCCAAACAAGTGCAACAAACGAACGAACAAGTCGAGCAGCTCGCCAAGCAAGTGCAACAAACGAACGAACAATTGCACCGGTTAAGCCAACAAGTGTCCGACATGGACCAGCGGCTCACCGATGTCGCCAACGGCCAAAAAATTTTAGTGGAAGAGCTGTTCGAAAACAAAAAGGAGATCAAGCGCGTCAAAATGGCGCTCAATCTGTATTAAGGCTGATCCTTTCGCCCGTTTTACAGATCCGCGAGCGAGAAAGCCCACTCCTTTAGGGGTGGGATGAAAGCGAGCCGTTTTCTGAATATTGAATGATTCTGAAAAAAATGGTATCCTGTCATCGCTAGAAGGAGGTGAATCCATGCCCACGATCACACTAAGGCTGGAGCTGCACAACCCAACGAACGTCAAACAAGACATGTACGAACGGATGACAGAAGTGAATACAGCGTTTGCGAATTGGCTGTTGGATCATCCTAAGCTGAATCAAGCGACGAGCAAAATTTTTAAAGAGTTCTCGTCGCAGCGGTTTCCTTCTGCCGTCGTGAATCAGACGATTCGAGAAGTAAAGTCCCAAAAGAAAAAACAAAAGGCAAAGAAGTTTCGAACATTATGGTGTTGCTTTAACAATCAAAACGTGAAGGTGGAAAAGAAAGGAGCGTTCTACACGGTTTCCTTCCCCACACTGGAGAAGCGAATCGGCGTGCCGGTCGTCACGCGCCCCTATCAAGAAGCATGGCTGAATCGGCTGATCAATGGAACCGCCAAACAAGGGGCCGCCAAGCTCTACAAAAAGAGAAAGAAATGGTGCTTGGCGATCGCGATCACCTTTGAAGTGAAGCCGCGACACGAAACAAAGGTGATGGGGGTTGACCTTGGGCTTCGCTATATCGCCGTGGCCAGCGTGGGAACGAAATCGTTGTTTTTCAAGGGCAGCCAATGCGCTTTTGTACGCCGACGATATGCGGCTTTGCGGCGAACGTTGGGCAAAGCCAAGAAACTCCATATGATTCGCAAAATCGGCCGTAAAGAGTCTTGCTGGATGAAGGATATGAATCATAAAATCAGCCGTCAAATCGTCCGTTTTGCCCTCGCCAACGGTGTTGGCGTGATTCGGATGGAAAAGTTGACGGGGATTCGAAAGCGGGCAGCATCGGCCAAAGAAGCAGGACGAAGCCTTCATTCTTGGGCGTTTCATCAACTGCAAACGATGATTGCCTATAAAGCGGAAATGGCGGGCATTCGGGTCGAGTGGGTGAAGCCGACCTATACAAGCCAAACATGCCGATGCGGGCATCGAGAGAAAGCGAACCGAAACGGCATCCACTTCCGATGCCAAAAGTGCGGATACACTCTCCACGCTGACTTGAATGGCGCGATCAACATCGCCAAAGCGATTTCGGGCTTCGCCGCCTAACCTAGCGCACTGGTCACAGGTGCGCCGCCCATCGGGGTACATCCTAACCCGATGGGACGGGGTGATGGCACACCCCTGAACTTGGGCGTTGTCCGAACCAGAAATGGATGAGGACGTGAGCGACCCAAGAATCCCACGGCTTTAGCCGTGTGGAGTGTCAACATTTCGCTGCTTTCCTCTCGATTTGTTTCTTATCTTTGCTTCACTCATCCAGAGGAGTTGAAAAAACGGGGCATTCCCGTCACCGCTGTCCACAACCATTGGTTGTTTGAGAAACCGCGGGCCATGTATATGCACTTTCAGTCGATCGAGCCCCCGCTTGAGTTTGCCCGTAAAGTGCGGGAAGCGTTTCGAGTATTAAAAGACTAGCGGATGGGGATGGAGTGCCCTTTTGTTGCCTCGATGGGTCTCCTTCATCGACCGAGCGTCGCCAAACGATCCTAGTAGCTCCTTCTCGGAAAAAGGTTTGCCGCGAACATTTTCTTTCTCCCCTGTTTAGGAGTTCTTCGCCCATATTCGGAGACCCGATCCCCATCGGCTAGACGATTGGAAGCAGCCGAGACCGAGGCGAAGGGCTTTCAACATCACTTGCGTCTTATTCTAAAATCCTTCTTTTTTGAAACCATCCCCCCGAACTATGCCTCGGGGGGGACCTTTTTCATCGCCCTTCTAGCTATTGGTCAAGCTAAGAACTCAACAGCAAATACTTGTTTTTGACGTGGATATCCAATTCGTTCGGCGTTCCGCCAAACACGACCGCTCCTTTGTTCAAAATATAGACGAAATCGGCCAGTTCCAACGCCATCGCTAAATTTTGCTCGACCAATAAGATTGTCAGCCCTTGTTGTTTCAACTGCCGAATAATTTCCGTCACTTCTTGCACCATCAACGGCGACAACCCTTCCGACGGCTCATCAAGAAGCAGCACTTTCGGATTGGTCAGCAGCGCTCTCCCGATCGACAGCATTTGCTGCTCCCCGCCGCTTAAATCGCCGCCCATCGACGACTCCCTTTCCTTCAACCGGGGGAACATGGCGTATATTTGATCCAATGTCCAACCATTTTCGGCCGGACGGTATGTTGTCATCAAGTTTTCTTTCACGGTCAAATTCGGAAAGATTCGTCTCCCTTGCGGAACAAGTCCAATCCCTAACCGCGATATTTGAAAACTCGCCTTATCTTGAATTTCCGTCTGTTCCAACACGATCTTCCCCGTTTTAGCCGGCACCATCCCCATAATGGAGTGGATCGTCGTCGTCTTCCCCATTCCGTTCCGGCCCAACAAAACGGTCACTTTTCCTTTTTCCACCGTCAACGAAACGTTGTGAAGGACATGGCTGTCTCCATAAAACGTATTAATGTTATAGACGTTCAGCACCGACTGTTTTCCCCTTCCCGATATAAATTTCGTTGACACGTTCGTCCCCCCGCACTTCATCAGGGGTTCCATCGATTAAAATATAGCCGTCATACAGCACAATCATGCGCTCGGCCAATCCAAACACAACATCGAGATCATGTTCGATCACCATGACGGTAAGATCCTTTGGCAACTGGTGAAGCAACTGAACAATGTAAGTGGTCTCGGCTTGGGACATGCCCGCTGTCGGTTCATCAAGCAACAGTACATCAGGCTCCATCGCAATGCCGAGCAAAATCTCGACTTGCCGCTGCTCACCGTACGACAACGTTTTTACTCGTTCATTGGCAATCTCCTTAAGCCCCCACGTCTCAAGCAAATGTTCCGCTTCCGCAAACAGCGCCGGCGCCCAGCGGGCATTTCTCGGTTTGAACCATACATTCGCCATTCCGCGCTTTCGCTGCAATACTAATAACAAGTTGTCGAGCACTGTCAATTCATTAAGCAGATTATTTTTCTGAAACGTGCGCACAATCCCTTCTTGCGCCCTTTTAACATTCGGCATGTTCGTCATTTCTCTTCCTTTATAATAGATCTTGCCTCCGGTGGGAAGGAGATCGCCCGCCAACAAGTGAAAGAACGTAGTTTTTCCTGCTCCGTTCGGGCCGATGATTCCGATTCGCTCGCCTTTTCTCACGCTGAGGGATACGTCCTTAATAATTTGCAAACCGCCGAAATGCTTGCTGATTCTGTCAACATGCAATATGACGTCCTTTTCCATTTTCCTCCCTCCTTATTGATTGGCCTCATTATTCACCAATGGTTTCGTGCCTTTTTGTGAAATCGGCAGCCTATGGGCAGCTAGTTTTTGAAACAGACGCGCAAAACCGACAAGCCCTTGCGGCATAAAAACAACGAAAAGAATGAAAATGATCCCGATAATCATCGTCCACACCGTTGTATAAGAACTGACGATCGTTTCCAATATAACGATAAACGCCGCTCCCAACACAGGGCCGACCATCGTTCCGGCCCCACCAATCAACACCATAATGAGCACGGATCCCGACATCGTCCAGTACACATCGTTCGGGGAAACAAAACCGTTCAAGTTCGAATATAAGGCGCCTGAAATTCCGCCGATGGCTCCTGCTATGATAAAAGCAATGTATTTATACAGGGCGGTGTTATACCCCATCGCTTTCATCCGCATTTCATTTTCGCGAATTCCGATTAACACATGACCAAATGGAGATTTAACAATCAATCCTAAGACGATGTAAACAACGACAAACACGAGCACAATTGAATAATAAAGGAACACAGGATTCGAAAGATCTATCGTCCCTAACATCGGGCTCGGCAGCCCGGACAGCCCGTTTGATCCGCCCGTTATTGTTGTCGATTGATGGACAAACGAGTAAATCATTTGCGAAAAGGCTAGCGTCAACATAAGAAAATAAAACCCGTCCGCTTTCACGCAAAAAAGGCCGATGACGGCCGACGCCGCCGCAGCAATCAGAACCGAAGCCAAAAGGGTCAACAGAAACTGCGGTGACCACTCTTTCGCCAAAAGGGCCGACGCGTACGCGCCAATCCCGAAAAAGGCGGCATGCCCTAATGAAACGAGTCCCGTATAGCCGACAAGCACGTTCAAGCTGAGGGCGAAAACCGCTAAAACTAAAATTTCAGCAAGCAAATTGAGATAAAACAAGGAAAAGAAAAAGGGGACAGCGATCAGCAAGATGACAGCGACGATGCCCATGAAAACTTGTCTATTCAATGCTTGATCACCTGCTTTCCAAGCAATCCATTTGGTTTGCTAATTAAAATGACGGCCATAAGCGCAAATACAAGAAATAAACTGAGTTCCGGCACAAGAAAACGGCCAAACGTTTCGACCATCCCGACAACTAAACTGGCGACAAACGTCCCGGCAATTGAATCGAGACCGCCGACAACGAGAACGACTAAAGCTAAAATTAACGTTTGGAACTCCATGCTTGGGTATAAGCCAAGAATCGGTGAAGCAATCACCCCGCCTAGCCCTGCCAAATACCCGCCGGCAAGAAAAACGGCGGTAAAGACGAGCTTAATATTGACTCCTAAGGCGCTAATCATTTCCTTGTCACTCAACCCAGCGCGGATAATGGCCCCCCAACGCGTTTTTTCTTGGACAAACCATAAACAAGACGCCAACACGACCCCAGCGACAATAACAAACAATCGGTAGGCCGGAAATTCTTGATGAAAGAAATGCAACGTTTCCGATAAAACAGAAGGGAGGGGAATCGATAAAACATCCGATCCCCATATGATGGACGTCACATCGTGAATGACATACGATAATCCAAACGTTAACAGCACTTGAGATAAATGCCCTAAATGGTAAGTCGGCCTAAGCAAGATGAGTTCGATGATGAGGGATAAAACGGCTACAATGAGCGGTGCGATGATTAGGGCAAGCCAAAAGTTTTCGAATCGTTGCGTCGTCAATGTATAGGCAACATATGCTCCAATCATATATAACGAACCGTGGGCCAGGTTCAATACCCCTAATATTCCAAATACTAATGATAAGCCGCAAGTAATCACAAACAACAACATGCCGTATGACACGCCGTTGACGAGTTGAGCGGCAATGATGTCCATCTTTTTTCTCCCTCCGTTCTATTGTCCAGGGTCTTTCACTTTCTCGATCACTTCAATCACTTTGTTTTCAGCTTGACCGTTCACTAGGTTCGTTTCGATGATGTACATATTTTGAATAATATGATGGGTTTCCTTATCAAACTGGATTGGTCCGCGCGGACTCACAAATTGCACGTTGGAAATCGCCTCGACCACTTTGTCAGGATCAGAAGCGTCACCGCCGACCGTCTCTAATGCCTCCGCAATAATTCTTGCCGCATCGTAGCCTTCCAACGCTTCAATCGTTGGGCGTGCATTATACTTTTTCTCAAACGCGGCGATAAACGCTTTATTTTCCTTTGTATCCACATGATAGTCCCAGAAAATGGACGCGATCGTTCCTACTCCTGCATTTCCTTGCTGTTTCCGGACATCTTCCGACACAAGCCAGCCGGATCCAATTAATTTTTTCTCCTTTTTCAACCCGAACTGTTCGTATTGCTGAACGAATTTCACTGCGTCACTTCCCGCAAAGAAGGCGTAAACAGCATCTGCGTCGGCGTTTTTGATTGTCGTTAAATACGAGGAATAATCGTTGTTTCCTAAAGGCGGATACACTTCACCGACTACTTTTCCGCCCGCCGCTGTATACGCTTCTTTAAATGCGGCGGAAACTTCGCGACCGAAGGCGTAATCCGCTGCAGCGATATACACTGTCTTTCCGATATGGTCATATGCCCATTGGCCAAGCGAATAGCCGATCTGCCATGAAGAAAAAGACGATCTCCAAATATAATCGCTCCGTTTGCTTCTTGTCAAATCATTTCCTCCGGCGTGGGAGACAAGAAACGGCACCTTTTTCTTATCCACCTCATCCCGAATCGCGTAGGCAACGGCCGTGCTCACTGTTCCTGTCAACAAATCCACTTGGTCTTGATCGATCAACTTTCTTGCCTTCCTAAGCCCTACTTGCGGGTCGGCTTCCGTATCTTCCACAATAAGCTCAATGTCCTTGCCGGCGGCTTTCCAACCGATGCTTTCAAAATAGAGCTTCATCCCCATCTCCAAGTTTTTCCCTAAAGACGCGTACACGCCTGATTTTGGCAAAAGAGCGCCAATTTTGATCGTCTCATCATTCTTGGCCGTTCCCCCGTCTTTCTTCGTCGTCGACTGGATGGCGCTGTTGCCGCAGGCAGATAAAACGGTTAACAAAACGGCCAACACGATGACATAAACCTTTCTTTTCATTCAAAATCCCCCTTTATCATGTTCTCAGTTTTCTAAAGCGCTTTCATTTCTTCTCATCGAATTCACCTTTTCTGTCGCTCACCCCCATTTTCACTATTTTAAATATCCTAACTTTTATAATATATAATAACTTTCGAAAATTCAATATACTATTTTATCTTTAGTTAAAAAAACATATAGGCAAAATCACCTAAACAATGCTTGTTTGTCTGCATAAATGCGCATTTTCCCCAAAATATATATTTTGTTTTTTACCACTTCGTATTCTTTTCGTAATACTGCTATTTTCCATATCGTTCAATTAACAAGGAGTGTGCTGGCAAGAGGAAAGCTTCGCATGGCCGACATCGCTAGCAGCCATTGCTCCATTTGCGAACAACCGGTCACGATAGAACTCCCGAACGTCCACCCATGCCCTTGCCGTCGAGACATCTCGCAGCCATAAAAGAAGCCCAAGAGATTTTCCCTAACGGATCTCTTGGGCCTTTCCTATCATCTTAAATAACAACAAGCTGGTCATTAACAACCCCTAATGGCCAATGACCGCGTTCGAGCACAGCAATGAGAAAGTGAAACGGATTTGTCTCCCATCCTTTAAGATCGGACAACAGTTCCCAAGCACAAGCCATTCCACCGATGTACATCATATAGCCGACCGCAGTAGTCACAACGTTGTCTCCATATGGACGTAACACCGCAAATAACTGGTCAAAACTGTGTTGAAAAATCACAGACGACACCTCATCGGCCAGCGCCAAAAGTGCTTCCAATCTTCCTGCCTGTTCAGCCTGGTGCTTGAATTGATCAGGAACATGCCGCAACGCCTGCCAAATGCTATCCTCTTCGAGACGAATCGCCTCGATTGATGATCGCAATTCTTGTTCAGCCAGCCACTTCACCTCGACATGACGGACACCGAAAAAATCGGCGAACTGGCGAAGCGGCTGTTCGACCTGTTCATCTCCTTGCCGGCCAAGCGAAGAAAGCCAATCGATATTTACGAAGCGGTCGAGCAGACAATGAACTGCCGCGTTTTCCGTCCCCGCCGCCCCTGTATGGTTGATTCCCTTTTCAGAAACTGTGCTCATCGTCTCCCTCCTTAATTTATAATGCCTGCAGCTGCCGATCACAGGAGAACGGCTTTTAACTGCTTACCGCCTCGGCCTCAAACTCCCCGACGATCGGTTGATATCCATTGTTATTCGGGTACGCTTCTTCACGCTGCAATCCGAGCTTTTCCATAATCGGCAAATCGTTGGCGCAGAAGAGAAGTGCATCCTCATTGGATGTGTTCACATGTTCGTGCCAGGCCCAGTTCGGAATGACGAAATAATCGCCTTTTGTCCAGTTGAACCGAACACCGTTAATGACTGTATATCCTTCGCCTTTGAACACGTGATAAATCGCTGAATACGTGTGGCGGTGCGCCTTTGAGTGATAGCCGACCGGCAATTTTTGCATCCAAGCGGCAATGTTCGGGTTGGCCGTATGGCCGTTTGATGGATTAATGTACTCAACCGCAATGCCATCATACGAATCCGGCTCAAAATCACTTAGCCCTGTCAATGCGGCTTCGGTCTGTTTCCACTTGTACAACCCAAGCGGTGCGACTTGCGGCTTCCGGTCGCCGATCGGCCGAACCATGCCGCCACGATACTTGCGCGCCGAGTAATCATCCGGAAGCGACGGCGGCTCAATGCCATCCGGGTACGGTTCAAAGAACGTGCCGCCTGTCGAATAAATAAACGGGATATCTAAACAATCCATCCAGAACATCGGCTCTTCCCCCGGATGACTATGGCCATGCCATAATCCGCCTGGGGTGATGAGAAAGTCGCCTTCTTCCATAAACAGCCGTTCGCCTTGGACCATCGAATACGCCCCTTTTCCGTCTGTGATAAATCGCATGGCGCTTTGCGTATGGCGGTGCGATGGCGCCGTTTCCCCAGGCAAAATGAGCTGAACGGCCGCATATAGTGTGTTGGTGGTTGACGCCCATCCCCACGGCTGACGCTGTTTGAGCCCGGGATTTTGTAAGTAAATGGCCCGCCGCTCGCCGCCGCGCTCCGGTGTGAAAATTTGCGTCGCCTCTAAAAGAAGCTTGCGGAGCGTTTCCCCTTTCCATAAGTACGGCACCGCTTCCGGCTTCGGCTCTTTATGCATCAAATCCGGAATCGCTTCCCATAACGGCCCTAAATGGTACTGTTCAATTTTTTTCGTAAACTCTTTTACTTCTTTGCTTTGGAAAAACGGATTGGCTTCTGCCATGGTTTCTCCCCCCTAGGCGATCGATTGCGACTCGTATTTTTTCATGTTCCGTTCGATTTGCTTTAGGTGGCCGGCCAAATGCTCGGTAAGAAAATGCTCAATTAAAAACGTCATCGGCTTCACGCCAAATTTCGGATTGCGATGTGGTGCTTCCAACGCCAACTGTTCGTCATTTAGCGCCGCCAGTTGTTTATCGGCCAATTCCACCGCCGCCCGAATCCCGTGAATCACCTCATCGACATGGCGGGCGTCCGCTTGGCGAACCGCCGCCAGTCTCGCTTCATCATTGAGCCCCCGCCCCCATTCGCCGCCGCCGGCTTGAATGACACGAACAAGTTCCCTTGTCCAGTAGCCGATCACTTCTTCAACGTGACAAAGAATTTCCATGATCGACCATTCATCGGTAGACGGTTTCCAACGGATCGTTTCTTCTGTCAACGTGCCAGCTTTTTGGATGATCTTCTCTACCGACTCTTTGATTTCTTCGCGGTATTGCTCGATCAACGGCATGACGGTCCCACCTCCACCGGACTCGGTACAGCGGCAACCCGGTTCTCGAGTACGCCAATGTTCGCCACTTCAATGCGTACGATATCCCCATGCTGCAAAAAGACTTGCGGATTGCGGGCAACCCCGACGCCGCCCGGCGTTCCGGTGCAAATGACATCGCCCGGTTCAAGCGTCATGATATGCGACAAAAATTCTACAAGATAATGAACATTAAACACCAAGTTTTTCGTATTCGACCGTTGACGCTCTTCCCCATTAACGGTCAATGAAATCTCCAGGGAATGCGGATCCGGAATTTCGTCTTTTGTCACAAGCCACGGTCCCATCGGCGCGCTCCCATCAATCGTTTTTCCTTGCAGCCATTGGATCGTCCGCCGTTGCAAGTCCCGTGCTGTCACATCATTGACGATCGTATACCCGGCCACATACTCGAGCGCATCCGCCTGCTTTACATTCCGCGCCCGTTTGCCGATGACGAACGCAAATTCCGCTTCATAATCGAGCTGACTCGTGATCGGCGGCAACGGGATGTCATCTTCCGGACCGATGATCGTATTGCTAAACTTGGCAAAAATGACAGGGTATTCAGGCAGTTCTCGCTTCATTTCGAGAATATGCTCACGGTAATTATGGCCGACGCAAATGATTTTGTTTGGCTTTAACACCGGCGCTTCCATTTTGACATGGGCGCGGTCGATCGTAAGTCCATGTGCCAAGGCGAATTCAACCGCTTTTTGCGCCTCTTCCAAACTGTTCTCTCCGCCTTCAAGCAGCCCGATGGTATCGGCTGGAACAAGCGCGGCGGCAAGCTGCTCGGCACGCGGATGCCCGTTGGCCTTTAACCGGGCCACATACGCTTGATGGAGATCGATGACCTTGTCTTCAACGATACACCCAGCACGCACCGCATCACCCAATCGGTAGTTGATGATTTTCATCATTGTCCCTCCTCACGTGTGGTCATGGCCGCTGTCTGCCGGATATTCTCACGAAGTTCCGCCGGGATGGGAGCGGCTTTCGGCCTGCCGCCGGCGAATGTCGTCCACACCCGCACCTCATACCCGTCAGCCACGAGCTGGTCACCGCGGAAAAACTGATGTTGGATGCGGAACGATTTTTCTCGCAGGTCAGCAATAGACGACTTCACACAAACGTGATCTTCAAAAAAGAGCGGGGCAAGAAACTGGCATTTCGCTTCCACAATCGGCATACCGATTCGCTCTTCTTGAAACCACTTCCATGTCGAATGCCCAAGGCTGGCAAAAAAGTGGTGGGACGCTTCGTCCATCCACTTATAAAAATTCGGGTAAAAGACGATGCCTGCCGCGTCAGTATCCCCCCAGCGGACTTGGAAAGAGTACTCCATCGCATTTCCTCCTGATCAATATTTCGTTGACAACTGCGGCGGTCCCGATTTCGGTCCGTACGGCCCTTCGTCAAGCCATTTGCCGAGACGCGGTAAAATCGGCGCCAATGAAGCGGCCACTTCCCGTTTCCTATTGATCGCTGGGTCCGTTCCTTGAATGTGCTCCAATGCAATCCCCGCACAATCGCGGTTGTATCTCGCCGCAATTAGACGCTCATTAGCGGCTGCAGCAATAGCTTCTTTTGCTTCTTCGCGCGTGTTAACCTGAAGGGCTGTCTGAATCGCCTTGGCCGCCATAATCGCATCCGGTACGCCGGAGTTCATGCCGCGCGCGCCAAATGGGGCAAACAAGTGCGCAGCCTCGCCAGCCAACAGCACTCGATGATGACGGTCAGTGAGCGACTTAGCAACCACTTGGAAAAAACGATACGTCGACACCCATGTGATGCGGTCGGCATATTTTGCCGGCATCACTTTTGGCAACCATTGTTTCACGCCTTCCACACTGCCGAACTGCTCCGGGTCATCCCCATCAAGCAGCTGCAAGTCAATGCGCCATCCGCCAGCAAACGGCACAAAGAGGACGTTGCGCCCGTCCACAGCCGGATGCTGATAATGAAACACCCGTTCAAGCGGCAGCGGATCGGCCTCATCTTCTTTCACATCGACGACGACAAAGTAGTCTTTCGTCCGCGGTCCTTCCATTTCGATGCCGACCGATTGGCGGACGGTCGAGCGTGCCCCATCAGCAGCAATGAGATAATCGCACGACCACCGTTCGCCCGATGCGGTGATGACAGTGATCCCTTCCTCATCGGTCTGAACATCGAGAACCGGCGTCTCCCAGAAGAATTCGACCCCCGCCTCAAGGCAGGCGTTATACAAAAATTTTTCCGCTTCCACCTGCGGCAAACTCGTAAACGGCGGAAGTGCGTTCGGATCAGGGGACGGATACCGCTTTACATACACTTCCTTGCCGCGAAATAATGTGCGCTTGATTGGCCACACGACGCCATGTTCGGTAAATGTTTTTCCTAACCCCGGATAAATGTCCTCTAAATGCTGGAGCGTCGCCTTATGGAAATAAATCGCCCGGCTTCCTGGCCGGAGACGGTCTTTCGGTTCCGCTTCGATCACCGTCGCTGGCAGTCCGAAATGACGCAATGCCAAGGCCGCAGTTAATCCGATGGGCCCTGCCCCGACGACGAGAACAGGGCGCCGTTGAACGTTAGCTTGACTCATCGTCTCTTCTCCCTTCTTTTCCATGACTTTTGTTTCTCTATCGATTAACCTACTTGTTGTTGATGATTGCGCTCGTCGATGACCCGCTTTGCCTTCATCGAAAAACGAGGTAATGATCCGGGCGCAACCCGTTCGACATCAATTCGGATGCCGATCCGTTCCCTGAGGCGGTCGGCTAAACGCCGTTCGACATCCGCTTCCGACTCGATTTGTACTTTCACTTGATTCATTTCCTGCTCTGTGTAATAGACAATGCGAAACTCTTTAATTTCTATAAATTCTCTGACAATCGTTTCAATCGACGATGGGAAAATATTGACACCGCGCACGACAACCATGTCATCGGCTCGTCCAATAATGCCGCCTGGCAAAAAGCGGTGCGGATTGCCGCAGGCGCATGGCGTCGGCGAGCACAGCACGATATCTTTCGTCCGATAGCGAATGAGCGGATAGCCGTAACGGCTGAAATTGGTGAGCACGAGCTCTCCGCGCTCCCCTTCTTTCACCGGCTGCAGCGCTTCCGGATCAATGACTTCCGCCAAAAATTGCGCTTCGTTAATATGGAGTCCGTTTCGGGCTGAACAAGAGTAACCGTACGCTCCCATTTCCGTCATCCCGGCATGATCGTACACGGCTGCTCCCCAGCGCATTTCGATCTGCTCTCGTGTTGATGGCACTGATCCGCCTGGTTCCCCTGCAGTGATGATGGCTCTAATCGGCGTCGAAGGCAGATCGATGCCCATTTCCTCGGCTACTTCGGCTAAATGAAGGGCATAACTTGGCGTACAAAGTAATACAGTCGCCCGGTTTTCAATCATGCTGTACAACCGTTCCTTCGATGACTGGCCGCCACCTGGGATGACAAGTGTTCCCATTTTTTTCGCCGCCTCATAGGCGGACCAAAAACCGATAAACGGCCCGAACGAAAACGCCAAAAACAGGCGGTCTCGATTTGTCACTCCACTTGATTTCAATACTTCGATCCAACAATCCCGCCACCAGTCCCAGCTTTCTTCCGTATCCAAAATTTTGAGCGGCTTACCGGAAGTACCTGATGTTTGATGGTAGCGGACATAGCTCGTTTCCGGGTAACAGTGGTTCCGGCCAAATGGCGGGTAAAGCTGCTGGTCTTGCACAAGCTCTTCTTTCGTTGTAAACGGCAATTTCCGGAACTCATCCATCGTCCGAATCGGCAAACAAAGGTTGCGGAACTTCTCCTTATAAAACTCGTTAAACTGGGTGACAAAGATGAGCAATTCATTGATTTTTTGCAGCTGATACTGCTCTAAATTGAGTTCCATCTCCCGAACCGACAACGCCATCCCGTTTCCCATCCCCTCTTTTCTATTTTGTTCTTAATGAAGTTTATAATATTTAAAACGTTCTGAAAGTTATGTTATACTATTATTGTCCCATATAAAAGTTTTATATTCCTCTATACAAAACATAGTAAGATTTTTTGAAAACGATTTGTTCTGAGAGAAGGAGGAAGAGAAACTGATGGAAGTTCGCAAAACCCGAACGTCTTTTTCTTCATTAGAAAATGCGTTGAGACTGCTACAGCTGTTTTCGATGGATGAAACAGAACTTAGTATCACTGATATTTCCGAGAGGCTAAATATCAGCAAAAGCGCCGCCCACCGGCTGCTGCAAACGTTAAAAAGCGAGGGATTTGTCAAAAAAGACGCGAAAACCAACCTATATTCCCTCGGTACTTCTTTACTGGCAATGAGAAAAATCATTCATTCCCGGTTTCCCATTTGCCAGATTGCTCTTCCTTTCTTGCAAGAACTTGTTTCGGTATCAGGAGAAAGCGCACATATCGCCACGTTGCACGGTGCTGATGTCATTTATTTGCACAAAGTAGAATGTGGTCATCCAGTTCGCCTTCTTTCTTACGTAGGCAAAAAAAATCCAGCGTTTTGCACGAGTACCGGTCAAGCCATTCTCGCTTATCAGCCGAGGGAAGCGATCGACCGCATCATCGCCCGTGGACTTCCTTCGTTTACTCCAAGAACGATCACCTCACCATCGGTACTTATTGAAAAATTAATGCAAGTAAAACAACAAGGCTATGCCATCAGCAAAGAGGAACTTCATAAAGGGGTAACATCGATCAGCGCTCCGATTCGTCACCGTAACGGTGATGTGCGCTACTCTATTTCCATCGCCGGACCAATCCAACGCATCAATGACCGTTCCATCCCTCATCTCGTACAGCTTGTCATGCAAACAGCCCATGCGATTTCTATCAAACTGTAAAAATGTCCATCGAACTTATAGAGCAAACACAGATGTTATGAAAAAACAATAAGGAGCATTCCTGTTAGAAGTTTTTCCGGGGACTTGAATAAAAAAAGCCCTCTTGGTATGATTCGGGGGTGTCAATTGGATGAATTGACCCCTAATTTGAATACCAAGGAGGACTATACATGCATTCTATCTCAAACAAGAAGATTAATCAAGTCACCGATCAAACGCTGGTTGTTGGGATGGATATCGCAAAGAAAAAACATTATGCCTGCTTTGTGGATGAGCGAGGGAGGGTGTTAAAAAAGCCGTTTCCCGTTCTGCAATCGAAAGAAGGATTGGAATGGTTGTACCAGTGCATCGTGGAAGCCATGAAGGAATTTGGAAAAACCGAGGTGATCGTTGGCATCGAGCCAACGGGACATTATTGGCTGAATCTCGCTTATTTTCTTGATGAGAAAGGCATCCCTCTCGTCATGACAAACCCGATGCACGTGAAGCGCTCCAAAGAGCTGGACGATAACCTTCCAACCAAGCATGATGCGAAAGATGCGCTCGTCATTGCCCGGTTAGTGAAAGACGGCCGATTCAGCTATCCGCGCATTCTCAAAGGGATGGAGGCGGAGCTGCGCGTTGGAGCGACATTTCGCTCCAAATTGGTGGAAGAACAGGGAGCAGTTCGAAATCAGATGATTCGCTGGCTCGATCGGTATTTTCCAGAGTTTACGCAAGTCTTTCCGTCGTTTGGGAAAATGGCGCTCGCGGTACTGGAATATACGCCATTTCCGAGTGATCTAGCAGGAAAAGAGCTAGAAGAGGTTCTCGCCCTTTACCGGCAAAGCGAGGGATTACAATCGCCGCAAAGGCCGAAAGCGAAGAAGCTCATAGAACTGGCCCAACACTCCATTGGCGTAACGGAAGGACAACAGATGGCCCGTATCGAAATCGCCACACTTGTCCGCCGGTACCGCCAGCTGGAAAAAGAGATCGAGGCATTGACAGAACAGCTGATTGAACTCGTTCAGACCTTCGTCGAATACGAATGGCTGAAGACCGTTCCGGGTGTAGGCGATGCGACCATCGTGGAACTGTTATCAGAGATCGGGAGTTTCTCCCATTATCAGGATCCGCGGCAACTCATCAAATTAGCGGGCCTGACGCTGCGGGAACATTCCTCCGGCCAACACAAAGGGCAGAAACGGATCTCGAAACGGGGACGAAAACGGCTTCGCGCTCTCCTGTTCCGCGTGATGATGCCGATGATCCGCCACAACGAAGCGTTTCGGCAGCTGCACGACTATTACACGACACGACCGGAAAACCCGTTACGGAAGAAGCAATCGATTGTGGTGTTATGCGGAAAATTATTGAAGGTACTGCACGCTATGTGTACGAAGCACCAAGCGTTCGATGCGAAGCGAATGATGCAGGACATCTTTGGTCTCGAAACGGCTGCTTGATGCCTATCGTCTCGATTCCCTAGACAACAAGGATGACACGGAGAAGCTGGCGCGATATCATCCATTCGACTTTGAGTCCCTAAAGGAGCTTAGCTGGCCTCTGCCTGATGACTAGACCGAACGAAGGAATGTAGGCACAAGGATGCCAAGAGACATGGGAGGGTTCGTCATCATCAGCGATGCAGAGATCCAAGGTGCATCCCATACGCTTCCCTCACTACAACCAAATTTAACCAGTAGTGACCGCGAAGCGTACCCACCAAATGTAAGATATACACATATTTAAAAAATAATGTTAGGAACTTTGTCGAAAAATATTTTTTTGACACCCCTGAAACGGCTACAACCGTTGATATATCAACATTTCTAGAGGGAGGATCCTTGCTTTGAAAAAATCAACTGATACTCTTTCCTCTGTTAAAAACGGAATGCGCATTTTGCGTTTATTTTCTGTTGAAACACCGGAACTAGGCGTTACGGAGATGGCCCAACGACTCGAGCTGCACAAGACGACCGTACATCGATTAGCCACTTTATTAGAAAAAGAAGGATTTCTCGAACAAAATAAAAAAACTCGCAAATACCGCCTCGGCCTTTCCATTCTGCATTTAAGCGGATTGATTGATTTGCATACCGAAATATTTAAAGACGCCATTCCGATCTTGGAATCTTTGATGAAGGAAGCTAATGAAGCTGTTCATTTATCTGTGTTGGAAGACGATCGAATTGTTTACCTGTACAAAATAGAATGCCCGCACCCAGTGCGTCTTCTCTCTCATATTGGCCGAAGCAACCCGTGTACGTGTACAAGCTCGGGCAAAGTCATTCTAGCGTTCAGTCCGAAATCGATAGTAGAAAGCATTCTCCGCCACGGGTTGCGAAAATACGGGCCAAACTCAGTGACCGACCGAAGCGAGTTTATCCGCCAGTTAGCAGCCATTCGCCAGCAAGGGTATGCCGTCTGCATCGACGAACTCCATGAAGGAGCGACAAGCATCGGCGCTCCCATTCACGATTATTCCGGCAATGTCGTCGCCGCCGTCAGCATCGTCGGACCGAATCAGCGGATTACTCAAGCAAACATTGTCCGTTTGGTTCAGTTAGCTTGCCAAGCCGCCCGCGACATTTCATTACTACTTGGATATTATGAATAAAGCTTTCTCCTCCTCTTTGCTAAATAAGTGCAATCAATGATCAAAAAGATGGGCAGTTGCCATATCATCACAAAAAAGCCCGGAAGATCCGACTAAACCCGATCTCCCGGGCTTTCCCTTAATTAAAAAGGATACGTTCTTGCCTTCGTCTGCACGGACACCCATTTCACTGTTGTAAATTCATCGATCACCCATGGGTTTCCAAAACGACCCAAGCCACTTGCTTTATTGCCGCCAAATGGAATATTCGGAGCATCATTGACTGTTTGATCGTTAATATGAGTCATGCCGCTGTCAATGTTTAGCGCCCACTCCTTCCCTTTCTCAACATCACCTGTAAAAATGGCGGAGCTGAGCCCGTATTCCGTTTGGTTGGCGATAGCGATCGCCTCTTCGTCTGTTTTCGCTTTAATCACCACAGCAATGGGGGCAAACAGCTCTGTTTGGGCGAGCGTGCTTCTTGGATCAACATCAACAAATACATACGGCGTCAGCACATTACCGATCCGCTTTCCTTCTAAAGCCATTCGGATTCCTTCGCGTTTTGCCTCTTCGACCATTTGTAACGCCTTTTGCATCTGCTTTTCATTGATGATCGGTCCGATCACAGTGCTCGGATCGCGCGGATCGCCGCACGGAAGCGCAGCCGCTCTTTGCACGAACTTCTCGACGAATTCGTTATATTTGCTCTCATGAACAATAATGCGGTTGATGATCATGCAAATTTGTCCTTGATGAATAAACTTGCCAAAAATCGCTGCATTCACTGCTTGATCTACGTCTGCATCGGATAAAACGACAAATGGGCTATTTCCCCCTAATTCCAATGCCACTCGTTTTAACTGTCTGCCGGCAATCTCACCAATTCGTCTGCCTACCGTCGTCGACCCGGTAAAGCTGATAAGGCGTGAATGTGGGTTGGTCAACATCTCATCGCCAATCTCATCAATGTCGGTTAACAAAACGTTCAATACCCCCTTCGGCAGCCCAGCGTACTCAAACGCCCGAGCGATCACCACCCCCCCCACGAGTCCGACTTGAATATCGGGTTTATGCACCACGGTATTGCCCAAGGCAATCGCAGGAACAATCGTGCGCAGCGATAAGTTTAATGGAAAGTTGAAAGGGGAAATAGAAGCAATCACCCCCAATGGCAACCGGTAGATATAGTTGACTTTCCCCTCTATATTCGAAGGCACCTCTCTCACAGTCCGTACTTCATCGACATAATGCAACGCCTCTTCGAAAAGCTCGAGAGCCAAATGAAACTCTACATTCGCCTTCAATAAAGTGCCCCCTGTTTCGCGGACAATTAAATCGATGATCTCCTCACGGTTTGCTTGTAAATATTCCATCGCCTTGTGCAATACTTCTTTTCGTTGAGCAACTGAGGAACCCCCCCACTCCTTTTGCGCTTCGCTAGCCGCTTCAAACGCACGGTGAAGCTGTTCGACCGTCGCTAGCGGGACAGAGGCAACAACCGACCGATCATACGGATTCAAAATATCATAGGTGCGGCTGCTTTCTCCTTCCACCCATTCTCCATTGATAAAACTTTTATTCCATTGTTCGTAACGTTCCATTTTTCTTTCACTCCTCCGTTAAATTGTGTACTTAAGTCGAATTTAATTTTCTTTAGTTTAAACCCCTACTTTAATGAGGTTATATGTTCTTATCTTGATACCTAAAGGGACAATTGTTTCAAATGACTAGGACTTCCTACCTTATCAAAGCTCCCAAATCTCTCCTGAACACAAAGCAAAGCTAAAGCACCTATTATACTTGGAACTGCAAAAACTATAAACGTTTTTTGTGGCGCAAGCCCTGTCGATAAAATTAAGGCTATTAACGTAGGAGCTACGACGGCGCCAATCCTGCCGATTCCTAACGCCCATCCAATTCCTGTAGCCCTTGCTTCCTTAGGATAATATTCTGAGATATAAGGATTAGCTAAATTTTGAGTACCAACTGTGCATGCTCCTCCTACAGCTACAAGCACGTATAACATAAACAAGTTTGAAGTCACTCCTAGAATTACGAAACACAATGCCCCTAATATATACATCGAAACTAATACTTTTCTATGTCCGAGCTTTCCTGACAAAAAGCCGCCGATCAACGAACCAACAATCTGACCTATACATAGAACTATATTGAATATCAATCCCGAAGAAAAACCATAGCCCGACTGTTGCATAATTTTCGGAAGCCATGTATTTAAGCCATACACCATTAATAAACAACTAAATACAGCGATCCAAAAGGCAAAGGTGCTAACAGCTCTTTGTTTTTCAAACAACTTTTTGATCGGAAATCCCTTGGACTCATTTTGGATCTCTTCCAAACAGTAATCATCTTCTTCTGTATAATTACCAAGGGGATTTATACGATTTAAGATGCTACTCAATTTTTTTGTTTGTTTTTTCAAAATGTAAAATGAAAGGGATTCCGGGAATTGTTTTAGAAGAATCGGAAGAACTAGCAGTGGAAATCCACCGACCCAATACAAAATTCTCCATCCCGCTTCCGGAACCGCATATATTCCTAGCAACGACACCAAGATCCCACCGATAGAGTATCCACAGTACATTGTGGCGACAATAACCGCTCTATTTGCCTTCGGAGAGTACTCTGTCATTAAAGAAATGGCATTAGCTGGTAAACCACCAATCCCTAATGCAGCAATAAAACGCATAATAGTAAAAGCAGTAGGACTATCAATTACTCCGCCTAAAAATGTAAAGACACTGAATATGACCATACATATGACCAACACTTTTTTTCTTCCTATTTTATCAGCTAAAGGAGCAAACACTAATGCGCCGATTATCATTCCGATCAGTGAATAGCTTCCTATAGCACCAGCCTGAACTACTGTCAAATTCCATTCTTTCATGAGTAAAGGCAAACTTACTCCATATAAAGCAATGTCATATCCATCAAAAGCAATTGCAAAAAAACACCACAAATAGATCATCAGGTGAAATTTGTTAAATTTACTAGCTGCCGCAATTTCTAATGTATTAACTCGGCGCATTCTAGTCCCCCCAGGCCGTATAAGAATAATAACTATTATCCCCTTAATTACAAAAATATCTCTGAAAGCTTTGCTTATACGTCACACTTCTTCCTGGACAGAAGGAAGGTGAACATCTAGCACAGCTGATCTCCCCTCTTCCAACGCCTGTAATCCTTCTTGCAAAGCATCTTTTAGTTCACCAGGTTTTTTAATCGTCCTAGCGTAAGCACCTCCGGCAGCCTCAGCAATTTTGGCCAGGTCTGCTGATGGTTCAAAACTCACCCAAAATTCATTTATTTTTCGCGCTACCCCGTTCGGATGCACGCCTAACGTGGATAATTTAGGAGATTTCCAACCTTTGTTGTTGTATATAACAGTCAAAAATGGAGTTTGATATCTTCTAGCCATCCAGTGAACAGTGGAAGGGATACTAAATAAATAACTCCCATCTCCTGTTAAGTTAATGACCTTCTTATGCGGCAAGGCCAATTTTACTCCGATGCTAGCTCCGCCGTTCCATCCTAGTGAGCCTGCACCACTTCCAATAATAGACCCAGGCTTTGTTGCTCCAATATGTCTATATATCGTTTCATAATTCGAGATCCCTTCATTAACGATAATCGTATTATCATCAACAAGTTCTCTAATGCACGCAGTTAAATACTCAGGGGTAATAGTGTCCTCCCTATACGATTCTTTTTCTTTCCATTCTTTTCGTTGCTCATGATGAACCCGCTCGACTCGCTTACATCTTTCCTGTACCGTTTTCCAATTTACAGGAGTTTGCCTCAATAACCGATTTAGTTGTTTCAATGCCGTAAAAGAGTCCGCTCTAAAAAAGCACTGAGAGGGAATATACCATAATGGCATTTGTTCCTTCAAAGGATCTACATCAATGTAGTAAATTTTACAATGCTCCGATGGTTTATTTTTTAAAGGAATCCATGGCACATCGCTATCTAAGACTAGAATAACGTCTGCTTTAACCAATAGTTCATTTTGATCTTGTGAGTTCCACAAATATCCACAATGCATAGAATGACTGCTCGGGAAGTTCATGTAGTTAGGAACTGATTCAATGACGGGTATAGATAAACGCTCGCTTAACTCTATAAGTTCATCTACCGCTTTGACATTTCTCCCTAAATATGATGTTATAATTAACGGATTATCAGCGTTTACTAAACTACTTACAATTTCATTTACTCCGTCTTCGGGAAGAGCAGATGGTCGGATAGGATCCCACAATGCTAGATTAACTGTAACCCTACTAGTTTCTTCTTCCATTACCTCTCGAGGCCCAACTAGATACACTGGACCTTTTGGATCGCTTTGAGCAATCTGTAACGCCCGATGCACCAATTGCTTTACATTTTTTCCTGATCGAATTTCGTTATTGTACTTAACGTATCCCCTTACTATTCCTCTTTGGTCAAAGACATCCTGTATCCAATGAATAAACTCATTTCTGCTTCCCACCATTTCTCCTTCCTGTGTGAAAGGAGAAGCACCGGCAAAAATGAGCACAGGAATTCTCCCCTTTGCCGCATTATGGATAGCTCCTCCAAGATTTTGTGTACCACATTCAACATGCACAATAACGGCCTGAGGTTTCCCGGTAACCTGTGCAAACCCATGTGCCGCACTAAGTGCTACCATTTCATGTGGACAAGTGATCACTTTAGGGAGTTCAATTCCCTTCTGACTAGCCTCTGCCAGACTTTCTATAATCGCAGGATGATCGCTACCTAAGTTGCAAAAAATATAAGACACACCAGCTTCCCGAAGAGCCTCTAAAAAAGCTGTGCTGGTAGTATATTTATCGAACACTTTCTAACCCCCTTCAATTTAAATTAACATTGCACAAACAATATTCATAATATTATTAATATAATTAATATTATATTAATTAATAAATTGTTGCTCATGAAAGCCTTATATTCCTCTATATGAAATAAAACTATATATGCTCATTGAAAAGTTAACCTTCGTATAAGTGTGCCCACTCCGGTTATACTGCTCCTAAGGAAGGGCATGGAAAATGAGCGGAATTCTGCATGAGACGTCTCAACATCACCAACGATCACGGATGGACACCTCGGACACTTCGCAAACAGGAACGGAAAATCAAAAACACCCTTCTTCGCCAACGGGTGATGACGGTTCGCCTGATCATGGAAGGTTATTTGGGCAAAGAGGTGGCCTCCATGGTCAACGTGTGCCGACAAATCGTTTCCCATTATGTGTCGCTGTTCAACGAAGGCGGTCTGGAGCTCTTGCTTCATCGGGATTTCGCACCCGGGCGGGAGCCGTTTCTCATCGAAGAACAGCAGGAAGAGATCAAACAGCTGGTGTTGACCACCACTCCCGTGGAACTGGGATGGGACGTCGCTTCGGCGTGGAACACCAAACTCTTGCAATCCTATGTTGAAAAGCACTTCGGTGTTTGCATTTCCCGCGAAGCGTTGCGAAAACTCCTGCACCGCAAAGGGCTGTCATGGACACGGCCGACCTACACATTGGCGAAAGGCGATCCAGATCGACAAAAGCATTTTGAGAAACAGATCGACTTCATAAAAAAACTTAATGGATCCTGATTCGGTCTTGTTATACCTTGATGAAACACATATCCGCTCTTATCATGTCTTGCGGTCCACATGGTCGGAAGTCGGCCGCCAAAAACAAGTGCCGACGTTCGGCCATCATGCCCACGTATCGCTGTTTGACGCGGTCAACATCCACGATGGCGAAACGGTGCTTCATCAAACGACCGCTGCCCATGCCGCGACGTTCTTGGATTTCTTGAGAATGCTCAAAGAGCGCGATCCGGATCGTCTCATAGTCTTCGTGTTGGATAACGCCCGCATTCACCATGCCAAAAAAATGGTCAAGGAGTTTTGGCGGGAAGAAGGGCAGTGTTTTCACTTTATTTACCTTCCTCCCTATTCGCCACAGCTGAACCCGATTGAACGCTTGTGGAAATGGCGGAAAGATACGGTGATGGCCAATGTATTTCACAAGGATCGCAACGATATCATTCAAGCCATTACTCGGTTTGTCCACTACATCCACGAACGTCCGGAGGAAATGCTGCAGCGCTTAGGGTTGTGCAGGATGAATGAGAAGTTAACTCTTCATGTTGCATGTATATAGAAATCGTATGACTACTCTTAATTGGGAAACAGTGCTATCAGATGATCTCTCATCCCCGTAATGGCAACTTTATCAATTTCTTTGGATAACACCTAACAAGCCTAAATTTTGATCAAAAATATCTAACTCGAAACCCCCAAATACTTATGCTGGACGTCTTCATTGACCATCAATTCATCCGGCGAACCACTCCATACAATTTTTCCTTTGTTCATGACTAAAATTTCATCCGCTGCCTTGCAGGCAAGAGCGATGTTTTGTTCCACAATTAAAATCGACAACCCTGCCTCTTTCAGTTGAACGATAATCTCCCCAACCTGGTCAATAATGACCGGAGCCAGCCCTTCAGACGGTTCATCCATTAACAAAAGCTCCGGATTGGTCATAAGCGCCCGCCCAATCGCCAGCATTTGCTGCTGGCCGCCTGATAACTGCGTGCCTAAGTTGTTTTCCCGTTCCTTCAAGACGGGAAACAATTCATAAATTTTCTCCAGCTCCCAATGGCTGCCCCCATTATTCTCCTTTCTTTTTCGTGCCGGCATCGTTAAGTTTTCTTTTACCGTCAGAGACGGAAAAATTCTTCTCCCCTGCGGCACGAAACCGATGCCGAGGCGGGAAATTTGGTGGGGAGGAAGCGATTCGATCGGTTGATTTTTAAATCGAATTCTTCCTCGTTTCACTTTATGCAACCCGACAATTGTATGAATGGTAGTCGTTTTTCCCGCTCCGTTCCTCCCAAGCAAAGCGACGCATTTTCCTTTCGGAACAGAAAAACTGACTCCCTGAAGAATGTAACTCGTTCCATAATACGAGTGGACATCTTGGAGTTCAAGCATATTGTTTCGCTCCTCCTCCAAAGTAAATTTCTTTGACCATCTCGTTATTTCTGATTTCATCTGGTGAACCGCTTAAAACAACTTCTCCATGGTGCAGAACTGTGATGCGGTCCGCAATGGCAAAGACAACATCCATATCGTGTTCAATAATCACCATCGCTATAGAGCGAGGCAGATTTTGAATCATTGCCGCTGTCTGCGCCGTTTCCGCCGGCGACATTCCGGATGTCGGTTCGTCGAGCAAAAGAACCTTCGGATTGCTGGCCATGGCCAACAACACTTCAAGCAATCGCTGCTCCCCATAGGAAAGATGTTTCACCTTTACATGACGACGATCGAAAATTTCCCACTGTTCCAAAATATCATTGGTTTCCTTGCGTATATCAGACCGGACGGTGAGTGGTAAAAAACCATCGTACCGATACGCTTTTTTCGCTACAAGCGCCAAATGAATATTTTCTTCCACTGTCAAGTCGCCAAATAAGTTGTTTTTTTGGAACGTCCGTGACATGCCTAAATGGACAAGATGATGGGCAGGAAGTTTGCTGATCTCTTTTCCGTCTAAATACACAGAACCGGCGTCAATAGGCAGAATGTTCGTTATGCAATGGAAAAGCGTCGTTTTCCCTGCGCCATTCGGGCCGATGATGACATGGCGCTCCCCATGGTTCACCTCAAAAGAAACGTTGCGCAATACTTGCAACGTTTTAAACGACTTACTAATGTTTTCTACTCTAAGCAAACTCAATGGACAGCCTCCCCCTTTTTTACCGTCTGTTGCGAAACTGCCTCACCAGTCCGTTTGCGTGAAACTAAAAGACGCTTTCCGTGCTGCAGCCAATGAATAAGCCCTCCTTTTCCAGCAAGAACAAGAGCGACAAGCAATACTCCCATGATCATCGGCCATCGTTCGGTATACGTGCTCATAAAATTTTGCAAGTAAATAAAGACACTGGCGCCAAGTGCTGGTCCAAGCAGCGTACCCACTCCGCCGATAATCACCATCACCATCACTTGCCCAGAAAACATCCAACTGGACAAATCCGGCGAAACAAATACATTAAAATAGGCATAAAGTGCACCGGCCAGCCCTGCCAATGATCCAGACAATGTATAAACGAGCAGTTTATAGACTCGAACGTTATGACCTAGAGCGCTCATCCGCGCCTCATTTTCCATCACACCTTTCGTAATCTTTCCCGCCGGTGATTCAACAAGCAGGTGCAAAAAAAAGTAAGAAATGACAAAAGCGAGCCCCATGACATAATAGAGACCATTCGGAGATACAATTTCCCCAAACCCAAAATTCATGACAGCGGAAACGGACATTCCGTCTGCCCCGCCTGTCCAAGTCTTTAATTGCCAAAACAAAACATACAACAATTGTCCAAAAGCGAGAGTAATCATTAAAAAGTAAAACTTGGACGTACGGATAAACACAGCGCCCGTAACTAAAGCAATAAGCCCAGACATGACCACAGCCAGCAGAAGCAACAAATATGTATTTGCTACATGCTGACCGATCACGGCCACTGTATAAGCACCGATGCCAAAAAAACCGGCGTGCCCAAGCGACACCATTCCCGCATAGCCCATGATCAACCCAAGACTCATCGCAAAAATGGCCATAATATAAATCTCCGTTGCCAAGTTGACCGCGAAATCTGACAAAACAAGCGGCATAGCGAAAACAAGAGCGGTCAACAAAACAGCACCAAACAACAACTTTTTCACTCTATGCCACCTCTCTTCCAAACAACCCTTGCGGTCGGACGATAAGGACCATCATCATGATGAGAAACACCATCAACATGGATAAAGAGGGGAACCATACTTTTCCGAGCGTTTCAATCACTCCGACTGCAATCGCGCCAATAAACGATCCCTTCCATGAACCCAATCCGCCAATGACGACGACAATAAGGGACGTGACGAGAATTTCATTGTCCATTCCTGTATACATGCCGATCAATGGCCCGCCCAATACACCGCTTAATCCTGCCAGCGCCGCTCCAAAGGCAAACACTCCGGTAAACACAAGTCCAACATTGACGCCAAGGGCGCTAACCATGGCGCGGTCGTCCACACCCGCGCGGATAATCGCTCCAATACGTGTTTTCGTTTCCAAGTACCATAGCAACCAAGCCAATAGACACCCAACCAAAACAACAAACAGCCGATACAACGGAAACTCCGTGCTTCCAATGGATAATGAACCGCTCAACAAATC
This sequence comes from Geobacillus sp. 46C-IIa, assembly GCF_014679505.1. GTDB lineage: Bacteria > Bacillota > Bacilli > Bacillales > Anoxybacillaceae > Geobacillus. The sequence goes on from NZ_CP061474.1 coordinate 1,913,868, forward strand.
CGGTGTTGGAAGTGTATGCATTTCCGTGCCCCATATCCATTCAACAGCATCGGCAATGATAAAACTTAACCCAAAGGTCAGCAACACCTGTTCAAGCTCTTTGCCATATACAGGCTTAATCAGCCATTTTTCCAGCGCTAATCCTAATACGGCTGTCAGAAAAACAGCTAGAAGCAAGGCAATCCAAAAGTTCAGTTCATCATTGATAAAAGTAAACGCAATATAAGCGCCAAGCATAAACAGCGTTCCATGGGCAAGATTCACGACATTCATGACCCCAAGGATAATCGTCAAACCAGCGGCAATCATGAAATAGAGCATCCCATAGGCCACTCCTGTCAGCAACTGCGCTAGAATGGCGGACACCTCTCATCCCACCTTTTTTCTAAATTTTTTAGTTCGATTTCCGTTTTTTGGAAAGGAGGAGACGACCATCTCCTCCTTGTTGATAAATTAAAATGGCGAAGCCTCGGGCATCTTGACATTCTCTACCGTCTCCATGATTTGAGGAACGATTACACCGTCTTTTAAAACATTTTTTGAAATATAGAAATTTTGAATTGGGTTATGTGTTGCCGGATCGATCGTAATTTTGCCACGCGGACTGTCGAGAGAAATGCCTTTCAAGATTTTAATCAAATCCTGAGAGTTTAAACTTCCAGCTTTATTTATCGCTTGATCAATCGCCGCGGCTGAGTCATATCCCTCGACGGCAAAAATATTTGGCAATTTTCCATATTTCTCTTTATAAGCTTCAACAAATTGTTTATTTTGCTCATTGTCCAAGTACGGTGAATAGTTGATCCCCGCAATGATGCCTTCAGCCGCTTGCCCAGTGGGCTGAGTCAAAAGCTCATCCCCAAACTCCAGAGGACCTGTCAACGGAATCTTCCCTTTCAAACCAAATTCTTTATACTGAGTAATAAACCGAACGCCGTCGCTTCCAGTAAAGAACGCGTAAATGAAATCCGGTTTTTCCGCTGACGCCTGCTGAAGATACGGTGCGAAATCGTTCGTGTTCAACTTCGGATAAATTTCTTTCAAGACTTTTCCACCGGCCGCTTCAAAAGCAGCCTTGAACGCCCGAAGCACTTCCTTCCCAGCTGGATAGTCCGGAGCAAGGATAACGGCTTTTTTGCCGACTTGTTCTGCTAAATATTTCGCGGTGCTGCTGCCGTTTTGCCAGTTCGAGAACGAGACGCGGTAGACGTAATCGCTCTTTTTGCTCCACGAGAGGTCATCACCAGCAGCGTTGGCATCGATTAGCACTTTTTTATCCTTTTCGACTTCATCACGCAATGCATACGCAACCGCTGAAGAAATCGGTCCTACAAGGATATCAGCTTTTTCCCCATGAACTAATTGCCGATATTTACGCAAAGCCACCTGTGGGTTCGCTTCATCATCTTCCACCTTCATTTCAACCTTCTTCCCACCGAGCATCCCGTTATGCTGCTCCAAATACAATTGGAAGCCGTTGACGATTCCTTCGGACAGAGGTGCAAACGTACCGGTTTGCGAAAGAATAAAACCGATTTTGACCGATCCCCCTGAATCTCCTCCATTACTCTTATCCGAACCGGATCCGCTCGATGTGTTGCTTTGCGCGCATCCCGCTGTCATGAGCAAGGCGGCCATCGCCATCATCCCCGTTGCTCGTTTCCAAAATCCTTTCGTTTTCTTCATTCTTCTCGCCCCCTTTGTTATTAAAGCGTTTTCATTTTTTGTAAAATGAGCAGATCGCCAATCAAGAAAATTGAAATCCCTCCCAGTACATGCCACAGGATATATTATAAATATTTAAAAGATTACAACTATTATATTAATGCAAAAGTTGTTGCACATGAAAGCGCTGTACTCCTCTATATGAAACAAAACCAAAAGCAATGTTTTTTACCGAGTTTGTTTTTTTCAGTGGGAAACCAATGAAACCATTTTCACGAGTGCTGTGCAGTCTGTTGCGGGACGTACAACGTCTTGTACTGAGCAGGAGCAGGTTCAAACGTCATTACTACATTCCCACTGCCGGATGATTGGCCATAGCCATAATAACGGCTTTGATAGTTTTCTTGAATGACACCGAGCAAGGCGGCCAAGTGGCGCCCTCCGGATTCGACACCCGCTGCGCGCGCGTATTGTGGAAGCATGTTCCAGGCGGCTCGCACATTATTGTTTTGTAAGTATTGCAAAAATTCCCGATCCAGAGCCTGCTCGGCCAATGTCGGCAACGCCTCGGGCCGTCGGACAAGATTATGCGCCAGCGCACCGCTACATACAAACATCGTCTTTTTCTTGCTTTCACGCAACACTTTGCCGATCACTTGCCCCCACGTGTACGTTTCCTCCAAGTTGGCCGCCCACGTCACCGACAGACTAATGACGGCGATGTCCTCATTCGGCGCTAAATAGCGAAGTGGAACGACCGTCCCGTAATCCCAAATGTAGGTTGGGTCATTGACTTCAACGACCCGAAGCCCGGCTTCTTTCCCCGCCTTCACTAGCTGTTTGCCAAGCTCTTCATCCCCTGGATAATCGTAAGGGACATCGGCAATCAAGTCCGGACATTCTACAGCGGTCAATACCCCCCTATGTCTCGGGGTGATATCGACAAAATGGTCGAAGCTTGACATCCAATGGCACGAAATCAAAACAAGGGTATCCGGTTTGACTTGCTCGATGATTTTCGCCACTTCGTGCATCCCTTTGACGAGTTCATGTTGAAACTCAGGAGTTCGATCCTCAAAACACATTCTCGGCGTATGCGGCACAAGCATGGCTAATTCCAAACTCATCGTGATTTTTCCCCCTCTTCATTTTCGTTGTTTATCTGACATTGAGATGCCGGCGACACCCCAATGAGATTTCGGCACTTCTGACACGATCACCCGCACGTTTTCCTTTGGCGAGCCTAAAACAGCGCTGATTGTACCGGTTACTTCGCGAATCACTTCTTTAATCTTTTCTTCCGGCCTTCCTTCGAGCAGATGAATATGAACAATCGGCATGCGGCTCATCCTTTCATCAATCTGTCGATCGGAACGAAACCGTTCCTAATTGGTCAAACTGGGCAAACACAACATCCCCTGCCACAAAACGGACAGCTTCCGTCATCGCTCCGGCTAAAATGATTTCCCCCGCTTTCAATCCTTTTCCTTTTCTGGACAACATGTTGGCCAGCATTGCAATCGCGTTGGCCGGATGCCCCAACACCGCCGCGCCAGCGCCGAACGCCTTCCCTTCACCGTTGATTGATAAACTCACTCCAAGCAAGTCGAGTTCAAGGGAGACGGGAGGAACGAGGCGGCTTCCGAATACGACTCTAGATGAGGAAGCGTTGTCGGCAATCACATCCGGCAAGGCAAACTCGAAGTTAGCATAGCGGCTATCGATAATTTCCAGCGCTGGGATGATATACTCCGTTGCCGCTAAAATGTCCGTCACGTCAATATTCGGCCCTTGGACATCCTCTTTTAAAATGAAGGCGATTTCCGCTTCCACCTTCGGATGGATCAGTTCGTTCATGGCCACCGTCCCTCCGTTAGGGACGACCATATAATCGAACACATACCCGTAGATCGGCTCGTTCACCCCCATTTGCGCCATTTTCGCAGCGCTCGTCAATCCCATTTTCGGGCCAATGATCCGATAGCCGTCTTCCTGTTTCATCGCCACGAGTTGTTCTTGTATAGCGTACGCTTCCTCGACCGTCATATTTGGATATTGGACTGTGAGGCGAACAATTTCTCTCTTCTCATGCTCAGCGTTCAGAAGCTCCATAGCGAGTTTTTCATAGTCAAGAGAAGTCACCGTACTCCCCCCTCTCCTACAGCAGCTTTTGGACGCGCCATTTCCGCAGCGACATCGACGATCATATCTTCTTGGCCGCCGACAACCTTTCGCCGGCCGAGTTCAATTAAAATATCGCGAGCATCGAGGCCAAACATTTGGGCGGCGCGCTGCGCGTGAAGAAGGAAGCTTGAATAGACGCCGGCATATCCGAGTGTCAAACTGTCACGCGTAATCTCCTGAGCTTTTGGCAAGATCGGCGCCACAAGCTGCTCGGCTAAATCCATCATTTTATACAAATCAATGCCGGTCGGAATGCCCATCCGATCCAACACCGCGACAAGCACTTCCGTCTGCGTGTTGCCAGCGCCAGCCCCCAGGCAGCGAACACTGCCGTCAACGCGCGTCGCTCCTTCCTCAATCGCGGCCAATGTATTGGCCATCGCCAATGATAAATTGTTATGAGCGTGAAAACCGACTTCAATTTCAAGGCTTTCCCTTAATGCACGAACGCGCTCTTTCACTTCATGCGGCAAGAGAGCACCGGCTGAATCGACGACATAGACGACGTCCGCCCCGTAGCTTTCCATAAGCTGCGCTTGATGAACAAGCACCTCGACAGGCGCCATATGCGCCATCATTAAAAACCCGACCGTTTCCATACCAAGCTCTTTTGCCGCGGCAATATGCTGGGCCGAAATATCCGCTTCCGTCACATGGGTCGCGATGCGTGCCATTTTCGCTCCTAAGCGGGCGGCCTGTTTCAATTCCTTGACCGTCCCGATGCCTGGAAGAAGAAGCACCGCAATTTTGGCCTGCCGGCAAACCGCCACAGCTGTTTCAATCAGCTCAAATTCATCGGTCCGCGACAAGCCATACTGCAGCGAAGATCCCCCCAAACCGTCTCCATGTGACACTTCAATATACGGAACGTTCGCTTCATCGAGCGCTTTGGCGATCGTGGCCACTTGTTTTGTTGTATATTGGTGGGCGATGGCATGGCTGCCGTCGCGCAATGCCACTTCTGTAATGGTAATGGCTCGCTTCATCGTTTCCCCTCCTCAGCCAACAACTTCGACAATCGATGTTTCGCCACTTCCTCCGCCACTTTCACCGCAGCGGCGGTCATAATATCCAAGTTTCCAGCGTACTTCGGCAAATAATCACCAGCTCCTTCCACTTCAACCATGACCGTCACCTTATTTCCTTCAATGATCGGACTCGTGCGCAGCCGATAGCCGGGAACGTACGAGCGGATCGTTTCTACCATTTCCTCGATCGAGTCGCAAATTTCCCGCGCCGCTGCTTTCTTCCCTTCGACAAGTGCGTATATTGTGTTTCTCATCAAAATGGGCGGTTCAGCCGGGTTGAGAATAATGATGGCTTTTCCGCGCTTCGCCCCGCCGATTTTTTCGAGCCCTCGAGCAGTCGTTTCCGTAAATTCATCAATGTTCGCTCTTGTTCCCGGCCCTGCACTTTTGCTTGAAATCGTCGCGACAATTTCAGCGTAAGCAACCGGCTGCACGCGCCCAATGGCGTGGACAATCGGAATCGTCGCCTGTCCACCGCATGTGATGAAGTTAATGTTGGTCTCTTCCAAATGTTCAGTTAAGTTGACAGGCGGCACAACAAACGGTCCAACGGCCGCCGGTGTCAAATCAAAGACGACCTTCCCGGCCCGCTTCAACAGTTTGGCATGACGGATGTGCGCTTTCGCCGACGTCGCGTCAAAGACGAAATCAGCCCATTCTGGGTGTTCTAAAAACGCCTGGATGCCGCTGTCAATGACGCGATACCCTTTCTCTCTCGCCATACGCAGCCCTTCCGACTGCGGATCGATCCCGATCACCGTCGTCAACTGCAACATATCCGAACGCTCGAGTTTCAACATCAAGTCGGTCCCGATATTTCCAGAACCAAGAATCGCTACATTGATCTTCTCCACGGTCTCTCCTCCCTTGCTTATGGCGCAAACTGGATCCGCACTTCCCCCAAATGGGCGAAGCGGGCGGAAAACCCATCGCCAGGCTCGGCGCTGACCGCTGCCGACAAGGCCCCGGACAAGATAACTTCCCCCGCCTTCAGCTCTTTTCCATATTCATAGAGCTTGTTCGCCAGCCAGGCGACGCAAAAAGCAGGGTGGTTGAGCGCCGCGGCTCCGACTCCAGTGTTGGCCAGCTTACCGTTTCGGTAGAGCGCCATGCCGATTTGCGCGGCATCAACGGCATGGACAGGCAACCGTTTTTCCCCCAAAACGTAAAGTCCCGATGAAGCGTTATCGGCGATTGTATCTTCAAGACGGATGTTCCAATCGGCAATGCGGCTGTCAACGATCTCCAGTGCCGGAACGATATAATCCGTCGCCAGCAGCACGTCAATGACAGTCACGCGCGGGCCAACTAAGTCACGTTTTAAGACAAACGCAATTTCTGCTTCCACCTTTGGCTGCAGCACCCGCTCCCACGAAACAACCCCGCCGTTTTCCACCGCCATATCATCAAGCAAATGGCCGTAATCCGGTTGGTCAACCCCAAGCAGCTGCTGCATCGCCTTAGAGGTCAATCCGATTTTCTTGCCGACAATCCGTCGACCTTCTTTTTCTTTTTGTTCGATTGTCCGAAGTTGAATTTGATAAGCGTCGTGAACCGTCAATGCAGAATCCATGGCGGTAAGAGGAGCGAGAGGCTGTCTCTCCCGCTCCGCAGCCAGCAGCTGCTGTGCATAATCGTCCCACTTCTTCACCATTATCACCTCTTTCATCCATCGCAGCTAAAGCTTAATGCAAATGTTCGTCAACTCGCTGTAAAACTCAAAGCTATGCATGCCTCCTTCACGCCCAATGCCGCTTTGTTTCATGCCTCCGAATGGCGTGCGCAAATCTCGCAAAAACCACGTATTGACCCAAACGATTCCCGCTTCAATGCGCGCCGCTACCCGATGCGCCCGACGCAAATCATTCGTCCAAATCGTTGCGCTCAACCCGTAGTGTGTGTCGTTTGCTTGGGCGATCACTTCTTCTTCTTCGTCAAACGGCATGACAGTGACAACTGGGCCAAACACTTCCTCTCGGACAATGCGGCAGTTGCGATGAACGCCAACGATGATCGTCGGTTCGAGGTAATATCCTTGATCCAACCCGTCCGGCCGCTTTCCGCCTGTTAAAATGCGCCCGCCTTCCTCCTTTGCCAGCTCGATGTAGCCCATCACTCGCTCGTAATGTTCTTCGCTGATGAGCGCGCCGACATTTGTTTTCGGATCAAACGGATCGCCAACAACGAGTTCTTTCGTTTTTGCCACAAACTTTTGCAAAAATTGTTTATAAATCGACCGTTCCACATAAATTCTCGACCCGCAGAGACACACTTCTCCTTGGTTCATAAAACTCGATTTCAACGTCGTCTCGATCGCTTCGTCCAAATCCGCATCGGCGAAAATGATGTTCGGATTTTTCCCTCCCAACTCGTAAGACAGCTTTTTCAACGATTTCGCCGCCGCTGCCATAATGACTTTTCCTGTTGTTGTCTCTCCTGTGAACGTAATGGCGTCAACATCCGGGTGCTCGGTCAACGCTGATCCCGCGGAATCCGGTCCAAACCCATGAACGACATTTACAACACCATCCGGCACCCCGGCTTCTTTGCAAATTTCCGCCAATACGGTTGCGGTGAGTGGCGTCCATTCCGCCGGCTTAATGACGGCTGTATTCCCAGCGGCCAAACACGGGGCGAGCTTCCACGTTAACAACAGTAACGGCAAATTCCATGGATTGATCAACCCGACGACCCCAACCGGTCGGCGGATCGAATAGTTGATGGCCACCTCGTCCGTCTGATACGCTTCCGTGCCGACCGAACGCAAGTAGTCGGCGAAAAAGTGAAAGTTATACGCCGCCCGCGGAATATCCAACGTGAGGGAGAGCGAATATGGCTTTCCCGTATCAAGCGACTCGAGGCGAGCCAGTTCCTCTTTGCGCTCTAAAATGAGATCACCGATACGCCGCAAAACCGCGATCCGCTCCCCAGTCGTCATCCGCTTCCATGGACCATCCAGCGCTCTTCTTGCAGCGGCCACTGCCAGGTCAATCTCTTCTTTCCCCCCTTCGCAGACGGTGCCGATCACTTCCCCCGTGGCGGGATTGATATTTGGAAACGTCTTGCCGCTTTGCGAAGGCAAAAACCGCCCGTTGATGAAATGTTGGCAGTCAAACGCTTTCACTTTCTCAAGAGCGATCACTTCGGTTTTCATTCATGATTTCCTCCTTCGTCAAGAACATAGAAATCAAAAAATTAGAAATCTCTTATACTCATCATAATAACTTATCGTCCCATATACAACATCATTGTTCTTATATATGAAACAATAAAAAATTTTTTATTTTTACTTTCAAAATATCTGAAAAATTCTATTTGTATGTTATGATATAAGAGATATTGTTCTTTCATATGAAACCATGAAAAAGGAGATAGATTCGATGGCACGCACTGCAGAAGACTATTTGCTTTCATCCGTCAAAAATGCTCTCCGCATTTTGCGTAGCTTCTCCTTGGATGAACCGGAGAAAAAAGTGACGGAATTAGCCTCTTCCCTTGGATTGTCAAAAAGCACAGTCAGCCGTCTTCTTCACACATTGGCCAGCGAAGGGTTCGTCACGAAAGATCCGGAAACGCAAAAATATCGGCTTGGCTTGACCATTTTGCAACTGAACACGGTGTTGACATCCCATCTAGAAATCAACCGGGAAGCGCAGCCAATACTAGAAAAGTTAGTCGATGACTTGGAAGAAACAGCTCACCTTGCTATGCTTGACGACCAGAGCGTGATCTACATCCATCGGGTCGAAAGCCGGCAGCCTGTTCAAGCTCTTTCACACGTCGGTCGACGAAACCCGCTTCATTGCACAAGCTCAGGCAAAGTGTTGCTTGCCCATCAAAAAGAGGAGGACATTGAGGCATACATCCAGCATGGATTGACCCAATTCACGTTGAACACGATGACGGATCCCCGCGTGTTGCGCGAGGCATTGCACGCCGTTCGACGTCAAGGCTATGCCATCAGCATCGAGGAACTCCGTGAAGGGGTCGCTTCCATCGCGGTGCCGATTCGCGACTACACCGGAAAAGTCGCCTACGCACTCAGCGTGATCGGACCAGTTCACCGCTTTCATCCATACAATCCTGGGGTCATCGCCAAAGTGAAACGCGCGGCGAATGAGATTTCGGAAAAACTCGGCTACTGGCCGCCGCCCTCGTCAACGAGGCAGCTGACATAATGATCTAGAGAGCCGGTGATTTAACAGAGAAAACGCTCCAATAAAAGACTTTCTCTAATTGAAAAACAGCGCAGAAAAAGCCTTTGGTTGCATTCACGAACCGATGATTTTCAAGAGATCGTTGTTTTTCACCAACTTTTCTAGAAAGGAGAAAAAGCAATGGAAAAATGTTTTGATGTCCATACGCATTTCATTCCACCCGAAGTGATACAGTGGCTGAAAGAAGAACAAACTCACGTCCCTGTTCATTGGGATGACAAGGAAAAGATGTTGACCATCAACCATCAGTGGGGGTTTCGCCTAAAGGAGGAATTCATCGATCTACCTGCTTATCTTGAGGCGCAGCGGCGGGCGGGCGTCTCCCATTCGCTCCTCTCTCCCATTCCGCAGTTGTTTTTATATGACGTGGAAACCGCCGTCACCGCCGAATTGGCGCGCCTTTATAACGATGCACTGCGGCGCTTGGCCTCAATCCATCCTGATCGCTTGTCGGCCTTGGCGACCGTGCCGCTCAACGCCCCAGAACAGGCGGCTTTAGAATTGCGGCGAGCGATGAAAAACGGGTTAAAAGGGGCAATCATCGGCCCATCTGTCGGGCAGAAGCTCCTCACCAACGAGTCATTTATTCCATTTTGGGAAGAAGCAGATACGCTAGGCGCCATTCTGTTCATTCATCCGCTTCTTTGCGACGACCCACGCCTGAGAGGACGACGAATGACGAATTTGATTGGCGTCCCTTGGGAAACGACCGTTTGCGCTGCTGACTTGCTGCTTGGCGGCTGGCTCGATCGCTACCCGCACGTCCGCATTTTGTTGGCCCATGGCGGCGGCTTTCTTCCCTATCAAATCGGACGGCTACAGAAAGGGTATGACGTATGGCGACCGGTGGCATCTTCACTGCAAGCCCCGCCGCTCGACTATTTGCGCCGCTTTTGGTTTGACACCGTTCTTTGGGACAGCCGAGCGCTCGAACTGTTGATCGATCTCGTCGGTCAAGAGCGAGTGTTGCCAGGATCGGATTTTCCGTTTGACTTATCGCAATGGCCGCCTGTGCAACCAAGCCTCGAATCCATCCAAGCTTTCTTAGACTTGCCATAACATCGAGTAGGAGGGGGCGGCTAACCCCCGTCCCCTCACACCACCTAGCATGCGGGTCCGCACTAGGCGGTTCGTCAACCTTGACGGAGCTTGAAATATCGTTGCGTCAAACTCTTGAGTCCTTGAGCGGTCCAGTATGTCTTGCCCAGGGCTTGGTGGAGTTGCGGCGTTTTCGTTGTTCGCCAAGCTCCTTTTCGGGTATTGGCGATCTCCATCACCGCTGTCTCCTTCAGTCCCAGCGCCCTTAACTCACGGATTCTGGTTCTGACCCGTTTCCATTGATGCCATTGACAGAGTCGAAGCCTCCTCCGAATCCATCCTTCGATGTTCTGAAGGATAGACGGGGTTTCGACGAGCCGAAAGTACCCGATCCATCCCATGACGTATTGATTGACGCGATGAATTCGTTCTGTCATCGATGTGCTCCAGTTTGGGTTGGTCAGCTGTCGAATCCGTTGTTTCAGACGTTGAATCGACCTTGGGGCGAGCCGGATTCGCGCTTTTCGTTCCGGTGTGAAGCTAAACCCCAGAAAGGCCCGTTTCCACGGGCGGTCCACCGCACTTTTCTCCTCATTTACTTTGAGTTTGAGCGTTTTCTCCAAGAACCGTTGAATGCTTTGTTTTACCCGTTGTCCTGCCCGCAGACTTTTCACATAGATGTTGCAGTCATCTGCGTAACGGCAGAATTTCAATCCTCGCTTCTCCAATTCCTTGTCTAAATCATCGAGAAGGATGTTCGCCAGCAGGGGGCTGAGGGGACCGCCTTGCGGCGTCCCTTCCTCCGTCTGCACCTTCACTCCTCCCGTCATAACGCCGGCTTGCAGGTAGGCACGGATCAGTTTCAGCACACGTTTATCCTTGACTTTTCGGGCTACCCGGCTCATCAGGATGTCATGATTGACACGGTCAAAGAACTTTTCTAGATCTATGTCAACCACGTACCGATACCCTTCCTGGATGTAGCCTTGCGCTTGCCGCACGGCATCATGGGCGTTGCGGTCCGGACGGAATCCGAAGCTGGAAGGGGAGAAGTCTGGATCGAAAATGGGTGTGAGTTCTTGAAGAATGGCTTGTTGGATCAGCCGGTCCACCACGGTGGGAATGCCTAGCTGCCGTGTGCCGCCGTTGGGTTTCGGGATTTCGACCCTGCGGACAGGCGCCGGCCGGTAGGTTCCCGCCAAGAGTTGGGCGCGGATCGTGCTCCAGTGAGCGCGGACGTAATCACGGAGTTGATCGGTTGATACTCCGTCGATTCCCGGTGCTCCTTGGTTCGCTTCGACCCGTTTGAGCGCCGTGATAAGGTTGTCTCTCGCTAAGATGCGTTCCAACAAAGCCATCGTGATCTTCTCCTTCCGCGGGATGAGATTCAGGTCTTGCCGGGTTGCGCTCAGCCCTCGACCGGAGGCCCTCCAGGCTTCACCCTTGCTTCCTCCGATGAGTTCCGAAAGGAATTCTGCTTCGACACGCAACATCTCGAAAGAGTCTGATTCATCCCTGAGTTGACGTTCGGCCCTTCCTGTTTCAGGCGTCCCTTACTCCAGTACTATGGCCTCTGCTGACTCCTGTACGTTCAGCAGAGCCTTTCGACTCTGGTTGCCATCTTCAGAAGGCATGTCGTACAGGCCTCCCCGGATAAGGATGGACACTTTCCACTCATGCACCTGCCCAATCTACCTCCACAGCCCTTGGCGGCTTAGGACTTCGTCTTGTTCCGCAGACTCGTCCGACTATGGCGGCCTCCCATTGGGTTCGTGTACCTCAGGTCAAGTGTTTGCCTCCAGCTTCCTTCAGATTCCACCTCGCGGTGGACACCCTTGCCTTCAGCTAACGGTAGGCGCTCGCCAGCCCCCGTTCGGGACTTTCACCCTATAGCGTCGCACCCATGCCGGGCGTACGGAAAACCAAAGGGGACGGATGTTCATCTCGTCCCCTTTGCTTGCGGCTATGCGCCGTCTAAAATAGATACAATTGTTCATCATCCATGCCTAACAGCCAATGCCCGTACTCAAATACACGCAACAGCGTACGAAACGGATTGGATCCCCATCCGTCAAGGTCGCTAACAGATTCCCAAGCACAGGCCATTCCCCCGATATACATGACCGAGCAGACAGCCGTTTTTACCACTGATGAGCCGTATTGATGGAAAACACGATACGCCGCATCAAAACAATTATGGAATAAATGAGCTGGAATTTCATCGACCATCCTGGTCAAATATCCTTCTCTCCCTGCAGTGGCCGCCGCTTGCTTCATGTGTTCCGGGATGGGAAACAAAGAGCGCCATAACGGGCTTTTCGCCAAGTTTATTTTCGCTAAAGAAGGAACAACCATCCCTTCCTCTAGCCAATGGATACGATATTGTTTCAAATGAAAGCTATCCATACATTCATGAATCGCTTCTTCTACCTCTTTCCGATAATGTGGAGTACCTGCATTGACAAACCAATCCATGTTTAACAATCCGGAAAGGACGGAAATCACTTGCTCAGTCCGCGGTCCATATTTCTCTTTTTCCATCTGCAACAACGTAGTCATGATTCTCCTCCTAGTTGTTTTAGAACTACGTCTGAGACTCTACCGAACGAAAAGACAACCGTTCAACCAAAACTTGTTTCACTTCGGTAGGAATCGGAACAGCTTTTGGCCTCCCATCAGCAAATGATGCCCACGCTCTCATCTCATATCCAACAGCAACCACTGTTTCACGTTCATAAAACTCGTGGACAATTTGAAATACCTTCTCTCGTAATTCCGTAATCGCTGAACAAATACGGACTTCTCCACCAAACACTAACGGGAAGCGAAACTGGCATTTGGCCTCCAAAATCGGCAATCCTATCTTCTGTTCAAATAGTATTGTTGTTGGATAGCCAAGTTCAGCAAAAAAATGATGCGTCGCTTCGTCCATCCACTTATAAAAATTCGGGTAAAAGACAATCCCCGCCGCATCTGTGTCTCCCCAACGCACCTGAAAATGATAATCCATCCCTTTCCTCCTCCTTTCAATATTTTGTCGACAGCTGCGGCGGTCCCGATTTCGGCCCGTACGGCCCTTCATCGAGCCACTTGCCAAGGCGCGGCAAAATCGGCGCCAATGAAGCGGCCACTTCCCGTTTCATATTGATCGCTGGGTCCGTTCCTTGAATGTGCTCTAACGCAATCCCCGCACAATCGCGGTTGTATCGCGCCGCGATCAGGCGCTCATTGGCAGCTGCGGCAATGGCTTCTTTTGCTTCTTCACGCGTGTTGGCCTGAAGTGCTGTCTGAATCGCCTTGGCCGCCATAATCGCATCCGGCACACCAGAGTTCATGCCGCGGGCGCCAAACGGGGCGAACAGGTGGGCGGCTTCGCCACCCAACAGCACACGGTGATGATGATCGGTAAGCGACTTAGCAACAACTTGGAAAAAACGATACGTTGACACCCAGGTAATGCGGTCGGCATATTTTGCCGGCATCACTTTTGGCAACCATTGTTTCACGCCGTCAACACTGCCGAACTGTTCGGGGGCATCACCGTCAAGCAGCTGCAAATCAATGCGCCATCCGCCGGCAAACGGCACAAAGAGAACGTTGCGCCCGTCCACAGCCGGATGTTGGTAGTGAAACACCCGTTCAAGCGGCAGCGGATCCTTTTCATCTTCTTTGACATCAACGACGACAAAGTAGTCTTTCGTTCGCGGCCCTTCCATTTCGATGCCGACCGATTGGCGGACTGTCGAACGTGCCCCGTCGGCGGCGATCAAATAGTCGCACGCCCAGCGCTCGCCCGATTGGGTGATGACCCCAACACCTTCCTCATCGGTTTTGACATCGGCAACCGGTGCCTCCCAGACAAACTCGACTCCCGACTCAAGGCAGGCTTGATACAAAAATTTTTCTGCTTCGACTTGCGGCAAGCTTGTAAACGGCGGAAGCGCGTTCGGATCAGGAGCTGGATATCGCTTCATATACACTTCCTTGCCGCGGAACAACGTGCGCTTGATCGGCCATACGACGCCGTGTTCGGCAAATGTCTTGCCTAACCCGGGGAAAATATCCTCTAAATGCTGCAACGTCGCCTTATGGAAGTAGATCGCCCGGCTCCCCGGACGGAGACGATCTTTTGGTTCCGCTTCCAATATGGTCGCGGGAAGCCCAAAATGACGGAGCGCCAACGCAGCGGTTAATCCGATCGGCCCGGCTCCGACAACGAGGACAGAGCGTCTATTCGTTTTTTCTGTCATACAAATATCTCCTTTCGTCAACGTCAGTGGTTTACATCTGTTTCTTGAGCGTTTATTGCAGTAGTTAGTCTACTTTCTAAACTAGGCTTTACAGCGATGACAAGCAGTAAGCTGGCTGCCATTAAAATACCATCAAGCAACAATGCACTTCCCCAACTTCCTGAATGATCGCGCATGGCCCCCGAAATCACCGGCGCTAATAACGCTCCAATTTCGGAGAACAAATTCAGCATCCCAAACGCCGCACCTTTATGTTTTGGCGGGGCAAAATCGGCTGTAAGGGCATGGTTGACCGGTTGAAGTGCGAAAAAGAACACCCCGGAAGTAAATAGAATAAGAGACATGATTGCCGGATTGCTCCCCCCTGACATGACATAAAAGGCAAAGATGAAAATGAAGACAGTCAGCAGCCCCGTCAACACTGCCAATACATTACGTTTTCCGTTGGCCGCATCAGCAAATCGGTCAGCTAATCTTCCCCCAAGCGGAAAGCCAATTAGACCTGCAATAGCATTAAATGAAGCAATCAATGCCGCTGAAACGAGCGTGCCTCCCCCGAAATCTTGCACAATCGCCACTGACCAAAAGCCGTAAAACCATAGATGCCATAATACTGGAATGAACGAAAGATATAAAAGCAACAAGTTGCGGCTTTTTAGGATCGGCCCGACTTCTTCACTCTTTGTTTTATAAATATACGCGATATACAGCACCGCCAGCGCCGTCAAAACGAGGCCGATCATCGCTGGCGATAATTGCATAGCATTCGTGGCATAATATAAAGCCATAATAGTGACCAAGAACAAGAGAGAGGTTTGCAACAACTTGCTTACCGGTGGACCATAAGACTCCGACTGGGTCATGAAATTAACTGGTCTCATCCACTTGTACATCATCGCACCAACCGCTAACGTAACCACCCCCATAAGCAAAAACGGCGCTTTCCATGCATGCGTCCCCATCAGCGGCTGAAACAACTGAACGACGTATGGGGTGGCAATTGTTGCGATCGTTAATCCGAGCGTCAGACCGGTCAATACGACGCCCATCCCAAGCCCGACTTTTTCCGGCGGCGTCACTTGGGTGATCAAGGAGCGGTCGTTCGAATAAAAGACGCCCTCCCCAAGCCCGGTAAGCACACGTAAGGCGATAAACGCTACCAAGCCACCGACTAACCCGGTCAACAGCGTCGTCACACCGGCCCATACAATGCTGATGACGACAATGACACGATAGCCAAACTTGTCGCCGAAATATCCGCCGGGGAATTGTGTGAGCATGTACCCAGCAAAAAACAGGCTGCCAAGCAATCCCCCAAGCGCGTGGGGATTGGACGATTCCGCTAAAAATTCGACCTTGTTTTCGATCATCCACGTAACAACAGGTCCTGTTAACGTCCGATCAATGTAAGAAACAACCCAGCCTAAAAAGAGCATTAGCCATATGGTATGGTACCGCTGCCAACCTTTCTCCATAAACCATTCCTCCCTCGTTTACCGCAATACAGCCTTATTAGAGGCTAAGGCAACATGAACGGAGTATCCTCCGACTCCCTCGATTTCCATATGGATGACATCCCCATCATGAATCGGTCCAACGCCATCCGGTGTTCCTGTCGTAATGATATCGCCCGGTTCAAGCGTCATAATGTGCGAATAAATTTCCACCAACTCGGCGACAGAACAAATCATTTCCTTTGTGTTGACCTGTTGCCGAACTTCGCCATTGACTGTTAGCACCATGCTGACGTTGTTTGGATCAGCAATTTCCTCTTTCGTCACGATCCACGGCCCCATCGGGGTGAATGTATCGAACGATTTGCGCAAACACCGTTCCTCATGATGCACATCATCCGGACGCAGCGTGACATCGATCAACCCGGTGTAGCCAAATATATAGTCGTAGGCATTTTCCGCCTTGACGTTTTTCGCAGTCTTTCCGATAACAAATGCGAATTCCAGCTCATGGTCGAAACGGCGGTTCGGATCAGGCAAAACAATCGTGTCGCCAGGCCCGATGATGGAAGAAGGCGCTTTCAAGAAAAAGCCGAGCCCTCTTGCCGTATGCTCCACTTTCATTTCCTTTTGGTGGGACACGTAGTTGACGGGAGCGGCGACGATTTTCCCCGGTTTTTTCACTGGCTGGCGCAGCCGAACATCTGCTAACTCATAAGCCGGGCACTCATGCAGATGGTTTTCGATTTCTGGACGATAGGCGTCAAACTCGGCAATTAGCTGCGTCATTGGACAGAAACCGACACCTTGATAAAGGCGGCCGAACAATCGGCTCCCAACTTCATAAATGACATCACCGACAATAACTCCGAGCTGAAAATCGTTAAACAACGCTATTTTCATATGGTGCATCCACTCCTTTTCTCTACTTATTAACTTCTATCTGCACATATTGCTTGCGTAACATTCCTTTGCTCACTTTTCCCGATGCTGTCGTCGGCAATTCATCAATGATTTTCAAATATTCAGGTAGTTTATATTTTGCCATTCCTGCCTTAAGCAAATATTGCTGCATGTCTTCAAGAGAAAATGCCGTTCCTTCTTTCAAGGATACAATGGCACAGCCGCGTTCCCCAAGCCGTTCGTCCGGAATTGCGATCACTGCCGCTTGGCGAATATGCGGATGCGAAAGCAACACTTCCTCAATTTCCGCCGCATGCACTTTCAGTCCGCCACGGTTGATAATGTCCTTCTTTCGACTGACGTAATGAACGTAGCCTTCCTCATCTTTCCATCCTAAATCCCCAGTGAGGAAAAAACCGTCTTTGGTCATGAATTGCTGAGTCGCAGCTTCATTTTTATAGTACCCTTTGAACAGCGAACGACCGTGAAAACCAATCTCCCCTACTTGCCCATTTGGCAGCGGCTTTTGGTTCTCATCAAAAATGACGATTTCCCCCGTCGGGCACGGCCGGCCGACTGTATCGGAAGCAAGATGTGGCGCATCATTCGGCCGCGTAAACGATCCTGCTCCAATTTCCGTCATCCCCCATTGGGCGACGATGCTGCAACGGAAACGCTGACGGAACGATTCGACCATCCAAGGCGGGATTTTTGTCCCCCCGGTTAAGACAAGACGTAGTTTTGATGGATATGCTTTTGTTTCATCCGTTCCCTTTAATATATCAATCAAATGGGCAGGTGCGGCTACACAAAAGGTTACTCCGTACTGGCTGAAAACATCTAAAACACGCTCAACCGAAAATTGCGATAACATCACTTGAGCAGCTCCGCTATAAAGGCCCATTAAAATCATCGGTAAGGAAAACATATGGCTCATCGGCGTCAAACAAAGCATGATGTCATCACCTGTCAATCCGTATTCCCGCCCATTGTGCAAATGGGCAGGAATAAACGTCTCATACGTATGGATGACTGCTTTTGGATCAGACTCTGTTCCCGATGTAAACATCATCATCATTGGATCGTCCGGAGAAACCTCGCCGCGATCCACCGAAAGCCCGCTGCCTGTCAACATCTCCCCGAAACTATAGTGATCGGGCCGCTTTCTTTCCCCAACGATGATGATATGTTGCAACGTCTGAATCGTCTGCCGAAGCGATTCCATCATTTCCGCATGATCGAATCCTTTCCATTCGTCAATGGCAATGACCGCTTTTACATGGGCAAACGAAAACATAAACGACAGCTCTTTTTGTCGATACACTAAATTCACAGGCACCATGATGGCTCCAAGACGCGCCAAGGCTAAATGGGCCACCGCAAACTCCCAGCTGTTCGGCAACTGCACGGCCACGGCGTCGCCTTTTTGCACACCTAAATCTCTCAACCGCCCAGCCAGTCGCAAAGACCGTTCGTTTACTTCCGCAAAAGACAATGCATGCTCACCATCGATTATGGCGGGCTTCTCCCCATAACGAACCGCTGCGTGTTCAACAATGTCCTGCACCATATTCGGCATTTGGCCCTTCAACCGTACAACCTCCTCTTTTTGATTGGTGCATGCAGACGCAAATCATCTTGATCGTTTAAAATCGCTAGGCACACCTTGAGAAAACGGTATATATGTTAGACTTGTGAGAGTGGCTCGTATACATCAATGATAGATTGATAGCCGCCGTTTTTGTCATACTCCTCTTCCCTCTCCAAATCAAGCTTCTCCATAATCGGCAGATCATTAATGGAGAATAAATGGGCGTCTCCCTCTCCTGTATTGACATGCTCATGCCAACTCCAAGGCGGTAAAATGAAGAAATCACCTTTCGCCCATTCAAATTTGACTCCGTTGATGATCGTGTATCCTTCACCGTCAAGAACGTGATACACGACGCTGTGGACATGGCGATGCGCCTTCGTGTGCATACCAGGAGTTAATTTTTGCATCGTTGTCCCAATACGCAAATCTGCTGGCCCCCCTGTCAATGGATTGATGTAATCGACCGCATAACCGTCATAGGGATCAGGATCAAGTTTGGATAAATTCTCAAGTACTTGTTTCGTCGTTTTCCATTTATAGGCGATTAACGGAGATGGGTAGCCCTTTCGCTTCCGTTCGGAAACCGGACGCAGCGCTCCCGTTGCATATTTGAACGTTGAACCGTTGTGAGGGCCGACAACCGGGAATACATCTTCGGAATACGGTTCAAAGAACGAGCCGGCAAAATTTCTCACCAATCCGACGTCGAGGCCATCCATCCAAATGACCGGTTCCGTTCCTTCGTGACCGTGATCATGCCACGTCCATGCTGGTGTCAAAATCAAATCCCCGCGCTCCATATATGTTCGTTCGCCATCGACAGCCGTATAAGCCCCTTCACCTTCAATAATGAATCGAATCGCCGATTGGCTATGGCGATGTGCGGGCGCCACTTCGCCCGGCAACAACAGTTGCACCCCAACATACAGCGTGTTGGTTGAATAACCGATTAGACCTCGTTTCAATAGTGATGGATTCTGCAAATAAACGACTCGACGCTCGCTCTCTCTCCCTAAGCGAAGCAACTCCCCAGCCTCCAACAAATGCTTGCGGATCGTCTCCCATTTCCACAAGTAAGGAACGACTTCATGATCGGGCTCGGGCGTCACCATTTTACCGAGTTTTTCCCACAATGGACCTAAATACACTTTTTCCAACTCTTCATTAAGCCGTTCAAGCGCTTTCATTTTCGTATCCGCCATCGTTCCCTCTCCTTTCGATTCATATAATGAATTGACAATTCAATTTTACACTTTAAATAATATAACAAACTTAAATACTTGTCAAATTATTTAGAATATACATAAAAAATATTCAATCTTCTCTCCCGCCTGGGCATCGACGATCGCTTTATGTTACAATGATTGACAGAGATAAAATCGCTGCAGAGGAGCACAATCATGAGAAAGGTAAATGTGGAGACGATTCGTTCAGTGGAACGGGCAGTTCAAATCTTGAACTGTTTTAGTTTTGAACGTCCTGACCTATCTATTGAAGAGATCGTTGCGAAAACTAAACTAGCGAAAGCCACTGTTTACCGCCTGTTATGGACGCTCGAAACGCAAGGACTAATCCATTACGATCAAAAGGAAAACGTATACCGCCTCGGTTATAAGATGCTCGAATACGGAGGAATCGTTCTCGAAAATCTGGACATGCGACGCGAGGCGGAACCGTTTTTGCATGACTTGCAGGCGCGAACTGGCTACACCGTTTTGTTTGCGGTGCGCCAACAAGACAGCTTGCAATATGTCATCCGCCTCGACAGCGACGACGGCTTTCAGCCCCGCTCATACATCGGGCGCCGGCGCGTTTTGCACTACGGGGCGCTTGGAACGACCATCATGGCGTACTTGCCTGATGAAGAAGCAAAGGCGATTCTCGAAAAATATCCATTGGAAGCCCATACGCCGAACACGATCGTGGACAAGCTTCAATTTCTTGAACGTTTGCACGTCATTCGTAAAGACGGATTTTTTGTAGATAAGGATGAAACATTTATCGGCTTTACGGCGGTCGCCGCGCCTGTTTTTGATCGAACTGGAATCATCGGCGCTATCGGGCTGGCCGGCGCCACGTTTAAAATGGTGGAGACACTGTCCGAGCTGATTCGCCAAACGGTCAGTACGGCCCAACATATATCGAAACGACTTGGTTATTTTCCCCATTACCCATCCCTATAGAAAGCGGCTTCTTTTCATCCGATTGATACGTCATATAAAATCAGAGGGCTGACCCAAAAGGTCGCCTGTCTTCAACACAGACACAATATATAGCGTGACACAAGTAATCGGCGCGTATATATAGCAATAAAAGAGGGTGTCCCGATCCTTTTGGGACACCCTCCGTTGTGATCATTTGCCACTTCACTGCCGTTGTAAAGGTACTGTCCTTTCTTTTTTCCGTTTACTAATCCGTCTCTTAGTTCATTACAGTCTCTCCCAAATCGCTGCTATGCCTTGGCCACCGCCAATGCATAGCGAAGAAGCACCGTATTTCTTTCTTCTTCTTCCTAACTCATAAACGAGGGTCAACGTGATGCGTGTTCCTGAAGCTGCCAACGGATGGCCAAGCGCGACCGCCCCACCATTGACGTTACCTTTGTCGTCGTCAAATCCTAGTTCTCTCTGACAAGCCAAATATTGAGCTGAAAATGCTTCATTGACTTCGATTAAGTCAAGATCATTAATTGATAAATTCGCTTTGTCGAGCGCTTGGCGGATCGCTGGCACGGGACCAATCCCCATATACTGCGGCTCAACGCCGACGACTCCCCACGAAACGAGACGGGCGAGCGGTTTCAATCCACGCTTGGCGGCATATTCCGCTGAAGCGACAACGACTGCCGCCGCCCCGTCGTTCATCCCGCTGGCATTGCCCGGCGTCACGACTCCGTTTTCAAGGAAGCGCGGTCGAAGCATCTTTAACTGCTCTAAGCTGGTCTGCCGCGGATGCTCATCGGTGTCAACGACTGTTTCCCCTTTTTTTCCTCGCACGGTGACAGGGACAATTTCTTGGTGGAAATACCCATTGGCCATCGCCGCAAGCGCCCGCTCATGGCTGCGTAGGGCATGTTGGTCAGCTTCTTCGCGCGTAATGTGATACTTTTTCGCCAAATTTTCCGCTGTCATGGCCATACTGCAACCGCCAACCGTGTCATACAACCCGTCCCACAGCCAGTCTTCCACCGTCGGACTGCCTAATGGCGTTCCCCAGCGCATACCTCGAATGACGTGTGGCACTTGGCTCATGTTTTCGGTGCCTCCTGCCAACACCACTTCCGATTCCCCGGTTAAAATGAAGCGCGCCGCCATGATAATCGCCTCGAGTCCCGTTCCGCACAACCGGTTCATCGTCACGGCAGGCACGTCGATCGGCACCCCGGCCTTCAAGCCGACGTGGCGAGCGAGCAAGTGAGCATCCCGGCTTGACTGCTGGACGTTGCCAAATACGACATGATCGATTTCTTCCGGTTCGACGTTCGCCTTTTTCATTGCCTCCCGCGCTGCGATGGCCCCTAGGTCAGTGGCGGAAACATCGCGAAACGAACCGCAAAATTTGGCAAATGGTGTACGCGCTCCTTCAAGCAGCACAATGTCTGTTCGCATATTCTTCCCTCCCGGAGTTCAACCCTCTTTTAACATCTCTTTTAATTTTCCTTTCTGAATTTTTCCGCTCGCCGTCGTCGGAAATTGATCAACGAAAACAACTTTGTTCGGGAGTTTATAGTCCGCAACCAACGGACGCAAAAACTCGACGATGTCCGCCTCCGTTATATGAGCCCCTTCTTTGGGTTGGATGACAGTGCAGACCTCCTCTCCCAACACCGGCTCAGGCAGACCGATCACCGCCGTGGCGAAAACACTCGGGTGCCGCTGCAAAATCGTTTCGATCTCTTTCGGATAAACGTTGTACCCACCGCGGATGATAAGCTCCTTTTTCCGGCCCATAAATCGAATATATCCGCATTCATCCATCATCCCAAGGTCGCCGGTATAATACCAACCGTCCTCGTCAAGCACTTCGGCTGTTTGTTCCGGCATGTTATAGTATCCTATCATGACACCAAACCCTCGGCAGGCAATTTCCCCAATTTCCCCTGGCGGGAGCGCCTCTCTTCGTTCATTCACAATCTTCACTTCATTTCCTTCCAACGGTTTGCCGACCGTTTCAAATATTCGGTCTTCTTCCGCCTCAAATGGGGTGATCGTGACAGAGCCCGTCTCTGTTGTCCCGAACGATATGCATAACACCATCCCCATTTTTTCGCGCACCGCTTTCACTGTTTCCAATGGACAAATATCAGCCCCCGTCATTCCCGCACGCAATGACGACAAATCAAATGACTCATCATTCAACACGTTTAACTCCATATGAAACATTGCCGGCACAGCATGATGAATCGTTACTTTTTCTTTTTCGATAAGCTCCAGCGCCTCTCTTGGGTTATATCTTTCCTGCAACACCATTTTTGCTTGGCTGTATATAGCAGACATCAAGTTACACGCCATGCCAAACACATGGAAAATCGGTGTACAAATAAGAAACACATCATCTTGACGGCACTTCAAGCTATCCGCAATTGCCATACCTGATTGGACGATGCCGCGATGAGTAATCATCACTCCTTTTGGCGCTCCAGTCGTTCCGGATGTGTATAAAAGGCAAAATAGGTCATGCTGCGGATCAATCGTCACCATAGGCAACGGTTGATGAGTTGCATAGGCCATAAGCTGCTCCAAAGAAAGGAAGCCTGATTTGGCAAACCGGACCGTGATGATCTGATCAACACGGGTCTGAATGAAACTCAATCCGATATGCTTTTCGATTTCCTCACATACAAACAAAATCCTCATCCCAGAATTTTTTATAATATGTTCAACTTCGTGCTGTCGATATTTCGGATTAAAAGGAACAACGATCGCTCCTATTTGAGAGATAGCAAAAAATAGTTGTACTGTCTCGAGCCAGTTCGGTAAACAAACGCCTACTCGATCTCCTTGTTTAATGCCGATTGCGATTAACGCCGATGCTAACTGTCGTACTTCTTTATACAAATCACCATAAGTAATCCGATGACGAAGGTCATAAACAGCCTCTCTAGATGGATTGTCCGCCGCCGCTCGCTTCAACAATTGCGGAACAGACAAAACGCGAACTGTTTCCACCTCTCCCCATCCTCCGTTTCCCCAAAAGTTAGCTCACTTGATAAAACGCGACTTCCACTTCCGTTGGCTTTCGAATTCCTTCGCCGACAAACATCATTTTATTCAAAAAATCATATCGCCCGCTTCGCACTTCAAAAATAGGGGACGTTTTAAAATAATAAGAGCCCCGCGGCACATCCTCGCCACGAAATATTTGATCGATGATTTCTTTGGGCCCGTGCCGGTATCCCTTATTGACAACATAAATAGGCGTCCCATCATCCGTCTCGATCACATAATGGGCAAGCAGTTCTGTTACCCCATCTCTCCGAATCAATTGATAGTCCGCTCCTCCGGGGAACACTTTTCCCCTCATCAAAGGCCCCTCGAAACTTCCACCGAGAATTGGAATCACTCTTCGATACCCGTCCCCGACATCTCCTACTTCAATCGGGTTTCCAACCTCAATGTAAGCGGTAAATATATGTTCAAATCGGATGGTCGTTCCCTTCTTTCTATGAAATTGGCCTTCTCCGCCTTTACAAAGCAGTTCTGTTCATGAAACAGTCACTTGTCCGCTCTCTGTCTTCGGTTGCTCGTTGCGATAGATTGCATACTTTTCTTGCACGAGCAATACAGCAATTCCCCCTAATACCGCGGCGCTGGCAATAGCAGCAAAATTATATTGAGGCGGCAAGTTAAAGGACAGCAAAACCCCAACAAACGTCGGTGCAACAATGCCACCAATTCTGCCGAACGCCATCGTGCTCCCTAAAGCAGTGGATCGCATGGCTTCCGGATAGTATTGAGAAACAAATGCATTGGCGATATTTTGGACACCTACTGAGGCGGCTCCAATAATGGCAATCAGTACAAAAGCGACGATGGTACTGCTCATAAAACCGATCAGTGATAAAGCGACCGCTCCACAGAAGAACAAAGGAACAAGTACCTTCTTAAATCCCCATTTATTCACTAACGGACCGAAGACTACAGTACCAACGATCGCCCCAATTTGCATCACGGCGGTAAATGCAAGGCTGGAGCTCAAATCATAGCCTGCTTTCATCATCAGCCGGGGAAGCCATGTGTTCATTGAGTAAATGAGAACAAATGCACTGAAGCAAGATAGCCAAAACATCACTGTGCTAAACGCTCGATTCTCTGTGAATAATTTCACGATAGGTAAAGAAACTTGGGTCTTTCTTTCAGACTTGACTAGTTCAATCGCATCATCATGACTAATATGAGGATCAATCAAAGCAAGAACTTTTCGTGCCTCCTCTTCTCTTCCTTCTTTTAGAAGAAAACCAACCGACTCGGGAACACCTTTCATTAGAAATGGAAGCAATAATACCGGAACACCTCCGATCCAATAGATGGACTCCCACCCAACCGTCGGCAAAAGCGCCCGGCTCGTCAATGCCGCGGCAATAGCCCCAACTGAATAACCACAAAAAATCGAGGCAACAATGGCTGTACGAACTCGTTTCGGAAACATTTCTGTCGCTAGTGCAATGACATTAGGCATAACGCCGCCAAGACCAATCCCAGCAATGACCCGAGAGATGGTAAATAAAATTGGATTTGGAGCGAAGCCAGCAAGGAAGGTAAAAAAGCCGAATAAAAATGTAGTCAACAAGATAATTTTTTTGCGTCCCATTCGATCTGCCAGCATGCCAAACAATACCGCTCCAATAGCTGTTCCAATAACTGTATAGCTACCGATGGCACCAGCTGTGACATCTGAAATTCCCCACTCTTGAATCAATAAAGGAACCGAAGCGCCATAAATGACGACATCATACCCATCAAGCGTAATCACTAGAAACAGCCAAATCATAAGCCAAATGTGGAATGAACGGACTGGGCTATTGTCAATCACATCAGCCGGATGAATTTGTTTCACATGGGTTCCCTCCCTAATACATTTACCTTTTTGCCCTTGTCATCCACCGCTTTGGGGTGCTAGTCAAGACCGATTCGTTCCCCAAAGGCAGCAAACATCTATCCGGGGCTGCTGGACAATGGACTTGCTTAATAACCCCTGCTCTCCGTTACTAACCATATCTATTTTCCACTAAACACCGGCTTTCTCTTTTCGGCAAACGCCCGCATGCCTTCTTTGCGATCTTCGGTCGCAAAGGCGTTTCCAAAACAGGAAGTTTCAACCATCAATCCTGACTGCAAATCCACATTGACCCCCGTGTTGACCGCTTCTTTGAGCATGCGCATGGCAATGGCCGGTTTTTGCGCCAATTTTCCGGCCCATTCTTTCGCCGTCGGCAAAAGTTCGTCGGACGGGACGACTTTGTTTACCAAATGAATGGCAAGCGCCTGCTGGGCATCGATCATTTCGCCGAAATAAAGCAATTCTTTCGCCACCCCTTGGCCAACGATGCGCGGCAGCCGCTGCGTCCCGCCGCCGCCCGGGATGATGCCGAGGTTGACCTCTGGAAAGGCAAACTTGGCATTGTCAGAACAAATGCGCAAATCGCATGCGAGCGCCAATTCGCACCCCCCGCCGAGCGCTAGCCCGTTCACCGCTGCGATCACCGGTTTGGATGCGTTTTCAATTTTCAAAAACGCGCTTCGCGATATTTTGTTCATTTCCATCATGCCGGCTAAATCCAAGTCCATCATTTCATGAATATCGGCACCGGCCACAAACGCTTTTTCTCCCGCTCCGGTAATGACTATCGCCCTCACTTGTTGGTTGGCTTCGAGCTCATCGATCAAAGCAGATAGCTCTTGAAACACTTTTGTATTCAACGGATTGAGCGGAGGGCGGTGAATGGATACAACCGCCACTCGGTTTTCGATTTCACATTGCAAAAATTCGTAGTTCACAACTCATTCCTCCTCCTAGAATGTTTAGCGACGTAGTGGTGGCGTACGAGTATCGCCGTTTCACCCTTATCGGGCATCATCGTAATCGTAAAACCCGGCTCCCGTTTTTCGGCCGAGCCTTCCTGCCCGGACAAGCTGTCTGAGCAATAAAGGAGCGGCAAACCGATCGTCCTTAAACTCTTCGTAAAAATAGTCCATAACATGAAGGCCGATGTCGACTCCGGCGAAATCTTGCAACGTAAACGGCCCCATCGGGTAGTTCAAACCGAGCGTCACCGCCTTATCGATGTCTTCCATCGAAGCTACCCCCTCCTCGACGAGGCGAATTGCTTCGATAAACTGCGGAATCATAATGCGGTTGACGATGAACCCCGGAGAATCTTTTTTCACCTCAACGGGCTCTTTTTTTAGTTTTCGCGCGAGTTCTTTCACCTGTTCGACTGTTTCATCGCTCGTTTTGTATCCGCGTACGACTTCGACGAGTTTCATCAGCTGTGGGGGATTGAAAAAATGCATGCCGACGACTTGGCTTGGACGGCTGGTGGCAGAAGCGATTTCTGTGATGGACATCGATGACGTGTTCGTCGCTAGGATGGCGTGTTCTGGTGCAATGTTGTCCAATTGAGAAAAAACTTCTTTTTTCACCTCCATGTTTTCGATGACCGCCTCAATAATGACATCGGCCTGTCTCATTTCCTGTAAGCTAGTTGATCCCTTCACCCGTTCTAGCGCCTCATGTTTTTGCTCGGCGGTCAGCTTCCCTTTGGCCACGCTTTTATCCATAAATGCTTCCATTCGTGAGCGCGCTTTTTGCAGCATATGCTCGTCGATGTCTACTAAAATGACATTCAATCCTGACAACGCAGCTAAATTGGCGATGCCGCCTCCCATTGTACCGGCTCCTACGACTCCGATCGTTGCTACCATTCGTCAAATCCTCCTTTGTTTTTTTGAATTTTCTATATTATCTTTGCTATTCATTATAAAAAAGGTGAATATAAAAAAATACCTGCATGATGCAGGAAAACACACTCATCTTTTCAGCAGTTTGGCGGAGGACAGGCCATATAAATCGTACAACTTTAACGCCATCATCAAGTTGAACCGCTGCTCTGCCCCGCTCAAGGAGAAGCCGAGCATTTCTTCAATCTTTTCGAGCCGGTATTGAAGGGTGCTGCGGTGAATATACAACTTTTCGGCGGTTTCGGTCAAATGACCGTTGCAATCGAGAAAGACACGAATCGTTTGCAGCCAATCCACATTTCGTTCCGCGGAATGCCGGATCAACGGGCCAAGATATTTGTCGACAAACAGTTTCGCCGCCTCCAGCTCTTTTAAATGGTGCAATACTGTGTATGCCCCAAGCTCATCAAAAAATGCCAAGCTTGTCCCTTGAAAACTATGGAGAATGACTTGCAACGCCTGCACCGCCTGCTGATAGCAAAAATAATAGTCACGGATCGATGTTGTCCTCCCCCCGATCCCTAAAAGCGCTCGGCAACACGCCCCCTCCTCCTTCATCCACTCGTTGATCCGATGGTGCCACTCGTTCCAATATTTCGCGGGCTGCTTCTTCTCCTTGCTTGCCGGAACGATCAAAATATACCGATCGTCGATGGCCCCGTATAAGAGAGCAGGGTCTTCGATGGCGATCCGCGCTTTTAAGCGGTCCCATAACGCTGTTCTCTCGACATTCCGCTTGAACAAATCCACCTGCTCTTCCGATTCAGAAAACTGCAAATGCAAGACAGCAATGCGATGCTCGTCAAAAATATTCCACTGAAATACATTCGCGTATTGGATAATGCTCTCTTCCTCTTCGATTTCCGCGGTCAACAGTTTATGCAAAAAGCTATCTTTCAGCTGTTCCCTTGTATCAAAAACAAGCTTCTGTTTCATAAACTGAATGGAAAAAATATTAAGGGCCAGTTCGACGCTGAGACGGAAAAAATCATCGATTTCTTGCGGATGCACGTCAATGGCTAAATAGCCGACCACGTCTCCCCCGCTGTTGATCGGCCAAACCGTCAGCGAAACGTCCGGATAGCCATCAAGCAGGATATATCCCTCCATCCGGCTTTGCCCAACGGCTTGTCTTAATGCCTCTTTGGCGATGTCCTGCAGCTGCTGCTCGCTTAGCCGCCCCCATTCATAAGCGATCGGGCGCATAAAGCGGTCAAAGACAATGACCGCTTTGCCAAACATTTGGCTGAATGTTTTCGTAATGCCATGAAAATTTTCATACCGGATCGTCTCTTTCATCAATTTTTGTTGATATTGAAGGAGAAGACGGAGGCGATGGGTATGATCCCGCTCCTGCTGATACAGCCGAACATTTTCCAGCATGACGGCAACGTAGTTCGCTAGCATGTCTAAAATTCCTACATCTTCTTTCGTAAATGTTCCTTCGTTTTTTCGTTCCACATGCAGGACACCGATCGTTTTGAAGTTGACAACAAGCGGAGCCGTCAACTGATCCCCGCCCGGTTTCTCTAAAAACGGAAAATAGTCGCTTACCCGGTAGTTATTTTTCATCATAATTTGTTGCGGGCCGCTTACTTTGCCATACGCAGGAGGATGAAAAACAAAGCTATCGTCTTCTTCCCGGTATAAATACATACAGGCACCGCCCGCGTTCGTCCCTTTTCCGGCCCGCTCGACGATTTTTTCAACAAACCGCTCAAGCGGCGTATCGAGCGAAAAGTGTTGCGCAAGCCACTCGAGGCCAACCATTTTTCGCTGCTGGTTTTCGTTTTTCTTGGCGACCGTAATGGCTAGGGCGACATCCTCGCCAAAATCGTCAAACAGTTGCCGCGCCTCGGCCAGCAGCGAAACATAGCGCCGAAAACCGATCATACAAATGCCGTATTCGTTTTCCTCATCTTTAATTGGAACGCTAAACCACGTTTTGATCCCATTTTTTCTCAACAAGTCAATCAATCGGCATGTGCACGCTTCATCCACCTCTTGAAACGTCGTGCTCCCTTCAAACAGCCGCGGCAGGCAGCTGGCAATCGCGATTGGCGGATGAGAAATCCCGCGGCGGAAATCGCTCTGATATAGTGTCGGTACGACATCATCCCCTTCCTTTAACACAATGGCGATCAAGTCACATTCCAGCTCCGCCCGAAATGAAGTCACTAAGTATTGCAACGCTTCTCCTTCTGTATCAAACTTCACGAGTTTTCGCGCCGTCGTCCGCAAATGGCTTTCAATTTTTTTCATCAGCTTTTGCCGCTTGTTTTCATCCATAACACCGGTCCCCTTTGCTTATAGTCTTTCGACAAACAGAAAGGTTGTTATTAAGCCCATCTACTTAATAACAACCTTTCGCTCCGTCTCGGAAAAGAGTTCAGCTCGTTTTTGATTTCGCCGCCAGTGTCTTCGCTAGCTCAAGGAAAAAGTCGAGCGCCTCCGGATTGGCCATCGAGCCTGGGTTGACCGCTTTTTCGAGCGGGAAGCCTAAGAGCAGCTTGCGGATTGGAATTTCCATTTTCTTTCCGTTTAACGTTTTCGGAATTTGCTTTACCTCGTAAATGTCGTCCGGAATAAAGCGCGGCGAGACATGCTGCCGAATCGACTGGCGGATGCGTTCCTTCAGCTCATCATCGAGCGCCACGCCTGGCTTGAGGACGACGAACAGGGGCATGAATGATTGCTTGCCCATCATTTCTAGATCGACGACAAGGCTCTCAAGCACCCCGTCGACCGCTTCGACGGCGCGGTAAATTTCGCTCGTGCCCATGCGGACGCCGGCGCGGTTGATCGTTGAGTCGGAGCGGCCATAAATGACACAACCGCCTTGTTCATCAATCTTAATCCAATCGCCGTGCTTCCAAACGCCCGGATACGTGTCAAAATAGCTGCTCCGATACCGCTCGCCGTCCGGGTCGTTCCAGAAAAAGAGCGGCATCGATGGCATGGGCTTCGTAATGACGAGCTCACCAACTTCATTCACAAGCGGCTGGCCGTTTTCATCAAATGCCTGTACATCAGCTCCTAGCGCGCGGCATGAGAGGACGCCGGCGCGCACCGGCAAAATCGGCGAACCGACGACAAACGCGGTACACACATCCGTTCCGCCGCTGCACGATGCCAGGCAAATGTCATCCTTCACATTTTCATACACCCAGGCGAACCCTTCAACCGTGAGCGGCGAGCCGGTCGAGAGCACGGCTTCAAGCTTCGATAAGTCATAGTGCTCTTTCGGTTTGAGGCCGAGCTTCATGCAGACGTTAATAAACGCCGCGCTCGTGCCAAAATGAGTGATCCCCGCTTTCTCCGCGAGTTCCCATAAGATGTTGCCATCCGGGTACGTCGGGCTTCCGTCATAGAGCACCACGGTCGCTCCAGCGAGCAACCCGCCGATCAAAAAGTTCCACATCATCCATCCGGTCGTCGTAAACCAGAAAAACGTGCTCTCCGGCGTCAAGTTATCGGCAATCGACAGCGCTTTCAAATGCTCAAGCAAAATGCCACCGTGCCCTTGGACAATTGGCTTTGGCAAGCCGGTCGTCCCTGAAGAATACAAAATCCAAAGCGGGTGGTCAAACGGAACGTCTTCATAGACAAGCTCCGCCTTATTGGCGACGACATCGTCCCACAGCACCACCCCGTCATCGGGCGCTTCGAGTTGTTCGCGCCAATACGGGAGCAGCACCGTCTTTTTCAATGACGGCAGCTGGGCGCGCAACTCCGAAACGACTGGCATTTTGTCAAACTCTTTGCCGTTGTATTGGCAGCCGTCGACAGCAAACAAGACGGTCGGCTCGATTTGCACGAACCGGTCGATGACGCTGCCGGCGCCAAAGTCGGGCGAGCAGCTTGACCAAATGGCGCCAATCGAGGCGCAAGCCAAAAACGCCATCACCGTCTCCGGAATATTCGGCATATAGGCGACAACGCGGTCGCCGCGCTTCACTCCCATTTCCCGCAACGCTTGGGCGATCGCCGCTGTCTTTTCAGTCAGCTCTTGCCACGACACTTCCCGGTACGGGACGCGCTCAGAGCGGAAAATGAGCGCCGGTCGGTCAGCGCGCGCATGCCGGAATACATGTTTCGCATAGTTGAGCGTCGCCCCGGGAAACCACTCCGCTCCGGGCATCTTTCGCTCCCGCAACACACATTCATACGGTGTCGCTGCCTGCACACCACTATATTCCCAAACCGTTTCCCAAAACTGCTCAAGCTGTTCGACCGACCATGTCCATAGCTGGCGGTACGAGGCAAACGACAGCCCTTTGTGTTCTTTCAGCCAGTCCATATACCGCTGAATGTTGGACTGTTTGACTTGCTCGTTTGTTGGTTGCCAAAGGATCGTTCCTTCCGTAATCGCTTTCATTTGATCGTGCGTCAATGGACGCCGTCACCGCCTTTCCCTGACGTTTTATTCAGACTATTTATATGATACCATTGTTTCTAACTATTTTGAATAGATGTTTCTTCGACAGCCTTGTCGGAAAAGAACGGAACAAATCCATTGACAAAAAAGCGATACTGAAATAAGATAATCACAAAAGTTGGTTTAGGTAAAAAAAATGTCCCTTGTCAAAGAGATTAACAGGAGGGAAACTTTTATGGCCGAGCGAAATGATTGGCGACTCTCGGAAATGAAGCCGGGGGAACGATTCCGTATTCGGAAAGTCACCATTCCTGATGCAGTATTAAAACGAAGGCTGCTTGACTTAGGTTTTGTGC
The DNA here is from genome assembly GCF_014679505.1 of Geobacillus sp. 46C-IIa. Classification (GTDB taxonomy): domain Bacteria; phylum Bacillota; class Bacilli; order Bacillales; family Anoxybacillaceae; genus Geobacillus. Next base: position 1,945,895 of record NZ_CP061474.1, read on the forward strand.
CGGGCGGGGAGGTCGAGGTCGGGCAAAGAAGTCCGTTTGGCGACCCGACCGCCTATCGCGTATGTGGAACGACGATCGCATTAAGAAAACAAGAAAGCGACTATATTTACGGGGAGAAGATCAGTCATGGTTAATGCGACATATACGATTGCCTTGATGGGCAATCCGAATACCGGAAAAAGCACGCTGTTTAACGTCCTGACGGGGCTGCGCCAACATACCGGCAATTGGCCAGGAAAAACTGTCACCCACGCGGAAGGGGAATTTGTCTATCGCGGGGCGACGTACCGAATCGTCGATTTGCCGGGCACATACTCTCTCTATTCCAATTCAGCCGATGAAGAAGTGGCACGCGATTTTCTTTTGTTCCAACGGCCGGATATAACGATCGTCGTCGTTGATGCCACAGCGCTCGAGCGCAACTTAAACTTGGCGCTTCAAGTGTTGGAAATGACCGACCGTACCATTATTGCCGTCAATCTCATAGACGAAGCAAGAAAGAAAGGCATTCGCATCAACACCAAAAAACTGGCAGCCAAACTCGGCGTACCGGTTGTGCCGATGTCTGCACGCAACAAAGAAGGCATTGTCCAATTGTTGGAAACCGTGGATGCTTTGGCACACGGCCGCATCCAAACGAAGCCGCTTTCCGTTCAATACAGCCCGGATATTGAACAAAGCATCGCCAAACTCATTCCGCGCATCAAGGAAATCGTCGGTGAAACGTATCCTGTGCGCTGGATTGCGCTCCGGTTGCTCGACGGCGATATGTCGTTGCTCCACGCCCTCGAGCAGCCACCGCAACTGCCTAAAAAGGAGGGGGTTGTCCATGTCTGCCATAGCTCCGTCAAATCGGTTTGACCGTTTACTAGAAGAGGCACAAGCATTGGCACCGGCCGATACGCGCGAACAAATTGTCACCGCTATTTTTCAAACGTCGGCCGCACTTTGCCGCGAAACGGTCACAAATGCGGCCAAGGCCGCCAAAGACCGCACCGCGCAAATCGATCGGATCGTCACATCGAAGCGGTGGGGATTCGTGATCATGTTGGCGATGCTCGCCGCTGTCCTTTATGTGACGATCGCCGGAGCGAACGTACTGTCTGAATCGCTTGCCCGCCTGTTCGGATGGGTGGAACAATATTTGACAATGTGGTTTCAAGCTGTTCATGCACCTAACTGGCTGCACGGCCTCCTTGTGCTCGGCTTATACCGCGGCACCGCCTGGGTCGTCAGCGTGATGCTGCCGCCGATGGCGATTTTCTTCCCTGTATTCGCTTTGCTCGAAAACTATGGCTACTTGCCGCGCGTCGCCTTCAATCTCGACCGGCTGTTTAAAAAGGCGGGCGCGCACGGCAAACAATCGCTGACGATGGCCATGGGCTTTGGCTGCAACGCCGCCGCCATCATATCAACGCGCATTATCGAATCGCCGCGCGAGCGGATGCTCGCCATTTTGACGAACAGTTTCGTCCCGTGCAACGGGCGCTGGCCGACGCTGATTTTGCTTTCTTCCTTATTTATGGCGGCCGGTTATACAGGGGGCTGGAACACGCTCGTCACCGCCGCGGTTGTCGTCGCCATGGTGCTGTTTGGCATCATCGTCACGTTGACTGTTTCATGGGTTTTGTCTAAGACAGCCTTACGCGGCATTCCGACCCATTACACCTTGGAGCTGCCGCCATACCGGCGCCCCAAAATCGCCGAGACGGTCATTCGCGCCACGATGGATAAAACGTGGTACGTGCTGAAACGCGCCGTCACCGTTGCCGCCCCGGCCGGCATTCTCACTTGGGTGCTTGGCAACATTCACGTTGGCGATACGACCGTACTCGCGTATTTCGCCGGCTTGCTTGACCCGTTTGCCAACGCGCTCGGGCTTGACGGCTACATTTTGATGGCCTTTATTTTAGGGCTTCCAGCTAACGAAATCGTCTTGCCAATTTTGTTAATGGGCTATTTATCGGCGGGGGCGTTAACGGAAGTCGACAGTCTCCATTCGCTCAAACATATTTTTCTCGCCAACGGCTGGACGTGGCTGACCGCACTTAACATGATGCTGTTTTCGCTTCTTCACTACCCATGCGGCACGACGCTCGTCAACATTTATAAAGAAACGAAAAGCGTGAAATGGACATTCGTCGCTTTTGCCTTGCCGACGGCAATTGCCATTGCGGTCACCTTTACGACCGCACAGCTTGTGAGATGGCTGGGGCTTATTTAAGAGACTAGCTTAACAGGCCGTCCCGCCCCGTACTTCCTTCCCTCCCCTCTGTTTCAAGGGGAAAGAATTTCTCCGCAAGTAGCACTGACACAATCAAGAAGGATGTCCCGCCTTTTGGAGGACATCCTTCATTTTTAGCACTAGTGTTCCTCGTCAACATCTGAGGTCATACGTTCGAACCTCTCGTCCATAAAACGTATAGCTGTTGCCCCCACCCTGTGGCCCATAAAAACTGGGTCAGCGTGGAAGCTCAACTTTTCCATCCACGGGCAAACAACGATTGCTATGCTGATTGTCGGACGCCTAGCGCTGTCTTTCAACAACTCCATGCTACTCTCTGTTTCCTGCTGAAAAATCTACCTAATTATTCATATCGAAAATTTTTCTCTGCACTTCATGAAATTTCAGTTTCGAAATATAAGCGACTTTCTCACTATCAAAAAAATGAGCTAAATATGTTTCGCCAACCTGCGTAATTTTTACTATTTTTTTTAAATTGATAATATAAGAGCGGTGAGTCTTAAAAAAACAATGATCCAGCTCCCTTTCAATTTCGCTCAGCGTCTCTGTGGTCTCATATTGCTCATTTGCCGTGTGAATGACCGTTTTTCTGCTTTCCTTTTCCACGAATAAAATATCTTTCATCGGCAGCAAAACAATAGAGTTTTTCGATCGGATTCCAAGCCTTTTGCTCGGCTGTTTCGCCTTTACAGCGGCGCACTGCTTGGCCATTTCAATCAGTTTGCGGGCCTTTTCCAACGCATAAAAGAGACGCGTTCGCTCAATCGGTTTCACGATATAATCCGTAGCGGACACTTCAAAAGCCGCTACGGCAAATTCATCATATCCAGTAATAAAAATCACCTGGACAGAAGACAAAAGCTGCTTGCATATTTTGACCGCTTCCATGCCATCAAGCCCAGGCATATTAATATCAACTAACACAATGTCGGGCTGTTCCCGGAGCACAATTTGCAAAAACTCCTCCCCGCTTGTCGCCTCAGCCACAACGTCGTAATTGGGGAATAGGCGGATAAAATGCCGCAAAATCGTTCTTGAAGACGCATCATCATCAGCAATCACGATTTTTAAATCATTCATTGCTTCCTTCCCTTCTTTCTGGCCTCCTATTCCAACTAGTAGTCTGTCGGTTCACAGAACATTTATACTCCTCTTACCTTTTTTCGTCCAAAATGATTTGACCGCTCTCATCTAACACGGCCTCAATTTGACGATGTTCTTTTCGAAACGTATAAGCTGTTTCTCCAATTTGGACAATCGTCCCCTCTTTCACGACACCAAACTTCACTGTGTGACCATGGGGCACTACAATGCGTGTAACAACCCCGGAATCTGAACCTGCCTCTTGAATACACGCTCCTTTTCGGGCATAAGCACGGCCGCCGCGCATGATTCCTTTTATATCTAGAAAACCATCGGAATGAATGGTGCAGTTATAGCACCCTTGGCCAAAAACAGTGATATCGCCGCTGCAGTAGACCGTACTATTCAACGCATATGCCATCTCAATGTAACTGTCTCCGTCATTTATGTCCGCATATTGTTTCGTTATTGCCTTTATATCCTCAAGCAGCTTGGCAAGCTGTTCGAGTGAATGGAGCTCGTTCGGCATGTTCGAGAAAAAACATAGCTGAAACCGCTCAGCCAAATCGGACCAAACAGACTCAAGCTGCTGACGGTTGCTCGTTTTCGCTGCTTCTATATATTTTTTCACTTCCGCAGCCAAAGGGCGAAATTTATAATCCATTAAAAGCTTGATTAACGGGAACAGGCTGTTCTGTTTCCAATCTGTCCTTTTAAACGCTGGAGAACTGACTAGCTGTTTTACAGAGGAAATCATTTTTTTGATCCCCCCTTCAATTGTACTTAACAAATGTACAAGCTCGGAAACCAGTATATGGCCTGCTCCCGCCGAGATGACGCTTCCAATGACATTTTGTCTGATAAAGATAGCTTGTTTTGACGTAATCGTCGCCCGATTCACATGTTGGAATACCGTGATAGTGCCTCCTGTCTCCACGCTCATTCCGTCTTCGACGCTGCCGGTAATGTCGACGTCGCCATGAAACCGAATATTGCCCGAGCTTAAATCGACATCGCCTTGATGAATAAGCTTGTCCGCTATAAATATGTGCACATCGAGTCCTTGTTGCCGAAAAACCGGCCGCCCGCTAGCCAACGCTACAATTTTCGTCCCATTCTCAATTGCTGTTACACCTTTTCCTAAATGGACAGCCACCGGGTGAACAGGTTTAGGCGGAATCGGCTCATTCGTCACCGTCACGCCCGGAACGCCCGGGATTGGGGAATGAACGATCGCGATGACTTGTCCCGGATGAACAGAACGAATATTGTTTACTTCACGGAAATCAACGGTGCCGTCTTCCCGCAGTTTCGGCCCTGCCTGTTTACTGTCCAAATTGACCGTTAACTCCACCCAACCGTTTTTTCCTTGCTGAGGCTTCATCCCTCTAGCGATGACAAAATCGCCCAGTTTTGTCGCCTTTGCTGCTTCAGTCATCGCGGTAAAATCAAATCCTTGAACAATATTCAGCGATTTTAGTTTTTGCAAAACCGACTGGTACTCAAGTGTATTTTGTATTTCAATATGCTGTTCAGCTTTTAGCTCAATATGATGATCAGGGAAGACATCTTTCAATTGAAACCTCTTTTTCATCCCCGGTTCTATGTGCAAAATAGCGTGCAACTTGTCTTCATCAAGGACAATATCCCATTTCGTTTCGACCGTTTCCTCTATAGTTTGTATTTCTAATTGGTCACCTTCCGTGACAACCGTCGTTCCAGTCACTGGATGTCCATTTTTCAACAGAAGAACACCTTGCCCTACAGTAATAGTAGGATAGCATAACGGCGACGAACGATAAAAAATTTTCCCTCCTCGCACCCATGCTTTTCCACTCAAATGATCTTCTGTTGCTTTGATCTGCTCCACATTCGCATTTGTTACACTGAATTTCTCTTCTTTGACAGCGCCTGATGATTCCGTTTGCCTTTCTATCTTTGTCAATTTGACAATGGCTGGTTTGGAACCGATGATCCAAATTTTCCTAGTTTCCTTTTGAATGATTTCAACATGCACCTCTTCGCGTTTGCCTTGCAAAATCGCCAAGCCGACGTGAATGGCCTCATCGATGTTTTTTCCTTTTGAAATGATCGTTTGCCCCATTGCCGCTCCCCCCTTGGCAACAGCTATTTTTCTTAAACTTCAAAAATCATATTCCGCCACGTCAAGCCGGCATCCGTGGTCATGCCTGTCCGGATTGTTCCATCAATCAAAACGACTTTATTTTTTTCGGACTCCAATCCTTAGTCAGATAGCGGTGTGTTGCCGAAAATGCAATTTTACGTGGTAAATAAAGCAACGTGTATACACCTACCAATACCGATCTTTTGCTAATGGTAACTTACCCGGTTTTCCTAAAAGATACCCTTGCGCGGCTGGCACTCTCAAAAGCTTCGCTTGGGCGAGATCTACTTCTTCCTCAATTCCCTCTAAGATGAGAACCATTTTGCGGCCGCAATAGCTTGTCAACAAACTAACCATTTTTTGTTTTTCTTCATCGGCTGCCAATCCTTGGGCAAAGTACCGATCCAACTTCACATAATCAGGCTGTAATTCAATAATTTTTTGCAAGGTTGATGCTCCTTTGCCAACATCGTCAATAGCAATGTAAAAACCATACCTTCTCATCCACGCTATAGCTGCTTTTAACTCTTCATCCTTCCATATCCCCTCTTCTTCTTTTGTCTCATTCAATTCGAACACAATTCGATTTTCAATATATGGAAAGCGTTCAACTACTCTTTTCAAAAACGGTTTAAATTCATGATGCAAAACAGTGGAAGGATATACATTCAAAAAAAGCAGCCGTCCTTTCTTCTCTAAAAAAGGAAACTGAACGATGGAACTTTCCAGCGATGTAACATCCAGTTCGTATAAACATCCTTCCTCCCGAGCCTTTTGAAAGAGATGCTCAACGTTATTAATCCCGTTCACCCGCAGCAGTGATTCATATCCAAAGATGCTCCAGTTAAACAAGTCCCACAGCGGCTGGTACACATGTTCAAACCGTTGTTTGTCCATCATCTTCCAAATAGAGACTAAAGACACATTATCACTACCCTTTCATTAGGATATTTATCCCAAACCACACTAATCGACAAATATGAAAATCAGCCTAATACCTTTCGTTTAGCTTTCAATATAACCCTTTTCCGTGCATCTGTCTAACTTCGTTTACGCACATCAAGCATCCATACAGCCCTGACCAATACATAAAAAGGACATATCAGGTCTTTTTTTCGACTTTTTGCGACATGTTCGACACTCAATTCTGCTATTTCTTGTCGTAAAATACAAAAACCTCTCTCACTTACGAGGGCCCTTTTTCTCCCATATTTTGATTAGTTTTTCAAGGAAAACGTTGACCTCCAACGGTTTTGTCATGTAATCCGTAAACCCTGCTTGTAAAGCCCGTTCAATCTCTTTTGTCACCGCGTTGGCGCTGAGCGCAATCATCGGGATATGCTTTGTTCGTTCATCGCTTTGCAACATTTCCAACACCGTATACCCGTTTATATCCGGCAGATGAATATCGATGACAATCAAATCAAACCGGCCACTGATAGCCTTTTGCAAGCCTTCACTGCCATTGTGAGCAAACGTTAACAAAAGATTGGGAAATGGCTTCAATATATGTTCCAACAGTTTCAGGTTGGATACATGATCTTCGATGTATAAAATTTTTTTGCTTCCGAGCTTCAATAACCTCTCCTGATTCACCAGTTTATTTTGTGATGAGTGCGGCCAACCATGAAAACAACTGATAGCTGGGAGGGTGAGCGAAAAGTCGCTTCCCACACCCAGCTTACTTTTCACCTCAATCGTGCCGCCCAAAAGCCGGATAATCTGCTTGACAAAAGCGAGTCCAATGCCATTGCCGTCAACGTGAGTGCCTTTTATGCGATAAAATGGTTCAAAGATATTTTCTTGTTCTTCATCCGGGATGCCTATCCCATTATCTTTTACATGAATAACGACTTTTTCCTGATCATATTTCCCCTCAATAAGAACCGTACCACCATCGCGATTGTATTTAATGGCATTGTCAAGCAAGTTTAATAACACTTGTCTCACTCTCGTCGCATCTGTGTATAAATACACTTGCCCACTAAAGCTCGATCGAACTTGAACGTCGATGTTTTTCTTATTGGCTAACGGCTCGACTAATTTCATACTTTCTTTAATAATGTCATCCGGGCGAACTACATCATAAGTTAAGGACAGCCTTCCTGTTTCAATCTTTGCCAAGTCTAACATTTCGTTAATTAAATTTAATAAATGGCGGGCACCTCCCAATATTTCTTGCACAAACTCCCGCTGCCGGGCCTTTAAGGAAGGATCCATCTCCAGCAATTGGGCGAACCCTAACACTCCGTTCAATGGTGTTCGAATTTCATGGCTCATGCGCGAAATTAAGTTGGATTTTGCTTGATTGGCTCTTTCTGCCTCCTCCTTTGCTCTCCTTATTTCTTGTTCCATCATTTTCCTTTCTGTAATATCAATCGCTGAGCCAACAACCTCAATCACTTTGCCATTCTTTTTTATAGGACGCAAGCTAGCTAAATAGTCAATTCCATTGATATTCCCTTCATAGTACAACGCTTCTCCCGTTTCCCACACATGCCGGTAATATCGTTCTTTTTGATCAGCAATCTGCTTTGGCAAAAAATCATGCAAAGCCTTGCCGAGCACCTGTTTCGGATCGATTCCCAAACAATAGAGCAGTTCTCCTCCGCATAACGTATGAACGAACTTATCTCCCCTTTTCATAAACTTAAAAATCATCCCTTGTTGCTGACAAATGGCGTTCCATAAATCCCGGTGCATTTTCTTTATGCGTGCCTGATATTTTGCAAAAGCTGTCACATCTCTTCCAACCATAAACAATCCGATGACGTTTTTTTTCTTCATGATCGGTATAAACGTAAACTCCATAACGATCCGTTGTTTTTGAGATATTTTCATTGGAGCTGATAGAAAACACGATTGGCCTTCCTTCACTTTTCGTAAACATTGATCGAGTTTTTTATGATCACATTCGTAAAATAGATCGTATAAACGAACTAATGACGCTTCTTGTCGAAGCTGTAGAATCTCCATTGCTTTTGAATTGATGTCAATAATTCCTCCATTGAGATCGGCAGAAAGAACAAAATGTGGATTGTAGTCCATTAAACATTTATAGTGGGGATCGATGAGTTTCTTTTGCTGCAAGGCTTCCCGCCGCTTAAAATGGGCAACTGCGCTGGCCATGACTAATATAGCGATTATCATAAAAGCAAGAATATAGGCCAAATCATCAGCTGGGGTCACAGATGCCAATCCTGTTCGCAACAGTTCCTTGTTTTGGGGGGTCTCCTTCATGGCTCCTTTGAATACCCAAATGTCCTTCCTATTGTCGTTGCTGGTGGCCTTGACTAAAATGTTCAAAAATAAGCAGAAAAAAGCAACAGCAATTAGAACGGAGATGACAATCAACTGTAAATCATGATATCCTATAATCCCCATAACAATGCCTCCCATTTATCATCTCGCACCGAGCCCCCCCCTGCTTCACGCGTGAGCGTACGCGGGGGACGAACCGGTATCTTTCCTTATCGACCTTCCTCTTGCCCCGAAAGAGCAAAAGATGTAGAACAAGCAGATAAAGAACACCTGTTCCTTTCCATAACTCATATTTCGCAACCTTTGCATAATATACAAAAAATGACCAAAATATTCGCATAAAAATAAACTTTTATACAAATATTGTAAAATAACTAATTTTTATTCGATGAAATCAGGTTTATTTTGAATTTTTATTCAAGGTGCGAAATGTGAGCCATAAGAGGAAAGGTCATGTATAAATCCTATCGCTTTCGATTGGCCGCTGTAACCGTTAGACCGATGAAAAGCAGATCACTTCCCAAATTGATGGTTCTCAAGTGAAAGAAAAGAACAGCATTGATAAGGCCATAAGGCCTCTCAATTTAATAAACGGCTCAAGGCTTGCGCATTTTCATAGAAAAAGGACGGGCAGCGATCAGTCGCCCGTCCTTCCTGTTTTCGTTAATTATGCATTGCTATACTTCTCTTGCTTCCTCGATATGCGACACATCCCCCTCCACGATGACATGAAACACATCGCCGCTCGCCTCAACGACCGTCACGCTCGTGCCGTGCATGTACGGGGGCGCCCACAGTTCGTTGAGCGGCACGCCTTTGAATGCCGCTATGAGCGTTTTCAGCACGACGCCATGGGTGACAACCAAGACGGTTTCCTCCTCATGGCGTGCAATGATGCGCCGCACGGCGGCCAGCGCCCGCTGCTGCACATCAAAAAACCGTTCTCCGCACCTTGGTGCGTACAAATGAGGCGCGTTCCAAAAATGATCAAACAAAACCGGATCCATTTGCCGAATCTCGTCATGCGTCTTTCCTTCCCAGTCGCCAAGATGCATTTCGCGCAGCTGTTCGTCTTGATAAATCGGAATAAGCCGCCCGCCGCGGACGAGTTCCGCCGTCTCAAGCGCCCGCCCGCTCGTGCTCGCATAAATCGCCGTCAACTCGACCGCCTCAAGCCGTTTTCCGAGCCGTTTGGCGTCTTGCCTCCCCTTTTCGGTGAGCGGCGAATCTTGCCATCCTTGCATCCGCTTTTCGACGTTCCACTTCGTCTCCCCATGTCTTGTTAAATACAGCGTCGTCTCCATCCTTCTCTCCACCCCCTCTATTCATCATTCTAAATCATATATTGAAGAAGCAAGTAATTCGGCATACGGTTTTGCCTCCATACTTCTCGCACAGAAAAGCCCCCTGCAATGATTTCTCGCTTTCTAAGTGAAAGGCCTGTTCGAACGATGCATCCATTTTTGACTAGTTTTTAAGAGTGATCAAAACACCGCATGATCAAATTTCTTTCACAAATGTAGTCAACTCAATTTCTTCCCGAGTTTGTATCCGTTCTGTCGCGTAAAACCCATGGCGCTCATAGAAGCGAACGGCTGGCGCATTGCGGCTTCCGGTCGTTGCGATGATTTCCCGCACCGATGGTTCTTGCTTGATCACAAAGTCGAGCAGTGCGCTCGCGATTCCTTGACGGAACCAATCCAGGTCAACGACCAGCCGGCAAAGGTGAAGCGTCTGTCCGCCCCGCTCATAGGCGATTGCCCGACTAGCCTTCCATCTTGAAAATAACCGAAAAAGCGTTCGCCGCATTGTCGCAATGTATCAACCGTGTCACGAAGCGGCGGGAGCGCCGTGCTGCCAATGATTTGCGCCTCGACGGCATACGCGCGCCGCTCTAGGCGCAGCACCTGAACAGCTGTTTCGCGATCCGTCACATCAAGCTCCCTCATCATGTTTTTCCCCTCTCATCAGCCAAAAAAGCGGCCTAGTTCGGCCGCTTGGCGTTTAACGTAATTTCTCCCCCTCAAAGAGCGTGAAGGGCGATAAGTGGTGGGTAGTTCACTCAATCACGTCGTCCATTGCTTCCGGCAGCGAACGATAGCCTTTTTTCTCTTGGCCGTCTTTTCTGACCGTCCATTCCTGCTTTTCGAGCGCCAGTTCTCCGCGTTCGTTCTGAATAAACGGCATATGGATCGTGATCATCTCGTCGTCTTTATTGATCGTATAGCCGACATAATAGCGGTTTCCTTCACCGCGTTCCTCGAAAATACCGACTTGATCGAGTCCGTACGTCTCCATCATCGGTTCGAGCGTGTCGATGAATTCTTCAAGAATCACTCTTCTTGGCGCAAACTCCATCTGTTTTCCTCCTCTTGCACAGTGATCGGTTTTAGTGTGCGGCAAGCGGAGGAAAATCATGAGCGGAAATGACAAGCCTACAGCAGCGGATCACCGCAAGCGGTGCGGTTGTGCTGTTCGAGCCATTGCTGCAGCTTTTCCGCTTCAAGCGAACGGCTGAAGTAAAACCCTTGGGCGTAGTCGCAATCCATTTGCGAAAGAAGCGCCACCTGCGACTCGGTCTCAACCCCCTCGGCCAATACTTCAAGATCCAAGCTTTTCGCCAAGTGGATGATCGTATCGACGATCGTCGCATCTTTTGAGTTTTCAACAATGCCGCGAATAAAACTGCGGTCGATTTTTAGAAGCGACACCGGCAAATTGCGGATATACGCGAGCGAGGAAAAGCCGGTGCCAAAGTCGTCGATTGCCGCCTGCACGCCGAGCTGCTGCAATTCGGTTAAAATGTGCCTTCCTGTCTCAATGTTTTCCATCAGCCCGCTTTCTGTCACCTCTAAAATGAGCCGATCAGGCGCCAGCCCTGTTTCCCGTAAAATGCGCTTCACATGCTCGACAAGTTCGGGGCGGTTGAGCAAAAACGGCGATAAATTGACCGCTAGTTTCAGTCCGGGAAATTTTCTCTCCCATTCTTTCACTTGGTGGCACGCCCGTTCCAACACCCATAGCGTAATTTCAAAAATAAAGCCGCTCTCTTCGGCCAACGGGATGAAATCGAGCGGCGGAACGTCGCCAAGCGCCGGATGGCGCCAGCGCAACAGCGCTTCGACCCCCATCGCCCGCCCTTTTGTCAACCGCACTTTCGGCTGATAGCATAAATAAAACTGCCCACGCATAATGGCGAACGGCAAGTCTTGCTCGATAATGGTGTGCCGATGTTCCGTCGGCCGATAAAAGGCATAGCCGTTCCGTCCCCGCTCCTTCACCTCATACAGCGCCTGATCGGCGTATTTCATCACTTGCTCGATCCGGTCGCTGTCTTTTGGGAAAAAGGCGATGCCGATCGATAAGGTCGATTGGATGAGCTGTTTTTCGTAATAAAACGGTTCGTGAAAGGAACTGACAAGCCGTTCAGCCAATGCGGCCATCTCCGTTTTTGTCACGTTCGGCAACAGCAAAACAAACTCGTCGCCGCCGACGCGGGCGAAAAAATCGTCATGACGCAGCGCCTGCCTAACGCGTTTCACCGCCTCGCGCAAAAAATAATCGCCGGCTTGATGAGAAAAATGGTCATTGATCCATTTAAATTTGTCAAAATCTAAATAGCAAAGGGCAAACGACGTGCCACTCGCGATCAGCTCATCGATCTGCCGCTCGAAATAGCTGCGGTTGGCGATGCCGGTGAGTGAATCAAAGTAGGCAAGCTGGCGCAGCTTTTCTTCATACCGCTTCCGCTCGCTAATATTTTTCACCGTGACAATGACGCAGTCAAGCACGCCTTCTTCATCAACGATCGCTTTTCCTTGCGCCTCCATCCAAACCCATTCGCCATGCTCGTCTCGCTTGCGGAACTCTGCGGTTTGCGCCTCGTATGTATCATACAGCTCAGCCAGTTTTTGCGTTACAACCGGCACGTCATCGGGGTGGACAAACGCCAACACCTCATCGTAGGAGACTGGATGGCGCTTGTTTGTTTTTCGCTTCCATGACGGCGGGATGTACGACAATTCACGATGGCGGGAAAAAATCAGGACATAGTCGTTCGAATGTTCGACGATCAGCTGCAGGCGCCGCTCCGCTTCAGCAAGCCGCGCTTGCAACCCATCGACCGCGGCTTGGCGGCGCAGGACGCATAACATGGCCGCCGGTTGGCCGCGCTCGTCGATGATTGGCGACACGCCGGCTATAAAAGCGCCGCCGGGCAATTCAATCTGAAAAGCGGCCATCTGTTCTTTCATCCGTCCGGCCAACGCTCGTCCCTCAGCGGCGAGCGCCTTTTCCTCGTCCCGGCTCAGGGCCAGACGGTCAAAGGCTGGATTTTGATAAATGATGACGCCTTGCCAATTCAAGATGACAACTGCTTCCGTGAAGTGATGGAAAAAGGCTGTATACTTGTCCATGCGATGGTTACCTCGCCATTAATCGAAATATGCCGTGATCCTCACTTCCATTTTTACGAAAACACGAGCAAAAATCAACAAATTTCGCAAAAATTTTGCCAAAAACATGAAACTGCCCGCTAGCGGCCGGCAGTCACCCCGTTTGCCGCTGGCGGGCTTTGAGCGGACACGTTTGGCAACACGTTCCCCCTTTTGTTTGCACGTACAAGCAGCACGTCGTCCGTTGCATGCCGCTCGCTCCTTTAAAGAAGCGGCGGAGCGGATTGTCCTTTTGGCCAAACAGGCGGCCATCAGCTTCATGAACGAGAAAACGGAAATCGTCCCGCAGCCGGTCGGCGACCGGGGCAAGCGACTCATCCTCCAACCAACGTTCATATACCCAATACACATAAATCGCGACATTTTCCCATAAGATGAGGGGCGATATGCGCGTCAGACGCCGCAACCGGGCGATAAGCGGAGCAAACAAACCGGCGAACACGTCGCGAACGGCTTGCTCGCGCCAGCGGCTGCGCTCAATGCCGCACATCTCCGCTTCCGGCGGCTCAAGGCGAAAACGCGGCATCCACATTTCCCCTTCACCGTCCGTATCCAACCAAATGCGCCCAGGCTCGAGCACAAGCCGCTTGTTCCATGCCGACATGGCGTATAAAGCCATCGGCGCTAAAAAGCTTAGGCGCTTGACAAGCATCGACGCCGCAACGGCGTCATTCGCCGCTCCCATCTCCTCACGCACGTGCGCGACATACTTAGCGAGCTGTTCGTCATCATGAAGCAGCCAGGCAAGCAACATCGATGACGAGACATTGGCAGTCTTGCTTGAAAAACGGTACGTTTCCAACGCTTTGACTTCTTCTCCGCTTAACCTCATCACGATACGCCTTCTTTCTGTAGGATGCGCCGCCCTTTTCCGTACGGAATGCAAAGCGGGGTGCCAAAGAGCGGATCGTACGTAATTTGGCAGTCCATCTGAAACACGTCTTTTACGAGCTGGCGGGAAATGACATCTTCTGGCTTCCCTTCGGCGTACACTGCTTTGTCGCGAATGGCGACGAGATGATGCGCATAACGGCAGGCCAAGTTTAAGTCATGGAGCACCATGACGATCGTCCGTCGTTCTTTTTCATTCAGCTCAAACAATAAATCTAAAATGTCAATTTGATGTGCCAAATCAAGATACGTCGTCGGCTCGTCAAGCAAGATGATGTCCGTTTCTTGCGCCAGCGTCATAGCGATCCACGCGCGTTGACGTTGTCCTCCGGAAAGCGAATCAACCGGCCGCTCGGCGAGCTCTGTAAGCCCGGTCGCCGCCAAAGCGCGCGCAACGGCACGCTCATCTTCTTCGCTCCATTGCTTGAGCCACGTTTGGTATGGGTAACGCCCTTGCTTGACGAGCTGCAGCACGGTCAGCCCTTCCGGAGCGACAGGCGACTGCGGCAAAATGGCCAACCGGCGGGCGATTTCCTTGGTCGGCTGTTTGGCAATCTCTTTTCCATCAAGCAAAACGGCGCCGCCTGTCGGCTTCAACAGACGAGCCAAGGCGCGCAGCAGCGTCGACTTGCCACAGCCGTTCGCGCCAATCAACACCGTCATTTTCCCTTTTGGAATCGTTAAATGCAATCGGTCAATAATGAGCGTTTCCCCGTACGATAAAGTCAATTCTTTCGCCTGCAGCGCGTGCATGCCTGCCTGCCTCCTTCATTTATGCTTTCCGACTTTGATACAATAAATAAATAAAATATGGCGCGCCGAGTGCGGCGGTAAATACGCCCGCTGGAATTTCTGTCGGCGCTAACAGCATTCGCCCGGCGAGATCCGCCCCCATGACTAGCACGCCGCCGAACAGCGCAGCCGTCGGAAGCAGCGCGCCAAACGCCGAACCAACAAGCCGGCGCGCCATATGCGGCGCCATCAGCCCAACAAATCCGATGCCGCCGGCGAAGGCGACCGCCCCCCCAGTGAGCGCTGTGCTCAGCAACACAAGCCCTAACCGTTGCCGTTCGACCGCGCTGCCAAGCCCGATCGCCAGCTCGCCTCCTAGCTCCTGCACATTGACGTGTCGGGCCGCGAGCACGGCCACAAGAAGCAGCCCAATGACCGATGGCGCCATGAACGAGACGTGCTGCCAAGATGCGCCATATACACTGCCGGTGATCCAAACATTCGCCTGGCTCGCCCGGTAAATCGGCCCGACGATCATCAATAACGTTGTCAACGCCTGCATCAGCGCGGAAATGCCGATGCCGATCAGCACGAGCCGAAGCGGGGCGAGGCCGTTTTTCCACGCCAGCATATACACCAACCAGGCGGCGGCCGTAGCCCCCAAAAAGGCCGCGAGCGGCAGCCAGTGGATGCTGACGGTGAGGGAGTTGTTTTCGTCGCTAAACAGCGCCAAAAAAGCGACGACCGCAGCCGCCGCCCCGCCGGTAATGCCAAGCACATCCGGCGAAGCGAGCGGATTGCGCACCATCCCTTGCAAAATCGCTCCCGCTGCCGCAAGCGCCATTCCAGCCAGCCAGGCAACCAACACGCGCGGCAGTCGGAACGTCAAAATGACCGTCTGATGAATTTCCTCTCCATAGCCAAGCAGCGCAGCGGCGGCTTTCAATGGCGAAATGCGCATCTCCCCGCTGCCGATGCTGACGAGAAAAAGCAGAACCGCCGCCGCCCCGAGCGCGGCGATCACGACGGCCGCTTTTTTGTCATAGAAAAACGATACATAGCTTCCCATCCGGACAGTGACGTATTTTTTCATTTTGCGGTGATCCCCCTGCGGGCAATGTAGACGAAAAATGGAACGCCGATCAACGCGGTGACAATGCCGACTGGCACTTCGCGCGGCATGAGCACATAACGCGCCCCAATATCAGCAGCCAAAAGCAAAATTCCGCCGAGCAAGGCGCAGTACGGAAGCAGCCAGCGGTGGTCGATGCCGGCCAGGGCCCGCGCCATATGCGGCACCATAATGCCGATAAAGCCGATCGGACCAGCAACAGCGACCGAGCCGCCGGCGAGCAGGACGACTAACAGGGCGGCGGCAGCCTTGATCACATTCGTCCGCTGCCCGAGTCCTTTCGCTACATCGTCTCCCATCATTAAGATGTTGACATGGCGCGCCAACAGCATGGCTCCGAGCCAGGCGGCGGCCAAATAGGGAAAAACGGCGGCCAATAGCTCCAGCTTCCTGCCGGCGACTGACCCGGCCAGCCAAAAGAGCACTTCTTCGAGCGCCTTTTCGTTCATCGCCAACATCCCTTGCGTCAACGAGGCAAATAAGGCAGCGACTGCTGTGCCGGCAAGCGTCATCTTCAGCGGTGTCAGCCCGTCTTTCCCTGCAGCGCTGATCACAAACACGATCGCCGCCGCGGCCGCCGCCCCAATAAACGCGACCCATGACAACATTTGCAATGAAGAGATGGAAAAAAACGTGACCATCACGACAATGAAAAAGCCAGCCCCGGCATTAATACCAAAAATGCCCGGCGAAGCGAGCGGGTTTCGCGTCAGCGCCTGCATGAGCGCCCCGGCCATCGCTAGGCTCGCGCCGACCGCCGCGGCAATGAGCGCCCGCGGCAACCGGACCGTCGCCACAACCAAATGGGCGTTCGAACCGTTGTTGTCGATCAAGGCGGCTATCGCCTGCCGCCAGTTCGTATCGGTATACCCGTACACGACGCTCATCCACATGGCGGTAAGAAACAAGATGAACAGCCCAATGAGGCCAAACGCTTTTTGACGGTTTGTTGCTAACATCCCCCCGAGGTCTCCCTTGCTTCATTAATGATATATCTACCGTTAAGTCTATTTGATAATGACTCTCATCGTCAATATTTTTTGCCATCTTTTTATGATATTCTCATGATTTTTTCATTTTTTATTGACAATGATTATCACTGTTATTTATTATATTAGCGTAAATGAAACTCATTATCAACACCAAAGGGGGATTTCACTGTGAAACGGAAACATCTCACTCTTCTTTCCGCCTTCATCCTTTCTCTCCTTCTTCTCGCCGGGTGCGGCGGAAAACAGGAAGAAACGGCCAAACCGAAGGAAAGCAATGAACCGAAAGCGGAAGAAAGCTACACAGTCGAACACGCCATGGGCACGACAGAAATCAAAGGAACGCCAAAACGAGTCGTCATTTTAACGAACGAAGGAACGGAAGCGCTGCTTGCGCTAGGCGTGAAACCGGTCGGCGCGGTCAAATCGTGGACTGGCGATCCGTGGTATGACCACATTAAAGACAAAATGGATGGCGTCAAAGAGCTCGGTTTGGAATCGGAGCCGAGCGTTGAAGCGATCGCTGCTTTAAAACCGGACTTAATCATCGGCAACAAAATGCGCCATGAAAAAATTTATGAACAGTTGAAACAAATCGCCCCAACCGTGTTCGCTGAAACGCTGCGCGGCAACTGGAAAGACAACTTTATGCTCTATGCCAAAGCGGTGAATCAAGAAGAGAAAGGGAAGCAAGTGATTGCTGAATACGACAAGCGCATTGAGGACTTAAAAGCGAAACTCGGCGACAAGCTGAAGATGAAAGTGTCGGTCGTCCGCTTTATGGCTGGTGACGTCCGCATCTACCATAAAGACTCGTTCTCCGGCGTCATTTTGGACCAACTCGGCTTCGCCCGCCCGGAATCGCAAAACGTGAACGACTTCGCGGAAACCGGCGTGACGAAAGAACGCATCCCGGCCATGGACGGCGACATCCTGTTCTATTTTACATATGAAACAGGTGACGGCAAAGCAAGCGAACTCGAAAAAGAATGGATCAACGATCCGCTCTTTCAAAACTTAAACGTCGCGAAACAAGGCAAGGTGTACAAAGTGAGCGACACGATTTGGAACACGGCTGGCGGTGTGCTCGCTGCCCATCTGATGCTCGACGATATTGAGAAATATTTCTTGCAGGAACAATAATCTTACGTAAAGGCTGTGCGAAAGATTGCATACCGAATCTTCTGCACAGCCTTCCTCTTTGTTCCCTCCTCCCTTTTCCTCCGCATTCCCTACTCCCGTATCCCCGCAAAGCACCCGGGCACAAAACTGATAATTTGGATGAATTGCTTGGACATTCCGGCGCTTTATTTCTTAGGCGGCACATTCTTTGATCCGTATCCAGCCAATCAGAAGAATGGGTTATTTTGTATTATCTTCGAATCGCGCGATGGTGGCCGAGCCATTTTTCGGACTCTTTTCGTTCGAACGTCTTGGGGCATTTTGGATGCTCATGTTCGCGCTCGTATGTACTATCGCTTCTCTCCTTTCCTTCTTATTGATCCACTTGGCGGCGCAACAAGTGAAACGGCCGGCTGCAAAGCGGCAACTCCGACTCTCGCTGAAGCAGATGATTGAACCTTCCGTTCTCCCGCTAGCGCTGATCGGTGCATTGTTTGCCTTGGCGTACGCCCCTGTGCTGTCGTTTGTGTCAGTGTACGCCAAATCGCTTCATTTCGGAGAGAGCGGCAACTTATTTTTCGTGATTTATGCCGCCGTGCTGCTTGTTTCGCGCCCGTTTACCGGAAGGTGGTTTGACGCACGCGGTCCGAAAGCGCTCGTCGTATTTTGCACAGCATCGTTTGCGATTGGACTGCTTTTGTTAAGCATGGCAAAAACAGCGGAAGTGTATCTGTTGAGCGCCGCGCTCATCGGAATGGGATGGGGGAATTTGTTTCCGATTTTACAGACGATGGCGATTCAATCAGGCCCTTTGTCGCGCAGTTCTTCTTCTCTCGGCACGTTTTTATCGGTGTTCGACGTTGGAATCAGCGCCGGATCGTTTCTTACCGGTGTGCTGATGGCTTCGTTCGGATTTCGGACATTATATGCGGCTGATGCAGCGTTTTTGCTTGTTGTGTTTATCCTTTATTTTTCAATGGTGGGGAAAAAGCCGAAAAAAGAATATTCCCATGCCAGGCAAGAGCACGCCTGACAGCAAGTCCGTTGCCGCCTGGCGCAAAGTGTGATACATTCAAACTATGAAATAAGGAGAGAAAGGGAGAAGAAGATTGAAACGTCCGACACAGATCGCAGCATGCCTGTTGTCGCTTAGCGTTCTATTGTCAGGCTGTGCCGATGACAGCAGCCAAGAACAAAGCCATTCGCATATGACGAAAACCGCTGCTGGCGATATTCGTGAGACAACGAAATCGGTTGAGCATTTGCCAAGCTTTTTAGGTGCATTCGAAGAAGACATGGCTGTGTTGTACCAACAAGCCGCTGAGCACCGCGAACTTCTTGAGAACATCCCGTGCTATTGCGGCTGCGGTGAAGCAGCGGGCCATCAAAACAATTACGACTGTTTCGTCCATGAAAATAAACAAGACGGAGCAGTCGTTTGGGATGACCACGCGACAAAATGCGGCGTCTGCCTAGAGATCGCCGCTGAGTCGATTGCCGCTTATGAAGACGGGAAATCGGTGAAAGACATCCGTCGCATGATCGATGAAAAATATAAAGAAGGCTACGCCGAACCGACACCGACGAAACCACTCTAATATCGACAAAAAAGCGCCGACTTCGGCGCTTTTTCTATTCAGACCGGCCGTTTCCCGCTCGGAAACCTCCCCGCTTGGAAGCTCAATGACGGCTGAGCGCGGCATACAAGTCGTGCAATGTTTCGATGCCGAGCTCATGCAGTTCGCCGAGCAAGATCGCCCATAGCTTTACCATCGCTTCTACATCGCCATCCGCCGTATGGCGGCGCGGGCAGTCAATGCCATAGCAGGCGAGGGCGTCGTCAAGCGTCGGACATGGATGGCGGACAAGGCCGACCATTGGCTGCATATCGATAAAGCGGCCGCTCCATCTTTGCCGATAATGATGCCAAAGCACATGGCGCAAAAATGACACATCATGGCCGATATGGTAACCGACTAAGACGCCTGTGGCGATAAACGGCACAAACGTGCGCAGCGCCTCGGCAAGCGGCGGGGCGAACATGACGTCTTTCGCCGTAATGCCGGTCAAGTCGGAAATATGCTCGGGAATCGGTTTTTCTGGTTTGACGAGCGTCATATACGTGCCGGTGACGAGGCCATTGACCGTTTTCGCCGCTGCCATGGCTAAAATTTCGTCACCTTGTTGCGGCGAAAAACCGGTCGTTTCCATATCCATGATGACGAACGGAATGTCGGGCAAACGGCCATGCCAATCAACGGAACGGCCGTTTTCCTTTTGCAGCGAGCGAAGCCAGCGTTCCTGCTGCAATGAGTGATCGTTGCCCAATAGGGCGGACGACGCTTCGCGTGGAACGCCAAGCGACAATAAACGGAGCGCTCGCTGCCAAAAACGGTGCCGTTCATTCATGCATCCCGACCACCCGGCGGGCGACGAAGCGCTGCAACCGCTTCGCAGTGCGCATCGCCTGCTTCAGTTGTTTTTGCTCCGTCCGATTGAGCGTCTGCCATAATACATAGTCCCGTCCGTCTTCGGCCTCAGTGCTGTACTTGAGGCGAATGGAGTAGTAAACCGAAAGCGCCTCTTGAACATCGGTAGAAAGCGCGGCTGGCAATATCCCAGCCTCTTTGAGCGCCCGCTGCCGTTCTAGTGTCGTCACCACCGGCACGCGCGCTAGACAGGCGAGCCATTTCAAGGCGTTCGTGATTTGCACGTAACCGCTTTGTTTCATATGAATCGCCCCGCTATGCGGGCCCCATCGTGCCGCTTGCACATTGCCAAACCAACCGAGCGGAACAGGCGGAAATTGGACATGTTCTCCCATACGCGCCAACAGCGGCGGCCGGTCAGCGATCTCGGCAAACAGCGTCCGCCTCCCCGCCTCGGCCAGTTCGGCGTCTCCATAAAGAGGCCGCATATCCATCGCGATGTACAAAAAGCGAAGATCGTTTGGCCATCCACCGTCTAAATAGGAAGAGAGCTGCCGCTCCCAGTCGCTTGTCGATTGCGCCCAACGCCTGTTTGTTGCCATCACATAGCCAGAGCAATACGGATAGCCGACCTCATGCAGCATCTTCGTTCCGATGGCCGCCGCATGGCGAATAAACTCGTAACAGGCCGGCTCCTCTTCGCGAGCGCAAGTAAACAAAATACCATGATCTTGATCCGTCCACACCGTCGGCTCGCGCCGGCCGATGCTCCCCATCACATACCAACACCAGACCGGCGGCCGGATGCCGACAGAGCGTTTTACTGTCTCCTGTTCGGCAAGGAAAAACACGCGGCGAAGCACGGCTTCATGCACATCGGCCACCTCTTCCGCCAGCTGTCCGATATGCTCAAGCACCAAACATCGCCGCAATTCACGCACCAATTCATCGTGACAAAAACGAAGATCGGTAACCGACTCGGCCGTTTTCAGCCGATCGGCCACCGCTGCCAGCATCGCTTTCGTCTCCATATTTATCGCTGAACGGCCGTTTTTGGCTGATAGGCCGGATCAAGCTGTTCCGGATAGCCGTAAGCGCCGTGTTCGCTAATATCAAGCCCGGAAATTTCTTGCTCCGCCGTGACGCGCAGCCCGATTGTTTTCTTCATGACAAATAAGATGACAAACGAGACGATCGCTACATATATCGCTGCGCCCACCACTCCGACCGTTTGTACAATCAATTGGTCAAACCCGCCGCCGTACACGAGACCGGCCTTGCCGATGCCGGTTATTTCCACTAAACGCGGCGAGGCGAAAAATCCGGTTGAAATCGTGCCGATAATACCGGCAATCCCATGGACGGAAAAGGCGTAAATCGGATCATCAATCCCTTTGCGCTCGAAGTAGATGGACGTCCAGAACGTGAATGATCCAGCCACTGCCCCGATGATGACTGCCGCCCACGGTTCAACGAACGCGCACGCCGCTGTAATGGCGACCAATGCCGCCAGCACACCGTTGACCATTGCCGGAATGTCCGCTTTGCCGACCAAAATTTTCGCCGTCAAGATCGCGGCAACCGCCCCTGCCGCGGCAGCCAAATTCGTCGTCAGCGCGACATAGCCGAAAAACCCATCGCCAACCGCCATTGTGCTGCCCGCGTTAAATCCAAACCAGCCGATCCATAAAATCAAACCGCCAATCACGGTATAAACTTGGTTATGCCCAGGAATGACATTCGGTGTTTTGTCTTTATTGAACTTGCCGATGCGCGGCCCGAGCAATACGGTAGCCACAAGCGCCGCGATTGCCCCTTGCAGATGGACGACGGTTGAACCGGCAAAATCTTGCATTCCCATCCGCCCAAGCCAGCCGCCGCCCCACACCCAGTGGCCGATGACTGGATAAATGGCAATCGTAAAAATCGTTCCGAAAATGAAATAGACAGACAGTTTCGCCCGTTCCGCAAAACCGCCCCAGGCGATGGCAAGCGACACGCCGGCGAAACCGAGCTGAAACAAAAATTTAAGCGCCAGCGGCACGTTCGCCCACGACAGCGAGTCAAACGTCCCTTCGTCTTCTTGTAAAAACCAGCCTTCCGTGCCGATGAAGCCGTTTCCTGTTCCAAACGTAATGGCAAAGCCGAACGCCCAAAACGCTAAAGACGCGATGGCAAAGCTTAAAATTTGCTTGCCGGCCACATGCCCGGAGTTTTTCATGCGCGTTGATCCCGCCTCAAGCAAGGCAAATCCGGCCTGCATGCCGATGACGAGCACCGCGGAGAGCATCACCCAAAGAGCATCAAGCCCAAGCATCACTGTTTTCTCATCCATTTGCATCTCCCCCTACTTGTCATTTGTTTTTCTTTATATATGTCATAATATATAACATTAATAAACCGAAAGCAATGCTTATTTTTCGTTGAAATCGATTTCAACCACAAAAACTTTGTTATATTTCCTAACAAAAAAAAGAAATGCCCCTCATCACGAAGGGCATTCCTACATTGTTACGCAACGCGAATCGGCTTGCCAAACGGCACGCGCGGCATGTAATCGTCTGGAACAAGCCAAAACACTTCATAATCGACTTCGAGTTCTTCATAAAAATATCCGGTCACATCCGTGATATAAAACAACGTATCGATTTTTTGCGCAGCGGCCCATTCGAGCACTTCGGTGTACGACGATTTCCCATGCTTGAAATATTTAATCGTGGCCACGCCAACCGGAGATACATCGCGAATTTTAAAATCCGCTTGAACGAGCAGCGTGTCCGGGCGCAATTTCTCAAACAGCTTGATGATGTTTTGAATGAGCACCGGACGGGACGGCCGGTTCGACGTATCGATCGCCAATGCGATCGAGTGGTCTTTCCGTTCTTTGAGCAACGCCAACAAAGCCCGCTGCCATCTCACGATGATCATCCCCCTTGTATTGGTGAATCGCCGTGCGCACTACTAGTATAGACGGCAACGGCGGAAAGTACGAACTGTTTTTCTTTCCTTTTTCCCCTCCCTTTTCTCAAACGAGCCGGGGGCTTTGCGTCAGCACAAAACGCCAAGGACGCATTCCTTGGCGCTTTACTCGGGCTGGGAGAGAGGAATGTCCGGCCCGTTTTCCCTGTCAACTGCCGCCTCAACCGTCCCTTCCATGTAGGCATCACTTACTTGTTCATGCGTTTCAGCCAACGCCGCGCCAAGAAACGAGGCCGATTCATAGTCGGACGGGTCATACTGGCGTCCGGCGATCTCGAGCGATTGTTTGTTTTCCGTCATCGTTATTCCTCCTTATTCATGCCGTTCATTATATTAATGTGAAACAGGTGCGGAAAATAAAAAGAGGAAGTTTATGGGTTGTGCATGCATACATTGCATCCAATGCGGCAAACTAACGATAAACGACGAAAAGAGAGGATGATGGCCAATGAGGCAGCCAAAACCAAACGACAGCCTTGAACAACAACGGAAAAAGCAACAGCCGGAAAAAGAGATGGAAAAGCAGCCGGGATACGGGGATAAAAAACTAGAGGGCCCGAACTACCCGGCGGAATAAAGGCGGCAGGGCAAGATGAGACATTTGCTTGCGTTGGCGCTCAAATATTTGCTTACGGCGACCGTCATGTTCGCCATTTTGCCGCTGTTTTTGCGCATTTCGTCGGCGGAACTGCTATGGTTCAGCCTTTGGCTGACGCTTGTCGCCTATGCGCTCGGCGACTTGTACGTTTTGCCGCGCCTTGGCAACGTTTCGGCGACGATCGCTGATTTTGGCCTCGTATTTGTCGCCACATGGATTGGCATCGGCGCGTTTTATGACATCCCCGGCGGCGCCATTTTAAGCGCAGCGTTTTTCGCCGCCTTGCTCGCTGCGTTCGGGGAGTTGCTGTTTCACGCTTACGTGCTGCGCTTTGTTATCGGCCAACACGGAAAGGAAGACGTGCCGCTTGTCGGCCGCCAATGGCAAACGGAGGCGGCGGAAGAGTTTGACGTCCGTGCCGCCGGCCCTGGCGATCGGGAAGGCGAACAGGTGAAACAAGAAGGCGACCGGCGGGAACAAGAACCGCCCCATCCTCCTATTTTGTAAGCAGCGGACAGACGCCAAATAACCAATGCTCATCAGCGATGGCCTAACGCCGGCCGGTCTGTTCGTTTCTCCACCAATCGGAACGTTATAACAGCAAAAAACGGGTGTCTTCTCCTTTGCGAGACACCCGTTTTATATGGTGATATTCACCCTATATCGCTTGTTTCCGCAGTCAACGGGCCGGGCCGCCCTCTGCCCGCTCGGCCAATGGCAAAAACCATAGCGTCTTTTTTATTGTTCCGGCTGCTTCAGCGAGAGCAGCGTCTGCTTTAGTTCCGCCTCCATCGCCGCCAGCTCGCGTTCGGCCTGTTGCCGTTTCAAGCGGCCCTCGGCTTGGATTTTTAACGTTTCTTCGAGCGTGGCGATCAAGTTTTCTTGCGTCCGCTTCAGCGTCTCCATGTCGATGAGGCCGCGCTCATTTTCCTTCGCAATTTCAATGCTGTTCGTTTTTAACATTTCCGAGTTGCGCAGCAACAGTTCGTTTGTCGTTTCGGCAACCTGCTTTTGCGCCTCAGCCGCCTTTTGCTGGCGGAAGAGCGTCAAGGCGATCACGACTTGATTTTTCCAAAGCGGAATCGCATTTAAAATCGATGACTGGATGCGCTCGATAAGCGTTTCGTTCATATGCTGGATCATGCGGATTTGCGGCGCCGTTTGGATCGTCACTTGCCGGCTGAGCTTTAAATCGTGCACCCGCTTCTCAAGCCGGTCAGCGAACTGCCGCAAGTCCTGAACGTCCTGCCATGCCATTTGGTCGCCGGAGCGCTCGGCAGCCGCCTGCTTTTCGGGGATCGTTTTCGCCCGCAGCTCCTCCAACTTATATTCGGCCGCCGCAATATAAATATTGAGCGCCTCAAAATAGTCTTTATTTTTCTCATAAAGCGTCTCGAGCATCATCACATCGCGAAGCAGCCCATGCCGATGTTTCTCAAGCTGGTCGGCGATTTTGTCAATTTCGACGCCGATTTTTTGGTATTTGGCGACGATCCCTTGCAACGGTTTGGCCACCGTGCCAAACAGGCGGGACAGCCATCCTTTTTTTGCCGGCATGAGATCATCTGGGTTGACTTCTTTAATTTTCGCCATCAGCTCGCTGATTACTTCGCCGACCGGACCGGCATCCTTCGTTTGCACATGATGCAAAATCGTATGGGAAAACTTCGATAGTTCCACCTGTGCCGCCACGCCGTACTGTAAAATGGCCTGC
Organism: Geobacillus sp. 46C-IIa; assembly: GCF_014679505.1. Taxonomy (GTDB): domain Bacteria; phylum Bacillota; class Bacilli; order Bacillales; family Anoxybacillaceae; genus Geobacillus. The sequence continues at coordinate 1,971,649 of NZ_CP061474.1, forward strand.
TGGTTGGCCGGATCGATTTGTTTGGCAAGCGCTAAGGCTTTTTCCCGGTGTTCCGGCTTTAACGTCTCAAGCACGCTGGCCGGCTGAGCCGCCGCTTCGGCTCGCGGCGATGCCGGCGCGGAAAACGGCGCGGCCAACAGCTCATCAAGCGTGCTTGTCCGTTCTTGTTCGCGAAACCAATCGACTCGTTCCATCTCACGATTCCGTTCGTCCATGGTCATTCCCCTTTCTTTGCCGGCAGCAAATGAAGGCGATCCGGCTGTTGGAGCGATTGTTCAAGCACTTTCGCTTCCGTCTGAAGCGACCAAACGTCACTGGATAACACTTCGAGCAGCTGCCGCTCCGCCGTTTCGGTCAGCTCGCCGAGCAGCCGTTCCGTCTCCCGCAGCGCCTCGGCCATGTCGGCGCTTTGCACCGGCTGTTGCGACAAGTATACATATTTTTCAACCATCTCCACTGCCGTCGGCCACTCGTTTAAGAAAAACGGCTGGGCAAGGCGGAGCTGATGCGGCTTTTGCTCAACCGCGCGAATGATCCGGTCGACGATCGCGCTCAACCGGGAAACGGTTTGCCACATGGCCACCGAACGAAGCCGGTAGCGGGCGCGGCGCAGCCGTTTCCATAACGCGCGCGCCTCGCGAAGCTGGCTGCGGACGTATGCCTGCTCCTCGGCCGGCACGTCAGCTGCCAAGCGGCGATGCCGCCTTTTCATCACAGCGGACACTCCCCACATCGCTCCCATTCCTGATAAAAGCGAGGGCAAAACGCGAAAATCGGCGGCAATAAATACCGTAACTGCAACGATGATCCCAGCGTTCCACGAAACAAACCAGCGCCATATCGTGCGAAGCAGTTGCTTCATTGTCCATCCCTTTCTTCATCTTTTCTTCCATTATAACACGTCCATTCCATGATACGCACAAGCTCCCTGGGAAGTTTCATTGCCGCCCGATCCACACGTATAGGACAATAGCTGTTTCGAATAGGCTATACTAAACGCGGCAAACAAAAGGAGGAGGGCTATGAAGGGGATCGATTGGCAGCTTTTGTCGTTTGTCACCGTCTCATTGTTAAAAGAATACTGGTGCTATATCGGCCTGCCGCGCGTCTATTACTGGCGGGCGGCCGATGACGATCAAAAAGCCGCCTAGCGGCCAAATGCAAAAGAAAAAGCGCTGGCCATCGCCCGCGCTCTCACCTTGCCGCTTCACGACATACCGGTTGAGCTGAAGGAACGGACAACAAGCCCGCCGGCGCCATACACTCCAACTGTTCTTGGCGCTTCCTCATCAGCGCCGCCTGGGCAGACGCAAGTTGTCGTCATTATCGCTACCGTCGAAGCGGTATTTGCCTATTCACTCATTTCGTGATATCAATTTCACGGACGCGGGCGCCGCCGAACAACTCGACGCGGGTGGTCTTCTTTTTGCCATTCGGATCAACAGCGGTCACTGTGTACACACCCGGCAAATACGGGCCGATTTTTTTGATGAATGGATCTTTTGTCGCTCCTCCCTTCAGTTCCCTTCCATTGACGACAAGCGTTGCCTCGGGATCGTCAAGGCGGACGTGGATGAAATATAGAGCCGGCTCAAACACATATCGGTTTTCAAACACATGTATCGTAAACACCGGCGGATGAGACGTCAACCCTTTAATATACACATGCCCGCCCTCGCGCTGGCGGGCAAACTCCTCATCAAGTATTTCATACGCCTCCGGATGCTGGTCGAAATAGGCAAACAAAGGCGTCAGCGTTTGGCCATTGATCGGCACCGTTTCATCCGCCACCCGCAACAACGCCTGCAAAGCGGCGGCATCGCGATCTTCGATGGCCTCTTTTAACCGCATAATGGCGATCTCACGGCCCGCCGTCGTTTTTAACGCCCCGTATCCGCTCCAAATCAACGCGCCCGCCCCCCATAAGACGGCGACAGCGAAAAGCAGCCAGCCGATAAAACGGTATTGTTTTTTTCTCTTTTCCCGGGACAAAACACGTGCTTGCTGGCGCCTGCCGTAGCGCGCCAACGCCGCAGCGCTGTCTTGTCCGCCGCCCCCCTCGATCGCATCTGGTTCAGACGTGTGCGGTTTCATGATCGCTTCCCCTCTCCTTCTCTCTATCTAGTTCCACTTTATGTCAGAGACAGGGAATATATGTTACACGAACAACGACGCGCTTTCTATTATAATAATAAACAAAAAAAAAACGGGTAGCGGTTTGCACAGCCCCCGTCATCTGGAAAGGGAAACATCTGATCGCTGCGCCCGCTGCCCGGCTTGCCGGAACATCCACACATACAGCCCCGCGCTGGCCAATGCGAGCATGCTGAGAGCCACAAATGTCCATGTATAGCCGATCCAAGTCACCGCCGCAAGCGACAACGGCGCCAGCATCCGACCGATGGTAAAGCGAAGGCTCGCCGCAGCAAAATATTGGCCGCGCATGTCCTCAGGCGCCGACTTCGACACAAACGACTGCTGCAAGCCGGCCGTCATCAGCTCGGCCAACGTAAACAGCACCATCACTGCCATCAGTCCGACGATCGATGCTGCATGACTAAACAGCCACATCGTGACGCCGTATAACACCGACGAACCGATAAACGCCCATCGCTCATCGTGGCGCTCCATATAGCGCGCCACCATCACCGTGCCGAACACGACAAGCAGTCCGTTTTCCGCAATTAACAACCCGAACGCATTAGCCCCGTCAATCGTAAAGCTACCCCATAATGTTTCCCCTTCGAGCGTTTCTTTGGTATATACAGGAATTAACAAATCAAGCTGCATGAATGTTTGTGCCACCAACACCCCGGCGGCGATAAACAAGAAAAAGGTGCGATCACGCACAATGACGGTGTATTGCCTTAGTTGTTCGCGCCAAAACTGCGGCCATGCCTCCGCCTTCTGCCTGTCCGCCGCCAATGGAGCCGTTTCGCGCAGCTGCTTCGCCAACATCGTCGCCATCGCAAAACATGAGCAAGCCGCGGCAAAAAGCAACGCAAACTGGTGATCCGGATAAAATAAGCCGCCGATCGTCGGACCGATGACAACGGAGACGTTGACGGATGTGTAAAACACGGCAAACACATGACTCCGGTCTTTTTCCGGCACAACGTCCGCCACCATCGCCTGGCTCGCCGGCCAGTAAAACGCCCCGCAAATGCCGGCAAACGTAAAACAAAGAAAGCCGACGAGCGGCGACTGCCACCATGGGGAACTGGCCAAGGCAAAGACGAAAAATGCCGCCCCCTGCCCATAGGCGGATAGCACCATCATCCGCTTGCGCCCGAACAGATCGGCGCAATAACCGCCCAGCAAATTCGCGGCGACGGAAAATAACTGTGAAACGATCAATAGCACACTTGCGGTTTCTTTGCCAAACGAGTCGGCAAAATAAATGGCCATAAACGGAAAAAACATCCAAAAGGTAGTATTCATCAGCGCTTCACCAAACAAGCGCACTTTCAAATTGCGGTCCCAGTCACGTATTCGCATCCGCGCATCCTCCATAGTCGACAGACTCATTTCAGCCTGCTGAACATTATAGCATAGTTTTCTATTTTTTGTTAGAGAACTATTTCAGCAAAAAAAATCCTGTCCATCAGATCGATGGACAGGATGGGGAGGACGCCGCTCTTACTTGCGGATAAATTGCTGCGTCCAAATATAGCCGTTTTCTTCAAAACCAACGCCAATGTGTGTAAAGTTTTTGTTCAAAATGTTCGCCCGGTGGCCTTCACTGTTCATCCACGCATTGACGACTTCTTGCGGTGTGCGTTGGCCTTTAGCAATGTTTTCCCCAGCGGCGGTGTATGAGATGCCGAATTTTTTCATCATCTCAAACGGGGAGCCGTACGTCGGGCTGTTGTGTGAGAAGTAGTTGTTGACCGCCATATCGCGCGATTTTTCGCGGGCGACTTTGCTGAGGGCTAAGTCAACTTGAAGCGGCGGCAGACCGTATTTTGCCCGCTCTTTGTTCGTCAACTCAACGACTTGCTGCTCATAGGCGTTTAAGCCTGTTGTTTTTTGTGTTGCAGCCTTTGGCGCCGTTGCTGGCGTTTTTGCCGGCGCTTGCGTATTGGCTTGCGGCTTTGCCGCCGGCTGTTTGACCGCTGCCGGCGCCTGCGGTTTCGCCGTTGCCGGCTGCTTTACAGCCGGTTGCTGTGCGGCCGGTTTAGCCGGTTGGAACGACACAAACGGGAAGTATTGTTTCAACCATTTCTCTAAATCTTGAACGTTTGTGCTTGCGTATTTTACTTGATACACGTTCGCCGTCGGGCATGTCGTCCCTGCCGCTTCCGTTTTCGTTGTTGCCGCAAACGAAGCGCCGATGAGCGCAACCGAAGCGGCGATCGTCGCTGCCATTTTTTTCTTCATTGGAATTCCTCCTTGTTTTCTATTTTCAAAATTAGTTTCTATTTTCAAAGTTTCAAAGGCGTTTCAAAGGCCGTTGCGTCCGTCAGTGATGCCTGCGTTGTTCGGCGAGGACCGTTTGGGCGTCCTCTCGCCTGCATCCCCATTATAACACGGGGTTTTTGTAATATTTTTGGTCCAAAATGGAAAACAAGGCGTATTGGCAGCCCCCGGTAAAAAAGACGCTTGTTTTCATTGCCAAATCAACATCGATCATTGATGGCTGCAACGATTGGAAGACGCATCCTTTCACTAACGGTGATTCCTTTTTTTCCTCTACTCCTCTAGCCATCTATATTTTTCTTGCAAAAAGGGAGTTGACAGCCTCTGATTTCGGCCATTTCGTTTAACAATTGTTACAGCCGTGTTACAAAACAGAGAGAAACCCAACGTTTTGTTATAAAAAAAGAAGCTGCGGCGTTCAGCCCCAGCTTTTATGTCTATTCATCTTTTCCTTTTCTCTCCTGATCGACAACAAGCACGGTTTGCACTTCGTTCGGCTTGACTTGAACAGTAAATCGTTGTTGGGCATCGATGGCCAACGGCGCAAGTGGTGTTTCGTTTAAGTTCGTGCGCCATACCGCCGATGACGGCCCATGCCATTGGAATGACGCCTCCGTCTTCTGCGGCGTTGGGTTAAAGAAGCGCACAATGACGCCGCGGTGGTCTTCGCTCCGCTTCACCGCACTTAGCACGACCTCGCCTTCCTGTTGGGAAAACAGGCTATATTCATACGGCACCGAGAACGCCACCGGATTCATCTTCATGGCATCATACGGCAGTTTGTTGTACGTATACAGCGGCGTTAAAAACTGTTTCGCCCGCTTGGCGACATTTGCTTCTTCCGTCGTTCCGCGATGCGTCGTCAACGCGAAGTGCAGCTCATTCACACCGAGCATTTGCGAATCCGGCGTCGCCATTTTAATGCCGGACGGACGGCCCGGGCGACGCACGAGCTCCTCTTTGCCCAGATAGCCGACGCTGCGTAAAAGCGTCACCGCGATCGTATCGCGCTGTTCTCCGACAATCTCGTACTCTCTCGTGCTGTTCGTCAGCACGGCGATGCCGCCCGTTTCATCCGACAGTCCGACATACGTGAGCATCGGGTAGATCGCATCCGGACGTTCATCCCATCCTTCTTGTTCCCACACGTCGATCGCCGGGTCGACGACCGGCCGCCGAATGACGCCGAACTGGTTGTCAGCGACCGAATGGGTAGAGGCGATGCCGGTTGGTACGTACATGCGGATGCGGTGGTCTTTCGCTTCGTTGTGGATGCGCACCCGGACATCGATGAGCGGTTGGTCCATCGGAACGGTCAACCGAATGGAGACGTCAAGAAAACGATCATTCCGTTTCGCTTTCCGGCTGTCAAGATCGGCCGGCACCGGCAGCCGGTAAGCGATATCGGCATAGGCGAAATAGCTGTTTTGCCGGAGCGAATACGTCGCCTTCACGCCCTTATTATTAATCGGCTCATCGCCCGGCAGCGGGGAAAAGTCATATTCGTCTCCATCATCGCCGACATCTTCAAGCAAGAGCACATCGCGGAACGTTCGCTGCAGCTGTTTGTCATATATGTTAATTGCCCCATTCTCATTGACAGTGATCGTATAAAACGGCGTATCCATTTGCTCAACAGCCGTTGGCGCCTGTTTGTTCATCTGTTCCGCCTCTTGCACTAAATACGCCTTATACCCCATCGCCGGGATGCGGTCGCGGAAATGGATCGTATAGCGGACAAACGGATCGTAGTTGCCGTAATGGACGATTTGCCGATCAATCAGACCCGGGTCAACGATCGTTTCATCCACCACTTCAAACTCCACCGATTCCCCGCGTTCATCGACGAGACGGAATGCTTTCCATTTCGTCGTAATTTCCGCTTCGATCGGTTCGTTCCGTTCGTACGGAAGCGTATTGTACACAACCAGCTTGTCGACCGACCGATCCGACGGCATCGCATCGGCCATTTTGCGCATATAAAATGTGATGAGCCGGTCGGCCCGCTCTTCCGCTAGCGCAAAGCGCCCCAAAATGTCGCGGTGAACGAGGTCTGAACAGCAGCAGCCGATGCTGTCATGCGCATGGTTTTTCATCATCTCTTTCCAAATGAGCTCCATCAGCCGGTGCTCATACGGAAACCCAAGCGTCGAGGCAATGGCGGCCAGCGGCTCAAGCACGTTCGTCACTTTGTTTTCGATGCGGGCGTTCGCCGCTTTAATGTCCATGCGCGTCGAGTAAATGCTGCGGTGAACGCGCATATATTTTCCGTCCAAAAACTCGCCGCGGATGACCGGAAGCTGCTCCTCTTTTTCCAGCTGTTCAAACACATGTTCATAACGGCTTAAGAAAAAGGTCCGCTCCGGATAGAGCGTTTGCAGCTTGTCGATCACCTCAAAAATATTTTTTTGAATCGGCATTTGATCATGACCGTTCGGAATGAGAATATGATCAGTCGTCGCCCCGCGGTCCAGAACGGAAAAGTATTTGTCCATCCGCTCCTTCAGCTTTGCTTCATCAGTCGGAAGATATTTGCCGATCGCATAGCCGAGCGGGAACAGCTGCACAAGCACTTTCGAGCCGTCATCGCTCACCCAGTAAAACTCGGTTTTGTCTGTGCCGTGCCGTTCCGACACGCCGCGCCAAAAAATGGCCCGCTTGATGCCAAAGCCGTTTAAAATTTGCGGCAGCTGCGCCGATTGCCCAAACGAGTCGGGGAGATAGCCGATTTGCATCGGCTTCCCGAACTCCTGACAATCTTTCAGCCCATAGAGCAAGTTGCGGACAATCGACTCTCCGCCGACGACCATTTCGTCCGTTTGCGTATACCACGGGCCGATGATCAATTTTCCTTCTTGGACAAGGCGGCGGATGCGCTCTTTTTGCTCCGGCTTGACGGCTAAATAATCTTCCAGCACGACCGTCTGCCCATCAAGGACAAAGTACGGGTAATCATGATTTGTTTCTAACATCGCTAATATTTCTTCCATATCGTTCACTAACAAAATGCGCGATTCTTCTGCGGAAAAATACCATTCGCGGTCCCAATGCACATGAGGAACGATGTGAACGTATCGCTTCAATGGTTTCACCTCATTTGTCTTATCGTTGCTGCGCCTTTAGCTTTTGCACGCGTGTAGCGACTAACAGCACCGTCGAAATAAACGCCCCGATCAGCGCGGCGCCAAGCCAGATGACTCCCGCTTTCCATAACGGTGCGCCTTGCAGGACAAACAGCGAGAAAATACCGGCTCCCGGAACGTTCAGCCCGATTTGCGATGCCGTGACGATCGCCCCGGTGACCGCCGACCCGATGCAAAGCGACGGAATGACGCGCAGCGGGTCGTTAATCATAAACGGAATCGCTCCCTCGGTAATGCCGGCTAAGCCAAGAATCCATGTCGACTTGCCGACTTCGCGCTCATATTCTTCAAAATACCGTTTGAACAACAACGTCGCGGCGGTGACGGAAAACGCCGACACCATTTTCACCGAGGCGAACGCCGCATACGGAATGAAGTTGCCGCTTGCCATCGCCCCAATGCAGAACGTATACGCCGCTTTATTGACCGGCCCTCCTAAATCAAACGACACCATGACGCCTAAGATCGCACCAAGTACAATGGCGTTGCGGCCCGACAAGTTGTCCAGCCACTCAAGCAGCGCATTGTTCAGCCCGGCGACCGGCTTGCCGAACACAAACAGCATTAGCGCCCCGACAACGAGCGAACCGATGACCGGGTACAGCCAAAAGCTGATGAATCCAGAGAACGCGCCCTTTGGTGGAAGCTGCTTTTTCAACCACTTCATAAAATAGCCAGCCAAAAAACCGCCAAGCATGCCGCCTAAAAAGCCGCCGTTGATCATCGTCGCGGCAATCCCTGCGGCAAACCCCGGACCAAGCGCCGGCTTGTCGGCGATCGCATACGCCATGTACGCCGACAGCACCGGAATCATGAGCGTGCCAAGCATATTGCCGCCCAGTTTGCGCAGCATCCAAAGCCACGAATTTTCCGTATCGTATACTTGTTGAAGCCCAAACGCCTGGGCGATAAGCACCGCACACGCCAAAATCATCCCGCCGGCGACGATAATCGGAATAATATGAGAAATGCCGGTTAAAATGGCGTTTTTCACTTCCGTTTGCCATGAAACGCGCTCAGACATTGTCTCCTTTGTCGGCTCATATTCCCGCTTTCCTTCCTTTTCGGCCTTCTCAAGCGCTTTCAAAAGAACGCCTTTCGCATCTTTCAACGGCGCTGCAACTGTCGTTCGGTACACCGGCAAATGGGCAAACCGTTCTTCGTTTTTCACCGCCACGTCTGTAGCAAAAATCGCCGCTTCCGCTTTTCGCAGCCGCTCCTCGGTATGGCGGTCTTCGATGCCGTTTGCCCCTTGCTTTTCGACGTATACGGCAACCCCGATCTCCCGCCCGGCTTGCTCTAACGCTTCAGCCGCCATATACGTATGGGCGATGCCAGCCGGGCAGGCCGTCACGGCGACAATCGTTTTTTCTGCTGCCGCTGTTTCAGCGGCCTCCGCCTTTTCCTCATCAAGAGCGCGGTACAGCTCTTCCGCCGTGCGGCATTGCTGCAACCGCTTACGATATTCAGCGCGCGCCAGCCGTTTAGCAAGTTCGGCAAGCAAATCCAAGTGCGTCGATCCGGCTTCCTGTTCCGGAATCGCTAATAAAAAAACAAGCTCCACTTCATTGGACGGATCGATGCTCTCCCAATCGCGAATCGGCCGAGCCAGCTTCGCCACCGCAAAGGCCGCCGATTTTACCGTTTTCGATTTCCCGTGCGGGATGGCTAAACCCGCTTCGAGCCCCGTCGGAGAGAGCGCTTCCCGCTCCATCACTGCTTGATAAAACGATTCAGCCGAATACAATTTCCCCTCCTCGTCCAACTTGCGAACAAGATGGCGGATGACTTCCTCTTTCGTAGACAACGACAATTCTACATCGATCAGCCGAACGTTCGTCAGCTGTTTCAGTTCCATTTCTCCCATCCTCTCTTTCCATGCCGTTTGTCGACTTCATTATAAAAGAAAAAAAGCAAGAAGACCGAAATCTTCTTACTTTTTCACCATTCTCACACCTTGATTCACTTCGTTTGTGTATTTATACACATCCGCTCTGTTTTTGCCAATACCGTTCACTCAACGCCCGCAGCACGAGATAAAGCGATGTGCGGTCGGTGACGTCGTACTTATTTAAAAACTGCTTGGGCGCCCAGCAATACAAGCGGAAATCGGCAAGATCGGCGAGCGAATTGGAGCAAAAATGCGTCAAGCTGATGACAAACGCCCCGTTTTGCTTCGCGGCCGCGACCGCCTCAAGCACTTGCTTCGTTTCCCCAGATACGCTAATGACAAAGACGACATCCTTTTCCCCGCAGCGGTCCGCATTATACAACATATCGTGGCGCTGGACAAAAAAGTCGGCCTGCTTGCCGACGCAGCGCAAATGCTTGGCCATCATCTCGCAAAAATAGGCGGAATCGCCGATGCCGTAAAAAAAGACGTGTTTTGCCTCATGCATCTTGCGAACAGCATCTTCGATGAGCTGCTCGTCGATCAGCTTTTTCGTTTTTTCGATGACCGTTTTTCCGTCCGCCTTTATCGCCGTCTCATCCCGCTGCTCGAGCGCCAACGCCGCCTTTAGTTCTGCAAACCCCTTATACCCTAATTTTTTGGCAAAGCGGACGATCGTGTTCGGCACTGTATAAAGCGCTTCCGCCATTTTTTGAATCGGGATGTCTGCGATCTCCCCACGATGCTCGATAATGTAATCGACAATTTGGTCATCCGTATCGTTCAGCTTATCGGCATACAGCCGCACCCGTTCATCAAACCGCATCGGTCTCCATCCCCCACCGTCTCATCGTTTGCTACTATTTTAGATTTTAGCAAGAACGGATGGCGATTGGCTACAGCGCCCATTTCCGAAAGCATCAGCGGTTCTACAAAAATCGGTTTCACCGGGACAAGCCCTCCCGCCCGGTAAAACACTTCCTCCGTCAAAATATGGGAATGTCCGCATCCGAACAGCTGAATGATTCCGCCGTTTTGAACCGCCTCACTCACCGCATGGGCGGCCTTTTTTAAATTGTTTTTTCATGTTTGAAAATGAATTCTAGACGTTCATGGATTTTTTGAAAATATTGATCGATCATCAGCCGTCCCCCCCTTAAGCACTTGGCTTCTTATTTCTCGCAACAGATGCTCCTGCAGCCAAAAAAAGGGGCTTCCCCTGCAAAGGAAGCCGTCCATTCGTTCGTTGTACTTTGTTTCTTTACTGTCCTGTATACCCGCCAACTGGGATGTTGTCTTTCCGGGCGACACCGGTGCGGTATGCCGCTTCGACGACCGCCTGGCGGACGCGTTCCACGACTTTGCTGTTAAACACGCTTGGGATGATGTACGATTCGCTCAGCTCGTCTTCGGTGACGACCGAAGCAATCGCCTTGGCAGCAGCGAGCTTCATTTCTTCATTAATTTCTTTCGCCCGGCAGTCCAATGCGCCGCGGAAAATGCCCGGGAAACAAAGGACGTTGTTAATTTGGTTTGGATAGTCGGAACGCCCGGTCGCCATCACGCGCACGTACGGCTCGGCAAGCTCCGGATCGATTTCCGGCACCGGGTTGGCCATCGCGAACACGATCGGATCGCGAGCCATTTTTTTCACGTCTTCGACTTTCAAAATACCTGGGGCGGAAACACCGATAAATACATCCGCACCGGCGATCACATCCGACAAACTTCCTTTGAGATTATCGGGATTGGTGATTTGCGCATACTCTTGCCAATACGGATTTTCGTACGTTTCATCGCGATGGATGGCGCCATAGCGGTCAACCCCAATAATGTTGCGCACGCCGGCAGCGAGCAAAATTTTCGTGCAAGCAATGCCGGCCGCGCCAATGCCGGTTAAGACGACTTTAATGTCCTCAAGCTTTTTATCAACAATTTTCAATGCATTGAGCAATCCGGCCAGCAGCACAACCGCCGTGCCATGTTGATCGTCGTGGAACACCGGAATGTCAAGCTCTTCTTTCAAACGCGCCTCAATTTCAAAGCAGCGCGGCGCTGAAATGTCTTCTAAGTTGATGCCACCAAACGCCGGGGCAATCGCTTTCACAATTTGAATGATTTCTTCCGTATCTTTTGTGTCCAAGCAAACGGGGAACGCATCGACGCCGGCAAACTGTTTAAACAGCATCGCTTTCCCTTCCATGACCGGCATCGCCGCGTACGGGCCGATGTCGCCAAGCCCGAGCACCGCCGTACCGTCGGATACGACCGCGACCGTATTGCGTTTAATTGTCAACGAATACGCCTTGCGCGGATCTTCAGCGATGGCCGTGCAAACGCGCGCTACACCCGGCGTGTATACCCGCGACAAGTCATCGCGCGTTTTCACCGGAATTTTCGAATTCGTTTCAATTTTCCCCCCGATGTGCATTAAAAACGTACGGTCAGAAACGTTCACAATTTTAACGCCGTGAATTTTTTTCAGCGCTTCGATGATCAAGTCGCACTGCTTCGTGTCAAGCGCACTGACAGTAATGTCACGCACCGTATGAACTTTGCTTGATGAGATGACGTCAATGCCGACGATGTCTCCGCCCGCTTTGCCAATGGCTGCGGCGATATCGCTAAATGAGACGATATCTTTTTCAAACTGGAGACGAATCGTAATGTTCATCGCTGCCCCGCCTGGTAATGCCATAACAATCGTCCTTCCTTTTCTCTATTTTTATAAACAGTCCTACGGTACACATGTTATCTTATAAGCAAAAAAAAGACAACCCTTACTGTTTAAACGGAGCAAATGAGCGAAGGTCATCGGGATGTACTTTAGAAAGCGTCTTGATCATTGTCGCTTCTCTCGTCACAAGCTGTCCTCCATTTTCGGTCACAGTCAAAATAACGGCGAGAAACGCCGTTTTCTCATCGTTACCGAAGTGAAAACGAATTTGAGAAAACAGGGCAAATGGAATGCTCTCCCTGTTGGCGCTCACGCTAGGAAGTGGGTGCTTCTTGCAGTCTAAGATGATAAAAGGAAAACGAAAAAAGGAAGAAACGACGGAGAAGGCGAAATAAACGTAAAAGACAGGAAAAAACAAGACAGGAGCGAAAAAAATGAAAGAAAAACTATTTCTAGTGTTGGCCAACTTGTTTTGGGCCGGCAATTACGTGGTCGGCAAAGTGGTCATCGCGGAAACCGGTCCGTTTTGGCTGACTTTGATTCGCTGGTGCGCCGCCTTCATCATCCTAGTTCCTGTGTCCTATTGGCTTGAACGGCCGCGCTACTGGGATGTTATGAAACAATATTGGCTGCCCCTCGTTGCGTCTGGGGCGCTCGGCATTATCGGCTATAACTTGCTTTTGTACGGCGCGCTTGCCTATACGTCATCGATGAACGCAGCGATCGTCAACTCCCTCAATCCGGCCATCATCGTCGTGTTGTCGTATATGTTGCTGCGGGAGCGGCTGTCAACCGTGAATATCATCGGGTTTCTATTGTCGCTCATTGGCGTGCTGTTTATTTTGACGGACGGACATATCGGTCATATCTTCCAAACAACCTACAATCGCGGCGACTTGATGATGCTCGCAGCCGGCGTCGTCTGGGCGCTTTATTCGATTATCGGCAAAAAACTCCCGGTTCCGCCGATCACAGCGACGGCATGTTCTGTCTTTTTCAGCTTGTTCATGTTATGGCCGTTCGCTATGTTGTATCCATTTCCTGTTGATCAGTTGAGTGCAATCGGGTTCGCTGGGATTACCTATATTTGTTTGTTTCCGTCCGTTCTTTCCTTTTTGTTTTGGAACATCTCGGTGCAAAAAGTCGGCCCGAGCCATGCCGGTGTATATTTAAACTTGATTGCCGTATTTACCGCTGCGATCACGTTTTTGCTTGGCGGCACGCTGTCAATGCCACAGCTTGCGGGCGGCGCTGTCGTCCTGTTCGGCGTCTATTTGGCGACGAAAGCGCCAAAAGCGAGACCGGAACAAATGGACATCGCCGGGTGACGATCCGTTTGCTGCTTCTCTGCAGGCCGGGCCGCTCGCCCGGCTTCTTTCTGCCGCATCGGCTGGCGGCATGATGCAAAAACGCCCCTCCGTCTTGCCAATAAAGATCCCTTGTCATCAACGGAAACAAAGCGGGCCAGTGCGCCGTCACCATTCTTCACCGTTAAAAAACCGGTGTCAGCCGCAAACGGTGTAGCAGCCGCTTTTTTTGCATAAGGAAAAGCGGCCTTCCCGTTTGTAGGGAGACCGCTGCCTTTCCGCTATTGAAGCAGGCGGAGAAACTCGCGCATAAACGCCGGCAAATCCGGCCACGCATGGGCAGAAACGAGGTTGCCGTCGACATGCACCGTACGGTCGGACACATACGTCGCCCCGAGCGCTTCAACCCCCGGTTTGCAGGCGATATACGCCGTCAAGCTCCGCCCTTTCAGCACCTCCGGCATCGTTTCAAAAATGAGCGAAGCATGGCAAATCGCGGCGATCGGCTTATTCGCCTCAAAGAAATGGCGAACGATGCGCTGCACGTTTTCATCAAGACGAATGTATTCCGGCGCCCGCCCGCCCGGAATGACTAACGCATCGTATTGCGTCGGGTCGATCTCGGCGAACGATGCATGTGCGTCGATCAAATAGCCTTGTTTTTCCACATACGTATCCCAGTCGGCAAAATCATGGACAACGGTATGCAGTTTCTTTTTCTTCGGCGCAGCAATCGTTACATCATGCCCTTCCTCCAACAAACGATAGTACGGATAATACACTTCAAGCGCCTCAACAGCGTCGCCGGTGATGATCAACACTTTTTTGCTCATGGTTCTGGCCCCCTTGTCCATTTTTTCCTTCTCTTTTATCATAATGGAAACGAACGGAAAGGAAAAGCAAGATGATTGTCGAACCTACTTAAAGAGGAAGAAGAACATGATAAAGGAGGAGACGACCGTGACCATTGCCTCTTGGCTCGCCGAATCGCACCGGACGGTGGTGCTTACCGGCGCCGGCATGTCGACCGAAAGCGGGCTGCCGGATTTTCGCTCGCCGCGCACCGGTCTGTGGGCGCGCTTCAACCCGAGCGAACTGGCCACCGTCGAAGCCTTGTACCACCGCCGCGAGTCGTTTATGGAGTTTTACCAATATCGCATCCGCACCTTGCAACAATGCCAGCCGCATGATGGACACCGCCTGCTGGCTGACTGGGAGCGGCGCGGAATCGTGCAGACGATTGTAACCCAAAACGTCGATGGCTTTCACCAACAAGCCGGCAGCCGCCGCGTCATCGAACTGCATGGCTCGCTTGGCACCGTCCATTGCCAACAGTGCGGGCGGAAACAGCCAAGCCACGTCTATTTGCGCGGCATAGTCGCATGCGAATGCGGCGGTGTTTTGCGCCCATCGGTCGTGCTGTTTGGCGAACCGCTGCCGGAGACAGCCATCAACGAAGCATGGGAAGCCGCCCGTCAAGCGGACTTGTTCCTTGTACTTGGCTCATCCTTGCAAGTATCGCCGGCGAACCAACTGCCGCTTGTCGCCAAGCGAAATGGCGCCAAATTCGTCATCATCAATTGGGAGCCGACGGAACTCGACCCTCTCGCTGACGCTGTCATCCATCAACGAAAAATTGGCGAAGTGCTGAAAGAATTTGATGAACAGCTGACGGGGGGAGCACGATGAACCGGGAAGCGCTGTTGCAAGAGGCGCTTCGTTCAATCGACGATGATTCGCGCATCCGCCATTGGCGCCGAGTATCCGGCGGCGACATCAATGACGTCTACCGCGTCCAAAGCGGCAAGCAAACGTATTTCATCAAAATGCAACGCTTTCCGCCAGCCGGCTTTTTCACCGCCGAACAGGCAGGATTGAACTTGATCAAGCAGACGAAGGCGATCCGCGTTCCAAACGTCTTCGGCACGGGAGAAGCGGACGGATGCGGTTGGCTTGTCCTCGAGTGGATCGAAGGAACGGAAACGGCACAGACGGCCGAACAGCTCGGGCGCGGCCTCGCCCGCCTCCACCAATGCCGCGGCTCGGCGTTCGGGCTTGACCGCGATACATATATCGGGACGCTGCCGCAGCGGAACGGCTGGTACGGCCGCTGGCTCGACTATTACCGCGATGCCCGCCTCGTGCCGCAAATGAAGCGGGCGGCGGCAAACGGCCTCCTGCCCGCCGAGCGGCAACGGCGGCTTGAGCGGCTGCTTGAGCGGCTTGACCGCTGGATTCCAAACGATTGTTTTCCGTCGTTGTTGCACGGCGACTTATGGAGCGGCAACTGGCTTCCGGGCCCCGGCGGAGCTCCCTATTTGATCGACCCGTCCGTGTTTTACGGCCATTATGAGTTGGAAATCGCGTTTACCGAGCTGTTTGGCGGCTTTCCCGCTCGATTTTATGCAAGCTATCAAGAGCTGATGCCGCTCTCTTCCGAATATCATGAACGAAAGCCGCTTTACCAGCTGTTTTATTTACTCGTGCATTTGAACTTGTTTGGTGAGGCGTATGGCGGCTCGGTCGACCGCGTGCTCGAACGTTATGCGGGGGAGTAACCCCCGCCTGACTTGACCGCTCATTCCGGACGCAACACCAGCGTGCTGCCTTTGACTTTTCCTAAGCTTGTCATATGGTACGTCCCGTTGACCCAGTCATCGATTTGATCGTGATACCACCGGCTGCGAAAATGGCCGGCCTGACCCGGACCAACGATATGCCACCCGCGTTCGGGATCGGCCAAATCGATGACAAAGCGTCAAGACGCGCCATGGTTGACGATCCCTTCATCCGTGTAGCTCGCCGCCTGTACCGTGACATCACTGCCGCCGATGGAAATCGGCTCTTCTTTATTCAAGAAAAACGCTAACATCGGCGATGCGTTCGATAGGGGATGAGCAAAGAACAACCGATGGGCATTCCCCCATTTCCATTGCGCCGGATCACTTCCATATTCATCGGCCAATTGGCGAACTGTCCGATTCAGCGCTTCCGCCAACACGCGTGAAAACCCGCCGCCGTCTCGAAACCAAGGGGATACATCTCCTTTATCCGCCCGCCTCAGCAACTCATCAACCACACTTTTTTTCCCTTCAAAGAGCCGATCGACGGCTGGCGGAATATGACGTTCAAAAAGGACATCGGCGATTTCCTCCATCCAGCGATGAAAAATGAGCGGGGCTGCCTCTTCCTTGCGGTCAACAAAATCCCACTGCCTCAGCTCATGAAGCGCTGACCGCTCCTGTTTCGAGAGCGGTTCGCTCGCCACATGTTTGAGCAGAAGCGGGACGAACTCCTTCGCCCATAAATTCATTTGGTCCATTTGCAGTTGCTTCATTTCATTGAGCGTCCAATCATCCTTGCTCTGCAGCCTTTCAGCGATCCGCATATAGCGATAAGGCTGAGCCCAATGATGGCTTAGATGATATGGATAATGGTCACCGATCACCTTATTGTTCGCCGTGGCGATAAATCCTTCTCTCGGGTTGACGGCACGCGGCAAGCGATCAAACGGGATAAAACCGATCCACTCATATTCATCCGTCCAGCCTGGAACCGGAAGAAGCCCGTTTCCTTTCTTGCGAATCGGAATTTTTCCGTTTGCTTTGTAAGCGATCGTCCCGTCTTTCGCGGCAAACACGAAGTTTTGCGTCGGGGCGTGGAAATGTTCAAGCGCTTGTTCAAATTGCTTCCAATTTTTTGCTTTGTTCATTTCTAGCACCGCTTGCAGCTCCGTGGACGGGTCGAGCGCGGTCCAACGCAAAGCCAACACTTTATTTCCGCGTGCCGGGACGGCGAATTCGGAAAGAACGGGCCCATGCCGAGTGATCGTCACACGGTAGCGAATCGTTTTTCCTCCTTTCACTCGGATCGGTTCCTCGATGATTTTGGCGTCCTCCCATCGGCCGTTATACAAAAACTGCTGCTTGTTAGCCGGATTTCGTTTTTCCACATACAAATCTTGCACATCTGGGCCAGTGTTTGTCACTCCCCAAGCAATATAGTCGTTATGACCGAGAATAATGCCGGGGACGCCGGCGAAAATAACGCCACTGACGTTGACCGTCGGCGCTTGCAAATGCATTTGGTACCAAATCGAAGGAGTGGACAACGACAAGTGCGGATCGTTCGCCAGCATGGGCTGGCCGCTTTTCGTTTTCCGGCCGCTGATCACCCAGTTGTTACTCCCGTTCCATTCAGAAGGCAAAACCGCTGCGGCAAACGCCTGCTCCACATCGATCGCCGACAAAATGACCGGCGCCTCTTTCGGATAGGAGGGGAACAAATCGTACGCTTTTTCTTTCGGCAAATGGTTAAGCGCCCAATAGCGGAACGCCTGACCTTCCCAATGCCCGCCGAGGTCAAACGCCGTATACTTGCCAATCGCGAGCGAATCTACTAGCGTCCATGGCTTCGGTTCATAACCGAGCAACCGAAACTCGACCGGCAATCTATCGGTTTGTTTAGCCCAAGTGATATACGCGTTAACGCCTTGGGCAAATGCTTCGAGCACTTGCTTCGCCTCAGCGGAGTATATTTGATACGATGCCTCCGCTGCACGGCGCAATCCAAGCGTACGGAAAAATTTATCGCGCTCAATCGTTGCAACGCCTACCACCTCACTCAACTGTCCAGACGCTTGGCGGCGGCTTAAATCCATTTGAAATAGACGATCTTGAGCTTGCACAAATCCTTGGGCGAAAAACAAGTCATGTTCATTGGTGGCGAAAATATGAGGAACACCGTGCGAGTCGCGAATCACGCTGACTTCGTCAAGCAGACCTGGAACCGACAATTTTCCTTCCACCATCGGCAAGGAATGGCGTGTGTAAGCGCTAACAAAAACGCCGATACCCGCCACAACAAAGAAGACAATCGCCAGCGCCATCCAGGCTGTTCGCTTCCAGCGCTTCTTCTTTTGCGACGCGTAAATGGCCGTCTTCCATTCATGTTCCTCCTTTATCTCATCATCTTACGCCCTGGCGTCCGCAACCCTTTTTGCGAAAACACCGCCTGTATGTCGATAAGGAGCGGATGCTCAAGCAGGTCCGCCCCCAGCCCGCTCATTCAGCGCCGATCCTTTCAAGCAGCGCATCGCCATTTTGACTGACGCGCACATAAGCGAAACGGGCGTTTTCCTGCCGCTCTATTCCCGTTTTTTCCGGCACGAAATACGACTCAATCCCGTATACGACTTGCGTACCATAGAAAGTGCCACTGATCAAAATATCTCCCTGTTGCCGTGCAGCCCCAGACCGTTTTTGGCCATTGACGGCATACACTCCGGCAAAACGGTATACCCCGTCCGGCTCTTTTCGCAACATCACTTGCACCTTCCCACTGCCGTCCAGAGACTGGATCGTGGAAATGTCATAGCGAAGCTGGATATAATCCCCTTGCAGCACAGAGCGCGGATCCACCGGCTCGAGCGCTAATTTTACCAACTGTCCGTCTCGCAATAGACGTTCTTTCTCCCATACGGTATATCCTGTAAACAGAAATTGGGCAACGACAATCAACAGGACACCTAAGGAAACGTTTCGAGGCCACGCTGCCTCCCTAGGGAAATCAAGCCGATTCCGTTTTTCCAGCCAAACAGCCCAAGCGAGCAACACCACCCCAGCCGCCAACAAACTCACCGATTTATGGAGCAAGTTCCACGCCAGCTCGTAATATTTGAGCACAAGATAAAGTGCAGTATACCCCCAAGCGACAGCTCGCTCGCGGCGCCGCCGTTGAAACAAGAAAAAGGCGAGCACAGCCACCATGGCGATATTGGACGCCATATAAAGCCCGTCAGCCTGGAAAATGTCAACATTTGTCGCAATCCCGAGCGCACTAAGCGCCAGCACGAACGGAGTCATGGCCGTCTTCCCTCTCCTCCATCGACTGTATGCGTACAACGCCCCGTTCCATAGAGCGAGCGTCAACAATTCCACCCGTCCACTCTCCATGTTCACATCAAGCACTACATACAAATAAAGCGTCAACGCCACCGTCGTCAACCGCTGCATCCCGCGATCCGGGAAACGGATCACTCCCACGGCGAGCACAGCGATATAAAGAACCAACACCGCCGTCGACAGCTCCCACGTCACCGTCCATCCAAGCCCGTAACCGACCGCGAGCAGCGTATAGCGGACAACGGCATTCCACCGCCGGCCAAGCCAGGCAGGAAGGACGAATCCGAAGATCGCGGCGAAAAAGAGCACATACGGCGACCATGACTCTGCCCAAAGGAGATACAAGCCGAGCAAACTCGCCGTCGCCAATGCCGAGGCCGCAAGCGTAATCACCGCTTGAAACGCGGCCAAAACCCATGTCCCAGTCCGCGTCCCCGCCGAAAACACCCCCGTCCGCCGCAGAAGCATGATCCCGCCATACAGAATCGCCCCTGCCACCGCAAGCCCAATGAAAAGCATCCATGTTTCAAAATGATCAACAAGGAGACGAATATATTGAATCAACAAAAACAAGCCGACAAATAAACTTGTCAGCAACGCGTACGACCGTTGTTTTGTGACTGCGAAAAAGTAATATAGCAACCCGGCAAACAGCGCTGCATACACGTATGGCCACCAGACATCACGCTCATACGAAAAACCAGTTACACTGATCACCAGCAGCCAACCGTGCATGGCTGCGTAAGCGAGATGAGCTGCCCACGGGGAACGGCTGAGACCAAAGACCGCACCGTTCACAGCTGCAAACAACAATAGCCAGCCAAACGATACCCATTCCGTCCATTCGATACGGTAAGCGGAAGGAAAGTAATAAAACCAGCAGGTGAGTTGCAGCAACACGACAGCGATGACCGAAAGCGCTGGATCTTTCGTCAACCGCGCCAGCAACGCCGTCGGCACAAGCCAAATGAGAAACAGCCAATAGCTGTCGGCGTGGGAATTGTAGATTTGCCCAAGCAACGCCAAGGCGATGCCAAACGACAATGTCCCACCGACAAACAGCCAGCGTCCTAAAAAACCATGGCGGCCCCGAAGCGCCGTACTCGTGATGTAAAACCCTGCCATCACACCGATGCTGATCCCAACTTTCGCCTCTCGCCCCATCTCCGACCAGTTGGCAGCAAAAAAATACACGATGCTGGCAATGATGCACAAAAACGCCAACGCATACCCTGTTTTCACGATCCGGGCCGCCATATCGCTTCCCCCTTGTCACTGTTTTTTCTATAAAAATATATGCGGGAAAAGCTGTCTAGAAGACCAGTGGAAACAAGCATTATTCGATCGCACTTTCCCAGTTGCCGCCGGCCTGCTAGATTTTTTTCTTTGCTGCGGCGAAGAACATTATAGTTGGAGATGATGTTTTAAGTGGAAAATTTCCATATCATGCTCTGTCACTTTTTTCATCAAATAATCGATGGATGTTTGCTTGGAAGAGAACTCGCGCGAAGCCAGATCAAGAGCAGCCTGATGCTTATGGAGCATGTTCTCGATGTGGCGAAAGTGGCCCCGCATTTCTGTTGCGAGGTTGTCAACTTTTTCTTCGACCCGTTCAACTTTCGCTTCAAGCCGTTGCTGTCCTTCTTTCAGGGTTTGCACATCGCCCTTGACCATGTCCATGTCTGCCTTCAATGTTTGCACATCGCCCTTGACCATGTCCATGTCTGCCTTCAATGTTTGCACGTCGCCCTTGACCATGTCCATGTCTGCCTTCAATGTTTGCACATCGCCCTTGACCATGTCCATGTCTGCCTTCAATGTTTGCACATCGCCCTTGACCATGTCCATGTCTGCCTTCAATGTTTGTACGTCGCCCTTGACCATGTCCATGTCTGCCTTCAATGTTTGCACGTCGCCCTTGACCATGTCCATGTCTGCCTTCAATGTTTGCACGTCGCCCTTGACCATGTCCATGTCTGCCTTCAATGTTTGTACGTCGCCCTTGACCATGTCCATGTCTGCCTTCAATGTTTGCACGTCGCCCTTGACCATGTCCATGTCTGCCTTCAATGTTTGCACGTCGCCCTTGACCATGTCCATGTCTGCCTTCAATGTTTGCACGTCGCCCTTGACCATGTCCATGTCTGCCTTCAATGTTTGTACGTCGCCCTTGACCATGTCCATGTCTGCCTTCAATGTTTGTACGTCGCCCTTGACCATGTCCATGTCTGCTTTTAACGTGCGCACATCCTCTTCAACCCGGTGAAGCCGCTGTTCCAAGCGAGCTTGTCCCTCTTGCAACAACTGCACTTCGCCTTCCAAACGCGCCTGCCCTTCTTGAAGTGCCCGGACATCGCCTTCAATCCGATCGAGCCGCATGTGGATCGGATTCAACTTTTGGTCAAGCAATTCAGCCATCATTTGCACGAGTTCGGCTTGACTCATCATTTCCCACCTCCTTTCCCCCATTGTATCATGGTCCCACACAACGTCATAGTATAGAAAAAGAGATTTTCTTTTCCTTTTCGACAGGATCAGACGCCAGATCAAGCCGGCCAATCGGCTTCACCGTCAAATAAACAAGGGGCAAAAATGATTTTTTGATTACACCGGAAACTTATCAAGCTATAAACGATCGCCCCGATGAATCCACATCTGATAAAGAGCAAGGCAGACTGCTAAGTAAACACCACCAAGCACAAACCCACCAAGCACATCAGATGGATAATGCACTTGCAAGCTTAACCGACTCAAGCCGGTGAAGAGAGCCAGCACTGCAAACACGCTGTAAATGGCCGCCCTCTCCCCGCGCTTTGTGCGCGTTTGCGCCAAAAAATACGCCAAAAGCAGCAAGTAAATCGTTCCGATCATCGCGTGGCCGCTCGGAAAGCTGAACCCTTCGACCCCAGCATGCGGCGGGCGCTCCCGCCCGACAGCGTGCTTGATCCATTCATTGATGCCATACCCCCCGCCAACGGCAACAACGACGAGCAACATCCCATATACATCGCGGCGGAAAAACCATAAACTGATGACGAGCATCACAGTAACGATGCCAATGGTTTTCCCATTGCCGAGAAAAGTAAACGGATCGAGCCATTGCCATGAATCAAACAACTGCAGCCCACCTTCGTCAGCCGCCTTTGTCAGCCCCGCCGCCACGCTTGCCCAAACAAACAAAAAAAGGACGGCGCCGGCAGCCGCTATCATCCATAATGGTCGATTCAATCTGATTCCTCCTCATTTGTTCTTCCTTTACTTATTTTTGCAAACCAATAAAAAATCCTCCTTAAAAAGCAGCGCTTTTTAAGGAGGAGGGGGCGGGCGGTCACGGCAGTTTCGTCTCTCCCATCAGAAAGCGGTCTACTTCACGAGCTGCTTCCCGGCCTTCGTGAATCGCCCAAACGATCAAGCTTTGGCCGCGGCGGGCATCGCCGGCCGCAAACACGCCTTCAATGTTTGTCGTATATTTGCCGTACGGAGCCTTCACTTTATTGTTGACTGTTTCTACGCCGAACTGCTTCAACACCGGCTGCTCAGGCCCTTCGAAGCCAATGGCGATGAAAACAAGGTCGCACGGCCACACTTGTTCTGTCCCCGGAATTTCGTTAAAGATGGCTTTGCCGTTTTCATCGATGGTTTTTTCCATTTGAATCGTATGCAGTTCTTTCACCCGGCCATACTCATCGCCAACGATTTTTTTCGTCTGGATGCAATATTGACGCGGATCCGCGCCGAACTTTGCTTTCGCTTCTTCGTATGCATAATCAAGCGTAAAGACGAGCGGGTATTGCGGCCACGGATTGCTGTCTAGGCGCTTGTCCGGAAGAGCCGGGTGTTTGCCAAACTGGACAACGCTTTTACAGCCTTGCCGCAGCGCGGTCGCCACGCAGTCAGCGCCCGTATCGCCGCCGCCGATGACGATGACATGTTTATCTTTGGCATCAATAAACTGTCCATCGGCAAAATTCGAATCGAGCAAACTTTTCGTCACGCCGGTTAAATAATCCATGGCAAAATGGACGCCCTCAAGCTCCCGCCCCTCAATAACCAAGTCGCGCTGCTTTTGCGCTCCGACGCATAAAACAACCGCATCATACTCAGCGCGCAGCTCGTCGGCCGTGATGTCCTTGCCGACTTCCGTGTTCGTAATAAACGTAACGCCTTCTCCCTCAAGCAAACGGACGCGACGTTCGACGATTTCTTTTTCCAATTTCATGTTCGGAATGCCGTACATCAACAAACCGCCGATGCGATCCGCCCGCTCGTACACCGTCACTGAATGGCCGGCTTGGTTGAGCTGGTCGGCGCAGGCGAGCCCAGCCGGACCGGAGCCGACGATGGCCACTTTTTTCCCGGTGCGCGCTTTCGGGATGCGCGGTTTCACCCATCCTTCGGCAAACCCTTTATCAATAATGGCCCGTTCGATCCCTTTAATCGCCACTGCCGGATCGGAAATCGCCACCGTACACGAGCCTTCACATGGCGCCGGGCAGACGCGACCTGTAAATTCCGGGAAGTTGTTCGTTTTCAAAAGCCGATCAAGCGCTTCTTTCCAACGGCCGCGGTACACTAAATCGTTCCATTCCGGAATTAAGTTGTGCACTGGGCATCCTGAAGTGAGGCCGTTCAACTCTAAACCCATATGGCAAAACGGCGTGCCGCAGTCCATACAACGGGCGCCTTGGCGCGCCAGCACTTCTTCGGAAAACGGCTGTGCATATTCTTTCCAATCATCAAGACGGGAAAGCGGATCGCGCTTTTTTTCTTCCTCGCGAGCATATTCCATAAATCCTGTTGTTTTTCCCACGATGGTTCCCCCTCCTTCTTTCCGTACACGTCCTCTCTTCTCTCATGCGGCCTTCCCGCCTGTTTAGCCAGTCAAAAAGTGAGCCCCGCGCGGGCCGCGGGGCCAAGGCGGCGCCATGTTGCAGCCGCCCAAAAGGGTGGCCCTATTTTGCGGCCACTTGCAACACATGGGCGCTGGCGGCAGCCGCTTTTTTCCGTTTCGCTACCGTTTCAAACGCCGACATGGCAGCTTCTTCATACGAAAGCCCGGACTGTTCAAGCATTTGAATCGTTTCAACCATCAGTTTGTAGTTGCGCGGAATCACTTTGACAAACCGCTTTACATAGGCGTCCCACTCGTCAAGCACTAACGCCGCCCGCGGGCTTCCCGTATAGCGGTAATGGTTTTCGATCATCCGGCGCACTTCCAACATCTCTTGCTCGTCTTCGAGCTGTTCAAACGCGACGAGCTCTCGGTTGGCTGCCTGCTGCCAGCTGTCTTCATCAGCGAGGACGTAGGCAATGCCTCCCGACATGCCGGCGGCAAAGTTTTTGCCGACCGAACCGAGGATGACCACACGGCCGCCGGTCATATATTCACAGCCGTGGTCGCCGACGCCTTCGACAACGGCATGGACGCCGCTGTTGCGCACGCAGAACCGCTCGCCGGCGCGGCCGCGAATGTACGCCTCGCCGCTCGTCGCTCCGTAGAAGGCGACGTTGCCGATAATGACGTTATCTGCCGACGCAAATGGCGCCTCAAGCGGCGGACGAACGATCACCTTTCCGCCCGAGAGCCCTTTGCCGACGTAATCGTTCGCGTCACCGACAAGCTCGAGCGTCATTCCTCTCGGCACAAACGCCGCAAAGCTTTGTCCGGCCGATCCGGTGAAGCGGAGGCGGATCGTATCTTCCCGCAGCCCTTCCTCGCCGTAGCGTTTCGAAATTTCGCTGCCGGTCATCGCCCCAACCGTGCGATGGACGTTGCGGATCGCGAGTTCGAGCTCAACTGGCGCCTGCCGCTCAAGCGCTGGCTGCACCGCCGGCAAAATGTCTGTATAGTCAAGCGTCGTTTCCAAACGATGGTTTTGTCCTTTGCCGCAAGTGCGCGGGCCATCGACTTGGTGCAGCAGACGGGACAAGTCGAGATGTTTCGCTTTCCAATGCGCTTTTGCCCGCTCGCTCACTTTTAAGACATCGACACGACCAACCATTTCATTGATCGTACGGAAGCCGAGCTCGGCCATAATTTCGCGCACTTCTTGGGCGACAAAGTACATGAAGTTGACAACATGTTCCGGCTCGCCCGCAAACTTCTTGCGCAATTCCGGATTTTGTGTCGCCACGCCGACTGGACACGTATCCAAATGGCAGACGCGCATCATGACACAGCCTAAAACGACGAGCGGAGCAGTCGCAAATCCGAATTCTTCGGCACCAAACAGCGCAGCCATCACAACGTCACGGCCGGTCATGAGCTTGCCGTCCGTTTCTAGGACAACACGGTCGCGCAAGCCGTTGAGCATCAGCGTTTGGTGCGTTTCCGCCAAACCAAGCTCCCACGGCAGGCCGGCATGTTTAATGCTCGTTTTCGGCGAAGCGCCCGTGCCGCCGTCATAGCCGCTGATGACGATGACATCCGCGTTTCCTTTCGCCACGCCAGCGGCGATCGTGCCGACGCCGGCTTTAGCGACAAGCTTGACGCTAATGCGCGCGTCTTTGTTCGCATTTTTCAAATCATAAATCAACTGAGCCAAATCTTCGATCGAGTAAATGTCATGGTGCGGCGGCGGAGAGATGAGCTCTACCCCTGGCGTCGAGCCGCGCACTTTGCCGACCCACGGATACACTTTGTTGGCCGGAAGCTGCCCGCCTTCGCCTGGCTTCGCTCCTTGGGCCATTTTAATTTGCAATTCATCAGCGTTGACTAAGTAATGACTTTTCACGCCGAAACGTCCGGAAGCAACCTGCTTGATCGCGCTGCGACGCCAGTCGCCGTTCGCGTCTTTCGCATAACGGGCCGGATCTTCGCCGCCTTCGCCGCTGTTGCTTTTCCCGCCGATCCGGTTCATAGCGATCGCCAGCGCCTCGTGGGCTTCTTGGCTAATCGAGCCAAACGACATGGCCCCAGTTTTGAAGCGGCGGACGATCGAGTCGACCGGCTCGACTTCGTCAATCGGCACCGGCTTCCGGTTCGGATCAAAGTCGAACAAGTTGCGCAAGAACGTCAGCTGTTCTTCATTGGCCAGTTTTGAATATTGTTTATAGAGAGCATAATCGTTTTTCCGGCATGCCCATTGCAACAGATGGATCGTCTTCGGGTTGAACGCATGGTGTTCGCCGTTGCGACGCCATTGCAGCTCGCTGCCGGTATCTAGCACATCGTCTTCGTGACGGGCGCCAAATGCTGCTTCATGACGCATTTTCGCTTCTTTCGCAATTTCGTCGAGCCCAATGCCGTTAATTTGCGACGCTGTGCCAGTGAAGTATTCATCGATGACCTCGTCGCCGATGCCGACCGCTTCAAAAATTTGTGCGCCGCGGTAGCTTTGCACAGTCGAAATGCCCATTTTCGACATCACTTTGACAACGCCGTCAACGGCTGCCTTCATATACGTTTTCACCGCTTCGCGATACGACAAGGCGATCGTGCCGCTTTCTGACGCCTGGCGGATCGTCTCGAGCGCCAAATACGGATTAATGGCGTCCGCGCCGTAGCCGATCAGCGCCGCAAAATGGTGCACTTCACGCGCTTCGCCGCTTTCGACAAGCAGGCTGACGTTCGTTCGCGTCCCGTTCCGGACGAGGTGCTGGTGAAGCCCACTTACCGCAAGCAACACTGGAATCGCCACATGCGTTTCGTCAACGCCGCGGTCGGACAGAACGAGGAGCGTCGCGCCGTTTTCGATCGCTTCATCCGCTTGGGCGAACAGCTCGTCAAGGGCCTGCTTCAAATCGTCCGTAAACAGCGTCGGCAACACCGCACACGAAAACTCTGGGTGCGGATTCGCTTTTAATGCCGCCAATTGTTCATTCGTCAACAACGGCGTCTCAAGGCGAATGCGGCGCGCCGCTTTGGCATCCGGATGTAAAATGTTCCCTTCTTTGCCGAGCAGCGTCATCGTTGACGTGACGACATACTCACGAATCGCGTCAATCGGCGGGTTCGTGACTTGGGCAAACAGCTGCTTGAAGTAGGTAAACAAGCTTTGCGGCCGTTCCGACAGCACCGCCAGCGGAGCGTCCATGCCCATCGCGCCCGTCGGGTCTTTCCCTTCCGTCGCCATCGGCAAAATCATTTTTTCTACATCTTCAAATGTGTAGCCGAACGCTTTTTGCAGCTTGACAAGCTGCTTCGGCGCTTCGACCGTTTCCGGAACGTTGAAGTCGCCAAGGGTCACCATTTGCTCGTCAATCCATTGACGGTACGGCTGTTGGCTTGCCATTTCTTCCTTAATCTCTTGGTCAGAAATAATGCGCCCTTGTTCCAAATCAACAAGCAACATTTTCCCCGGGCTTAGCCGCTCTTTGTATAAAATGTTGTTCGGGTCGACATCGATAACGCCAACTTCGGACGAGAAAATAATGTAGTCGTCTTTCGTCACGTAATAGCGAGCCGGACGCAAGCCGTTCCGATCCAAAATAGCGCCGATTTGTTTGCCGTCGGTGAACGAAATCGCCGTCGGGCCGTCCCACGGCTCCATCAAACAGCTATGATACTCGTAAAACGCCTTTTTCGCGTCATCCATTTGTTCATCCCAAAACCATGGTTCCGGAATGAGCATCATCGCCACATGGGCTGGATTACGGCCAGCAAGGACGAAAAATTCAAACGCATTGTCCAAAATCGACGAGTCGCTCCCATTTGTATCCAAAATCGGCGTCACCTTTTCCAAATCGGCGCCAAACGCTTCAGAAACGAACTGCTTTTCACGCGCCGTCATCCAGTTGACGTTGCCGCGCAGCGTGTTGATCTCGCCGTTGTGGATCAAATAGCGGTTCGGATGAGCCCGCTCCCAGCTTGGGAACGTGTTCGTGCTGAAACGCGAGTGCACGAGGGCGAACGCGGAGCGGAACCGTTCATCCTGCAAATCTAAATAAAACGCATCAATTTGTTCCGGCGTCAAAAGCCCCTTATACACGATCGTCCGGCTCGAGAAGCTTGCCACGTAGCACTCGTTGTTTTCTACACACTTTTCAAACTGTTTGCGAATGACATACAATTTCCGTTCAAACGCCAATTCATCGGCGACATCAGCGCTGGCGGCGACGAACACTTGGCGAACGAACGGTTTGCTTTGCCGCGCCAATTTGCCAAGCTTGTTATCGTCAACCGGCACCGTCCGCCAACCGAGCAGCTGCTGTCCTTCCTGGGCGATGATTTCATTTAATTTTGCTTCATAATGCGCCCGCTTCTCTTCATTTTCCGGCAAAAAGAACATCCCGACCCCGTAGCGACCTTTTTCCGGCAAGTTCATTTCGCCGCACACCGCTTGAAAATACTCGTGTGGAATTTGCATCATAATGCCCGCGCCATCGCCCGTTTCCGGATCGCTGCCTTGGCCGCCCCGATGTTCAAGCTGGCGAAGCATATGGAGCGCTTTTTCAATAATGTCATGTGACGGTTTTCCTTTTAAATGAGCATAAAACCCGATCCCGCATGCATCATGTTCAAATTCCGGGCGATACAGCCCTTGTGCTTTCGGTAATCCGTAGTGTTTCATGCTGCCTTCCCCTCCCGTTCCGAATTGTCTGTAATATTTATTGTAGTTTTCAAAATTAATATAAACAATATATAATTTAGATGAAATCAATCTCATTTTTCGATAAAAGGAAAAGGGGTGGGAAAATGGAATTACGGCAGCTGCAATACTTCGTCGAAGTCGCCAAGCGCGAGCACGTATCCGAAGCGGCCGATGCGCTTCACGTCGCCCAGTCGGCGATCAGCCGGCAAATCGCCAACCTAGAGGCCGAGCTCGGCGTCCAGCTCTTTGAGCGCGAAGGGCGGAACGTCAAACTCACCCCGATCGGACGCCACTTTTTGCCGCACGCGGAGGCGGTGTTAAAAGCGGTCGATGATGCGAAACAACAAATTGAGGAGTATTTGGACCCGGAACGCGGGACGATTAAAATCGGCTTCCCGACAAGCCTCGCCAGCCATATGATGCCGATGGTCATTTCCGCTTTCAAAGCCGAACACCCGAACGTCTCGTTCCATCTTCGCCAAGGATCGTACCATTATTTGATTGAAGCAGTGAAAAAGAGGGAAATTGATTTGGCGTTTCTTGGGCCGATTCCGGCGCGCGAAATCGGCATTAAGGGGGAAATTTTATTTTCCGAGCCGTTTGCCGCCCTCTTGCCAAACAGCCACCCGCTCGCCCGCCGCGATCGGATCGTGTTAAACGAACTCCGCCATGATTCGTTTGTGACATTTCCTAAAGGTTATATTTTGCATCAAATTTTAATTGACGCCTGTCATCAAGCCGGATTTTCGCCCAACATCTCATCCGAAGGCGAGGATCTTGACGCCATTAAGGGACTTGTCTCCGCCGGCATCGGCGTCACTCTGCTGCCGGAAAGCGCCTTATCGGAGAGCTTGCTTCGTTACGCCGCCAAGGTGCCGATTGAAATGCCGCAAGTGAGGCGCAACGTCGGCATCATCATTTCCGATCATCATGAGCTTGCCCCATCGGTAAAAGTATTCTATCGGTTTGTGAAAGACTTTTTCTCCGAGCTGGAGCGGTATCAATTGCGGGGATGAACGCTCCCCCGCCTACGCTCACGTGGAGAAATGGGTTCAAGATCACAGAAAAGGCGCAGGTGCTTCCCCCTGCGCTTTTTCTTTATTCTTCTGCACACTCGCCTTTTCTCGTCCTCCTCACTCTTGTTTCATTAGGAAACGCTAATGTCAAGGACAATTCCAAAAGGGGTGTGAAGAGCATCGGGCTTTTGGCGCCGCTTCAACCAGACCGCGTCCCACCCAAACGTCATCCCAACCGCACCACCGTCCGGCCGCGCAGTTCGCCGCGCAAAATACGCGCAAGCGCCACCGGCAGTTCGCGGAGCGAAATTTCATGGGCAATCCGCTCCAAATCCGGC
The DNA here is from genome assembly GCF_014679505.1 of Geobacillus sp. 46C-IIa. Lineage (GTDB taxonomy): Bacteria > Bacillota > Bacilli > Bacillales > Anoxybacillaceae > Geobacillus. The sequence goes on from NZ_CP061474.1 coordinate 2,001,876, forward strand.
TTCAAATCGCCAGCGAGCCGCTCCCAAATGCGAAGGCGCAAGTCCATCGGGCAATAGACGGAATCGATGCCAAGCAAGCTCACGCCGCGCAAAATGAATGGGTAGACCGTCGTCGGCACGTCCACCCCTCCCGTCAGTCCACTTACCGCCACGGCCCCGCCGTAACGGATGCGGCTTAGCACGGTCGCCAGCGTCCGGCCGCCGACCGGATCGACCGCCGCCGCCCAACGCTGCTGATCCAGCGGGCGAATGCGCTCGGCGGTGACGTCTTCGCGCGTCAATATTTCAGCCGCTCCTAAAGCGCGCAAATAATCGTGCTCGACCGCTTTGCCTGTGCTCGCTTCCACTGTATAGCCGCGCTTCGCGAGCATCGATACGGCCAAGCTGCCGACGCCGCCCGTCGCCCCCGTAACGAGCACCCGCCCGTGCTCTGGGGTCAGCCCGTGCTCCTCAAGCCGATGGATGGACAAAGCCGCTGTGAATCCCGCCGTGCCGATCGCCATCGCTTCCTTTACCGTTAAACCTTTTGGCAGCGGCACGAGCCAGTCGCCGGGCAACCGCACATACTCACTATAGCCGCCAAAGTGGGTGACGCCAATTTCATAGCCGGTCGCAATCACCTCATCCCCCTCGCGGAATCGCGGGTGTTGCGATGAGACGACGACGCCGGCCAAGTCAATCCCCGGAACGAACGGATACGTTTTCACAATTTTGCCATCCGGGATCGACGCCAGCCCGTCTTTGTAGTTGACGCTTGAATAATGGACGCGGACGACGACATCGCCTTCTGGCAAATCGTCCATGGAGATCGTTTTAACCTCGGCTGTAAACTCCGTTTCTGTTTTGTTGACAACAAACGCTTGAAATGCGGACATCCTTTCTCTCCCTTTCCCATACATTTTTCACTCATGTCATTCGACAAACAAACGCCGGATTCCTTTTCTGAACCGAGAAGACCCTCACTTCCGCTTGTGAGCGTAGTCGGGTGATGAATAAACGTCTCATGAAAGTCCTCCCTACACTTCCTTGATTTCTTTTGTTAAACTTTGACACTCCACACGCCTAAAGGGCGTGGGATTCTTGGGTCGTTAACGCCCTCCTCCATTTCTGGTTCGGACAACGCCCAAGTTCAGGGGTGTGTCATCACCCCGTCCCATCGGGTTAGGATGTACCCCAATGGGCGGCGCACCTGTGACCAGTGCGCTAGAAGGCCGGTGATGAAAGGAGCAGGTCGCTTCACTGCTTTGTTTCTCAAATGGAGAAACCTTGTGTTATCGACTTCTCGCTTCGTGTCATCCGACGTGAGCGAGGGGCGATTGCTGTTTTTCACCAGCCTTCTAGGTTAGGCAGCGAAGCCCGAAATCGCTTTGGCGATGTTGATCGCGCCATTCAAGTCGGCATGGATGGTGTATCCGCACTTTTGGCATCGGAAGCGGATGCCGTTTCGGTTCGCTTTCTCTCGATGCCCGCATCGGCATGTTTGGCTTGTATAGGTCGGCTTCACCCACTCCACCCGAATGCCCGCCATTTCCGCTTTATAGGCAATCATCGTTTGCAGTTGATGAAACGACCAAGAGTGAAGGCTTCGTCCTGCTTCTTTGGCCGATATTGCCCGTTTCCGAATCCCTGTCAACTCTTCCATCCGAATCACGCCAACACCGTTGGCGAGGGCAAAACGGACGAGTTGACGGCTGATTTTATGATTCATATCCTTCATCCAGTGGGACTCTTTACGGCCGATTTTGCGAATCATATGGAACTTCTTGGCTTTGCCCAACGTTCACCGCAAAGCCGCATATCGTCGGCGCACAAAAGCGCATTGGCTGCCCTTGAAAAACAACGATTTCGTTCCTACGCTGGCCACGGCGATATAGCGAAGCCCAAGGTCAACCCCCATCACCTTTGTTTCGTGTCGTGGCTTGACTTCAAAGGTGATGGTGATCGCCAAGCACCATTTCTTTCGCTTTTTGTAGAGCTTGGCGGCCCCTTGTTTGGCGGTTCCATTGATCAGCCGATTCAGCCATGCTTCTTGATAGGGGCGCGTGACCACCGGCACGCCAATTCGTTTCTCCAGTGTGGGGAAGGAAACCGTGTAGAAGGCTCCTTTCTTTTCCACCTTCACGTTTTGATTGTTAAAGCAACACCATAATGTTCGGAACTTCTTTGTTTTCTGGTTTTTCTTTTGGGACTTCACTTCTCGAATCGTCTAATTCACGACGGCAGAAGGAAACCGCTGCGACGAGAACTCTTTAAAAATTTTGCTCGTCGCTTGATTCAGCTTAGGATGATCCAACAGCCAATTCGCAAACGCTGTATTCACTTCTGTCATCCGTTCGTACATGTCTTGTTTGACGTTCGTTGGGTTGTGCAGCTCCAGCTTTAGTGTGATGGTAGGCATGGATTCACCTCCTTCTAGCGATGACAGGATGCCATTTTTTTCATAATCATTCAATATTGGGTTCATCACCAAAAGATGTACTCGACTTTTAAAGGCAAACATGATCACAATGTTATCCAAAGAGATGTATGGAATAAAAAGGGAGAAATGCTGTTTTATTTGATTATCATCATCATCTTTCTTTGTCAAGTACACTTTGTGGTGGAGATCCCAATATTGGAAAAACAGCTCGCTTTCATCCCACCCCTAAAAGGCCGGTGAAAAACCGCTGTCACGTGCAAATCAGCGGCATTCTGCCAAAAAAGAAAGCTGATTCCGCAAGGTTTCTCGAATTGAAAAACGACTGGGATCCGAAGTATTTTGCACTAAATCACCGGCCTCCTAAAGGAGTGGGCTTTCTCGCTCGCGGGTCTGTAAACAAACACATCCTTAAGATGAAAGAGGGTGAAACAATGGACAATATCCCTGACTCGAACAAAATTTACACTTACGCTGACTGGAAAACATGGGAAGGCCGCTGGGAACTTATAAATGGAAAAGCCTATAATATGACACCTGCTCCATCTACAGAACACCAATTTGCAGTCGGAGAATTATATTTTGCTTTGCGCCATTTTTTCCAAAACAAACATGGCGACAGCCACCGGCTTCTATGTTTTGGCGAATGGCCGCCCAAAAGCAAACAAAACACCAGCCTGTCGACCCAAGCTGGCGTTTGTCCTCTTCTTATTGAATGGCCGCTAACGCCTCGGTCAGGACGCGCACCACAAACGAAAGTTCATCATCCGTGATGCAAAGCGGCGGCGACAAGGTGAGCACGTTGTTGTACCCGGCGACCGTCGTTCCGTTTTTGCCAATGATAAGGTTGTTTTCTTTGCATCGATTAATCACTTGGTTGACAAGCGACACATCAAGCGGCTCTTTCGTCGCTCGGTCGACGACCAACTCAATGCCGACAAGCAGCCCTCTTCCGCGCACATCCCCGACGTACGGATGATCGGCCAGTTTCGTTTTCAGTGCCGAAAGCAGCCATTCGCCGGCTTCACGGGAACGGTCAAACAAGCGCTCCGTCTCCATGATTTCGATATTTTTCAGCGCCACCGCACAAGCAGCCGGGTGGCCGCCAAATGTATTGACATGGCGGAAGTAATCGTATTCGTCTGTTCCTTTAAACGCTTCATAAATCTCTTTCCGCACCGCCGTGGCCGCCAGCGGCAAGTAGGCGCTCGTAATGCCTTTGGCCATTGTAATGATGTCCGGCTTGACGCCGTAGTGTTGAAATCCGAACGCTTTTCCCGTCCGGCCGAAGCCGCAGATGACTTCATCAACAATGAGCAGTGCGCCGTGCTTTTCACATACTTCCTTGACCGCCCTCATGTATCCATCCGGCGGCACGAGCACCCCGCCGCCAGTGATGATCGGCTCCATAATCATAGCGGCAATCGTCTCGCTCAGTTCCCACGTCATCACATCATCAACCGCTTTCACGGCCCGCAGCTGGCGCGGATCGTCTGTCTCGTCAGCATCGCGGTAGCGATCGGGCGGCGGCACATGGATGAAGCCCGGAGCGAGCGGCTCATATTTATACTTCCGCTGTGCCTGTCCGGTTGCCGCAAGCGCTCCCATCGAATTCCCATGGTACGCCCGGTAGCGGGAGACGATTTTGTATCGGTGGAGTTCTCCGCGTTGCTGATGGTATTGGCGGGCAATTTTAAACGCCGTTTCGTTCGCCTCCGACCCGCTGTTGGAAAAGAAGATGACATACTCATCGCCCAACAGCTCATTGAGCTTTTCCCCAAGCTGAATCGCCGGCAAGTGGCTTTGCGTGAGCGGGAAATATGCCAGCGTTTTCAGCTGCTCATACGCCGCTTCGGCCAACTCCTCGCGCCCGTACCCGACGTTGACGCACCAGAGCCCGGCCATCGCGTCCAAATAGTTGTTTCCAGCGACATCCGTCACCCAGCAGCCTTTTGCCTCGGCCACAACAACCGTCGCATTCGGATTGTATGGCTTCATCGAATGCCAAATGTATCGGTCGTCTTTGTCGAGCCATAATTGATAACTTTGCCCCACTTGCACGATTCTCTTCCCCCTCCCGTTTAATCAGTGCTAGAAATCGAAGCGGGACGTGATCATCTTCTTGCGAGTATAAAAGTTGATCCCATCTTTCCCATTTACATGAAGATCTCCGTAGAACGAATCTTTCCAGCCGGAGAACGGGAAAAATGCCATTGTTGCCGGCACTCCTACATTGATGCCAAGCATTCCAGCATCGGCCTCTTCACGGAATTTGCGAACGGCTTTTGCATCTTTTGTATAAATTGTCGCCCCGTTCCCATATCGAGACTTTCGAATGTAGCTCAGTGCTTCATCTAAATCATTGGCCCGCATCAGACTTAATACTGGTGCAAAGATTTCTTCCTTCGCAATCGTCATATCTGGAGTCACATGGTCAAAAATCGTCGGCCCTAAAAAGTTGCCTTCTGGCCGGTCATCGATTTCTTTCCGACCATCCCGAAGCAACATCGCTCCTTCTTTAATCCCCTTTTCAATGTAACCCAATACCTTTTCGCGATGGGATCGACGAATGACTGGAGTTAATAACACTTCCGGATCCATGCCATTGCCGATGTTCAGTTCATCCGCTTTTTGTTTTAACCGCTGTACAAATTGCTCATTTTCTCCTACAATAACAACTACACTACAAGCCATGCAACGTTGTCCCGCGCTGCCAAATGCCGAACTAATAACATGTTGGACCGCTGTTTCCACATCAGCATCTGGCATGACAATATGGTGATTTTTCGCACCTGATAACGCCTGCACTCGCTTTCCTTGCGCAGCTGCCCGTTCATATACATACTTTGCGACTGGTTGTGATCCAACAAATGAAATCGCACGAATATCGTCATGATCAATCAAAGCATTCACCACATCGTGCGCACCATGGACAACATTAAGCACGCCCGGAGGTGCTCCCGCCTCAGTAAATAGCTCGGCTAACTTGTTGGCCAAAATAGGCGTCCGTTCAGATGGTTTCAATACAAACGTATTGCCGCACACAATTGCCAAAGGGAACATCCAAAGTGGCACCATCATCGGGAAATTGAACGGAGTAATTCCTGCCACAACCCCTAACGGATAACGGAACATCTCCGAGTCAATCTCTTCGGCAATATTAGCAAGCGATTCCCCCATGAGCAAAGTCGGAGCACCCGCCGCAAACTCGACACATTCAATCCCGCGTTGAATTTCTCCATACGCCTCTTTATACGCTTTGCCATTTTCTTGGACAACAAGCTCTGCTAGTTCTTTATGGTATTTGTTTAGCAAATGATGGAATTCGAACATCAATCGTGCCCGTTTTGGAATAGGGACATCTTTCCATGTTTGAAATGCTTTATTCGCCGCTTGCACCGCCTTGTCGACATCCTCTTTTGTTGAGATTGGAACACGCGCTAATACTTCTCCAGTCGCCGGGTTCGGAACCTCCAGCATTTCCGAGCCGCCCGATTCCACCCACCGGCCCCCAATATAGTTTTTAAGAGTGACCGTCTCGTGCTTGATGGTGGACATAAAGCTCTCCTCCTTTGAAAGTCATCAATAATTTGTTAAAATTATCACTCAATTTTCCATCATCTTCATTAGACAAAGCGTCAAAATGATGAACTTACTTATTCCACAATCTGACTAAGCTTTCCTTAAAAGCTGGACATGTTTCTCCTAATCACTATACCAGCCAGGAGCAATTCTCATACCCCTGGCAATCGATCACGCTCTATAGAACTGCTCCACATATTTTGAGAATTTAAATATTCGTATGCTTTGATCATAAACTCAATAGCGAGCCTCTTTTCCGGATTCATAAAATCTTCTCCTAAAAGCGACTCTAGTTTTTGAATTCGATGATATAGCGTTTGCCTAACGACAAATAGCCGTTGTGCAGTTTCTTTTTTTGAACCGTTACACGCCAAATATACCTTTAATGTTTCTAATAAATTTGCATTGTATTTTTCATCGTATTGAAGAACAGGCTCTAGATATTCCATGACAACTTCATATAGATCATTGTATTTATGAATAAGAGAGATAATGCGATAGATATGCAAATCCTCATAAAAACAGCTATTGGATCTATCGCCAAGATGGTATTGAATTTTGATCGTCTCTAAAGCCGTTCGATAACTTTTATCCATATGGGAAACATTTTCGATAAATTTCCCAACCCCGACAATAAATTGAGGCCACTTTTTCTTTTGAATGTAGTCTGATCCCAATAAAGTATTCAGCCCTATTTTCATTCGACTCTTCCATGTTTTCATTTCCCTGTTATTGGTCATGATAAATACAATGCTACTGTGAAAATCAACAGGGAATGTAGAAAAACCTTGTTGTTCAAAAATCGTCCGACATAGCACTTTAAAATACATCATGTCTAAGTTCGAGCATTGCTTTATTGAAGATTTAAAATGGATAACAAGCACCATTCCCCCTTTTGGATTTGGCTCTGCCCCGTACTCAGCCAAATAACTAAACACACTTTCAATAGGATGCTCGCCCTCTAACCAACTTTTTAACCACTCATTTTCTTTTACTCGCTTCTTTTCATCGATATACAGATCGCGAAGCAAATGTTGGGCCAGCGCGGTTGCCGTACGATCCAAAATCAGCAGATCAAATTCGCTGATTTCTTTTCCGGTTGACATAATGGACAGCTCGGCATATTCATTTCCGAGAAATCGGATTGGTTGGGTAGCGGTTCTTTTCTCCGAAGCTGTGTAGTTGTCAATTGCCAACTGTTCTCCCTTAACTGTTTTGTTGTATTTAGGAAATACTTCGACCTCCCTGCCGTTTATTTTAAAAATCACTTGATGTCCTGAATAGTGATGCAATAGCTTTAAAAGTTCACTATAAGGGTCCATTGAGAGTAATTTTTTGTTTAATTGTTGTGAATACGATTCTAATCCGGAGATGATTTCATAGTGTTGGTTAATTAAATGAGTGTGGATGTCTTGGGTGATCTCAACGAAAGGTACTTCTCTGAGAAAGAGAATGATCGGAAAGTAATGCGCATTTGCTAAATCGATTACTTCCTGTGGAACAGAAGGAGTATGCATGCCGATTTCAATACATAGCCCCGAAGCGTCACAGTCGATAAGCTGTTTTACAAACGACTGAAACAACTCCTTATTTTCCTTCCATCCTACGCCAGTAGACAAAATCAGCTCTTTTCCATTCAACAGATGATGAATGTTTACCACCTCGACAACGTGAACCCATTTTACGGGGCGGTTGAGCCCATTGTGCCCTGCAACCACTTTGGCGTGCTCAAAATGTTTCCGCTTTAGAATATCAGAAACCGTCAATGTAGGAGTTTTCATACACTTTGTTTCACTCCCTTTACATAATTATGGCAATACCCCTTTACTATAATTAGGCAACATAATCGGCCACTCCTGCTTTGATCATAAATTTTTATGTAACAGTTTGGCTATATTATATAAAAATCAACATCATCCATCCTGTTTTATGTTATCAAATGTGACATTCATTTGAACGGTTTGTCCCTTTGTTTCATGAAAATCAAAGCGCCGGTCTTGCCTCTATAATGAAGAATGCATAGAGGAACTCGTCCCGGCGCTGATAGAGACGCAAATCGCTGTTCTCGCTCTATTTACCTTGTTTCTGCAGTTGGCGGATTAATAATGACGAAAAATATTTGCGTGCATCGGCGTTCGTAATATGAAGTGTCTGGATATCTATTGTTCCTGACAAAGGGTCTGCTTTCGCAAATTCAACAAATGATCCACTTAAATTTTCTTTTAGGCTTTTCATACAGTATCCTTGTTCGATTAAATAATCGATCTTTTCCCGCTCACTCAGAAACTGATGATAAGTCATCACACCCCTCCCTTCTCGCTTTTCATGGCACCCTACATTCCCATCGTTAGGCATAGCTTGTTCATGCTGAAGGATTTATGCGTTCCTTGTCTTAACGTTATGACATTTTCACTACATCTTGGTCGGCCATGAGCGCGCCGTATTTCGCTCGTTTTACATATTGGCCATACCCCGGTTTTCCGACAAATTGTTTATCACGCACGACAAACTCTCCTCTACATAAAACCGACACAGGTTCTCCTGTTACCTTCATCCCTTCAAATGGATTATAGTCCACAGCCATATGATGTGTTGCGGCTGAAATCACTCGTTCCACCGTCGGATCAAAAATCACTAAATCCGCATCGGCACCCACGGCAATCGTTCCTTTTTTAGGGAATAGGCCAAACAATTTAGCAATTCTTGTTGAAGTTATATCAACAAACTGGTTGAGAGTGATTCTCCCTTTTTTCACTCCTTCACTAAATAGGATGCTTACCCGATCTTCAATAATCGGGCCACCGTTCGGAATTTTCGTAAAATCCCCTCTTCCAAGTTCTTTTTGCCCTTTGAAATCAAATGAACATTGATCGGACCCTAGCGTTTGCAGCTGGCCATTTTTCAAAGCATTCCATAACACTTCTTGGTGCCATTTCTCACGAAGCGGCGGTGACCATACATATTTCGCACCTTCAAAATCCGGTTTTTCTAGATAGGACTGATCGAGCACCAGATACTGCGGACATGTTTCTCCCCATACATTCAATCCTTTATTGCGTGCTTTAGCAATTTTTTCCACCGCTTGAGCGCATGATACATGAACGACGTACAATTGCGAATCAGCGAGTTCTGTCAATTGACAGGCGCGTCCTGTCGCTTCCCCTTCTAGCTCTGGCGGTCTCGTTAATGCATGATAAATCGGATCCGTATGCCCGTCTTCCAAGGCTTTTTTCGTTAAATAATCAATCACGTCTCCGTTCTCGGCGTGCACCATGACAAGCGCCCCAAGTTCTTTTGCCGCGACTAGCGTCCGATACAAAGTTCCATCATCAGCTTGAAACACGTTTTTATACGCCATGAATACTTTAAAGGAGGTGATGCCTTCTTCTTCAATCACTTTTGGGAGTTCTTTCAGCACATCGTCTGTTATTTCGCTGATCATCAAATGGAACCCGTAGTCGATCACCGCTTTTCCCGACGCCTTGTTATGCCAAGTTTCAATCGCTTTTTTTAGGGGCTCCCCTTTATTCGTTAGGCAAAAATCAATAATGGTTGTCGTCCCGCCAAATGCAGCGGCGATCGTCCCTGATTCAAAGTCGTCCTTTGTTACCGTACCGCCAAAAGGCATATCTAAATGAGTATGCGGATCGATCCCTCCTGGAAATACATAGCAACCTTTAGCATCAATCACTTCCGCACCGTTCTCATCTAGATTTCTCCCGATCATGGCAATTTTTCCATCTTTAATGAGCAAGTCAGCTTCATATACATCTGTGGCGGTAACAATTGTTCCGTTTTTTATTAATTTGGCCATTCCTATGCCTCCTTTTTATTTAATATCCACACTGTAACCGCTTAGCTGGCCAAGAGCAGCTTGCCGTTCATTCCATGTCATCGGAGGGTGCTCACTCGGTATTTCTACCATCTCAATCGCCCCGTCCACAGGGCAGACGATGGAACATAAATTGCACCCTACACAATCCTCTTCGCGTACTTTTAAATACTCTTTTCCAGTTTCATCTCTGAAACGTTCGATACATTGATGTGAAGCATCTTCGCAGGAGATGTAGCACTTATTGCAATTAATGCAGCGCTCTGTATTAATCCGTGCCACAACTTTATAGTTAAGATCTAAATCTCCCCAATTGGAATACTTTGGTACAGATTTTCCGACAATATCCTTAACAGAAGCAATTCCTTTTTCATCAAGATAGTGATTCAATCCTTCAATCATATCCTCAATAATCCGAAATCCATGATGCATAACCGCCGTACACACTTGAACCCCTGTAGCTCCCATCAGCATAAATTCGACGGCGTCTTTCCAGGTCGATATCCCGCCAATTCCTGAAATTGGGATGCGGATGCGAGGGTGACGCGCACATTCAGCCACCATATTTAAAGCAATCGGCTTCACTGCTGGACCACAGTATCCGCCATGCGCTCCCTTCCCGGCTACATGCGGAATCGTATTCCATGTGTCTAAGTCTACTCCCATTAGACTATTAATCGTATTAATTAAACTAATGGCATCCGCTCCGCCTTGGGCGGCTGCTTCAGCCGTAGCTGTAATATCGGTAATATTGGGGGTTAGCTTGACAATGACAGGAGTGCGTGCTACTTCTTTGACCCAGTACGTTTGTTTCTCGACTAATTCTGGTACTTGACCTGATGCCGACCCCATTCCTCGTTCCGCCATTCCGTGTGGGCATCCGAAGTTTAGCTCTAATCCATCTACACCGACATCTTCCACCCGCTTCACAATTTCATGCCATTTCTCACGCTTGGGTTCGACCATCAGAGAAGCAACTACTGCTCGATCAGGAAATCGTTTTTTGGTCTCATAAATTTCCTTTAAATTTTCCTCAAGGGGGCGATCCGTGATTAGTTCAATATTGTTAAAGCCCATGACCCGATACCCGTTAAAACTGATTGCTGCAAATCGAGACGATACGTTCAAAATAGGGTCGCCTAATGTTTTCCATACTGCTCCTCCCCACCCCGCTTCGAATGCCCTTTGCACTTGATACCCTGAATTCGTGGGAGGGGCCGAAGCGAGCCAAAATGGGTTGGGAGACTTAATTCCTGCTAAGCTAATGCTTAAATCGGCCATTGCCATTCCCTCCTCTCACTTATGCCGTTTCGCTCGCTGTCTTGGTCAAATATCGATGGATCCCGTAGGCCGTTTCTTTCCCTTGCTGTGCTGCGGCTACCACCATTGCCTCACCTTTTCCTTTTTCAAAAATAACATCCCCGCAAGCAAACACCTTCGGATTTGACGTTTGATAAGTTTCAAGATTCACCTTGACGACGCCATGATCATGCTCCAACCCCAAATCCTCAATCAATTCGACATGGCGTTCCTGACCAATGGCTTTAATCACCGCATCAACCGGTATAGTAAATTCCGATCCCTTAATCAAAACAGGACGCCGGCGTCCATCATCATCTGGCTCTCCCAATTCCATACGAACACATTCAATATGGGTGACCTTGCCATTCCCATCGCCAATAATCCGTTTAGGAGCTGTTAACCAACGAAATTCGACCCCATCCTGTTTAGCAAACTCATACTCAAACTCATAAGCAGTCATTTCTCCCCTTGTCCGACGATATAAAATCTTAACGTTTTCCGCTCCTAGACGCACCGAACAGGTAGCCGCGTCAATGGCTGTATTTCCCGCACCAATCACGACCACCCTTTTTCCTACCAACCGATCCGTCAACGGTTTCGTTTTCGTCTTCTTAATAAACTCAATCGCATCATATACACCTTGTAAATCTTCTCCTGGGATCCCCAGTTTTGGTACTTTCCCCATACCAATCGCTAATACGATGGCATCATACTGTTCCAGCAACTCGCTGACTTCTATATCATCCCCGACCCTTGTGTTTACCCGAATTTGTACTCCCAAGCTTTTCACTTGGTTTACTTCCCAAAATGAAATGTTTTGTGGCAGTCGGAAAGAAACAATTCCGTATGTGTTTAATCCGCCGGCCTCGCTCTCTGCTTCAAAGATCGTTACTGCGTATCCTAAGCGAGCTAGCTCTCTAGCTGCCGATAATCCAGCGGGGCCGCCGCCAATAACCGCCACCTTTTTCCCGTTTTTTCTCCCCGCTTGAAACAGTACTCCTCCATCCCGAATCGCCCAATCTGTTGCATACCGTTGCAATTTTCCAATCATAATTGGTTTAGTAGAATGATTTAAAACACAGGCCCCCTCGCACAACTCTTCTGTCGGACACACCCTTGCACAGCTGGCGCCAACTGGATTTGACAGCATGATCGTTTTGGCCGATCCTTTTAAGTTCCCTGAAGCGATTTTTTTGATGAAAGCGGGGATATCAATTCCTGTCGGACAGGCTTGAATACACGGTGCATCATAGCAATACAAGCACCGGTTCGCTTCCTCAATCGCTTCTCTGTCTGTCAGACCGGGCTCTACTTCCAAAAAATTTTTCTCTAAGTTCAAACGCAATATATCCATCCTGACACCTCCATGTGTCATTTTTACATCAAGAAGGGAATAGAGTGGTTCTCTAGTCCCTTCCTCCTGTCCGCCCTCAGAAATGCCGATGCATCAAGGCTTTCTTAAGGAAGCAAAGCTGTCATCTCATCATATGTTTCTGGGCGGCGATCACGGTAAAATTGCCACGTATCCCGAACTTCGCGAATCATTTTCTTATTTACTTCGCCGATCACAACTTCATCTTGATCACGGCTTCCTAAGGATACAAAATTCCCCCTAGGATCAACTAAGTAGGACTGTCCGTAAAATTCACCCATATTCCATGGTGTTTCATATCCAATACGGTTGATGGCAGCTACATAATAGCCGTTGGCCACTGCATGAGCGGGTTGCTCTAATTTCCATAAATACTCGGAGAGACCTGCCACTGTAGCAGACGGATTAAACACAATTTCGGCTCCTTTTAATCCTAAAATTCTTGCTCCTTCAGGGAAGTGGCGGTCGTAACAAATATAGACACCAATCTTGGCAAATGCCGTATCAAATACGGGATATCCTAAATTGCCCGGTTTAAAATAGAACTTCTCCCAAAATCCGTACCCTTCGTTACCTACACCAACATGAGGGATATGATTTTTTCTATATTTTCCTAAGTATGTGCCATCCGCATCAATGACAGCAGCCGTATTATAATAGGTAGCGATCCCCTCTCTTTCGTAAATCGGCAAGACGATGACAACCCCTAGTTGCTTTGCAATATTTTGGAACATTTTTGTCGTCGGACCGTTCGGAATTTCTTCTGCCGCGTCATACCACTTCGTATTTTGTTCTGCACAGAAATATGGGCCATAGAAAATTTCTTGCAAACAAATGATTTGTGCTCCCCGGTCTTTTGCTTCTCTTACAAGCTTGATATGCTTTTCGATCGCCTTTTCCTTATGAACCTCAACCGGCTCGTCTCCATGGACATCATGGGATGCTTGAATCAACCCTACGACCACTTGATCGGCCATGTTTTGATCACTCCTTCTCTCCCTAGTTTTAATAGGTACTCATGAGGTCACATTTTTAAATTCGAACTTTAAGAATATTCTATATTGTTAAACTCAAACTTTTCATTATACACTTTGTCACATAATAGAAAACAACGATTGTTCAGTTTGTCAATTCAAGAGAAAGAAAGCAAGAATCATCATAAGATAAGGATATTTTCACGCTATTTTTCAGCATCATAAACATTTTGGTAATTCCCTGCGTCAAGGCCGATTATGTTTTCTTCAAAATCACTAGAGAGCCGATCATTTCACAGGGAACGCGACGCAGAAATATCGTCTCTCGAATAGAGAAATCCCGCCAACCTTGGCCTTCTCTCCCCTCAAAGGCTACTGCACGGTGAGAAAATGGTGGTTTTTCTCCGTTCCTATAGAAAAGTGATGATGGAACCAACAATATGTTCCAACGAATAAACCTTAACAGTGACCATTTTTCAAACTGACTAGTAACAAGAGGCATCCATTTTCACAATCCTTCAGGACATATGCCCCAGGACGACAGATTCACAAAAATGATGAACAAATGGCCTTCTTTGGCAAGCGTTCTATATCCCACAAATGTTATGGAAGGGTTGCATTTTACATAATGGATAGATTCTATCCCTATTTATTTAACAATACGTATAATGAAAATCATATTTATGGAAGATAAAATTTTCACAAAATTGAAAACTTATTTATGGATATTATTAAAAAAGGAGGATGCAAATGAAGACACAGATTGAACAAAATGGGATTGTCGCCTTAACTGAGGAAGCTGCCCAGGCAGTCAGTGGAAGTCATTTATGGAACGATGATTTGCGCCCAACAACCCTGAAAGAACACTCATGGAAGGGGATCAATTTTGCTACCTTATGGATTGGAATGTGCCTATGTATTCCCTCATACACCATGGCTAGCGGTATGATCGCTTTGGGCATGAACTGGTGGCAGGCTGTAGGCACCATTTTTCTCGGCAATGTCATCGTCCTTATTCCCATTCTATTAAACTCGCATGCGGGTACAAAATTTGGGATTCCTTACCCTGTGTTTGCCAGGCTTTGGTTTGGAGATAAAGGTGCACATATCCCCGCTCTAGCTCGAGCCATTGTTGCCGCTGGTTGGTTTGGAATTAATACTTGGATTGGGACGGAAGCGATCGATACATTACTTCGAGCCACATTTCCTTCTTGGGGCAACCTTCCAGGACACACTGCCATCATATTTGCCTTATTCTGGGCGCTAAATATCAGTATCGCCTATAAAGGTCCAGAAGCAATCAAAAAATTAAGCGCTATCGCCGCCCCCGTTGTCGGAGTTTCCGCGATCATCTTACTCATTTGGGCACTTACCAATGCGGGAGGATGGGGACCAATTTTAGAAACCCCTTCAAAATTTGAAACTACCGGTGACTTTTTAAAAGTCTTCTTCCCCTCTTTAACCGGTGTAATCGGCTTTTGGGCTACACTCGCTTTGAATATTCCGGATTTTTGTCGATACGCACAAAGTCAAAAATCACAAATGATTGCGCAAAGCATTTCTTTGCCAGTTACAATGACTGTATTCTCTTTTATTGGCATCGCAGTCACTTCCGCAACTATTTTGATTTTTGGTCAAGCGCTTTGGGATCCGGTACAACTGTTGGCCAAATTTCCTCCATTTGTCATTCTATTGGGGACTATCATCATTGTCATTTCTTCCATAACGATCAATATTGGCGCCAATGTTGTTGCTCCTGCTCGTGCAATTGAAAACCTATATCCTAAACGAATTACGTTTGGAATGGGAGCCATTATCACAGGTTTGTTCGCTATTTTGCTTCAACCATGGTACATCATGTCTAATTTTGGTAATTACATTTTTGGATGGCTTGGCACTTATGCTGCTTTACTTGGACCGATTGATGGAATTGCTATTGCTGATTATTGGCTTGTGCGCCGCAGACAGCTGCATCTAAAGGAGTTATACGAGCCAAATGGTCGTTACAGCTATGCAAATGGATTTAACAAAAACGGAGTATATGCATTAGTTATTGGAGTCGCCATTCCTGTGTTAGGTTTATTCATCCCGTCCCTTCGCTTTCTTTGGGATAACGCATGGACATTCGGATTGTTTATTGCGATCATCTTATACACATACTTAATGAGAGGAGATCAAAGTATATTAAAAGAAGGAGAATATAAACAAATTACTGTATTCCAATCCGAACATCACACTCATACGGAGATGGCAAAATAACCACTGTCTTTTCCTCCTATATCATGCTGACTCGATGTAAACCTAACCGCCCAACCATGAACGACATCCATACTCAACAGCAATAGCGCCTTGTTCTGAGGCGCTGTTGTCTTTGTAAACGAATAGCCTATCTCTCTCCCCAGCTTCGCCCAAACCACATCCACTCAAACACCCAAACGTGACAACTTTTCAAACTTCCGCCGGTACCTATATACATGGATGATCCCACGTTGTATACTGACATTGAGAATGATTTCACAAACCAGGGGGCCTAAACCATGATTGTCCACGAACTGATGGACATGGAACATTTATTTGTCGAACAATTGCAGGAAGGTTACTACATCATCCACGAAACGTACCAAAACGTGCTCGTTGAACCAGAAGGCGATGACGTTGTCCGGCAAGTGGATGCTGGAACCGAAGAAGTTGTCACCGTTGTGTTTGATCCAGGCAGCGAGTATTCACCGATTTGTCTTGATACGTACACATTTGTCGACGGCATTCCGTCGTTAACCGAGCTGAAAGAAACGATTGCCGCCGAGTATGACGTGTTTGTCAACCATCATCGCGCGGCATCCTTGTAGCCGTTGCCCATAAAGACAGCATCCATAGGGGAAGCCGCGTCCAGTCTGGCAAGAAATGCACCCCCATGACCGCGGCCGAACCAAGGACGAGAACACGCCGCAAAACTGTTTAGAAAAGAAACGAGCCCGTTCGCTTAGCGAGCGGGCTCGTTTGATTTCCGTTCAATTTGAAACACTTTAAAGCCGATATCGAGCTCCGTCTTCCCTGTTTCCCGTACGAGTTTCTCCCCCGCGCGACGGATGCGCTCACGGCCGATGTCGCAAATCGTCCGCAATCCGGCTTGATATGCCTCAGACGTTTTCGCCGTCTGTTCAGGAAGCTGCACCATGATGAACGACCGCCGTCCCCCGTCTTCAGCGTTTTGCTGCATAACCGCATGAGCGGTCGTCGCCGAGCCAGAAAAAAAATCGAGGATGATGTCATCGGCCTTCGTTGTCAACGCCACCATGCGCTGAATGAGCTTAACCGGCTTTGGGTAATCCATCACCGCCACCCCGTCAAACAGCTCCTTCAGCTCCTTTTTTGCCTCCTGCGAGTGGGACACCTCGTCATGCGTCCAGACCGTGAGCGGTGTCATCGTCGGTTTCACCTCGCGCAAAAACCGCTTTAGGCGCGGCACTCCGTTTCCATCCTTGCCAAACCAAATGCGGTTGTCCGCCGCCAACTCGGCGAAGCGCTCTTTCGTCACCCGCCAACAATACCCGTTCGGCGGAGAAACAACCCGGCCGCCTGGGGTCACGATGTCATAAACTTTTTCCGGAATCGGCGGACCGACCGACAAATCGCCGGACGTCCACGGCCCGCGCGGGTCATTGTCTGGGTTGGCATACCGCCCATCCGCTTCCGGATGGCGCGGCAAGCCATACCAGGCGAGTCGGTCGATGTTTTTCGCGTAGCACAAAATGAAGTCATGATTGCGAGAGGCGAACTTGTTCATGTTCACCGGCGAAAACGCCCGCTGCCAAATGAACGTCGCGACAAAATTGCGCTCGCCGAAAATTTCATCACACATTTTTTTCAAATTCGCCTGTTCCGTATCATCAATAGAGATAAAGATCGCCCCTGTCTCGGCCAACAACGCCTTCGCCGCCCAAAGGCGCGGGTACATCATGTTGAGCCAGCCGGCATGAACGCGTGCTTCCTCCGCTTCCCCACCCCCCGCAGAAGCCAGTTGTTTCCTTTTGCGCCAATTGTCTTTGTACGTCAACGCCTTTCCCGTATTATACGGCGGGTCAATGTAAATCATTTGCACGCTTCCTTCATGCGACGCCCGCAACAGCTTGAGCGCTTCCAAATTGTCTCCTTCAATATACCAATTGTTCGTCGTTTCCCACCGCTCGCTTGCCGCCCGGTCGGGCCGCAGCACTCCCGTGGCGGGCATCTCCGCCAACCGCTTCGCCTCCGCTTTTCCCGGCCACGCAAACTCATACACTTCGTCCCCCGCCTGGCAGCCAAGCGCCTTTTTCAGCCGCTCCCAGTCGATCGCCTCGCCTGCCATCGCTTCCGGAAAAAGCTCCTTGACCAGTTCAAGCTTCGCACCTGTTGCCCCTTTCGTTCTCCTGCCGCCGTTTGCCATAGCACGCCCCCTCTCCCTACGCCGCCTTGCCCGCGGCGTTTTTTGTCCGCGAAAAGAGATCGTATTTCCAATATTTCGCCATGGCAAACGGTTTTCCTGCCACAATTTTAGCCAAAAAACACTCCCGCCTCCTGCGAACGGAAGCGGGGCATAGAATTCTTCATGAGAAGCGATTCTCTTGCAACGCAAGAGAATCCGCCCATCGGATACTAAAATGTTTGTTTCAATCCTCTGAACGAGGCCATCTCCCCTCAGGAGCACGTTCATTTTACCACTGATTTTCCAAGGCAGTATGGGACATTTTTGCCCCCCTTTCCCCCTCAAAAAAACAAAATACAGTTATGTCAACTTATACGGTTGACCTAAATCGCTAACTGTTCAAACCACTGATAAATCAAGATAATGTTTCGTTTTACGAAAGAAAAACAACCATGCACACCTCCCCTGTTTTTGGACCGTGCACCGCGCAACATGCGCGGGAACGAACCAAACTGGTCGGACGGGGAAGGCGGCATGGCAGCCGGAGCAGTCGACAGCGGCGCTATTCCTTTTTCCATCTTAATGGTTGCGGGAAGACA
The DNA here is from genome assembly GCF_014679505.1 of Geobacillus sp. 46C-IIa. Classification (GTDB taxonomy): domain Bacteria; phylum Bacillota; class Bacilli; order Bacillales; family Anoxybacillaceae; genus Geobacillus. The sequence continues at coordinate 2,020,355 of NZ_CP061474.1, forward strand.
CCTGATCGAACACGCGGCGACCGACCCGATACATGTGCAGGACGGCACCGTCGACAACGAACGTTTGGGCTTCTCCGTGCTTTGATGCATAGTGCTCAAGACCCAACATAAAGTTGACCCCTTCGCGATACTCGTCGTCATCTAGCACGTGCAGCGAGGGGGACAGCAGATGGCGGGAAAGGAAAAGAATCGTCTTTTTCCGCGCGCGTGTGAGCGAGACGTTCAATCGGTTGAGGCTGTAGATGAACTCCCCTTCCATCGCGGCCAATTCCGGGTCGGCGACGCCGTAGCTGATGATCGCCGCTTCTGCCTCTTGCCCCTGCATTTTGTCAACCGTATCGACGAAAAACGGCGGGCGCAGCCCTTCGCGTTCAAGCGCACGGCGGATGGCGCGGATTTGCGCCCGATGCGGCGAGATGATGAACAGACCGCGACGCCAAAACGCCTTGTCGCCGTCTGGCGCATCATGATATCGTTTTCCGTCACCATCCAACAACCGCTCCCGAAGCGTTTTCGTTATACTCGCCACCCAACGCGCTTCCACCTCGTTTTCTTGCGCACCGTACACGCCGTCATACGTGCAGACGACAAGCGGATAGTCGGGATCGATCGCCGCTTCCACCCATTCATCGGCAGTTGGAGCGCCGGCGAGCGCCAGCGTTTGCTCGGCAATTTGGCGGTTGAACGCCGTATAGTCCCGCCCGTAAATCTGATCGGCCGGATAGCGGCAGAGCGCCTCATTCATGCGGAAGTTATCCGTCAACTGGCAAGTGAGCTGCTTCTCTACGTCCGCGTCAAACAGCAGGCGGAAAATCGATTCGAACAAAGGCGGATCCCCTTCAGCGCTCTTGTACGCTCCTTGGATAATCGGCGGCAGTTGGAAATGGTCGCCGACAATGAGCAGCCTTCCTGCCTTTTTCACATGACGGAGCGCCAGCAGCGAGTCAGCGACCCGAATTTGCGACGCTTCGTCAAGCACAACGACGTCAAATTCGCCACCTAGCACCCCTTTTTCATGCGCTCGTTGGATGCCGTACAGCGTGGCACCAAGCACGCTATGGCGGCCGCTGTCAAGCCATTCCTGAACTTTGCTGTCTGCCAGTTCGGCGATCCCTTTGACATGTTCCGTCTGAACCGCACCGAGCTTGGCGATGTCTGCCTTTCCTTGCGGCACAAGCTCCTGAACTTTGCGCAGGACGTTTTCGATCGCTGCATGGGTGAAGCCGGAAATGAGAATGGAGAGCTTCCGTCCCCGCTTTTCATAAAATTCCATCAGCAGGCGAAGGGCAGCGGCGATAAAATGCGTTTTCCCAGTGCCAGGCGGCCCCCAAACGAGCGTCAACGTATAATGGAGAAGGTGGAGAAACGCTTGGCGCTGGCTTTTCGTCAGCCCGCTTTGACGGAGAAGCGCCTTGACTTCGTCTACTTCCCAGTTTCGCCGAAACGTCTTTCGATAGCGGAGCGGGGCGCGAATCAACTCCACAATGCGATGATGTTCCTGATCCAACTCCCGCAGCGCCCGCAAGACGCGCGCCGTTGTGAAGTCGGCGTACCGCAGCGACAGTGAATAATTCCTTCCTTTTACAAGCGGGAAACGGTCAAGCCATTTCGGCAACTCGAGTTCAAGTTCAGTCGTCTTGCCATCGTCATTAATGGCGCGAATGCGAGTAAAGTACAAGTTGGCCCCCTTCGGCGCTGACCAGTCACCTGCGTATTTCATATCAGGAAACGTCTGTTGCGCTTTTTCCCCTTCCTCACTGCATTCCGTCAGCAGCCAGTTCGCTTTTTGATCGACCGCTTCCAACGCCTGCCGATTGTTCAACCGGAACCGCCCGTCACCAAGGTACGTGATATGAAGCGTAACCCCTGTTTCGAGACGCTCAGCAAGCGGGAGCGAGCGGCGATGACGAATATCCAAGTAGTTTAATAGCGCCTCGTAGCGCGCCATAAACGCTAACTTCGAAATAAGTGGATCGCAGTAATGAGCCGAAGCGGGAAAACGAAATTTTTCTGGCCAAACAGCGAGCGGAGAAGGCTGGATGTTGGCGGCCCAAGCGCGGATGCCTTGAATGATGCTGTGAGCGGCCCAAAGGCGGCGGCTCAGCTCCTTCGCAACGGCTTCCCTTTTTTCTTCGTCCCCCGTTTGCCATGCGTCGTGCAAGACATCCATTTTCATGGCGTTTGTCAAACGAAACGAAAAACGCTCATTCGCCCGATACAGAAACGGTGAAGCGCTGTAAGCGGCGATATACGTCGACAAGTCCTCAAGACGGTAAGCGACATGCACAGGCAGAGCGAATAGCTGGCTCACTGCGGTTGTCAGGACAACGACAGGCAGCGGAACCATCTCGCTTGGGTGATCGCTGGCACTTGCTAATGAGCTGCAATGAAAATAAGACAGCAACCGAACGGCTTTTTCTTGATATTCCGGATCGAACAAAAGCTCTTGAAGCAACTGTTGCACATTGTCCCATTCATAATTGTCGACGACATACGCCTGAACCGATTTTTGCGCTCGCCACTCTCGCCCCCGGTTATAATCGTGCACCGTCTGAAGCAAACGATCAAGCGCATCCGTCAACTTTCGTCCAACCTCATCGCATTCCTCAAACGAACCGGCGATCACATGATGCATTTCCGATCCCGTTCCAAACACATCTGCCCCGCCGACGCGGTACAGCGATGCGGCTGTGATCTTTCCCGTCGACGGATCGCGCTGGGCGGTGAAAATCAGACGGATGTCCTCCCATTTGGGCATATCCGCTACGACGCGATCGTGCGGAATGACTTTTTCTTCAACAATGGCCGCAAGCTGGGTTTCAAGCCGCCGAAGTTGACGCGTAAGTCCGGCGTTTTGTTTCAGCACATGCCTGTTTTCTTGACGCTCAAGAAATTGGCGAAACTCACCGAGAGTCTCAGGCAGCTTCCGCTCGCGGATAAAGCGGGACGCGTGGCTGGATAAGTACGGAACGAGGGAGATATGCGACTGTTCCCGCGCTTTGTCTAAACAATAATTGTAAAACGGACACCATTCACACCGGTAATCCAAGTGCCAAAACAGCTCATCGGGCGGCTTCTCGGCCAGTGCCGGCAGTTCGTCGGCCAAAAGCGGTTCGACATACGGGATCAACTGACTGATATCGGCCGTTTGCGGCTGTCCGGTTTTGTACGTCCATACCCCCGCTTCGCGCCAATCCACGTTGCCCCTAATGCCGTGCTCCTCTAACACCGAGGACAAAATCAAGGCGTACAACGCTGTTTGTACGCGATGGGACAGCTTCAACACGTCTGATGATTTGATGTCGATGATGCGAAATACAAAGCCGTCTTGCCCCGGAATACACTCAATCAAATCCGGACGGCACGCCGCAAACCGGATCACCTCTGAATCCAACCCGTACCGTTCATAAAAGCGCGGCGGCGCGATCAATGTCGGCTGATACAAATACCGCTTGCTCGGCCTCTTGAGTTCTTTGATCGTCTCTTCTCCATCCAAATAACAATGGGAAAGCGGCGCTCCAGTCCTTCGCTCCCCCATCTTCACCTGGCCCGCCAAATGGGTCAAAATCACTTCCTCTTCCCACTCCACTCCGCGGTGCAGCACGCTCTCATGAGCCGCAGGCTGTTGAAACAGCTGTTCAGGCACATCGAGCTCCCCGCGCCGTTCTTTTGCCAACGACTGAAAGTAAAAATTCCGCTCGCATTCATGGTAAACATAGCTGGCGATTTTTGCAGGAGAAACGTAAAGCATACATCCATCCCTTTCCTTGACTCTAAACAATGTCGGCCGACGCCTATGCTGAAATTTGTCATTTTGTTCAATCATTGTATCATATGTTTATGCACATTCCTATATACACCATTCCTGCCTGTCCGACAAGAACATACGTGCTATAATGGGGGGGGGGAATTAGTATAAAAGAGGCGCCAACATGAGCGAAGAGATCCTCTTGCAGTTGGTCGACCGGCTCGGTCATATCGAGAACACGCTGCATCTTCTCGTTGAAAGCCACAAACGGTTGGAAGCGGAACAGCAGGAAATCCGAAAAGAACAGCAAGAAATGCGAAAAGAACAGCGGGAAATCGGAAGAGAGCAACAAGAAATCCGAAAAGAACAGGAAGAATTCCGTCGAATCCGGCAAGCTCTCCTTAAAGGCCAAAAGAGATTAGGAGAAGAACAAGCACACCTCAAAGCCGGTCAAAAAGAGTTGTATGACTTCATGTCTGCTCTTCTTCACCGCCAAGACGAAACGGACGCTGCACTTAAAGCCCTCGCCATGGACGTGCATAAACTTCACGGTGAAGTCTCTTCCATCCACCAAAGATTCGACTCCTTAGAGAAAAAGGTGGATGCCCATGTCCAATCATTCCCCGACCAGCTGAACAACGTAAAGCTTGACATTGCCTTCCTCTCAAACAACGTCATCGAACACGAACGGGAAATCTACAAAATTAAGAATGTGATTTTATGACGCAAAGCAGGCGGGCCGTGCAAGCCTGCCTGCTCGCTCCATTGATTTAACAGAGGGACAGCATGCATGACTAGCATACGAAAACCGGCATCCCTCCTGCTATACGCAGTCCGAAATATCGATCTCCATCCCCAGCAAGGCATAGCTCAACGTTTTGCCGTGCGGATCAAGTGCCAACGAAGTGGTGACACCACCATCGAGCGCATGGTGGCAAACAAACTGCAACGCTGCAATATTAGGAAGTTCGTAGCGAACGATATCTCCTTTCACAATGTCGCACAAATGATCCTTCACTTTCTCTGGTGTCACTGCTCGACACAACAAAGGGTAGTCTTTTTCTTGAAACGGAATAAGGGACAAAATCAATGTATTTCCTTTGTCCCCGGCCCGACAGTGAGCCAAATCGTACAACTTCGCCTTCATATTCTGTCACTCCTGAATCGTTACTTGTACATTGATCCGTTGGCGAGGAATCAACGCCGAAATAATTCCGATGACCTCATTTACGTATTTTCTCGCTCCGCCACCGCCAGCCGGGCCGTTCGTATAAAGCGCTTCCACTTCTTCGCCTATTTGTTCGGCTTGTTCCCTTGTATCCGCTTTCCCGGCCACACGCAGACGAACTTCATACGGTTCGCTCCCCTTCCCTAGGGCCATTCGGTGTGCCGATGATAGACCCATATAATCAACCCGAAGATCCTTCACACGGTTTTTGAAGCGTTCATAGACAATTTCCTCTGCTAGTTGCGCACGCCATTTGAGCGGGCCGCTATTACGAACCGTGCTTGAGGATGGTAAGCAACAGATTAGCGCACCAGCAATGCCTGGGCGCAAGGGCGGATGCTACCAAATCTCTGCAAGGCCAAAAGCAGCTGTTCCCAAAGACTGTTTTCTTCAAGAGAAACATCGCATTCTCTCAGTGCGTATATGAAAAAGGGGCCCCGCTGCATGGAGCCCCCCTTGGCTGCTTTCTTACCCTTTGACAAAGACAGTTTTGATGGCAGTGAAAAATTCAATGGCCGCCCGCCCTTGTTCCCGCGAGTGGGAGCTCGATTGTTTCATCCCGCCAAACGGCGCTTGTAGTTCAACCCCTGCGCTTTCCTCATTAATCCGCACGAGCCCGGCTTCGATGTCTTGGATGAACGTTAACATCTTCCCGATATTTTGGGTAAAAATCGAGGCGCTAAGGCCAAACGGTGTGTCATTGGCTAAGGTTAACGCTTCTTCAAACGTGTCCACTTTAATTAAGGCGAGCACCGGCCCGAAAATTTCTTCGCGGGCGATCGTCATGTTTGGGGATACGTTTTCAAACACCGTCGGCTCTATATAAAATCCGTTGCCGAGCTCTCCATCGACCAAGCGGCGGCCGCCGCAAAGCAATGTCGCCCCTTCTTCGATCCCTTTTTCGATATAAGAAAGAACCGTCTCTAATTGCTTCCGGCTGGCGCACGGGCCCATCCAGACGCCTTCTTCCATCCCGTTTCCAATTTTCAACTGTTTAATCTTCGCTAATAGTTGTTCTTTAAACGATTCATAGATGGAACGCTGAACGAAGACACGGCTTGTCGCCGTACATTTTTGCCCCGTCGAACGCAGTCCGCCGCTAATCGTTGCTTCGACGGCGCGGTCAAGGTTGGCATCCTCGAGCACGATGACCGGATTTTTCCCACCCATTTCCAGTTGATACTTTGCCCCTCTCGCTACTGCTTTTTGGGCGATCGTTTTGCCGACCTCGTTGGAACCCGTAAACGTAATCGCGTGAATATGCGGATGCTCAGCAATGGCGTTGCCGATGACCGACCCTTTGCCGGCCACGAAGTTCAACACGCCGGCCGGCACCCCCGCTTGGTCAAAGCATTCGACCACCTTGACCGCGGTGACCGCCGTTTCTTGCGCCGGCTTAAACACAACCGTATTTCCATAAATGAGGGCAGGGGCGATTTTCCAAATCGGGATGGCGACCGGAAAGTTCCACGGCGTGATCACCCCAACCACCCCGAGCGGCACGCGCATCGTAAACATAAGCGCCTCGCTGTCCGTGGACGGAATGACATCACCGATGTGCCGCATCCCTTCCCCGGCATAATAGCGCAAAATGTTCACTCCCCGCTGCACTTCTCCTTTTGCTTCCGGGAGCGTTTTCCCCATTTCCCTTGTCATCGTTTCGGCGATCTCAGCAAGCCGTCTCTCCAAAATATCAGCCGCGCGGAACAAATACTCCCCGCGTTTTGGACCGGACCACTTCCGCCACGCCGTTTGCGCCCGTCTCGCCGCTTCGACCGCGGCGTTCAGGTCTTCGATATTGGACTGTTGAACGTAGCCGACAATATCGTGAATATGGGCCGGGTTGATGCTCGCTTCGGTTTGGTTTGTGGACGAAGGAGTCCATTGGCCGTTAATGTAATTCAAATAGGTTTGTCTTTCCGTTCCCGCTGTCATTGTACATTCTTCTTTTCGCCAACATCATTGCAACTGACAACATCCCAGAAAAAATGTTTGACCTCGACTCTCCTAAAAAAGTCAGGTTTCGTCGCCTCACTATAATACTACTATGGTTGGAATGTTTCGTGAATTGAGATTCATTCAATGAAATATTCAACCTTGACAGAGAGGCGACAAAATCATGGTGCGACAGCGACAAAAAACCGGCCTCCCCTTGAACAAGGAGAGACCGGTTCGAATAAAACCGCATCATTTTAATCATGGAAATTCGTTCCGTCTGTGACTTCTTTAACGATGCCGGCGCGGATGACGAAGTCGCCGAAATGTTCGCCGTCAAGCCGCTCTTTGGCGTAGCGGGACAACAGAACGCGCAGTTCGCGCAAAATTTCTTCTTCGCCGATGTTTTCGCGATACAGCTTGCCAAGGCGCGTGCCGTTGAACGCGGCGCCGAGGTACATGTTGTATTTGCCGACCGCTTTGCCGACGAAGGCGATCTCAGCAAGCACATGGCGGGCGCAGCCGTTCGGACAGCCCGTCATGCGGATCGTGATTTCTTCGTCGCGCAAGCCGTTTTCATCGATGATTTCCTCGATTTTATCGAGCAGATTCGGCAAGTACCGCTCCGCTTCCGCCATCGCGAGGCCGCATGTCGGCAGCGCGACACAGGCGAGCGCATTGCGGCGCAAAGCGGTGTACCGTCTGCCATCGGTCAAGCCGTACTTGGCGATCAGCGCCTCAATTTCCGGTTTTTTCTCGCTCGTGACGTTGGCGATCACTAAGTTTTGATTCGCTGTCAGCCGGAAATCACCGGTATGGACTTTGGCGATTTCACGCAAGCCGGTCATCAGCTTGTAATCGTCGTAGTCTTTGACGCGGCCGCCTTCGACAAACAGTGTGAAATGCCACGTTCCGTTGACACCTTCAACCCAGCCGTAGCGGTCGCCGTTATGCTCGAAATGGTACGGGCGCGCTTCGCCGAGCTTCCAACCGAGGCGGCGTTCAATTTCCTCTTTCACGACTTCAAGGCCAAGGCGGTCGATCGTGTATTTGAAGCGGGCGTTTTTGCGCACCGAGCGGTTGCCATAATCGCGCTGAACGGTCATAATTTTTTCCGCCACTTCAACGACTTGATCCGGCGTGCAGAAACCGATCACTTTCGCAAGCTGCGGGTACGTCGTTTTATCGCCGTGGGTCATCCCCATGCCGCCGCCGATGGCGACGTTAAAGCCAGCCAGCTTGCCGTCTTCCACAATGGCGATCAACCCGATATCTTGCGAGAATACGTCCACATCGTTAGACGGCGGGACGGCGATACCGATCTTAAATTTCCGCGGCAAGTACGTCGAGCCGTAAACCGGTTCTTCCTCGCCGTCGACTTGCGGCGTGCCAGCTACTTTTTCCTCATCGAGCCAAATTTCATAATACGCCCGTGTCCGCGGCAACAAATGGTCGCTTAACAGTTTCGCCCATTCGTACACTTCCGCGTGCACTTCCGACTGGTATGGATTCGGATTGCACATGACGTTCCGGTTGACGTCGCCGCAGGCAGCGAGCGTTGTCATGAGCGCGCCGTTAATGGCCTGCATCGTTTTTTTCACGTTCCATTTCAGGACGCCGTGCAATTGGAACGCTTGGCGCGTCGTTAACTTCAACGTGCCGTTGGCGTATTTGCGGGCGATTTCATCCATGACCAGCCACTGCTCCGGCGTCGCCACCCCGCCCGGTGTGCGGACGCGAATCATGAACTGGTACGCCGGTTCCAATTTTTGTTTTTGCCGCTCTGTGCGCACATCGCGGTCATCTTGTAAGTAGCTGCCGTGGAACTTCATCAGCCGGTTGTCATCGTCCGGAATGCCTGCGCTGATCGGGTCTTCCATCGTTTCGGCGAGCGTGCCGCGCAAGTAATGGCTTTCCCGTTTAATGCGCTCGACATCGCTTGGCGGTCCGTCCGGCGCTTTTAACACGACTTTCGCCATTTCCGATTCCACTCCTTCTTTGAGATTAATAGACGTCGCGTTGGTACCGTTTTTGCTTTTGCATTTCGGTCAAATAAGCTTCTGCTTGTTCGCGGCTCATTCCGCCTTCTTTTTCAATAATATCAATGAGCGTCTGGTGGACGTCGCGCGCCATGTGCTGCTTGTCGCCGCAAATGTAGACGACGGCGCCTTCCTCGAGCCAGCCGAACAGCTCTTTGCTTCGTTCAAGCATCCGATGCTGGACGTATACTTTTTCCTCTCTATCGCGTGAAAAGGCGACATCCATTTTGGTGAGCACACCGCTTTTCAGCCATGCTTGCCATTCCGTTTGATACAGGAAGTCAGTCACAAAATGCTGATCGCCAAAGAAAAGCCATGATTTTCCGTTCGCCCCTGTCGCCTCGCGCTCTTGCATAAAGGCGCGGAACGGCGCTACCCCCGTGCCCGGTCCCACCATAATGATCGGCGTCGACGGATCTTTCGGCAGCTTGAAGTTCGGATTCGGTTGAATAAAGACCGGCAGCGTATCGCCGATTTGAATGCGCTCGGCACAAAACGTCGAGCACACCCCTTTGCGCAGGCGGCCGTAAGACTCATAACGGACCGCACCGATCGTCAAATGCACTTCATCCGGATACGCGGCTAAGCTACTCGCGATCGAATATAGGCGCGGCGGCATTTTCCGCAAGATGGAAATGACTTGTTGCGGCGCAGCGTCCCACGGGCCAAAATCGCGCAGTGCATCGAGCAAGTCGCGGCCCTTAGCATATTCTTTTAATTTCGCCTCATTGCCCGGAGCAACAAGCTCTTGAAGCGCGCTGTTTTTCGATAGCGGCGCCAGCTTTTGGAGAAGAGCTTTCGTCAAAACGGTAATTTCAAAATGAGACGTGAGCGCTTCTTTCAGCGACCGCACTTCTCCATCCTTATCGATCGTTACTGTTTCTTCCGGATTCCATTTCATTTCTTGGATGACAAGGTCAACAAGCTCCGGATCGTTTTTCGGGAAAATGCCAAGCGCATCGCCCGGCTCATATTTCAAGCCCGATCCTTCAAGCGACAATTCGAGATGACGCGTTTCTTTATTCGAACCGCGGCCGTTTAAGTTAATGTTTTCCAACACTTCGGCTGGAAACGGGTTTTTCCGCGAGTAGACGACGGCAGGTTCGGCTTTCGGCGCCGCAGCCACAGCCGACAAGAGCGGAGCCGCTCCACCGTTGGCGTTTGCTTGTTTGCTCAACTCGCCAAGCACGCCATCGAGCCATTTCGCCGCCGCTTCTTCATAGTCCACATCACAGTCGACGCGCGGATAAAACCGTTCTCCCCCAAGCTCTTCCAACCGCTTATCAAAATCTTTCCCTGTCTGGCAAAAATGCTCATATGACGTATCGCCGAGCGCAAGGACGGAGAAGCGGAGATGATCCAGTTTTGGCGCCCGTTTGCTGTGAAGAAATTCGTAAAACGACACAGCGTTGTCCGGCGGATCGCCTTCCCCATGCGTGCTCACAACAATGAGCAGCGTCTCCACTTTCTTTAATTCGTTCGGCTTAAAATCAAGCATCGACGACACTTTCACCTCAAAGCCGCGCTCCTTGAGCGCTTTGCCGGCTTTTTCCGCCAACTTTTGCGCGTTGCCGGTTTGTGAACCGTAAAGAACAGTCACCTCTTTCGAAATCGGCTTGCCGCCCCCGGCAAACAGCGTCGGCGCCTCGGCATCGAGAACGCTCACTGCGGTCTCGGCCGCGGCCAAATACCCGCTCAGCCAAAGCTTTTGCGGCGGCGTCAACGTCGGCAACAAACGGTTCAGGAGCTCGATCTGCTCCTGGCTAAACGGACTGTTAGTTACTTGCAGCTGCAACGTGTCCACCCCTCAATATAAAATAAAATGGAATGATGGCGGAATTCCTTTCTGACTTTTATAGGCGTTGCCACCAAATATCCATTATTCCTATAAAACAAGTAGGTTTTAAATGTTATATCATATTTACACTTTACCGCAAAACAAAACATTAGTAAAATAAATATAAATTATTAAAACTATTAATATTTCTAATCAATATTTACACCTGGACGAAGCCATCACGAGCAGGGGGAATGAGTATGTATTATGACGAATTAAAAACGTTTATTACGTTGGCAGAAGTGAAAAATTTCACAAAAACAGCTGAAATCCTTCATCTCTCCCAGCCGAGTGTTAGTTTACACATCAAAAATTTAGAAAAAGAGTTTCAAACAAAACTGTTCATCCGTTCCCCGAAACGGCTGCGCATGACGCCAACCGGCGAACTTCTGTATGACCGCGCCAAACAAATGCTGGCACTGTACGAACAGACGAAACAAGACATTTTAGAGCATCACCATTCAGTGAAAGGCGAATTAAAAATCGGCGCCAGCTTTACGATTGGGGAGTATATTTTGCCGCCGTTTTTGCTCGACTTCCAACAGCGCTACCCGGAACTCGAACTTGGGGTGATGATCGGCAACACAAAAGAAATCGTCGAACTCGTCCGCTCATACCAAGTGGATATCGGCTTGATCGAAGGACAAACGAACGACAAAGAACTGTCCGTTCACCCATTCATGCAGGACGAACTTGTCATCGTCTCTTCAAACCGCCACGAATTGGCACAAAAAGAGGAAGTGGCGATCACCGATTTGCAAAACGAAGCATGGGTGGCGCGCGAAATCGGTTCAGGCACACGCGAATACTTCAACCACTTCATCCGCTCAAACGGATTAAAGGTAAAATCACTCATGATCATCAGCAGCAACCAAGGCATTAAAGAAACGTTAATCAACGGCAACGCCTTGTCCCTTCTGTCACGCAGCGTCGTCGCCCGCGACATCGAGCACGGTCACCTGTCCGTCATCCGCCTAAAGCACCCGCCGTTTTACCGGATGCTTTCTTATATTTATTCGCCGATTATGGAAAACAAACAAAGCGTCCGCATTTTCCTTGAAACGTTGCAAACCAACTGGACGGGCGCCAACAAATAACAGAAGGGCGCGGTCATCAATGACCCGCCCTTCACACTTCCATCTCCCCATGGCGGATGTGCGGCATTTCGATTTGAATGGTCGCATGGCGAATATGAAAGCGGGTTTCCACCAAATCAATCGCCTGCTGCAAAATCGCTTGGGCATCGCGGCCATCTTCAATAAGCAGATGGCAGCTTAACGAATCAAGACCTGAGGTGATCGTCCAAATATGCAAATCGTGGACATCCAACACCCCCTCAATGCCCGAAAGCGCCGTTTTCACTTCCGTCTGGTCGATGGCAGCAGGCGTTCCTTCCATTAAAATGTGCACCGTCTGCCAAACGACAGCGAACGCGCCTCTTAAAATCAAAACGGCCACAAACATGGAAATGAGCGGATCGGCCAAATACCAGCCAAACAGCCACATGATAAGCCCCGCCACCATCGCACCGACCGAACCTAACGCATCACCGAGCACGTGCAAATACGCGCTGCGGACATTGACATTCCCCTTGACATCTCCTTTATGCATCAACACCCAAGCGCTCGCCAGATTCGCCAACAATCCAACGGCAGCTACGGCCATCATCGGCCCGCTCGCTACGTTCGGAGGATTCACCAATCTCCCTGCTGCTTCCCAAATAATCCAAGCGGCAATCACCGCCAATGTTATCCCGTTGACGAGCGCTGCTAAAATCTCGAACCGATACAATCCGTACGTTTTCTTTGGAGAGGCAGGCTTGGCCGCCAACCATACTGCCACTAGACTCAGCAGAAGCGAAGCGGCATCGCTAAGCATATGTCCCGAATCCGAGAGAAGGGCAAGGCTGTTCGTTACGAGCCCGCCGACAAATTCAAGAACCATAATACTTGTCGTTATGCCAAGAGCGATCGCTAACCCTTTTCGATTTCCTTCTCTGCCATGGCGATGATGGCCACAATGGCCGTGCGCATGGTGGTGCATCAATCGACTCCCCCTCACCGGTGTTGTGCATGGTCAATCGCCTGTTTTAACAACGAAATCACATGATCATCATCGCAAGAATACACCAATGTCTTCCCTTCGCGGCGGTATTTGACGAGCCGCAACGCCCGAAGCAGCGCCAGCTGGTGGGAAACGGCCGACTGCGACATGCCGAGCACTTCCGCGATATGGCCGACATGACATTCTTCCTGCGACAACAAATACAACATTTTGATTCGGGTCGGATCTGCTAGTGCTTTAAATAGGCGTAACACTTCATCCACCGTTTCCGCTTCTAAAAACAGATGATCTTCTGTTTTCACAGCCATTCCCTCGCTTTATATTCATTAACATATGAACACATGTTCATATATATATGAATTATATGCTCACCTTGTGATCTTTGTCAATCATTGACTCAACGAAAAAAAGCGGGGAGCATCGTCCGCCGCTAATCATAGCGATGTCTATGTTGTATGCAGCCCTTGCATCGGAATCCCCTACGCCACTATTTCACCTTCACTGCCGTCCCGGTCGCAATGCACATCATCATGCCATCACGCAATGTTTCAAAATCGAGATCAACGCCAATGACCGCGTTCGCCCCGAGCTTCGCTGCTTTATTCACCATTTCGCGAATGGCTAATTCTCTTCCCTCGGCCAGCTTGCTTTCATACGTCCCACTCCGTCCGCCGATGATATCGGTAATGCTGGCGAGAAAATCGCGAACGACATTGGCGCCTAAAATGACTTCCCCCGCCACAATGCCGAAATACGCTTCAATTTCTTTTCCTTCAATGGTATGGGTGGTCGTAACAATCACAACAATGCCCCCTTGCCTCTCGTCATCAATGAGGCTGGTGATTTCGTACAAAATACTGCTAGTTCCGGCTATTTATCAATTAGAAAACCTGGCGAAACCAATCTTCTTTTTTAGCGAAATGCCGCTGATTTGCTCGTGACAACCGTTTTTCGCCGGCCTTCAATAGATAAAGCACGTAATTCTATGATTCCTTTTCATCACTAGGCGTCGCTGCCGAATTTGCCCGCGGTGCAACCGGCGCCGCTTGGGTTCCGTACAACAGCAGCTGGGCGATGCCGATAAAATACTCTGATTCGCGAATGATATGGTCTAACACAACTTTCGCCGTCGGATTTTGGGCAACGACCGCACTTTTCCTTTTCACTTGCCGGCACAACTCGATGAATTGGAGACTTTGTTGCAGGCAGAATGAAACGAAATGGAGCACTTGCTGATGCAGTTGTTCAGGAACATAATAACCGGCCCGGATCACCGATTCGATATAACGGACGGCTTGCTGGTGCGTAACAGACAAGGCCTCTTCCCACTTCTTCAACGCATCCACATAAGATGCTTCCAATCCGGACACAAGTTCGCGAATCACTACCGTATGCTCCTCTTCTTGGTGCTTCCAAAATTCAATCTCATCCAAAATGCGCAACGGCATATGTGGGCCGTAATAAAATTGCACGCTCTTCCCTCCCGATTTTTATCTCCCTTTCCTTCCATATGTATGGGCAAAAAAGGCAGTCAATGCTTCAAAAATAGCGAAGCAGTCTATGAAGCAGCTGCTTCGCCGGAATGTTTACCGTATGGCTCTGAAAACTTCAGCGAATAAGGAATCTCCCGCAGCGCCGGTTGCGGGAGATGTTGGTGTTATGCCCCAATCACGCTTGCGGGACGCCAACACGTTTGCCTTCATTTTGTTCAAACTCTTTGATTATCGAACGAGCCACGACCATGCGATGAACTTCATCTGGACCGTCGTAAATCCGCGCCGTTCGAGCTTCGCGGTAAAACCCCTCAAGCGGTGTATCCCCGGTCACGCCAAGGGCGCCGTGCACTTGAATCGCCCGATCAATCACATCATGAAGCACTTTGGCGCCGAAAAACTTAATGGCGGAAACTTCTTTTTTCGCCTCGTAACCGTTGTCCATCATCCACACCGCCTTCAACGTCATAAGGCGGAACGCTTCAATTTCAACTGCCGAATCGGCGATAAACTTTTGGATCGTCTGATAATCCGCCAGCCGCTTCCCGCGCGTTTCTCGCTTTAAGGAATAGCTGATCATTAAGTCTAAACTTCGTTGGGCGATGCCGATCCAGCGCATCGCATGAGTGATGCGACCTGTCTTTAGTCGCAACTGCGCCAGCTCCAATCCCATTCCCTGCGGCCCTAACAGATTTTCTTTGGGAATGCGGCAATTCGTATACCGCACTTCGCAATGGCCGCCAGTGAAATGATCGCCGATGACAGGAAGCTCGCGGACGATTTCGAACCCAGGGTTATCATGCTCGACGATAAATAAGCTGAACTGCCGGTGGGGTGGAGCACTCGGGTCGGTCTTGGCAACCACAATGGAAATTGACGTGCGCGTCATATCGGCGACCAATCAAGATTTGGAGTCTCTCGTCAAACAGGGGAAGTTTCGCGAAGACTTGTACTATCGTCTGAACATTATCCCGATTCACATTCCACCGCTGCGGGAACGCCAAGAAGACATTCCTTTGCTCGCCCATTATTTTTTAGAGCGGGCTAATCAAAAATACCGCCTCAATAAACAATTCACCGATGATGCACTGCTAGCGATGAAGTCGTATGCATGGCCAGGGAATGTCCGGGAAATGCAGAACTTAATCGAACGGCTCGTCATTACAACGGAAACCGATCACATCACGGCCATACACTTGCCTTTTTCCCATTCCTCTTCATCATTGGAGATGAAACAAGCGTCAAAAACGATGAAAGACATGGTCCGCAATCTGGAACGAGAACTGATTTTGAAAGCGATTTCTGAATACAAGACGACAAGAAAAGCAGCCCAAGCGCTCGGCATCAGCCAATCCGCCTTGGTGAAAAAAATGCAACGGCTCGGCATTTGAACGGATTGATTCGTTTTTTCATCATTGATTCCATACAGAATCACCTTTTGGCTCGCACGAACTGAAAATGTAACAATTTTGTGAACTTTCCTATCCCCTTGTTTATTGGCATGAAAATTGCTTATACATAGATGAAGACTGATATTCCTAATGATGGAAAGAGGTGTCATTGATGGATGCAAGACGCTTCCCTTCCTTTCGGCTTGACGGAAAAGTCGCCCTTGTCACCGGCGGTAGCAGAGGCATCGGGTTAGCCATGGCATGCGCCTTGGCGGTTCATGGGGCCAATGTCGTGATCGCCAGCCGGAAGGCGGTCGATTTGAAAAAGGCAACCGAAGACGTGGCCGGCCAAGGAATCTCACTTTCTTGGGTTCAAGCGGATGTCACCGACAAAGAAAGCGTTCAGCACATGGTCAATTGCGTCGTCGAGCAACACGGTCGTCTCGATATTTTGGTGAACAACGCTGGCATGAACATCCGCAAGCCGCTCATTGACATTGAGGAATACGATTGGAACCAAGTGTTAGACACCAACTTAAAAGGCATCTTCCTCGTCGGCCAGGCAGCGGCCAAACAGATGATCCAACAGCGGAGCGGAAAAATTATTAACATTTCGTCCATTTTCGGCGGCGTCGGCATGCCGTTTCAAACGAGCTACGCCGCCAGCAAAGGCGGCATCAACCAGTTGACAAAGGTTTGGGCGAGTGAACTCGCTCCATACAATATCAACGTCAACGCCATCGCCCCGGCTTATATTCGGACGCCAATGACGAGCGCCTGGCTTGAGGATGAGGAACGGTATCGGGACATTGTCAAGAGCACGATGCTCAATCGCGTTGGCGAACCAGAGGATGTGGCGGGGCCCGTTGTCTTTCTCGCCTCTGACGCCGCCAATTACATTACCGGACACATTTTATACGTGGACGGCGGCTGGACAGCCAAATAACATCATCAGGGGGGATTCCATGATCGCGGAAGGGCGTTTATACGGACGGTCGGTCAAGTTGTACTCCAAACGACCGGCAAACGTTTACGAAATGCTCGCACGTTCGGCCGTGCAGTTCCCAAACAGGGAAGCGCTCGTCAAAGGCGGCACGCGGCTCAGTTATGCCGAACTGAAGCAACTTGTTGACAGAACAGCTGCCTGCCTCAGTGAAAACCAAGTGAAAAAAGGCGACCGCATCGCCATATTGCTTGGTAATGACATCGAATTTGTACTAACCGCATTGGCGTGCGCCAAAATTGGGGCCATGTTCGTACCGCTGAACACGAAGCTCACCGCCAACGACCTGATTTACATGATGACAGATGCTGGGACAAACATGCTCATCACGAACCGTGAGCTCGTCAAATCGCTTGAAAACTGGCTCATCCATCATTCAGCGGCCCCCTGCTGTTATTTGACCGATGGCCGCGAGCCCGACAAACGCCTGTATTCGTTTCATGAAGACTTGCTTGGCCATGCCAGAGGGAAAGAGCAACCATTCTCTCCTCCGCATGAGACAGATTCGCTCTATATCATGTACACATCCGGAACAACCGGGCGGCCAAAAGGAGCAGTGGGCAGCCATGTGAACGCCATCCATAGCTGTTTAAGCTATCAGACGGTTATGCAGACTGACCATACGGTGCGCACACTTGTCGCCGTCCCGCTGTTTCATGTCACCGGCTTGATTGGCCAACTGCTCCATATGATGCTTGTCGGCGGCACGGTCGTTCTGATGGAACGCTACCAGACAGAAGCCACCATCCGGCTAATCCAGCAAGAACGGATCACCTTTTTGTTCAATGTGCCGACAATGTACATCATGATGATGTCGCATGCGTCGTTTCACGCATCCTCGTATGACTTTGTGCGCATCGTCGCCTATGGCGGGGCGCCGGTATCCAAAGAAACGATCAGTCAGTTGAGGAACTGTTTTCCGAGTGCATGTCTACACAATGCCTACGGCGCAACAGAAACAACCTCGCCAACAACGATCATGCCCAAACAATCCCCTGATGACAAAACGGACTCTGTCGGCGTACCAGTGCCTGTCGCCGATGTCAAAGTCATCGCGGAAAACGGCGAACCCGCCAAACCGGGAGAAGCCGGCGAGCTGTACATTAAAGGCCCTATGGTCATTAAAGAATATTGGAATCGCCCGGAAGAGAACCGATCATCTTTCACTGAAGACGGGTACTGGAAATCCGGCGACATCGCCCGCATCGATGAAGACGGCTTTGTGTATATCCTCGATCGAAAAAAAGACGTCATCAACCGCGGTGGGGAAAAAATCTATTCGGTCGAGGTTGAAAACGTTCTCTACGCTCACCCGAAAGTGCTTGAAGCAGCCGTCGTCGGGGTGAAAGACCCGATATTCGGGGAAGAGGTAAAAGCCTACATTGTCCCTAAATCCGGTGAATCGCCAACAGCCGATGAGATTATCACCTTTGCCCGAGAGCGGCTCTCGAAATTCAAGACGCCAAAGCAAGTCGAATTCCTTGATCAGCTTCCACGCAATCCAGGAGGAAAAATCTTAAAAAACAAACTGATCGAAATGTCGATGACGAATCAACCACAGTGACTAGATTCACCAACATAAAAGGAGATTTTTTGAAAGCGTTATCAACTGTTTTGTTTGAACCCGCTGTTCCTCCCTTTATGCCACGGGCCATAAAAGGAGAACTAGGACATAAAATCTGTCGAGGAGGATGATGCGTATGGAAGCAAAAGTGCAGACAGACATGTCGATGGAAAAACAAGAAAACAATTTGATCGCGAAATTGGCGCTTTTTTTCGCCAAAATCGCCGAGCGATGGCTGCCAGACTCTTTCGTCTTCGCCGTTGTTCTCACATTTGTAACGTTTTTAGGCGGCCTATTGATTAACGGAAAAAGTCCGATCGAGATGATCACGTATTGGGGCGACGGGCTCTGGGGATTGCTCGCCTTCACCGCCCAAGTCATTACTACTTTTGTTATGAGCTATGCCTTGGCGTTGACGAAACCCGTCTCGCGATTGCTTGAAAAAATCGCTGGGAAATGCCATTCGCCCAATTCCGCCATCTTGCTTGTCACTTTTACATCGTTGGCCGCTTCATTCATTAGCTGGGCGTTCGGCCTCGTCGTCGCCGGCATCATCGCCAAGCTAGTGGCAAAAAAAGTGCGTGACGTCGACTATCGCGTCCTTGTCGCCGCTGGCTATTCCGGATTTGTCATTTGGCAAGGCGGCTTGTCATCTTCCGCTGCTCTGTTCGTCGCCACCAAGGGACATGTGTTCGAAGATCAAATCGGTGTCATCCCAACGTCGGAAACGATTTTTTCAGCGGTGAATATGGCAATTATTCTCGTCGTCTTCTTTACACTGCCCTTCATTATGAAACTCATTCATCCAGCCAAAAAAGAAAACCGTTTTCTCATCGATCCGAACTTGCTAGAAGATTCGATCGATGAACCGCAGGAACAATCGAACTTCATCAACGACAAAATTGAAAAAAGCCGCCTCATTACGGTAGCGGCTGGCATTCTTGGATTGATTTATTTAGTTATCCACTTTTCAAAAAACGGATTTTCTCTCGATCTGAACACCGTCAACTTGATGTTTTTAACGCTCGCTTTGCTGCTGTTTGGAAACGTGCGCGAACTCGGAATCGGCCTTGTTAAATCATCCAACAGCGTCAGCCAAATTATTTTGCAATACCCGTTTTACGCTGGCATTATGGGCATGATGTCCTCATCCGGGTTGGCTCAATGGCTGTCCGACGTCTTCACGAAGTTTTCAACGAGCGAAACGCTGCCGCTATTCACCTTCTGGTCAGCCGGATTTTTAAACTTATTCATCCCGTCCGGCGGCGGCCAATGGGTCGTGCAGGCGCCGATTGCCCTTCCTGCAGCCCTTGAGATGGGAGTGGATCCAGCCAAAATGGTGATGGCCGTCGCCTGGGGCGAATGGAGCAACATGATCCAACCGTTTTGGGCCATCCCGCTCCTTGCCATTGCCGGCCTGCGCATCCGCGATATTATGGGCTTTACAACGATCACATTCCTTTACGTCGGCATCGTTGCTTCTGTCTTTTTGTACGTGCTTTGATCAAACGGCTGCTCTGCAACCAGCCGTCGAACTAATTACGGGCAGCTCTTTTATCTGATTTCGGAAACTCCCTTGTGAGTAATAGCGATGGTTTTCTTTGGGTGAACATATGGAAAGCGTGGAAGAAATTCTTTAGGTCATTGAAGGGATAGCAGGAGCGGTCGTAGAGGATCAACGCCAACAGCTAGTCGCAGGTCGGCTTGTCGTTATTCTCGCTGATGTTCCCCACTCCATCAAAAATAACGGGGAGCAACGTGCAAGATTTCTCGCTTTGTTCCCTTCCGCCCAACGTGTTTCTATGTTCTCAAAAACCATGCTGTCTGTTGGCGCGAAGGTGCTGTAGCTGTTTCGATCTAAGCGGTGCGACAAACCTTGCGTAAAACAAAAAAACATAGGGAGAGAACCGAGCGTTTTCTCCCCATGTTTTTGTTCCTAATCCCCATGCTTGATGTTCCTTATATCCACTGCTAATCCGCTATTCTCTTCCCACGTCTGAACCACCTGTCGGTCGTTATCAAGAGCAACATCCCAACAAAAAACGGGGTACAAATCCATATCTTGTTTTCTTACAGTAAATAATAAGAGACTGCCTACCCGCTTTGAGACTGTTTTTGGAAAAAATGAATGAATGCTCATTCTCTATGGTATAATGATCACAACATCCCTTGCGACAAGGAGGTTCCCCCATGTGGCTTGATAAAGTGATCAAAAAACGGTTGGAAACCGAAATGGTTCAAAACGTGCATATCGCCAAGGGAACGGCGATGTTTCAAGGCGTGCGGCTTGCCGTCCGTTGCTTCGTCGTTGACGGCGTCTTGATTGACACCGGCGCAAAATCGATGGAAAACGAATTCACCTCGTTTTTTCAACAACAAGACATCGACCAAGTCGTGATCACTCATTTTCACGAAGACCATACCGGTTGTGCGGCGTTTTTGCAACGAACGATGGGATTGCCCATCTATATGAATGAGCCGATGATCGACTATTGCCGGCAAAAGGCGGACTATCCGTTGTATCGGAAAGTCTTTTGGGGAAAGCGCGAGCCATTTGCCGCCGAGCCCATTGGCGCCACGTTTTCCTCTCGAAACGCGACGTGGGATGTCATCCCGACACCCGGCCATGCGATTGACCATGTCGTCTTTTTGAACCGCGAAACGGGACAGCTGTTTAGCGGTGACTTGTACTGCCAAGAGAAAACGAAAGTCATCTTGCGCGAGGAAGACATTCCGGCGATCATCGCCTCCTTGCAACATGTGTTGACGTACGATTTCGGAGACGTCTTCTGCGCCCACGCCGGCTATCTCCCGAACGGACGCGAGGCGCTTCGGCGAAAGCTTGACTATTTGCTTGAACTGCAAGACATCATTATTGACTTATACGAAAAAGGAACACCGCCAAAACAAATTCAAGCGCTCCTGTTTCCGAAAAAATACCCGATCGTCTTTTTTTCCGGCGGAGAGTGGGATTCGCTGCATATCATCCGTTCCGTGATTCGGGACTATGAAGCAAAGAAAGCAAGTTGAAGCGGGACGTCCCCAAATGGCCATGCCACGGCCTTAAGGGACGTCCTTTTTCAATATGGTTGCTGTTTGCTCGCCACTCTTGCCAGCCTTACCCTGAAGTCATATTTTCTACAACAATCAGGCCCGTCTAGCAGCAGGAAGCGGTAATTCATTCCTTTCTGCACAAAACGTTCACTACATTTGCCGCAAATCGGACAAATTAAGAAAAAACGAAAGGATGATCCAAGGCATGAACGACACGCCACACGTGAAACTGCACGGATTTAACAATTTGACCAAATCGCTCAGCTTCAATATGTACGATATTTGCTATACGAAAACACCCAAGGAGCGGGAAGCATACATTTCCTACATCGACGATGTTTACAACGCCGAACGGCTGACCAACATTTTGAAACACGTCGCCGAGATGATCGGCGCCCATGTGTTAAACATCGCCAAACAAGATTACGTTCCGCAAGGTGCAAGTGTGACAATGCTCGTTTCCGAAGGGCCGGTGGTGGAAGTGCCGCAAGCCGAGGCGCCGTTGCCTGAGGCAGTCGTGCTTTCGCTTGATAAAAGTCATATTACCGTTCATACATACCCAGAATACCATCCGAGTGATGGAATCAGTACGTTCCGCGCTGATATTGACGTCGTCACCTGCGGAGAAATTTCGCCGTTAAAAGCGCTGGATTATTTGATTCAGTCGTTTGACGCCGACATTATGATCATCGATTACCGCGTGCGCGGGTTTACGCGTGACATTCACGGATACAAATTGTTTATTGACCATGACATCACATCGATTCAAAATTATATTCCGGAAACCATTCGCGAGAAGTACGACATGATTGATGTGAACATTTATCAAGAGAACATTTTCCATACAAAGTGCAAGCTGCGGCAATTTGATTTAGACAACTATCTATTCGGGCATACGAAAGATGGCTTATCTAAACAAGAAGTAGAGGAAACGACCGCTAAACTGAAGAGAGAAATGGACGAAATTTTTTATGGAAAGAATATGCCCAGCGGCTTTTAAGAAGGGGGGCTTTTCGGCACTCGTGATCACCGATCAGCCATTCAAGCTTCCCCTGTAGCTTCTCCGTTTGCACTACATATGGTATGCTAGTAGAAAAAAGGAAAAGGTGTGAGTATGGGAGCGTACATCGTTGTCGGAGCTGGCATTTTAGGAGCGGCGGTGGCCTACCACTTAGCGAAAGAAGGAGCTGCCGTGACGATCATCGACCGCGGTGACAAAGGACAGGCGACCGACGCGGCGGCGGGGATCGTTTGTCCTTGGTTGTCGCAGCGCCGCAACCAAAAATGGTATCAGCTAGCAAAAAACGGAGCGAAGTTTTACCCTTCCCTCATTGAGGAGCTCCAATCACACGGGGAAACGGAAACCGGCTATGCGCGCGTCGGGGCGCTCTGTCTGCATACGGATGAACAAAAGCTCGAGCAGATGAAAGTGCGCGCCCTCAAACGGCGCGAAGATGCACCGGAAATCGGGGACATCGTGCAGCTTGGGCCAAAGGAGGCAAAAGAGCTATTTCCACCGCTATCTGAGGGATATCACGCCATATATGTAAGTGGGGGAGCTCGCGTCAACGGCCGAGCGCTGCGCAACGCCCTTCTCAATGCGGCCCAAACGCTCGGCGCCATCCATATTCGCGGAAATGCCCGCCTTCTCCATCAGGGGACGCGCATCATCGGCGTGGAAGCGGATGGAACGACCTATGCCGCTGAAGCTGTCATCATCACGGCGGGGGCTTGGGCCAGCGAGCTGCTTCGCCCTTTGGGCATCGATCTGCTCGTCACACCGCAAAAAGGGCAGCTCATTCACTTGGAACATCCGAACCGCGACACATCCCATTGGCCTGTTGTCATGCCGCCGAGCAATCAGTATATGCTCACCTTTCCAAGAGGCAGAATGGTGATCGGAACAACACATGAAGATGAAGCAGGTTGGGACGTCCGCCCTACCGCCGGGGGAATGCACGAATTATTGCACAAAGCGCTCACCATTGCGCCAGGACTCTCCGTTTGCACATATATCGAAACGCGGGTTGGATTCCGTCCGCGCACACCTTGGTTTCTCCCGATCTTTGGTGTACTCCCCGGCTTTACCGGCCTTTATATCGCCAACGGCCTCGGCTCCTCAGGGCTCACCGTCGGCCCTTATTTAGGGGCGGAATTGGCCAAGCTCGTGCTCGGCATCCCGACCGAACTCGACCCTCATGACTATGACGTCACGAGCGCCATCGCCCCGCTTGCCTAACGCCGTGTACGAAATGAACGGCAACCACCCAAGCCGATTGCCGGCACACTCGTCAAACAAAGGTCTTATGGACTGCCAATACGATAGATCCTTGCGCCCGGACAAAGCTGATAGCCGCTCGTCAGCTTTGTCCTTCGTATTTTTTCAGTTGTTCTGTCAGCTTTTGAAACAAATCCATGTCTTTACGGTCAAGCGCTTGGTCAATTTGCAGCTTCAACCGTGACACTTCATGACGCTTTAACGCTTCATCCAACACTTGCTCGGCGGCTTTCGCCATTTTTTCATGGCGTTCATGCCGACGAACGTTCTCAAACGCCCGATGGTCAATGAGCCGCAGATACGAAAAATTTCTTGCCTTTCCCGGAAAGTAAAGCGTTAAATACAATGGTTCATTCGGGCGCAACGCCAAATCGCCCATAATCGCCGCCAACCCCGTGCTTTTCTGGCCGCCGCGATAAAACACAAGCCCTTCTTCCTCGGCCGTGGCAGCCGAAATAATCAGCCACCGCGCCTGTTTTTGCTCGGTTTCTGTAAAATGGACGTTTTCTAGCAAATGCGGATGTTGCAGCAAATAATTGAGCACAAACCGGGCATCCGGATGCTTTAAGCGGTAATTTTGCAAAAACGAAGTTAAAAAGTGACGCTTTTCTAATGACGACACCCACTTCATCACACCACCCCCTTTATGAAACCTGCACAAGGAAGCCCCTGCCTTTAGGCACGGGGACATTGTATCCTAATCTATTCGTTTGCCGCTACAACATTGTATGGTAACTTGACCAATGCAGTTCAAAAAGCCATCAACGAATCCGCAACGCCGATTAGACGAATAATGATCGACAAGCTGGCCTGTTTTATTTGATCTATTGTCTATACAGTATAGCTTATTCCGGCCTTCCATGCAGCAACGAGCAACAACAGGAAATTTATGCCAAAAAAGCTGCCCTTCGTCTTCGGGCAGCTATTGTTCCTCACCGGTCATGACCACATGCCGGCAAGCTACTGAATGGCACGCATGTAAACTACCTACCACTTATCAATCTTGCGGGTTGATGGAAGTGAGAGCTTCTCGCGTAATCTCATCTTATGGTAAGAAATGGACCGAGCGCCCCCTCCCGTTCCAGAAAGTTGTGTTTTGATCCCACCTACTCGCTGGGCTGTCGCCCTTCTCATCCCTTTGAGGTGGGAGACTTCTTTCGGAAAGTACGTTAAACGAGCTGCAATGCCAGGCCTTCGTTTAAACCGAGCATCTCCGCTGTTGCGACTTGAATGTCATGCAAAAGCCGTTCGTTTTTCATGAGCGATACACCGTAGGAAGGAATCATTTCTTTCACCTTCGGCTCCCACTCTTTCATTCGTTCCGGGAAACATTTCGCAATGACTTCTAGCATGACATGAACGGCGGTCGAAGCACCTGGCGAGGCGCCAAGCAATGCCGCGATTGAGCCATCAGCCGCATGGACGACTTCCGTGCCGAATTGCAACGTTCCTTTGCCGCCGGTTTCCGTATCTTTAATCACTTGCACGCGCTGGCCAGCAACAATGACATCCCATTCCTCGCTTTTCGCCGTCGGAACAAATTCGCGCAACTCTTCCATGCGCTGTTCTTTCGATAACATCACTTGCTGGATCAAATAATTCGTAAGCGCCATATTTTTCACGCCGGCCGCCAACATCGTCAAAAGGTTATGCGGTTTGACCGATGTAAATAAATCGAGCATTGACCCGTTTTTCAAAAACTTCGGCGAGAAACCAGCAAACGGCCCAAACAGCAACATTTTTTGATTGTTGATAAACCGCGTATCCAAATGCGGAACCGACATCGGCGGCGCGCCGACTTTCGCTTTGCCGTACACTTTCGCATGATGCTGCTCAGCTACATCGGGATTATTGCACACCATAAACAACCCGCTGACCGGGAATCCGCCAATCCCTTTCCCTTCCGGAATACCGGATTTTTGCAACAGATGAAGGCTTCCTCCCCCTGCGCCGAGGAAGACAAATTTGGCGGCATAACGTTCAACAGCGCCGCTGTCTAAATCGCGCACTTTCAACTCCCACAGACCGTCGCTCGTCCGTTTGATGTCATCGACATGATGGCGGTAATGAATGTCGACATTTTTCCGTTTTAAATGCTCAAACAGTTTGCGCGTCAGCGCCCCAAAGTTCACGTCTGTTCCTGATTCAATCCGCGTCGCCGCGATCGGCTCGTTCACAACGCGATTTTCCATCATGAGCGGTATCCATTCGGCCAGCTTTTTCGGGTCATCGGAAAATTCCATTTCTTTGAACAGTGGATTAGCCGCCATCGTTTCATGCCGCTTTTTCAAAAACGCCACATTTTCCTCCCCCTGCACAAAGCTCATATGCGGCAGTGGGCGGATGAACTCTTTTGGGTCGCGGAGCACCCCACTGTTCACTAAATGGGCCCAAAACTGCAAAGAAATATAAAATTGTTCGTTAATTTTGATGGCTTTGCTGATGTCAATGGATCCATCGGGCTTCTCAACAGTATAATTCAGCTCGCAAAGCGCCGCATGCCCTGTTCCAGCATTGTTCCATTCGTTGGAGCTTTCCGCTCCTGCTTCTTCCAGCCTTTCAAACACAGTGATGTCCCACTCCGGTGCCAACTCTTTTAACAACGTTCCCAACGTGGCGCTCATAATCCCTGCGCCGATTAAGATCACATCAGTTTTTGCCTGTTTGTTCCCCATGTTTACCATCCCTATCTACTAATATTTGCAAAAGCGGTGAGCGACCGCTCAAAATGATTGCGCCAATGCTCTCGTTTACCTTTTGAGGGCGGTTACAAAATTATTATAACACAATGAATCAATAGTATGTCACTATTAATACAAAACATGAAAATATACTAGTATAACTAAATGTTTATTACATCACAACTATTTCAATGACAAAAACTAGTCTTCTTCTTTTATATTAATTTTACAAAATAGCTGAATATTTCGCTACCACTCTAAAGAAAAAATAAAAAAATTTTCGCTGGGCAATGGAACTTCACCCGAAACCAATGCATAGCCTATAAAACCTGCAAAAAGTCAATCAGCCCGATGTTGATCGTCTATGCTATTGTATGACTCCGCCCCACTCATGTGCATCCTTCCTGTCTTTCTATCCATGCGCAAGCGGACCTCTCACGAAATAAAACAAAAGCAGCCAACCGTGCACCACACACGATTGGCTGCCTATTGATTGCCTAGCAGCGACCTACTCTTGCAGGGGCGCTGGCCCCAACTACCATCGGCGCTGGAGAGCTTAACTTCCGTGTTCGGGATGGGAACGGGTGTTTCCTCTCCGCTATCACCACTAGGCAATGATTTATTGGTTTAGACGTTAATTATTATATTCATGTCGTTGTTTTTGTCAACAGGAAGTTCATTCCTTCAAAACTAGATAACCGTTTTTGGGAAGAAGCCTCCGCTTTCGTACTGTCTAGCTCTGGCTCGCCGCCGCTCGCCTGCGCTTTTCTATTGTCCAGTTCCAGCGCCTAGCTCTCTTCTGCCAAATAACCTTCCCCCTCGGGGCGCAAGCGCCCCTGCGGGTGAAGAACATTTGGCTTCGAGAGCTAAACGCGGCGCTTCCACTTTCTGTCTAGCTCCGGCCGCCATCGGCTCGCGACGCTTCGGTCCTGCTGCGGCGGCGACACATTGCATACGCTCCTATGGCACCACCCACGCAGAACCAAGCTTTGCTTGGTTCGAGCCTCCTCGCAGGCCCTCCAGCGCGTTTCGCCGATAGGCGGGCGGCCTCCGCTTTTCCTTTCTAGGTTAAGCCCTCGATCGATTAGTATCCGTCAGCTCCACGTGTCGCCACGCTTCCACCTCGGACCTATCGACCTCGTCATCTTCGAGGGATCTTACTCGCTTTTGGCGATGGGAAATCTCATCTTGAGGGGGGCTTCACGCTTAGATGCTTTCAGCGCTTATCCCGTCCGCACATAGCTACCCAGCGGTGCCCCTGGCGGGACAACTGGTACACCAGCGGTGCGTCCATCCCGGTCCTCTCGTACTAAGGACAGCTCCTCTCAAATTTCCTGCGCCCGCGACGGATAGGGACCGAACTGTCTCACGACGTTCTGAACCCAGCTCGCGTACCGCTTTAATGGGCGAACAGCCCAACCCTTGGGACCGACTACAGCCCCAGGATGCGATGAGCCGACATCGAGGTGCCAAACCTCCCCGTCGATGTGGACTCTTGGGGGAGATCAGCCTGTTATCCCCGGGGTAGCTTTTATCCGTTGAGCGATGGCCCTTCCATGCGGAACCACCGGATCACTAAGCCCGACTTTCGTCCCTGCTCGACCTGTCCGTCTCGCAGTCAAGCTCCCTTGTGCCTTTGCACTCTCCGAATGATTTCCAACCATTCTGAGGGAACCTTTGGGCGCCTCCGTTACCTTTTGGGAGGCGACCGCCCCAGTCAAACTGCCCACCTGACACTGTCTCCCACCCCGCTAAGGGGTGCGGGTTAGAATTTCAATACCGCCAGGGTGGTATCCCACCGCCGCCTCCACCGAAGCTGGCGCTCCGGCTTCTCAGGCTCCCACCTATCCTGTACAAGCGATACCAAAATTCCATATCAGGCTGCAGTAAAGCTCCACGGGGTCTTTCCGTCCTGTCGCGGGTAACCTGCATCTTCACAGGTAGTATAATTTCACCGGGTCTCTCGTTGAGACAGTGCCCAAGTCGTTACACCTTTCGTGCGGGTCGGAACTTACCCGACAAGGAATTTCGCTACCTTAGGACCGTTATAGTTACGGCCGCCGTTTACTGGGGCTTCGGTTCGCACCTTCGCTTGCGCTAAGCGCTCCCCTTAACCTTCCAGCACCGGGCAGGTGTCAGCCCCTATACTTCGCCTTTCGGCTTCGCAGAGACCTGTGTTTTTGATAAACAGTCGCTTGGGCCTTTTCACTGCGGCTCTTCCAGGCTCATCACCCGAAAGAGCACCCCTTCTCCCGAAGTTACGGGGTCATTTTGCCGAGTTCCTTAACGAGAGTTCTCCCGCGCGCCTTAGGATTCTCTCCTCGCCTACCTGTGTCGGTTTGCGGTACGGGCACCTCTTCCCTCGCTAGAGGCTTTTCTTGGCAGTGTGGAATCAGGGACTTCCGGATTGAATCCGTCGCCATCACAGCTCAGCCTTTTAGCCAGCGGATTTGCCTGCTGGCCAGCCTCACTGCTTGGACAGGCTCTTCCAGCCGCCTGCTCACCCTATCCTCCTGCGTCCCCCCATCGCTCAAACGGGAAGGAGGTGGTACAGGAATCTCCACCTGTTGTCCATCACCTACGCCTTTCGGCCTCGGCTTAGGTCCCGACTAACCCTGAGCGGACGAACCTTCCTCAGGAACCCTTAGGCTTTCGGCGCAGAGGATTCTCACCTCTGTTTTCGCTACTCATACCGGCATTCTCACTTCTAAGCGCTCCACCAGTCCTTCCGGTCTGGCTTCTCTGCCCTTAGAACGCTCCCCTACCGATGACCAACGGTCATCCCGCAGCTTCGGCGGCACGTTTAGCCCCGGTACATTTTCGGCGCAGAGTCACTCGACCAGTGAGCTATTACGCACTCTTTAAATGGTGGCTGCTTCTAAGCCAACATCCTGGTTGTCTTCGCAACTCCACATCCTTTTCCACTGAACGTGCACTTAGGGGCCTTAGCTGGCGATCTGGGCTGTTTCCCTCTTGACCACGGATCTTATCACTCGCAGTCTGACTCCCAAGGATAAGTCATTGGCATTCGGAGTTTGACTGGGTTCGGTAACCCGATGAGGGCCCCTAGCCCAATCAGTGCTCTACCTCCAACACTCTTACCTTGAGGCTAGCCCTAAAGCTATTTCGGGGAGAACCAGCTATCTCCAAGTTCGATTGGCATTTCACCCCTACCCACACCTCATCCCCGCACTTTTCAACGTGCGTGGGTTCGAGCCTCCAGCCGGTGTTACCCGGCCTTCACCCTGGACATGGGTAGATCACCTGGTTTCGGGTCGACGACGACGTACTCATGCGCCCTGTTCAGACTCGCTTTCGCTGCGGCTCCACCTTCTTGGCTTAACCTCGCACGCCATCGTCACTCGCCGGTTCATTCTACAAAAGGCACGCCATCACCCATAAACGGGCTCTGACTACTTGTAGGCACACGGTTTCAGGTTCTCTTTCACTCCCCTTCCGGGGTGCTTTTCACCTTTCCCTCACGGTACTGGTTCACTATCGGTCACTAGGGAGTATTTAGCCTTGGGAGATGGTCCTCCCTGCTTCCGACGGGATTTCCCGTGTCCCGCCGTACTCAGGAGCCGCTCGGGAGGGAACGAAGTTTCGACTACAGGGCTCTCACCTTCTCTGGCCGGCCGTTCCAGACCGGTTCGTCTACCCCGTTCCTTTCTCACTCCCACATGAGCGGTCCTACAACCCCAAGAGGCACGCCTCTTGGTTTGGGCTGTTCCCGTTTCGCTCGCCGCTACTCAGGGAATCGCGTTTGCTTTCTTCTCCTCCGGGTACTAAGATGTTTCAGTTCCCCGGGTGTGCCCTCCATGCCCTATGGATTCAGGCATGGATCCTGTCCCATTACGGACAGGGGGTTCCCCCATTCGGACATCTCCGGATCAACGCTTGCTTACAGCTCCCCGGAGCGTTTCGGCGTTTGCCCCGTCCTTCATCGGCTCCTAGTGCCAAGGCATCCACCGTGCGCCCTTTCTAGCTTAACCTACAGCGCTTCTCGGCTTCTTCCTTTTGTGTATCGGTTATCTAGTTTTCAAGGAACGATCTTTGTCGTTGAGAGAACAGTGCTCGTTCCCTCAAAACTGATCGAAACGAAAGCGCGATTTGTTCATGGTTGGCCGTTAGCGGCCTTCACTTTTCGTACTGTCTAGCTCCGGCCGCCATCGGCTCGCGACGCTTCGGTCCTGCTGCGGCGGCGACAGCCTCCTCGCAGGCCCTCCAGCGCGTTTCGCCGATAGGCGGGCGGCCTTCGCTTTTCGTACTGTCTAGCTCCAGCGCCTGGCTCTCTTCTGCCAAATCACCTTCCCCCTCGGGGTGCAAGCACCCCTGCGGGTGAAGAACATTTGGCTTCGAGAGCCGATCGCGGCGCTTCCGCTTTTCGTCCTTAGAAAGGAGGTGATCCAGCCGCACCTTCCGGTACGGCTACCTTGTTACGACTTCACCCCAATCACTTGCCCCACCTTCGGCGGCTGGCTCCCGTCAGGGTTACCTCACCGACTTCGGGTGTTGCAAGCTCTCGTGGTGTGACGGGCGGTGTGTACAAGGCCCGGGAACGTATTCACCGCGGCATGCTGATCCGCGATTACTAGCGATTCCGGCTTCATGCAGGCGAGTTGCAGCCTGCAATCCGAACTGAGAGCGGCTTTTTGGGATTCGCTCCCCCTCGCGGGTTCGCAGCCCTTTGTACCGCCCATTGTAGCACGTGTGTAGCCCAGGTCATAAGGGGCATGATGATTTGACGTCATCCCCACCTTCCTCCGACTTTTAGCCGGCAGTCCCTCTAGAGTGCCCAACTGAATGCTGGCAACGAGAGGCAAGGGTTGCGCTCGTTGCGGGACTTAACCCAACATCTCACGACACGAGCTGACGACAACCATGCACCACCTGTCACCCTGTCCCCCCGAAGGGGGAACGCCCAATCTCTTGGGTTGTCAGGGGATGTCAAGACCTGGTAAGGTTCTTCGCGTTGCTTCGAATTAAACCACATGCTCCACCGCTTGTGCGGGCCCCCGTCAATTCCTTTGAGTTTCAGCCTTGCGGCCGTACTCCCCAGGCGGAGTGCTTATCGCGTTAGCTGCAGCACTAAAGGGTGTGACCCCTCTAACACTTAGCACTCATCGTTTACGGCGTGGACTACCAGGGTATCTAATCCTGTTTGCTCCCCACGCTTTCGCGCCTCAGCGTCAGTTGCAGGCCAGAGAGCCGCCTTCGCCACTGGTGTTCCTCCACATCTCTACGCATTTCACCGCTACACGTGGAATTCCGCTCTCCTCTCCTGCACTCAAGTCCCCCAGTTTCCAATGACCCTCCACGGTTGAGCCGTGGGCTTTCACATCAGACTTAAGGAACCGCCTGCGCGCGCTTTACGCCCAATAATTCCGGACAACGCTCGCCCCCTACGTATTACCGCGGCTGCTGGCACGTAGTTAGCCGGGGCTTTCTCGTGAGGTACCGTCACCGCGCCGCCTTGTTCAAACGGCGCTCCTTCGTCCCTCACAACAGAGCTTTACGACCCGAAGGCCTTCTTCGCTCACGCGGCGTCGCTCCGTCAGACTTTCGTCCATTGCGGAAGATTCCCTACTGCTGCCTCCCGTAGGAGTCTGGGCCGTGTCTCAGTCCCAGTGTGGCCGGTCACCCTCTCAGGCCGGCTACGCATCGTCGCCTTGGTGAGCCGTTACCTCACCAACTAGCTAATGCGCCGCGGGCCCATCCGCAAGTGACAGCCAAAGGCCGCCTTTCAACCAAAGACCATGCGGTCTTCGGTGTTATCCGGTATTAGCTCCGGTTTCCCGGAGTTATCCCGGTCTTGCGGGCAGGTTGCCCACGTGTTACTCACCCGTCCGCCGCTAACCAAACAAGAGCAAGCTCTCATTCGGTCCGCTCGACTTGCATGTATTAGGCACGCCGCCAGCGTTCGTCCTGAGCCAGGATCAAACTCTCCAATAGAAAGTTGATTGGCTTGCGCTTCGTTTCGTTCAGTTTTCAAGGAACGAATCAGCTTCCTAGAGGAATTCAACTTCCTCAAAGACTAACAATTACTTTTTTAATATACTATCTTGCTTGGTAGATGTCAAGGTTTTTTAATCATGGATTAATCATTACAAAAAAATCACATTGAACAACCAAGCAAATTTAACTATACCAAAAAAGTTTTTGCTCTGTCAAGAACAAATTTTTTACTGCAGCTTTCTTTGCTGAAAGCATTTGTTCGTTTTTATCTTGCTTCGTATTCGTTCATCGAAGCGACGCTTTATATAATACTACTTCATCGAATTTAAGTCAACATTTATAGCAAATCCAATTTTATCCAAAACACCAATTCATATTAACTGTAAAAACGACCGCAAGTGCGGTCGTATCAAGGATCTTGAGAATGTTAATCCAAATGAATCGTATATAAGTGGCGGCCCCGAGAGGATTCGAACCTCCGACGCACGGTTTAGGAAACCGACGCTCTATCCACTGAGCTACGGGGCCTTATTGCTCTCCTTTTTCATTCTATCCATCTGCACATAAAAATTCAATAGCCGGGAAAAAACAAAATAATAGAAAACGGACTCCAAACATGATCTTTCCAAAGTCCGTTCTTCGTCCCCGACAAGCTTGAAGCCGTCAAGTTCCGATCTCCCCACCATTTCTCACAAAACGTTCGAATCGCCCGCTTATTCCAGCAATCAACTTTGCCCGATGCTGAAGCCAACGAGGATCGTTCGTTTTACACGAACGGGCCATATTCCTCTTGATTGAGGATCGTATGCATCCTCGCTGCATTATCATCTATTTGTCCTCACTATTCAAAAGCGCCCCCATCTGCATGGCAGCGCGAAGGTTCGCTGCGGCCGTTAACCGTTGTTTCCGCTTCTGACATAAGCAAGCAGGTGCTTCCGCCGTCACCGTTTTTACAAACACGACCACTTCATCGTCATCCTCAAAGCGCGACGCCTGCACGACGAACGGTTGGCCGTTTGTCATGATAAACATCCGTCGTGGAATCGTTCTCATCGTGAAACTCCATTGAACACATGGACTGTTCCTCACGGTGTGCATCACTCTTGAAGACGGCAATCGCAACAATGTAGGAGCATGAAGCGAAAATCCTGCCATGGGAGAAAAAATGAAGAGCCCCGAAAGGCCCCTCCGTTTTATGCTTGCCCCCGTCATGCAAACGGCAGCGAACGCGAGTGAAAAACACTCAGTTGAAAAAGGCTGCTTCAAAAAGTTATGTCATCATCACCTTTTGAGACCGCCCTTCAGTAAGTACATCGCCACGACCAGCGTTTGCTTTTACTTTCTTAGAACGGCCGGCGGGTATTTCAGCTCAGGATGCAACGTTTCAAACACATCAGCAACATTTAATATCGTTCCATCCCCAAAGGCTGGGCCGATGATTTGCATCCCTACAGGAAGTCCTTGAACAAAACCACATGGCACCGTTACAGCAGGCAAACCCGTCAAGTTAAACGGTCCTGTAAAACGGATGATATGGTCAAGAAAGTTTACTTCCTCTCCATTGATCCATACCGTATCCTGCCCAATTTTTGGAGGGAGAAACGGAATGGTTGGGGTGATCAAAACATCTACCTTATTGAATATTTCCATGAACTCGTGATCCAATTTCAAACGAATTTGTTGCGCTTCCAAGTAGTCTACAGCGGAAGGGAGTTCTCCAAGCTTTAAAAGGAAACGGACATCATCGCCAAACTCTTCTTCCCTTTCTACTACATGATTGTGATGAATAGCGCTAGCTTCTGAAAGAATCGTGACCATTTCCGCATACTGCGCATATTGCAATGTTGGAATTCGCACAGTTTCTACAACAGCGCCTTCGCGTTCCAAAGAGGCAATTGCTTGTTTAACTGCTCGTTCGACTCCTTCATCCACATGATCAAAGAAGTACGGTTCTATGCCAATTTTTACACCTTTAACAGACTCCGTAAATTGTGTGGAATAACTCGTTGCAGGGGCATTGGTGGAAGTAGGATCTTTTGGGTCGTATCCTGCCATGGCTTCTAAAATATAGGCAGCGTCCCTCGCCGTTTTCGCCATCGGACCGATATGGTCCAACGACCATGCAAGCGGGAAGCAACCATATTTGCTTACTAGTCCATAGGTGGGCTTTAAACCGACAATGCCGCAAAACGAAGAAGGAATTCGAATCGAACCACCGGTATCTGTTCCTAGGGAAGCAATCGTCATATGCGCCGCCGTTGCGACCCCCGATCCTCCGCTTGAGCCTCCGGGAATGCGTTCAGGATCCCAAGGATTTCGGGCAGGTCCGAAATGAGGATTATTGTTCGTTGCTCCCCAAGCATACTCATGCAAGTTTGTTTTTCCAGGAAACACTGCTCCCGCTTCCGTCAACTTCTCGATTACTGTCGCACTGTAAGTTGGCCGGAAGTTTCGGTGAATTTTTGACCCCATCGTTGTTGTTTCATTAGCTACGTAAAGAATATCTTTGATTGCTATAGGGATGCCATGTAGCGGGCCGCGGTAATTTCCAGATCGGATTTCCGATTCCGCCAACTCAGCTTGCTTGCGTGCTTTCTCTGCTGTCACCTCTATATAGGCATTCAGCTGATCGTTTAATGTTTCAATTTGTTCGAGTACATCGTCAACGAGTTCAACAGGTGAAACTTCTTTGTTTTTTAGAAGAGGGGAAAGTTCAGAGATTGTTTTCGTATTTAGCCGTTTTTCCACGATATACACCTCCCGGTTGGTGGACGACTCCAATATCTGCCTCATTCAAACCGAGTTTTTCGACTCCCTGTTTTAGTTGCTGAATGGCTTTCCACTGATGCTCAAGCATCATCAATTCCTGTTCCGAACACTTAATCCCTTTTTCTCCTAATTTCTTTTCTATGCTACTGCTCATTTCGTTGCCTCCCTTCCAAAATTATTATACATTACAAGAATTAATTTACAAAATATTTTTACTTAAAAAATATTATAAATATTCACACTATTATTTTGACAATACTCTACTGAATTTCCTAAAATGTAGTTAGACATCACCTGTCGAAGGTTCGTTGTCAGCGATCCAAGGTTCCTATGTAACCAATCGTAAAATCTAAAAGTAAAGAGGGGAACGCCATGGAAGCGAAACAAACCGTGTTTGTCAATGAGTTCACTAACGGCATCTTAGACCCTCATGGAAACATGCTTGGCCCCGTGCAGGATGGGGGATACATTGTCGCCAATACTACTCCTGGCTGCTGGGGACCGATGATCACTCCTTGCATCCGCGGTGGCCATGAAGTGACAAAGCCCGTTTTTGTCGAAGGCGCGGAAGTAGGAGACGCCATTGCGATTAAGATCAAATGGATTCGCGTCACCTCTATCGCCACATCCTCAGGAAATGATAAGCCAATGGAAGGTCGGTTTGTCGGCGATCCGTTCATTGCTGTCAAATGCCCACAGTGCGGAACGATGTACCCGGAAACGAAAATCGAGGGGATCGGCCCGGAAGCCATTCGGTGCGCGAATTGCGGCGCGGACGTGACTCCATTTGTATTTACGAACGGCTATACGATGACGTTTGATCCAAACCGACAGATCGGCGTGACCGTGCATAAAGAAGCGGCAGAACACATCGCTCGACAAGGACGGTACTACATGGCGACACCCGACAACTCCGTCCAAAACCCGATCGTCACGTTTGCGCCCCATGACTTAGTCGGAACGGTGGCCAGACTCCGCCCGTTCCTCGGACAGCTCGGCACCACCCCGGCGCGTCCGCTACCGGATTCACATAACGCCGGCGACTTTGGCCAATTTCTGATCAACGCCCCACATGAATACGGGATTACGAAAGAACAGCTGGGAGATCGCACGGACGGACATATGGACATTAACCGTGTACGCGAAGGCGCCGTGTTGATCTGCCCTGTGAAAGTGCGAGGCGGAGGCGTTTATCTCGGTGATATGCATGCCATGCAGGGCGACGGAGAAATTGCTGGGCATACGACCGACGTATCTGGCATCGTCACCCTTCAAGTGAAAGTGATCAAAGGGTTGACCATTGACGGACCGATTCTTCTTCCTGTTGCTGAAGACCTCCCCTACTTAGCAAAGCCATTGACAAAAAAAGAAAAAGAAATCGCCCTCGATTTGGCACAATCATGGGGAGTAAACAAATTGGAAGAATCGTTGCCGATTTCCTTTGTCGGGACAGGTGC
This sequence comes from Geobacillus sp. 46C-IIa, assembly GCF_014679505.1. Classification (GTDB taxonomy): domain Bacteria; phylum Bacillota; class Bacilli; order Bacillales; family Anoxybacillaceae; genus Geobacillus. Next base: position 2,056,851 of record NZ_CP061474.1, read on the forward strand.
CAACCTAAATGAGGCAACAGAAAACGGGTTGCAACGGGCAGCGAAAACGTTAGGCATCTCTGTCCCTGAGGTGATGAACCGTGCCACGATTACCGGCGCCATCGAAATTGGCCGACATCCTGGGGTCATCACCGTGACCTTCTTGTGCCCCATTCGTTATTTAGACAAGATTAGTTTGACCTCGCTAGTGTACGATCAATATCGCAGCGTTTTGGATTGACACTCCACACGGCTAAAACCGTGGGATTCTTGGGTCGTTAACGCCCTCCTCCATTTCTGGTTCGGACAACGCCCAAGTTCGGGGCTGTGTCATCAGCCCGTCCTACGGCAGAGCGTATAGCTCCGTAGGCTGATGGACTTTCGCTTACGCTACTCCATCCATCACAGGTACACTCATAATAGTTAATGCACCCACGCGATCTCGATGGGTCGTGTACCCACAGTCTTGACAACGGTATTGACGGTCTTTCGCTTTGTTCTTTGCTCCGCATTGCGGGCAGAGTTGCGATGTGTATTTCGGGTTCACATACACAACCGAGATTCCAGCTAATTTCGCCTTGTATTCGATAAACTTGGAAAGTTGATAAAAGCTCCATGTATGCAAGTGTTTTTCGTTTTTACGGCTTGTTCTTGCCGTCTGACGAATGTTCGTCAGCCTCTCTAATTTGATAACAGATACCTCTTCTTGAATGGCCAGATTGACGATCTGGCGGCTGATTTTATGATTGATATCCGTCATTACACGATGTTCTTTATTGTTCAATTTGCGAATGGCAGACAACTTCTTGAGTTTTCCTAACTTCTTTCTCTGTTCTTGATAGTTGCGGCGTATATATTTGTTCATGCGGCCATTGCCAAAAAATCGAGTCTTTCCTGTGGAAGTGACTGCCACCGCCGGAACTTTCAATCCAAGATCGACACCCATGACTTTTTCATTGTCCTTTTCACTTACAGGGACGTCGATCGACACTTGAGCATACCATTTCCCTGACTTCTCAACGATTCGCATGAGTCCAAGTTTCGCATTCGCAAGAAACTTTTGATCACGTTCGGTGATCATGGCACGGAATTTCGTCTTTTTCACTGCCCCATTTTGCATAATAGGGAAAGCGATGATATCTTTGCCAATGGAATAGTTTTGATTATTGACAAAATAAACCCGCTTTTTGAGAATTGGACGTTTCCCTGTTTTTTTCATCTTTTTAAATACACTTCTTGCATCTCGAATCGCTTGATTTAACACAGCGGAAGGGAGATTGGCATTGACATGCTTCGTTGTGAGTTTAGGAAAGGATTTTTGGTGTTCCATTTGTTCAGTCAATTCATTCACCACTCGAATATACTCTTCTCCCAACTGACGAAGCAGTTGAGGATGGTGAGGAAAAAAACGAATATTCAAGGTGATGGTTGGCAACTGAATCACCCCCTTTTTTTCTGCGCTTCAACATATCGCTTAATGGTTTCGCTTGATACATTTCCTGCTGTACTCACAAAAAATGAGCGTGTCCATAAACTTGGCAAGTGAGCAAGATGCTTAAACTCTTGCCTTAAGATTCGAGAGGTCACTCCTTTCACTTTCGCCATAATTGCTGAAGGAGAATCCGTTGGAAGACAGTTGAGAAACAAATGACAATGATCCGGCATTACTTCCATTGCAAGGATACGCCAATCATTTTCTTTACAAATTTGTTGAACAAGCTGCTTGAATCGAATTTCAACTTCACCAACCAGCACTTTTCTTCGATAACGCGGACAAAAAACAAAATGATAATTGATGAGAGAAACGATCGTTTTGGTGCATCTGTACTGTTCCATACTTCAATTGTATCAGTTTGATTATTAAACTGCAACAAAATAGACGTTTCATCCCACCTCTAAAGAAGTGGGCTTTCACGTCTATTTTTTTGTAAAAACATAGCGATCATCACCGAAGGCTTCATCCTCTCGCGCTTGCCAGGTGGGGATGAAGCCGTATGTTTGTCAAGATTCGGGCACATACATTTTCTGCAGCGGCAGCAACGCTCTCGCCTCATTTGGCATGTTCTCGTACCAATGGACAATCAAGTTGACCAATTCTTCTAAATCAATCAGTTTAACGGAATTATGTTTGGCGACTGCCTCTGCTTGGGAAGTAAAACCGCCTGTTGAAACGAACAGGCAATTGGCATCAATCGGGTTGGCCCCAAGAAGCTGCTGGATTTCCGGAGCCGAGGCGGCACTTTTGCGATGCTTCACTTGCACCTTAATCATTGGTTTTTCAAAGCCAAATGCGTCCTTATAGGCCAACACATCCACACCGCCATCGGGGCCTTTCGGGCTGACTTGCACGTTGTACCCCATCGCTTGAAGCAAGCCTGCCACTAAATCTTGCATTTGCCACGGATCAAGCTTGTCAACTTTGTCTTGGATCATCATCAACGCTTTTCCAACAAGGTCTTCGACGATTTCTCCCGTTTCCCCCTCTTCAGGTTGAGATTTTGGGAATGATTGACTGATTAAACGCTGCTCGATTTCATCGCCCCATTCGTCAACTCGAAAAACCGTTAGCGTCGAACCTAAACTGTTCTTCGCTCCGTCTGACAACGAGTCCCTTGGAACTGTGGCATTTTCCCATTTTACACGGATGATGTTCGGATAATAGGAATACCCGATGTCGGGATCATAGCGATGCTCTTCTGTCACGGTTCCAACAATGTACTCCCTTTTCTCCTTCGAATATGTAATCACACGATCACCTTTTTTGATTTCATGGGCAAAACGCCATACTTGGTTCACCCAACTGGTTCTCGATTTTGGTTTCGCCTCGGCAAACACTTCATCCGCCTTTCGCTGCAGCCGTTCTTTCGACCGAAAGTTCTTCGGATTGCCCAATCTCGCCCAACCGATCGATGCGATTCCCTTTTCCAGCCAAAGTGGGATCAGTTCATTGCGATCGCCGGCGCGGATCATCCACCATTTTGACATTCGGGTTCCTCCTTTTTGCAAAAAGAAATCGCTCCGCCTGTAAAACAACCATTTTTCTAAAAACGAGAGCTCAAAAGACGAGCAGATAGCCCCCCGCTATATGCCAATACGTTTCAGATAAACAAAAAAAAACGAAAAAACCGCCTAGAATCCCCCCCTTCATCGGTGTCCTCGGTCTATTACAAACTGCTTAATCGATTTCGTTCAATTTTGATCGTATGATCCTTCCCATCCAATACATCTGCACGTTTGCTTCCGTAGAGGCGAAGCTTGGGAGAGCCTTTCACCGCTTTTATGGAGAGCCGCGGAATTCCCCGAACTTGCTGTCTTTGAAGGTCCACGCACTCAAGAAACTCATTCCAACAGACAATGGCAATCACTTGATTGGAGTCACTCGGCAGTTTCTGTGCACAGACAAACGCAAAAATGATTTCTCTTTCCTTGCTGTTTTCCAGATAAATCTTGCTAATTTCGGCAATCTCACTGTCGCTGAATACAAACGACCAAGTGAAATCTTTGGAGCCGGATGGAGTCGTGCTGTATTTCGTATAAATGATGTAGCTCGCTTTATTCGTTGTGACTTCATAAATTTGACGGTTGTCATTTTCCTTTTCAAACAGCGCCGGCGCCAGCCCGCCGTTGACCAACGCAGAAAGAAGCGCTCCATAATAGTAGTCTGCTTTGCGAATCGTTGCCACCCGTTTCCCCTCCCTTTGTCATAGATAAAAAGACTTCTTCCATTTGATTGTATCAATTTTTGCAAAACATTTCCGTCGAACTTTGTCGACCGATCAAAAATACAAAAAGAGCGGTGCGTGCCGCTCTCTTTCTTAAAATGATGTCAGTCTCGCTGGCTTTCCAATTCATTTCGTTTTTGGTTAGCCTTCCTGATCAGTAAACGGGGGCAAAGAAACTCTACGCGCTTTCCTAGATTGCAAGAGCTGTACAACATTTCCCGTCCATTTTGTATCTTTCCCTAGCTTTCCCTTTCTCTAAGTGTGCCATACATTGGCGCCCTGTTGCTGCTTGGGAATGTGCTCTTGGATGTCTCAAAGATTTTGCATTCAATCGGGCTGCTAAGACAAAACAGAAGCCTGCTCGGCTTCTGTTTTGTCCCCACCTTCAACGGCTTAAGGCCCGTAACATAAACCGCTCGACATCATTCTCCGGTCCGATGAAATCCACATTGATGTTAGTCTAGATTATAGACACAACGAATAGAGAAATGTATAGTAAATCTATCAATCATAAGGAGTGTCTATAATGACAAGACGTTTTGATAAAGAATTCAAAATACATGCAGTAAAATTAGTGGTCGAGGAAGGAAAAGTGGTCTCTCAAACCGCAAGACAACTCGATATTTCGCCAAAAACTCTTCATAAATGGGTCGCAGATTATAAAAAAGATGCCGAACATAGTTTTGTAGGAAGTGGAAACCTCAAACCAGAAGATCAAGAAAAGCGCGAACTCCAAAAACGCATCCGTGACCTTGAGGAGGAAAACGCTATTTTAAAAAAGGCCATGAGCATCTTCGCCAAAAACCAGAAGTAATTTATACATTCATTCATACGCATAGAAAGGAGTTTCGCGTGGCGAAGATGTGTGAAGTCTTAGGCGTTTCAAGAAGTGGATACTATGCTTGGATCAAACGGCCGGAGAGCCAACAAAAGAAAAGACAGGAAGCGTTGAAAAAGCAAATCAAAAAGATTCATATCAATTCAAGAGAAACATATGGCAGTCCAAAAATCACAAAAATCCTTCAGAAACAAGGAGTCGAGGTATCTCAAAAAACGGTCGCCAGAATCATGAAAGATGGGAACATTCGTTCAAAAACAAAGAAAAAATACAAGGCAACCACGAACTCGAAGCATCATTGGCCTGTGTACCCCAACTTATTGAATCAGCAGTTTGAAGTGAATGAGCCGAATCAAGCATGGGTGGCGGATATCACGTATATTTGGACGAAAGAAGGCTGGCTGTATTTCGCATCCATCATGGATTTGTTTTCTCGTAAAATTGTAGGATGGCATCTTTCCGAGCGTATGACAAAGGAGTTAGTGATCAAAGCATTCCAACGAGCCATCCATCGGCGAAATCCTCAACCTGGTCTGATTCACCATTCGGATCAAGGGAGCCAGTATGCATCGAATGAATACCAAGCCATGTTGAGGCAATACGGAATCCAGACGAGCATGAGTCGAAAGGGAAACTGTTATGACAACGCATGTGCGGAATCGTTTCACAGCATCCTGAAAAAGGAACTCATTTTCCACGAAACCTTTACGACAAGGAAAGAAGCGAAACAACGGATTTTTGAATACATTGAGTGTTTTTATAATGCCGAGCGAATTCATTCCGCTAATGAGTACGTGTCTCCGATGGCGTATGAGAAGATGCATCAGCAAGGCAAAAAGCAGTGAACTCTTCTCTCCACAAAGTCACGATATAAGGGGCATCTTTCCTCTTGAGAAGGGGAAGGGTTTACCAAACCGTTCTCCTTCTCAAGAGGCCACCAAACGAAGTGCGGTAGTAGGGTTTTAAAATTTTTCTCGATTTTACGTGTCTGTTTTCTTGACATAATACCACATCCGTTCCGATGGCTTGGAAGTGTTTGCGGGCAAATGCCTTTTCATCTCATTCACAATGTCTGACCGCCAAGGCTGGAACTCGCTGTTTAGCGTACTCAATTTCATTTAGAAAATAGTAGGCCGAAGCATTCACTGCACTTAAGTGCTGCCCATGTCTGCAGTACATCCAACGAAACGAGCCTTCTCCCCCTGCCTCAGAGTGTGTTTTTTACAGCCTCCTAGCGATCACAAATATATAAAAATAGTTGTCCCAACTCCTCTTCCCCTAACTCTTGAATTAGGATGCCCAACTCCCTATAGAATGAAGGATAGATGCTGCGAATACTTTCGATTTCATATTGCAACGCTTCTTCAGAGGGTGTTGATTGGATTCCCATTAGTAATTGCCGTTGCTTCTCAGCAAGGTACCCTTTTTCATTCATAAACATTAGTACATTTTTGATTTGTTGAATAAATAACGGAGAGTTCTCCGTCCATTCATCAATTCGTTTCCGCCAATCTCCATTTTGCACGCTGGAGTTTTTAGGTGAATTTTCTTCAAACAGCTGTTTTAACGCATAATATAAATTTCTCGCTTCTCCTTCCGAAAGGGTGACTCCCCTTCCCATTTTCGTATATGAAGAATCCCAATCTCTAATATCATACTTTGGGGGATATCCGTTCCAACTCACAAGATTTAACTCTTTATTCCATCCTTTGGGCGAACTAGACAACGTCGCAATTCGTTTTTTGATTTCAAACTGAATCGTTGCCAAAAAAACCTCTCCCCTACTTAGAATATATACTTGAATCAAAGCCAAAGGCATCGTAATCTTCTTTGCGGAAATTTCTTACAAAAGGACAAATACTTCTAAAGTTGCGGCCAGTATACATCAACTGCACTTCTTGTTTTGCACGAGTGATTGCGACATAAAGAACTTTCTTTTCATCATTGAGTATAGCTTCAAAATCTGCCTTGTAGGCGTCACTATTTTTATTGTCACCGGCTCGTTTATCCAACTCTTCAATCCTCTTTTTATTCGGATAATGATCACGGTCAAAATGAATCAAAAATACATAATCAAACTCAAGCCCTTTGACACCATATGCATCCGTAAAAAAAAGCGGCTTTTTTTGTTTGTTCAAATCAAATTTTCTTCCATATTGGGATGTGGTGATGACATCAAAGTGTTTCTTTAATTCCATAAGAACTGGACATCGATAGATGGCATATACATCCGCATCATGGCGGTGGATGACGGCAATCGTCGCATCCGGGTCGTTTTTCTGAATAGCTTTTACTTGGTTCACTAGATGACAAACCAGTTCTTTCGAGCTCGGGAAAAAGTAGATCGATGGTTTTTTTCCTTCTCTCACAAACCGTTGGTCATCCAAACGGTCATTTTCTGCATCAATGAACTCCAAACTACTTGCCAGTTTCATGATTTGTTTTGTTGATCGGTAGTTTGTTCGCAAGTTTCTCGTTTTCCTCCCCTCAATATGCAATCCTAAATCCCGATAAGAGAACGGGCTTCGCTTGTAAATACGTTGCTTCGGATCGCCGGAGACAACAATTGATTTTTGAGCCAATCCGACCAAGGCCTTTAATTGCATCGCCTGCAAATCCTGAACTTCATCAACAAAAATATAGTCGTACTTCAATGAATCGGGAATATCCTCAAAATATTTCAGTAGCAACAAAGCATAATCTTCCAAATCTAAATGATCGTGAAACTTTTTTTGTAACATTTTCTCATATTCCTTACACAAATAGAAAATCGTTCGGCGCTGCTCTTTGGTCAACCGCGGGATATTCCCCCTTCCTGCCCGTTCACAATGATAATACAATTCCTCCGTGACAAAACCGTTCGCTTTCATCCAAAGAATTTCATCCATTAGAAACGTACCCGCATGAGTTTTGTAAAGTTTTTGTTCCATTGGCAGCTTTTTGTATTCTTCACTTTCCATAAAAGTATCTACAAGTGCTATCGTACGGCGTGTAATGGCGCCCTCATAGCGCCGCAAGTTTTCAAGGTTGATCCGCAAAAACTCTGCATTGGGAAAACCAATTTCCCTTAAAATCCTCGCCGCCATATAGTGAAAAGTTTCCATATGCAAGGTATGTTTGTCTTTGATCTCATGAAACTTGCCCGACTGCTCAATTCGTTTTCTGGCATCTTCAACAAGCGTCGTATTAAACGAACAATATAAAATGCGCTTCGGTTCATTTTCTTGTTCCATGACTTTTAGTAACTTATAAATTAATGTCAGACTTTTACCAGTGCCCGCCGAACCGTTGATCAACATTTGGTCTTCGTCTTGCTGGACAACGGAAATTTGTTCGGGGCTTAGCGTAATATTAGGCAACAGACCGTGGGCATCAAAGTAATTTTGCCAAGTTCGCGCTGATCGTCTCGCAAAGTCTAGACGTTTCTTATGGAGACCAGCTGTCGTTTGCATCGATGACATACTCACCGTCCTTACAAACATGCAGAAATGGACACATGCGGCAATGTTGTCCGCTTCTTGCTTGGATTTCCTTGGTTTGAACACTTGCAAGAAATTCCTTTATATGCTCGTCAATTCGGAAGGTGTCATGGTCATATTGATATTTCGCTTTCCAATTTTTTGTGACCATATATTTGCTTCCTAAACGTTGAAGCCGCTTCATTGCCTTTGGATAATAAATATTTTGATATGATTTATACGTTCTTAGGCTGGAGGGATAGGTTGTATCCAACAAGTTTTGCTTGTGCGCGTTTGTCCACTGCGGAAATAAAGGGAATATGGTCTCCCGCACCAACGCCTCTCCATCCCCTTGTTCAGCAAGAAGTTTGCCGATGATCGCAAAAGCTTGTTGCTGGTGAAAATCGTTTTCGTAAATCGGATGATGTTCAACAAACGCATTGAAAAAGAATTTTCGCTGACAAAAATCGCTGTCCAGCCATAGCAAATCGGGAATAGCCTGTAACGGTTCTTTCGGTATCTCCTCTTGGACAACGGTCTCTTCTTCCCATTCCCACTTCTCGGATTGCTCCTCTGCAACCTCCTCCATTGGCCCATATAATTCCTGTAAGATAGTGAAATAAATGCTAGGTCCATCATGATCGTACAAATCTTTAATATAGCTAAAAGTAATTTGTCCCTTGCTATACGCCAGAAGATGATAAATGGAATATAGGGCAGTATTTCTCGTAACATTTCGTGAGTAATAATCAACTATAAGTGCATTTATCCGCATGATTCGATTTGCAGCAACAAATGAACAGCGAATGCATTCCTTCAACCAGCTATGCGTCAACAAGTGTGGCATTTCAGATTGTTTCCAAGGAAACGTTTGCAATGATAAGCCTGTTACGTGAATGTTATGTGCAATCAACGTTTTGCCAACCAACTGGTCAATGTTTACAATTTGTGGACTGTCTTGATCATCGTCTTCCATATTTTCCTTTGTACCTAAGTGCAATGCAAGAAACTGGTATAATTCTTCCATCGTAAACTCCCAGTCAGCAGGAACCGAAACAGAAAATAACTTTTCCATCTTTTGTTTAGCACTAGGTTCCCACTGGCTGCTTACAGCCACATAGATGTCATTCAGTTGTTTAATATACACCCTGACATTTCTCTTTTCCCTTTCCTCCAATAGCAGACGGTTCACTTTTCGAGCTAAATCTTTCGTGCATTCAGCTAACTGCTTGACAGTGATTTCGTATCGAGACTGATGCACGTATGGAAAACAGCGGAACGGGTTGCTTAAATAACGCTTCAATCGATGACGACCCGCCTGCTCCTTCGCAGTTTCATCAAATACGCGGCTGACTTCTTGGAGATCAACAAGCGCTTGCAGGCGTTCCATGATATCTTGAAAACTTTTCACGCCGTCCATATAACTGCGTAAATCAATCAGCAATGTCGATGCTTGCATACCGTTTACATGGCCGGACTGCACCCACCCTGACGTCATCATATTGACGTAATCGTCATAAGTTAAGAAAATCCCTTCGCTTGTTTTTCGGCAGTTTTGCAAAGACAAGAAAAATTGTCCATAGCGGCTGGCGTAAAAATGATCGTTTCTGGTACAATTTGTGTATATGTTTAAATCTTTTTCATATTTAGCGACTACTTCATTATGGTTTTTTACAATCGGATGTTTTTGCAAATACTCTTTAAAGTCCGTTGGATGATCAAAGATGAAAAAACGAACGTGACGCAATGAATCTTCCTGCTCCGGAAAACGCTCATCCAAATATCGGGCAAATTTGACGCCTCGGCGCGGCTGGGAACTCTCAACGCATTCCCAACTGCTATACTCACTCCCGCTCACCCGTTCATAAATTTCACGCCATGTTTGATACACATTTAGAGCATTGGAATTGAATGGAATATAAAATATGACATGCAATCCTATTTGTTGCAATTGATAAAACATCATCATCCGCACAGCATCAATGTAATCGAAGTGGTGAATGCATACAGTATGAATGTCAGTATCGATATTCAATTTCTCCGCGATTTTTTTCTTGGTCAGATGGGCTCGCTCTTGCCGATAGCTGACGACGATAGGGTCATTTCCAAGTTGCTCGAACATGCCGATGAGAAATTTTTGTTCTTCCTTCAGCTGCATGCTAGGAAAATCAAACAAACGCGTCATCCCCATCTCGATTAAAAAACGGAGAGATAAATAAAAATCGCGAACCTTCTTCTCTAAATAGTTTATCGATTCCTCCGAGGCATGTTGATGAATATATTGGCGTATCATCGACCGCAAATAGATTTCAGTATGGGGATGATTCCAATTAGGAAACAGTTTCCTTACAAACGAATGATATGCCAGTACTTGGTTTTTCGGTGCCCCAGTGGCACCTCTCAAATAATGTGCCAAAGCAGTACTTTGCGTAAGATGGATTTCACCTTGGCAGATTCTGAACTGTTCGTAAAAATGTGTTGTGTGCTGGTAGTACTTGACTCTAAACAACCAACATCTCCCCGCTTTCTAACAAGTCGCTCCAACACTGGGGTTGATATGGATTCATTTGAGAAGAGCTGTTTACATAAACGGCCTTTCTCGCCCGCGTCAACGCTACGTACAGCAATCGGACTTCTTCACCGATCATTTCTTTCTTTTCTAAACCGGCATATTCATTGTAATAACTATTTTTAAATTCCATATCACCCCAATCAATGCTGTACCCCAGTTTCCACTGCGCTTGGCCGGAAATTAAGATTACATCCGTTTTCCCTTGCTTCATAAACGGATGGCGCGTCAATGGCATGAGTACGTAGTCAAACTCCAATCCCTTTGCCTTGTGGACGGTCATCACTTTGATCCGGTGATTGACATCGCTCGTTACTTTTCGTTCATTCTCCGAGGTGTCTGTTGCCATTTTTATTGATAAAAATTTCTCCAGATCATAGAAAGAAGCATGAAAATCGCCAAATTCCCTTGTGATGAAAAAAATGAGGCGTTCCAAGTTCATTTTGTATTCCTTCATTTTCGCAATGGCTTCCTTCCGTTGCATCTCCACATCTCCATCAGGAAACCGGGATCTCAACTGGTTATAGTAGCGAAGGCGGAAGACTTCATACGGCCGAACTTCGTCGATGATGTTTTGCAACACGGTGATGGCTGATGACATATTCCATTGGCATTCCCATCGTTCCATATTGTCAAATGTCTGCAATCGATCAAGAATAAAAGGCGTTTCCGGCGTATAAGCCGATAACACTTTGGCAATGGTCAGTTCATTCTCCCCATAGGAGCTTTGGTGAAAGAGATAACGATCCTTCGGAACATACGGGTGGGTAAACCTCCGGATCAATAAATAAAACTCCCTCACTGGTAATGAACGGTAAAAAGTTCCTGACACAGCCGCTTCACAAAAGAACCCCATATTCTCAATTCTATCTACCATTTCCATCACTTCACGGTTTGAGCGGACTAAGACGGCAACATCTTCGCGATACAAACGGCGAAGCAAATATTTTAGAGTGGCATCATCCATGTCTAACGCAACTAATCCTTCTTCGCAGCTTTCCTCTCGCGAAGGGATCAGCTTGTCCGTATCATCAAATGGAAATTTTTCAACGATTTTTGTCCATTTCTGAAATAAGACGTTCAATTGTGTTAATAATGTCGGTGCTGATCGGTAATTTTTTTGCAACGAATACTCTTTGTACACTTGATTCGCTGTTTCCAGCTGTTGTCGCAATTGAAGAAATGCCGTATAGTCCGCGCCCCGGAACCGATAAATGCTTTGCTTCACATCTCCAACCGCAAACAACTGACAACCATACTTCTCTGCCAACCAACTGATGAATGCTGCCTGTGATTCATCCGTATCCTGGAATTCATCGACAAACAAATAACGGATCGACAGCCGGAGCTGATCGGAAGAAAGATTCTTGAGTGATGCTAAACGGCTGATTAAATCACTAATTTCCAACGTTTCCTCCGTCTTTTTCTGTTCATCAAGCTCCCGAATAACATGTTTGATGACATAATCGGCAAACTCATGAAATCCATGGCTGTCTGCCCCGAAATGGAGCTGCCCAATCGCTTCAACAGAGACCGATTTGTTATGCAAATGCTCGATCATGGCGATAAAAGAACGAATGATTTGATAGTGAGGAATGTGTCGAAAACGTTCGTATATCTCTGGGTATTCAACTGAGAACTGGTCAATATACTTTTCGATCAGTCGTCTCCGATCATGTTTGTAACTCCTTACCTCCATCGAACGCGAAAACCCTAACGTTTGCCCTTCCGTGACGAGAAACTCCCTAGCAAACGAGTGAATGGTGCCGATAAACATCCATCCTGCTTCTTCCATCCACTCTAAATATTTTTTATCCTTCGTTACATCGTAATAGTTTTTTAGCTTTTCTAACAACTTCGAACGCATATTGGTAGCAGCTTCGTTCGTGAACGTGATCATGACAACCGAACGTAAATCGAGATCCCCTTGCATATGCTTGAGAAACATGATCCGGTTGATCATCGTCGTCGTTTTTCCCGTGCCTGCTCCAGCCTTCACAATATAATGCCCGCGGTCATGGGCATGTTCGAGTTCATACTGCCCTTTATTAAAAGTGCTGTTTTGATTAAGATAATCCAATAATTGAGAGTCATTGACTTTGCCATCTTCAATCACTGCCCATGCTTGTTCCCATTCTGGTGCATAGCGAACAACGGAAACTTGGAGCAATTCTTTGTTATGTGCTTCATGCAAAATCGGATCTTCTAATAGTTCTTGCGGATCATCAAACGTAAGCAAATACACTTTGCTGCCGCTTTGGATATACTGCCGAAGTTCACTTGCTCGTATTTGCTGAATATCAGACGAAAACAGCAGGACGGAATATTTGGACTCATTCATGGGTATACACTCCTAATATTTGCACAAAGTAACTCATACCCCTATTTTATACTAAAATAGCGGTTTAGTTACAGAATTTATATGCATAGTGTACCTGTTCTTAACAATAGATAGACGAATCAATCGCCCCTCAGTTCCCCCTGATACATGAAGAAACGAGAGGCGACTAAAACAAATAAAATTTTTCCCCAAAAGAACTAGTTTTCAAAAGCTCAATGCCAGAAGGAAAATATTGCAAAAAAACCTTAATGATTGTTTATACTGAAATCTATACCTGTACGAGCCAGTCGCATAACTCAATAGACTTATTTATTGCATTATCACGCATTCATTGGCCAGTCTTTATATTGTTGTTCGGCTTGTTCCATGAATTTATTTGTTAAGAATTGTAATTGTTGCCCCGTAATTTTCTCTTTCATGAGCACTTGCTTGACGGCTAATTTCACTTTAGCGTAAACATCTCGACGGTGAGGACTTGTCCAGTCTACGGCTAATTGTTTCTTTAAGGCTTTAACCACCTTATGAATTAAACTAGCAAGAAACTCGTTTGAGAACGCTTCCTGCTCCATAGCAGTGATCGCTTTGTAAAATTCAATTTCTTCCTCTGACAGTCCTAAGTCGTGTCGCTTGCGTATTTCTTCTTCCATTTCTTTGCGCATGTTAATCATAACCCTGACCACATCGGCAGCCTGAATAACACGACTATGATAATCCCTTAACGTTTTCTCTAGAAGTTCGCTTAACGCCTTTGACTGTGGGCTTCCTTGGCTAAATGTCACTTTGATTTGGTCCTCTAAAAGTTTTTTCAGCAACTTTAAACGCAAGTCTACATGCTCTTTTTTTGTTAAATCTGCCAAGAACGCATCGTCCAATATGCTGATATCTGGGCGTTCAATTCCTGCTATTTGGAAAATGTCAACGGTTTCTTTCACTAATAGACTATTCTCAATAAGTTCTGATAATCGCTCTTCTAATGTTTTATTTTCACTCGGTTTTTCAATTGGTGGCCGCAAATGTTTGCGAAGTTGTGCTTTCATCATGAAATAGAGCATAACTTCATCTGCAAGTTCAAGTACTTCCGGCTGATGCTTCACCAACTGATATGATTTTTCTAGTTTGGTGGCTGCTTGGATATATTCCTCGGGATCTCGGTTTAAAAGAAGGTTAACAAGATCTGCAATGAAGTCTTCGCGCTCTATCTTTGGTTTTGCCCGCCAGTTTTGCACATCAATCTCGCTTGGAATAAATCCTCTTACTGTCTTCAGATGATCCATGAAGATATTAACGGCCTCTGAAATATCATAAGCAGGACTTCCCGTGCCGCCACTTTGTGTATATTTATGAGTTGCTTCTTTCAGAGAAGTGGCGATACCAATATAATCAACGACGACGCCGCCTTCTTTTCCCGGAAACACGCGGTTTACACGGGCAATGGCCTGCATCAGGTTGTGTCCCTTCATCGGCTTGTCGATATAAAGATAAGAAAGCGGTTTGGCGTCCATTCCTGTTAGCCACATATCGACGACAATGACAAATTTCAAAGGATCTTCTGGATCACGAAGTTTGGCTTTCACTTCTTCTTGCTCTTTTTTCGATTTAATATGCGCATATTTGCTTCCCGGCTGAACCTCTCGCCACTCTTTAGGATCCTTTGATACATCCCCTGTCATAATCACTTCAACAGGAGGGCATTCTGGAATCTCTCTTAGATAATTATACAAATCAACCGCAATTCGCCGGCTCATACAGACAATCATTGCTTTTTGAAACGGATTGGCGACTTGGTTAAAATGTGATACGATATCTTTGGCTAAACGACGGAGCCGTTTTGGAGTACCCACAACTTTTTCCAGAGCGGCCCATTTTCTTTTGTAATTCTCTGACTCTTCATCATCTCCCCCAGCCTCTATGATAATTTCCTTGTATTTTTCATCAATGTCGTCAGCCGATAAATCAAGCGGGATTAAGCGACTTTCATAGTAGATTGGCAACGTCGCTTTATCTGCCACCGCCTGAGCCATATCATAACGATGGATAATATGTCCAAAAATCTCCTCCGTATTGTTATCAACAAAATCGACTGGAGTTCCTGTAAATCCAATATGGGAAGCATTCGGCAAAGCATAACGCAATTGAGCAGCAAATCCACCTGCAAAACCGGCTTGGGTGCGGTGTGCTTCATCAGCAATCACAACAATGTTTCGTCTTTCCGATAAAACCGGATGCTTAGTTTCTCCTTCTTTCTTACGGAATTTTTCAATCGTAGAGAAAATGATTTGTCCGGCTTCCCCTCTCAGCAACGTTCTTAACTGTTCTGTATCTTCTGCATGCTCCACATGGCCGATGTATGATTTTCCTTGCACAAACGTCTCATACAACTGTTCGTCTAAGTCATTACGGTCCACTTGAATGACAATTGATGGATTTTCCATTTCCGGATGGCGAGACAAAATTCCTGCGAAAAATAGCATGCTTAGTGATTTACCCGACCCCGTTGTATGATACATAACCCCGATTTTTCTGTCTCCGTCAGGTCGCGTCGCACGGATCGCTTCATTGACAGCGAAGTTCACACCGAAAAACTGGTGATATTTCGCGCCAACTTTTGTAATTTTACTACCTTCCTCCAAAAAGACAATGAAATTACGAATATAATTTAGTAGACGTTCTTTCGGGAATAATCCTTCAATCAGTGTGCGCATCGTATTGGCACGGTTGTGATCGACATTTCGTCCATCAATCGATTTCCATGAAGCAAAGAAATCGTAATCGGCAAACGGCATCCCATGCTTCGTTTCCACGTTATCGGAAATGACAACAAAAGCGTTGTAGTTAAATAATTGCGAGATATCATACGTATAGTTTTGAATTTGGGTATATGCATCATAAACAGTCGCTTGCTCGTTGTTTGGATTTTTTAACTCAAATACAATCAGCGGTAAACCATTAATATATATAACGATATCTGGCCGGCGGGACATGCGCCCTTCAATCGGCAATTGATTGACCACTAAAAAGTCATTGTTCTCCGGATGTTCCCAATCGATCGGGAAGACATGAGGCGTGTACGTTTCATCGTTTACCTCATAAGAAAATTCAAGCCCTTTCGTCAACATTTGGTGAAAATGCATATTCCGATTAATCAGTTTTACCCCGTCTGGCGCCGTTAAAATTTGAGCAAGCCTTTTGATTTCTTGTTCCGGTATAGCTGGATAAGCCTTCTTTAAGAAGGCTTCCAACCGACCGTAAAGAACTACCTCGTGAAGACTGTCTCGCTCTCCACGCTGAAACAATTCCTGCGCATGAAGATAGTCATAGCCTAACCGCTTTAAACGCTCAACCGTCGTCTCTTCAAAATCCGTTTCACCTAGAGGTCTCGTCGCCATGCTGCTTGCACCTCCTAGTCGAATATAAGTCTATTAAAGCACTTCTTCTACTTGCTTTTCGGCTTGAGATACATCAATTTCACCGGATAAAAGGCGGGGAAGGAGATAGTCCCTTAAATTTATTAAATAACGATTTTCCTGTTCATTAGTTCGAATTAATTCAAATAACTCTAATAACTTGGGCTGGATAATATTTAAGGCCTTTTCGGTTGGAACTATTATTGGTAAATCTCTAATAATTTGCTGATTAATATTCTGTTGCGCTCCTCCATTAGCCAGACCTACTATCTTTGTACGGTTAAATAACAAATATAGATATGCTAAAACATAACTAAATGATTGATTTTTCTCAATAACAGCACAACATGCTTGATTGGTACTAGATGGTTCAGAAAGAATACCTAACTTTCCAACAGTTGCACCATACATTGCAATAATTACTGTATTTTTAGGGAAGACTTTGGCTGAAGAGTTTTCTAATCCTAACTCTGTTATTTTCTCTTCCGTTTCAAATATAAAATTATCATTAAGTTCCTTTGTTTTTAGCCAGTTGATCGTCCCGTCCTGATAATATTCCGTTTTTCTTCTACTAGGTGTTCCTCCTGAAGAGGTGTCATATAAATCTCCCAATTTCTTAGCCTTCCATCCCTTTGGAATCACCCCTAATTCCGACTCCGCAAACTCCCCATCTTGAAACGGTCCAAAATCAACAAACCAATGCTTGTAAAGCGTCATTGCCATTTCTTCGAGGGTTTTGTTCATCTCTACATTGAGTTCTATTTTCTTATCAATACCACCTAGAATGGATGAAATTCTTTTTTGCGTTTCAAGATCAGGTATCGAAATTATTTGGTCCTCAAATTGTTGTTTATCTACCCTCTGTCGCCCCGATGTACCTACCATCAACCTTTCAGCATTTTCACGAAATGACTTGTTAGTCACAAGATAATACACAAAGTCTGTATCTGTGATACCCTCTTTACCACGTAATACGATAAACTCGGTTGAACCAAAACCTTTCCCATTTTTAAGGTTTTTCACCTGTGCAATCTTGCCATTCTCAAGGCAGGGTGTTATTCGCGCAAAAAGTGTATCACCATTCTCAAATTTTGCTCCGCCAGACTTAAATTCTCTTTCTTCCTTTGCTTCTACTGGTTTATAAAAAGGTTGAATAACATCCATACTTACAAACGGATATATTTCACCCTTTATAAGTTTTACGGTAGGGTTTACCTCGACTAAGTCCCTTAATTTTCCTTCAATCCATTTACTCACATCAATTCCTCCAAGTCCATCTTAATCTTCTCTTGAAGGCGATTCGATTCTTCAAACTGCTCTAAAAGACGCTGTGTCAATTCAGCCATTTTTTCTTCAAATGGTATATCGTCTTCATCTGATACTTCTGTTCCAACATAAATGCCCGGTGTCAATTTGTAGTCATTTGCCTGTACTTCTTCAATTGTTGCAACTTTACAGAATCCAACAACATCTTCGTATCCTTCAGCACCTTCGTATTTGTAGGCACGATAAACGGCTGCGATTTTATCAATTTCTTCTTTAGATAGCGCTTTTTGCTTGCGGCTGACGAGTGTCCCCATTTTGCGGGCATCGATAAACAAAATTTCATTTTTTCTTGCCCGATAGCCGTTTTTGCCATCACGGTTTTTGCTTAAAAAGAATAAACAACATGGAATGCCTGTGGTAAAGAACAGTTTTTCAGGCAATTGAACAATGCAGTCAATATACCCCTCATCTACTAATTTTTGACGAACTTCTTTCTCCTCTTTCACATTCGTTGTCATCGCTCCATTGGCCATCACAAACCCTGCGGTACCCGTATCGTTTAAATGGTACAGAAAATGCTGTATCCACATATAGTTCGCATTGCTGTTTGTGACTGGTCCGATTAAGCGAGGGTCTTTTTTCGATAAACGGTCTGCTCCCCAGTCTTTTTGGTTAAACGGCGGATTGGCAATCACGTAATCGGCCTTTAAATCAGGGAACTGATCGTTTAACAGCGAATCACCCAAGCGAATTTCTGCATTGATGCCATGCAACAAAACGTTCATTTTTCCAAGACGTACGGTCGTTACGACATTTTCTTGCCCGTAAAACGAAAGAGCGTGTTTGTTTGGCGCATATTCTTCACTCTGTATAAACATCCCGCCGCTGCCGCACGCTGGATCAAACACAATCCCGCTTTTCGGCTCCAGCATGGCAACAAGCAATTTAACGATACTTGACGGTGTAAAGAATTCTCCACCTCTGTTGCCTTCAGAAGCAGCAAAAGAACTAATAAAATACTCATATGTACGGCCCAATATATCTACACTGTCATCCGTATTGGCACTAAATACATCACGAGAAAAAATTTCGATTAATCCCGCCACGTTTTCAGGCGGTAAGTTCGAACCTTGGTAAATTCGCGGCAATATGCCTTCCAGTTCTGGGTTTTCCTCTTCAAGACGTTTCATCGCATTATCAAGAATCTCTTTAATATTTGGCTGCTTAGCGTTTTTCATAATATAAGACCAACTTGCTTCTTCAGGCACGACAAAGACGTTTTCCGCCTTATACTGATCCGGGTCGGTGATGATGACTTGACGCATTTCATCATCTTCTGTATACCAATCGCTGCTTGGATCTTTTACAATTTGTTCTAGTTCTTTTCGACGCTGTTCGTACTTGTTAGAAAGATAGCGCAAAAAGATTAACGGAAGAACATAATGTTTATAATCAGCAGGAGCCACACTCCCACGCATTTTATTGGCTGCTTCAAATAAATCCTTTTGAAAATCGATGTCTGCTTTTACAGTCATATTATGCCCCCCTGTTGGTTCTCTTTTGAAAACATAAAGAGCAAACGACTTGAAATTATCGGATGCTCTAAAGTGTTTCAACTTTTTATTATATAGCATAATCTTACTCCTTAGAAACAGCAGAGCAATGCTTTAACTTCTTGCTAGCATACGGTCAAAAATTGTACACATATTTGGTTACGGGTTCAGGTCTATTTTACTAAAACAACTTGCGGAATGTTGTTGAAATTTGTCGAAACAGAGATGGATCATCATAGACCCGACTTGCTAATGGGGCAGGAGGACGAAGCCCCTGTTTTGGGTCATAACTGTATGATCATCCATCGTTCACCCCTCCCCCATCATCCCCACCACTTCGCGAAACACGGCCGACGGTTGTTTGCGGAGCAGTTCAGCGGCGACCGTTTTTCGCTTCGTGCCGTTGACGATTGTGAGCAGACCGTTTTCAAGGCGGATGAGCAAGTTTTTGACGCGGTACGCGGTGATCTTGGACGCCTGATCCAAGTAGCGGGCGTCAAGGTCGAAGCGGACGCGGTCGGACAGTCGCCGCAGCAAGCGCCAAAGGGCGATTTCCTCGCTTGATTTCATGAATAGCTCGGGCAGTTCTTTTGCTTGCTTGATGGTATGGAGCGTCGTCATCGCATAGACGGCGATGCCGTAGCCGACCGGGCGGATGACGTCACTAAGAAACTGCCAGCGCTCAACTTCGAAGCGAATGTATTCCTCATCGCTTCGTTTCGGCAGTTCGGCGATGGCCGAGCGTTTGACGATGTTCACGGCAGCAATTTTGCCGAGGCATGTGACCCCGTTTTGCGGAGCGGCTCCCCGCCGCGGATACAAGGCGATGTAACGGGCGTCTTGCCACCCTTTTTTCAGCCGTTTCACCGGGATGTGGTAAAAGCGATGCTTCACGTAGGCTTCGTAATGCCGCGCGCTTGGCACCATGCCGACAAGCACGTATTCATCAAAAGCCGACCGCCATTCTTCAATGATCCCTTGCGGCAAAATGCCTTCGTTTTGCAGTTCTTCGGGATTCTTTTCAATCAGCCGCTCGATGAACTGCTCGACCAGGCGAGTGGCGTTCGGCAAAAACGGCAAACCGCCGATGTTGACGTCGTTGATGCTTTTGTACAGCGGGTGCGCTTGATAGCTGTCCTCGTCATGCCACGGGAACAGCACATAGGCGCCAAAGGCGGTGCGCTCGTATGGGCCGCTGCGGCGGGCGACAAGCGAATCGCGGTAGCGGTGCATCGTGTTGATGTCGTCTTCCATCGGGCCCGGCATTCCGTACCGTTTTTCGTATGAGCTGCCCGAAATGGCGAAGTCCAGGCGGTATTTGGCGTCGAAAATGTAGTTGAACGTATAGTCTTTTCCCTTCTTTTCAATCGCTAGCACTGTGTCAGGAAGCTGCGGAACGGTCGGCAGCCTTCCTTCGTACGGCTGATACGTCAGCGTGATTCGCTCGCCGGTGTATGGGTGTTCGTACACCCGTTTGGCGGAACGGTTTCTTTCAAGATTGACGAACAGTCCGGCGCGGTTGACTTGGATGATATTTTGGCTGATGAGTGTGTATTTTTTCCTGAGCAGCTGCCCGAGCTTCAGAAACGTCCAATACTCGTACAACGTGGCGACATCTTTGACGGACATTTGGTACAGCTTCCCTTGCAAGGCAAGGCCGCGGGTGAGGATGAGAAACAGCTGATAGGCGTCGCGGTATCCTGGCGCCATTTGCAAGACGAGGCTCGTCACCGAACGGTCAAGCCGCCCGATCGACCGCCAAAAGGAGTGATGAAGCCGCGTTTCGAGCGCGCGGATTATCGATTGGATGCGCCCAAGCAAATCCGGATCCGGTTCCGTTTCGTACCGTTTTTGTTTCCCTTGCACGTGTTCGAATAAATCGCGCAGCTTCTCGACAAGGCGCGTCATCATCCATTTGACGAACCGGTTTTCGAGCGTGTCATACGTCAGCTCCTTTTTCGCTTTGAGCCCCGATTGCGGCATGACGGAACGCTCTCCGATGTCGATGCCGCGCTTGACGTCACGGAACACGTGCGGCCGCTTGCGCAAATCGTTTCTTCCTGCCGCATCCAAACGGCCGAGCTGGTCGCCGCGCACCCTCACATGGACAGTTGACAGTTGATGATGCGGCTGCCGCTCGATGTGGCGAATGGCGCGCAAAAAATCGCCGATATGCGCGTCCATGAGACGGAAAAATTCGCTTCTTGACGGCGTACCGCTGCGTTTCGCTTTCGCCCGCTGGTACGTGCGCTTGATGAAGTGAAACGCCAGGTTGTAAATTTCTTCGCTCACTTCGTCAAGAAGAAGCTGGTAGTCTTGTTTATACGTCAGCTTCGTCGGAAACACTTCGATCGTCACGTCCAACACAGAGCGGTTGGCGTCACGGATTTCGAACGTCGACAACCCGACTTCGTTCGGGAAGTGAAGATTGCCCATCAACACCGCCTGTCCGCCGATGTCAACAAGGCTGACGGCGTTCCGCAACGCTGGCGACTCATGGTAAAAAGAGAACGTCCGGTCCGTTTTCGGAACAACGAGCAGCTGATAGACACCGTTTTCAAAGAAAATCGGTCGGTGGCCGCCCACCCAGTCGACGAGCGCCCCGGCGTCAACGTCAAATAGTTTGACGTTGAGCACATCTTCACCGCTCACAAAAAACTCCATTGGTTCGTGAAAGTCAAGGCGGCGGTACTGCTTGAGCCCTTCGTATTGCTCATGGTATGGCTTTCCTTTGATCACTAAGGTGAGCTGCTTCGTTTCGATATAGACGAGCTCGCGGTCGTCACGCCCCGAGCCAGAACGAAGTGAAACCATCGTCTTCCAACCTCCGCAACATGTGCCAGATTTTCTCCGCACTTTTTGGATAGCGGGCGTACGATACATCAAGCGCGCCGCCGTAATCCCCGTCCGGTTCGAAGCCGGCGCAAAGGATAAACAGCTGATTGAGCGCCCGCTCCAGCCGCGCATCGCTTCCTGAGAGGCGCGGCAAAATTTTTTGCATGAGGCAATAGTCGAACGCCTTGTCCAATTCCATCAGCTTTCCTTCTTCGTTATACGCAAGGTAGAAGCAAATTTCGTCGCGGACGCGGTAGCCAATGTGCGCCCCGAGCGGCTCAAGGATGCGGTTGATTTCCACGAGCTGTTTGGTTACGTCTTCTATAAGCTTTGGATAGTCGGCATATACATCTTTTAAATGCAAATACCGGGCCGCGAACCATTCTTGCCCAATGGACAACGGCGCGACGGTCGGCAAGTCGCGCAAAAAATCGAGATGGTCGAGGCGAACGCGGTTGAACTCGATCGTGTTCGCGCGGTCGAGCACTTTTTTACTGAAGGGATGAGTCGTTTCGTCCATGTTGACGGTGCCGATGATATAGACGTTTGGCGGGAGAAAGAAATCACGCCCCGCCGTTTCTTTCGAAAGCAGCCGCGATGAGATAATGCGGCCATTTTCCCAACGGCGGCTTTCCATGACGCTTAAGACATCGCTGAAGTAGTGCTCGACGCGGGCGAGGTTCATTTCATCCAGCACAACGAAATATGGCTTGTCCGGATGGTTCTCGGCTTCAGTGACGACATTGGCGAGCGGCCCAGGCTTGAAATCGCCTTTAATGTCGACATAGCCAAGCAAGTCAGAGCCATCGTTCCAGTCTGGGCGGACGGGAATAAAGGTAAAGCGGCCGTTGTCTTCCGTCGCGCCGACGCTCTCAGCGAACCATTGAACCATTTTCGTTTTTCCGGTTCCAGAAATGCCGGATAGGATGACAAACGGTTTTGTTTTTAACGATAGAAAGAGGTTAGTCACTTCTTCTTTCGTATAGTAAAACCCTTTGGCGGATATGTATGAGTGAATATGCTCAACCGCCTCCCGATAGGAAAGGGCCTGCTCGGGCAGTGCCGCCGGCTTCGTTCGCTCCACATACTGACGGTAATAGCCGATCATCATCTCCAAATCGCGCGCGAGTTGTTCATCGGATGGCAGATCATCAAACGAATAGACGATATACGCCGCCACCGACCGTTCGTAGTCTTTCGCCCGTTTGTTTTCGCCGAGACGGATGTCATCATCCGTCCGCACGCGTTCTCCGGCAGGAATGAGCTGGTGGATGTCCCGCTTCACTCGCTCCATTTCATCTCTCGGCGTTTCTGTCACTCCTTGGGCGAGCGTCAAATAGAGCCGACACATATCCTCGCTGAACAAGTAGACGATATAATAGCCGCGCTGCGTAGAATCCGTCACTTTCTGGTCCATCACCGCCACCCACGGCACATCGGTCCACACCCCTTGACCGACTGAACCTTTGACGATATATCGGTCAGACTCAACAAATGGCAGTGCCTTTATTTTTTCCGGAATCGCTTTTGTCATCAGTTGAAACGCCCGCCGCTCTTTTGACAGTTTTTCGCGTTTTTCTTGTTCGTAAATGGCCATCACTTGGCGGAAAAGATCGCGCAATGACATCGGAAACGTCTCCTTTTCGCACATTTTCCTTTCTTCTTTTCTACTTTCCTTCTATTCTACTAAAAATGCGGCCGTCCCCACCAGGGGGAAAGCCGCTTTGTGCATCAAGGCACAGAACGCCGCTGCTTTTCACTTGCCAACGATGCTCCTTTTGCGCTCGTTCGAACAAGGCGAGCGATTGCATTCCCTAAGGATTGGTTATCCTATCGAAGGTCCCCGATCTCTCCAGCGCAAGAGGACAGGGAACCAAGAAATGCGGAACAAAAAAACAGCTTGAGATACAGCATTCATTTCTCAAACCGCTTGTTTGCTATTCAGCTTCGAGGGCGTCACCCTTTGTTCGGTGCACAGTGCCGTGCGGGTGCTGAGAAAGCTGGGCGGCCGCTTTTGATGACTGGCTGCTGCGCGAGTCAGCCGCCCGCAGTGAGGATGTATTCCATTATGAAGAAAAAGCGCCCTACGCCAAACAGGCCGTACCAACGCCCGAACACCTCGCGCCATACTGGATCGCCTATGGCGCAGGCGATCGCAGCGGGGCACCGCGCGTCTTGTTCCGCGACTACCAGTACGGCAGCTTAAGCCTCATGGCCGTATCCTTTTAACGAAGCGGCCCGGCCTTGCTTGAACCATGCAGGGCGGGCCGTTGCTTACCGGCCAACATCGAAAAGGCTGGTGATTTCGTGCACCATCGTGCTGCCCCCAGACATTTCCAATGACACCTTGCGGAAACAGCTTTCTTTCCGTGAAAATAATCGTCTGCGAGCAGTGATTTTCATGCCGAGGTGGGAAGGACCCATTCCTCATGGGTGCTTTCTGTGAAACGAACACGTCGGTGAGCAGTGATTTTATCGGGAGCAACATTTTCTCATGAATGTTTTTGGCGAAATACCTCCGACGGGCCGGTGACGGCTGTTTTTTACCGGTCTTCTAATGCGAAGGAAAACTTGTCGATTCCTTGATGATGTGCTACTCTATCCATAAGACATGAGCCTCCTTGTCTGAGTGGTTGGTTGGCACATCCATCTTCTTTAAGAAGTCCGGTTCATGTCTCCTTTTTCTCCTGATTTCCAATTTGTGTTAGTGGGTCGGTTGGTTTACAGTAAATAACCAAAAGGGGAAAGAAGGTGTTTTTGTGAGCCTGCCTAACGAAAATTTTGTTTCTCTCGAAGAGTTTTACCAAATGAGAGAAAGTACAGATCGGATATTAGAATACATTGACGGTACTGTCTTTATGTCCCCATCCCCTTCTACCCAGCATCAACGAATTTCCGGACGATTACACGCCAAATTATTCAACTTTTTAGAAGAAAAGGATTGCGAAGTCTTTCACGCCCCGTTTGATATTGAACTGAAAAATAATAAAATAGATGGAACAAAAATAGTCATTCCGGACTTATCCGTCATATGTAATCAAAGCGGATTAATGGAAAACAAATTTGTCGGAGTACCGACACTGATCATTGAAATATTAAGCCCTTCCAATCAAGCGCATGATTTAGTGTTTAAACTCAATCTATATATGCAGTACGGAGTCCAAGAATACTGGATCGTGAATCCAATGCTCAATACGGTTCAAATTTATTCCCTCAATGACGAAGCCCAATATCAGCAAACCGATGTATTAAGAGGACAAGGAATTGCCCGATCGGGAGTGTTAAAAGGTTTTGAAATCAATGTAGAGGAACTTTTTAAGTCATGAGCATAAAATATCATTTTTTTTGCGCATTCTTTCAGAAAGTCTTCTCCCCTTGTCTGAAAGAATGTGCTCCATTTTTTCGAGACTCAGATTGTTTTTTCCTTCTCCTTGCATGCTCCTTCCTCCGAGCCGCCGCCTTCTTTATGTTGAACTGCTCCTCCTTTCGCTTCGCCTAAAATGGGGGATTCCTGCGAACCCCGAAGCATCGTTCGGTTATTGAGCAGGCGATCCCCCAGTTTCGTTGTCGTAACGATTCAGCCACATGCTCAAGTGAGTTGAATAGTTTTTGTATTCCTTGTCTATGATGTGAGTACTCATAGACAAGGAGGTGAATCGCATGTTGGCAGCACAACAAGCTGTATTTACAATGGAGCGCCTTATGGGCAAAATCCAACAACAAAGTAAGTGACATGATCGAAGCGTTATATCAACACTCGATCAGCACAGGAACGCTGGCCAATCTGGTGAAACGAGAGAGCCAAGCTTTGGAGCCAAACATGGACATCATCGAAGAAGCTTTGCTGGATTCCAACATCCTGCATGTCGATGAAACGAGTTTGCACATCGAAGGGAAACGGGCATGGGTTCCTATCGCGTGCACATCGAAATATACGTACTTGGCTCCTCACGCTTTCGTAGAAAGAAAGTGACCGATGATATCGGGATTCTTCCCCGATATCAAGGGACGATGATGCATGATGCGTTCGGTACGTACCCGAACTACACCGAAGCCATCCACGCTCTTTGTCATGCCCATCATTTGCGTGATCTGAAAAGCTTCATCGAACAAGGGCCGACATGGGCCATGCGCATGACCACCTTTCTGTTCGCTGCCAAGCAGGCGGTCGAAGTCCATCACGGTGCACTTCCTAACGAAGAGCGGATCTTTGTTAAGCAACAAGCCCGCTCCTCACTTTCATGCGCGGAGGCGGGCTGTTGGTTAGGCCAAGTATGTGTGCTTACTTCCCGCAGCACTTTTTATACTTTTTCCCGCTGCCGCATGGACACGGGTCGTTGCGGCCGATTTTTGGCTCTTCCCGGCGGTATGGAACGTTTTTCGGCAAAGGCGGATTTTGCAACAACGCTTGAAAATGGCGGTATCTTTGATCGGCGAGCGCCTTCCATTTTTCTAATTTCGGATGGTCGAGCCCTAGAATTGTATAATATCCGTAAGCGGTTTGTTCTACATCGATCAGCCCGGAATGCCCCCGTTTTTCCACTCTTTCTAAATATTCTTCCACTTCCGGAAGCGCTTCTTGATCCAGCTGGTGGCAAAGCGCCTCAAAGCAAAACGCGCGCATGTCATCATCGCGCAGCTTGGAAAACACCTCCCGCAATACACGGACGGCCTGCTTTGATTTGATGTTGGCGAGCACATGAATGGCCGAAAAGGCCGCTTCCTTTTGAAAAGCATATGGGCGCACGGCTTCGATGACTTCGCCGTTTTGAAACGCCGACAACGCATAAACGACTTGATCGAGGAGCACATCGTCATCCTGTCGTTCCAGCAACGAGGCTAGTCTTGGAATATACTCGGTGGCGCCAATCAACGAGAGCGCATACACCGCCAAAATACCGTCGTACGAAAACCATGGCTGCTGTTCATTTTTCATCCACGTGAGACTCACGTCTTCCTTTGTCAGCCACTCGCGCTCAACGAGAACGCGCACGACTTGCTTGGCGGCGAAAAACAAGTTCTGGTTAAACATCTCTTCCTGTTCCAAGCGGGAAAGCAAAGAAAAGTAGTGATCCCATACGTCGTCTTCCGCTCCCTCGGCCACAAGCCGGACAGCGCGTTGCCAAGCCCGCGGGAAGTGGCGAAGCAGCTGCTGTCCGTAGGTTTCAAGTTGCGCAACCGAAAACGGGAAAAACCAGCGGACATACTTGGCCGCATCTTTGATGGTCAACAACTGTTCAAGCGCCCGATCGGTCAGCGGTTGTTTCGATACGCCGTGCAAAATCATGCTTCGCGTTTCCTCGTCGGCAGTTGTGACGGCCTCGTCAATGAGACGCTCAACCCACGCAGCTGGAACGCCTGGATACTCCTCTATTGCGTAAAAGGCAAACTGACGGAGGAGAGGATCTTCACAAAATAAATATGGTTCGATGGTTTCTAAAAAGGACATGATCACACCCACCTTTTTCTTCATTCGTCTCTGGTGCCAGCCGGACATCGACGTTCAGCTAGTCCCATGACGAATATTTGCCATTTTAACACTCCAACTGCAAAAATCGCAACGAAAACTATGGCCGTGACAGCGGTCGAAACGATGGTGATCGGCAGCCAATTAGATGCCAAAAGATGAATACAGGGGCATTTCTGTCATAGCTGTGCCCCCTTTATAATCATCGACAAAATCGCGTCTGTTTGAAACCGTCTTTTCTTCTCGTTAGCTTGCTTGTCTGATATACTAGAGAGAAAGGAGGTGAATGTTATGGAAGAAAAAACGATATTGGCGCAAATTTTGCAAGCGCTTGATTTGTACGCGGCAGATATGCGCAAGCAGTTCGAAGCGCTCTATGAGAAATTTGACTCACTTCAACACCAAGTCCAAGCGCTGAACGAACAAACGAACATGATGAACAAACGCATCGGAGACATGGACAGACGCATCGAAGAGATGGACAAACGTATCGAAGACATGGATAAGCACATCGAAGAGATGGACAATCGCATGGAAGGAATGAACGGACGCCTGCAAGAAATGGATGGGCGCATCGAGGAGATGGACGGACGGTTTGAGCGGCAAATCGCCCAGTTGGAGCGCACCGTGAACGAACGGTTCGAACGGCTCGAAGCGAAACTCGGCCACATCCGCGTCGAACTGGCTGAAACACAAGAGACCGTCGACTTCCACTCCGTCAAAATCGCCCAGCATGATCGAAAAATCCGCCATTTGCTTCACACCCGATAACATCTCCACTGCCATCATGCCCCCGCTCTTCCATCAGGGCGGGGGCACGCACATTAAGACAGTTCACAGGCAAGGTCGGCCGCCAAGGCGGCGTTGTTTTTCACTAAGGCGATGTTCGCTTTTAAGCTTTTCCCGTCGGTTAATGTTTTCACCCGGTCAAGCAAAAACGGGGTGACCGCTTTGCCGGTGATGTGCTGTTGTTCCGCTTCCTTGAGCGCTTGTTCGATGATGGCGGTGATGTACGATTCCTCGAGCTCATCTTCTTTTGGGACAGGATTGGCGACGACGATGCCGCCGTCTAAGCCGAGCGCCCATTTTGTTTCAATGAACGTGGCGATCTCTTTGGCGCTGTCTAAGCGGTAATCGACGCGAAACGGGCTTGTCCGCGAGTAAAACGCCGGCAGGACGTCCGTCTGATAGCCGAGAACCGGAACGCCGTGCGTCTCGAGGTATTCAAGCGTCAATCCTAAATCCAAAATCGATTTCGCCCCGGCGCAGACAACCGCAACGTTTGTTTGCGCGAGTTCTTGCAAGTCAGCCGAGATGTCCATCGTCTGTTCGGCACCGCGGTGCACTCCGCCGATGCCGCCGGTCGCAAACACGCGGATGCCAGCCATCGCAGCACAAATCATCGTCCCCGCCACGGTGGTCGCCCCGTGTTTCTTCATGGCGATGACATACGGCAAGTCGCGGCGGCTCACTTTTTCAATGTCGCGGCTTGTGCCTAAAAACTCAAGCTCGTCATCCGTCAACCCGATTTTGATCTTCCCATCGATGATCGCGATCGTCGCCGGCACAGCGCCGCGGCCGCGGATCAGTTGTTCGACGTCTTTGGCCGTTTGCACGTTTTCCGGATACGGCATGCCGTGGGAAATGATCGTTGACTCCAACGCAACGATCGGCTTCTGTTCCGCTTTTGCCGCGGCTGCTTCTTCAGAAAAAACAAGGATGTCGTTGATCATCATTCTCCTCCTTTACCAAAATACTGTTCATACGCTGCTCGCAACTGTTGTTCCGTCAGAGCGGGATTCACCGTTTCAGCCGTCTGCAGCGTCAATGCCGCGTTGCTCATCCCGAGGCGGCAGGCGTCTTCCACCGCATGTCCGCCTAAGACGCCGTACAAAAATCCGGCCGCGAACGCATCGCCTGCTCCGGTAGCATCAATGACCTTAATGGCAGGCGCCGCGATCGCTCCCCTCTCCCCTTGCCTTGTCGCGTACACGACGCCTTCAGCTCCGCGTGTGATGACGATGGTTTCCACACCAAAACGAAAAAGCGATTCGATCGCATCGTCAAGGGGGGGTTCCCCGGAAAGCGCCATGGCTTCCGCCTGATTCGTGACAAGCCACGTGACACCGGTGAGATCGGCCGGCAATCGCTTCACTTTGGGAACAGACACGGTCACAACGCAAAGCGGAAGGCGCTCTTGGCGGCACTGCCTGATCGCCCAGGAGATGACATCAGGCGGGAAATTCGTATCGAGCACGACAGTGGAAATCGGACCGAATTCCCGCCATCGCTGCTTCAGCCATTCACTTCGTACGGCATCGTAAATCGCCATATCGGCCAAGGCGAGCACCATCTCGCCATGCTCATCAAGCACCGCTGTATAGGCACCAGTGTTCGCTTCGGGTATTCGCGTGACCAGCCTTGTGTCAACATATGGACTCGTCGCATCAATGAGCCATTGCCCGTCATGATCGCCGCCAACCACGCTGAGGAGCGAAACGTTTTGCCCGAGCCTCCCGAGATTTTCAGCGATGTTTCTCGCCACCCCGCCCGCGGTCTGCGTGCTCGCGACAGGATGGGACGTGCCGAGCTCAAGCGGCACAAGCAACCGTGCTTTCCGATCAACATTCACCCCGCCGATGCAGACGATGGAACCTTTCATTCGCATGTCTTTCATCCTTTCGGGCGCATCCATTCGAGAATGACGTCCCTGCTTCCAACCCTTCCTAATTGTATCATACAGCACCTGCAAATAAAAAAGCACCCCGTCTATATAGCGGGATGCAAGATTGCTAGTTTTTATATGCGCAATACGGGCGCAACTTGACACCGATCAAGCTGCCAAGGAAGGCAAACACAAACCAAATCCAACCATGGACGCTGAAGGAAGCGATGCCGCTGAAGTACGCGCCGATGTTGCAGCCGAACGCCAACCGGGCGCCGTACCCCATCATCAATCCGCCGATGAGTGCGCCAATTGTCATGCGCGCCGGCCGCTTCCACTGAAGCGGTTTTGTATAGCGGCCCGCGAGCGCTGCCGCCAATAAGGCGCCGACCATCAAGCTGATGTCCATCACGGTCGTTGTATCGTAGTAGAGTGGGTTCCCCAGCGCCTGGCGTTTCGCTTCATCTTGCCAGTACGCCCAGGCCGTCGGATCGACGCCAAACAGTTGCACAAACTTCGCGCCCCACAGGGCAAACGCGGATGTGACCCCCCACGGTGAACCTTTGAACATGAGAACAAGCACGTTCATCAGCGCCAATAATAACGCGCCAACCAACAATGACCACGGACCTTTGTAAATGGTTTTCCATCCGTGGCGGCGTTCGAGCGGCGTCGTCAACAGCTTGCCGTGACGCCGCTTTTCCATCACTGTCACGACATAATAGACAACCGCCAGCAAAACAAGCTGCAACAGAAAGCCGCCCCATGCGCCAAGCGAGGCGATAAGCGAAATCGGCTCGACGTGCGGCATACGCATCCAAACATCGAAATGCGTTGTCGCAATGACCGACCCAGCGATAAACCCGATCAAGGTGACAACACCGTTCGCATCACCGCCGCCAATATGATACAGCGTCCCAGACGCGCAGCCATCACCCAGCTGCATGCCGATCCCGAAAATAAAGGCGCCAATCATCACAGCAATGCCGACTTCATGCACATTCCCGGCAACGGAATGGCCGAATATCGATCCTTTCATCAGCAGCGGCAAAAACAATGCACTTGCCGCCGCCATCATGATCATCTGCGCCCGAATGCCTTCCCCTTGGCGGTACAAAATGAATTTCCGCCATGCCGAAGTAAAACCGAAATGAGCTTGATACAGCACAAAGCCGCCGAACGCTCCCAACAAATACAAAAGCGCCTGTTGCCAAGACACGCGGCTATATAAGAACAGCGCTCCACCGATTAGTACGAAGCAGGAGACCGCAATGATCCATACGGTTGGATTTTTAGGGGCGTTCGCTGCCTGTTTCGCGCGAACGTCTTGTTGTTGTGCAGTCAACTCCATGATGCATAATCCCTCTTTCCCATTTTGTTTACCTTTATAATACTATAAAACTTATTGATTTTCTATGATTTAAACCACAAATGTTTCACCTCAGCGGCTGATCGGGTATAATGCAGACGGACACTTTCTTAGGAAGGAGATTGGCATGTGGAACGAATTTAAAAAATTCGCCCTTCGCGGCAATGTGGTCGATTTGGCCGTCGGGGTCATCATCGGCGGAGCGTTCGGCAAAATCGTTTCTTCGCTTGTCAATGACATCATCATGCCGCTCATCGGTTTGATTTTAGGCGGCATCAACTTCAGCGATTTGTCTTGGAAAGTCGGCAAGGCGGTAGTCAAATACGGCGCGTTTATTCAAACGGTCGTTGATTTTTTGATCATCGCGTTCTCCATTTTCCTGTTTGTCAAACTGATCAATACGCTGTACGAGCGCATGAAGAAACAGGAAGAGGTGAAGGAAACAGCGCCGACATTGACAAAAGAAGAGGAGCTGCTCACCGAAATCCGCGATTTGTTAAAGCAGCGGGAAACGATGTGAGCGTCTGTCTATGGTACGAAGCGGAACGGCCGGGCGAAGCCATATTGGCAGCGCCGATGCGGACGGCCGCCTCGCAAGCTTCGGAGTTTCGATACTGCCGCTCTATCAAACGAAATCATCCACCCTCAAGCGAACGAATCGCTAGGGTGGATGATGTTCTTCTGTTGGCGCTGATCCTCACGGCGCAAACCGCGTATAGCCAGGTCAATGATGGACGACGTCCATGATCAATATCGATTCGTTTCTGCCAAGAAACGCCTCGCGGCTCAATGGACGTCAATGATGACATAGTCCCAGTACGTGTTTCCGAGAAAAACAAGCAACGCCCACGTCCCCGGTTCTCTCAGCTTCATATTGGACGGAATATGGGCGTCCGCCCCGTTGTTCGGTCCTCCCGGAACTCCCGTTGTCCAAACGCTTTTTCCGTCTACCGTTAACGCAGGAGCAAGCTTGTGGCTTCCTTTTTTCACCGCCACGATCGTCAACTTTCCTTCGGGAATGGAGTCGCCCCAGAAATGCCACATGTACTTGTTATCTTGATTGGCTGTAAACGGCGCATCAATGAACCCCACTTTATTCGTCACTCCGCGCATTTGATAATTTCCCGATGGAAAAACGGGGCTTACTTCCCAATGGATGCGCTCAATGATGTTTTGATCGATTTTGACAGGTAGCTTTTTTATATCACTCACGGTAGACGTAGGGGAATGGGCTTGTTTTTCATTCGTTTCCCATATACTGCATGCGGATAAGGAAAAAAGGATGGCGATGGCTAGCCAATGTTTCACATTGATCATTGTTTTGGTGACCCCTCCCCCGAAGTTCGCTATCACTTAGAAGTCAAGTTCTCCTCGCTCGTTCCCGAGCGGAAAGAAACCTCCCCCTGTCTAGGCGCCTACTTATTGTTAAAGCAGCCAATACGCCAGCGGGGCGGTGAGGATGAGCGTTAACACCGTCCGCTCGAACCAAATGACGAGCAGTTTCGGCAAGCTGAGCGGAATCTCAGTCGATACAATGCATGGGATGACAGCGGAAAAGAATAGGATCGCCGATACGGATACAACAGCAATAATGAATTTCGTGACAAGCGGTGCTTCGGTGACAAGCAAGGCTGGCAAAAACATTTCGGCGATCTCGATGGCGGAGGCTTTCGCTGCCAACAACGGCTCCGGAATTTGCAAGAGAAGAGTAAACGGATAAAACAGATAGCCCAGCCAATCAAACAACGGCGTATATTCAGCGAGCAGCAGCCCGATCAGTCCGACCGACATAATGGAAGGCAAAATGCCCATTGTCATGATAAAGCCATCACGCAAGTTTTCCCATATGTTCGTCCCGATCCCTTTTGACTGCGCTGCCGCTTTCATCGCCTCGGACCAAGCTTGTTTCATATAGTTTCCTGTCACTTTTTGTTCGGGATCCCCCTTGCCGTCGTAGTATTCATCGCTCATGCGGCTTAGCGGCCACAACCGGGCGGTGAACGCTGTAACGGCAAACGTGACAAGAAATGTCACCCAAAAATACGTATTCCATATCGACATTAACCCTAACGTTTTTGCGACAACCACCATAAATGTGACGGATACGGTGGAAAAACCGGTAGCGATGATCGCTGCCTCTTTCACCGTATATTTACCCTCTTTGAACACTTTGTTCGTGATCAAAAGGCCAATTGAGTAGCTGCCGACAAAGGAGGCAACCGCATCGATGGCCGAGCGGCCTGGCGTTTTCCAAATCGGCCGCATAATCGGCTGCATCCAAACACCGACGAATTCAAGAAGCCCGTAACCAACAAGCAGAGCGAGAAAAACCGAGCCAATCGGCACAAGCAAACCAACGGAAATCACGAGCTTGTCGTACAAAAACGGCCCCATACTCGGCTGAAACAACCATGCTGGACCGATCCGAAACACAATCATGACGGCCACGATCAATCCAAGTACTTTGAGAATGGAAAAAACAGCGGTGACAACGTCTTTGTTCCACGTCTTATGATAGAATGGATAAACCGCTCCAAGGGCAATCACCATAAGTGCATAATACGGAACGAGTCCTGGAAACTGCGCGCGAATCCATGTCACAATATGATCGAGCAAAATCGATGATGTGCCGCCGATGGGCACCGGGACGAAAAATACGAAAATGCCGATGGCGCTAAAGACGAAAAACTTCCATGCCCCTCTTGCGGGCGTTGGTGTCGGCACAGATGACGCCATATTTGTATCCGTTTTCATTTCCCTCCACCCCCATTGTTCTTCTTACCGCAACTTGCGCGGCCGGAAGCGTCGCTCCCGGTCGCCAAACGCCTCAACGGAAGACCATTCCCCTTCAAGACCGCACCTTGCCTTCCACAACCACCACCTTCCCATCCTTCACTACCGTCTCCGCGTGATTGACGCCGTAATAGTACATCATTTGCACGTAGTTTGGGACGTTGAAAACGACCAAATCCGCTTTCTTGCCCGGTTCAAGGCTGCCGACGAGATGCGCACGGCCGATGGCGTGGGCGGCGTTGATCGTGGCGGCGGCAAGCGCCTCGGCCGGGGCCATGCGCATATGCAAACAGGCAAGGCTCATGACCAGCGGGAGCGAGACGGTCGGCGATGAACCAGGATTGCAGTCAGTCGCTAGGGCCACAGGAACGCCGGCGTCGATCAAACGGCGGGCGTGGGCGGCCTCGGTCATTAAGAAAAATGCCGTGCCTGGCAAGAGGACGCCGATCACGCCGCGCTCCGCCATGCGCCGAAGCCCTTCGTCCGATGCGCGAAGCAGATGGTCGGCGGAAATCGCGCCGACTTCGGCGGCCAGTTCGGCGCCGCCGTACGGTTCGATTTCATCGGCGTGGATTTTCGGCGTCAAGCTGTGCGCTTTTCCCGCTTCGAGGATGCGGCGCGCCTCATCAGGAGTGAACACGCCGCGCTCGCAGAAAACGTCGTTGAATTCGGCCAAGCCCCGGCGGCTGACCTCGGGAATCATTTCTTCGATGGTCAAGCGAATATATTCCTCCCGGTCGTGCTTCCACTCCGGCGGAACAGCGTGAGCGCCAAGAAACGTGGGGACGATGTCGACCGGGTGGGTGTCATGAAGCCGCTTGGCGACTTCAAGCTGCTTGATTTCATGCTCAAGGCTTAACCCGTAGCCGCTTTTCGCCTCAATGGTCGTGACGCCGTGAAGCAAAAACTGATCGAGCCGACGCTTGCTTTCTTCATACAACGTCTCTTCCGGCGCCTCGCGGGTTGCCTTTGTTGTCGCATGAATGCCGCCGCCGGCGTTCATGATCTCCATATACGTCGCCCCGCCGAGGCGCATCGTCCATTCGTGTTCACGGCTGCCGGCGTAAACGAGATGGGTGTGCGGGTCGACAAGGCCAGGGGTGACCGTTTTGCCTCGGGCATCGATCACCTCTGCTTCGGCAAGCCGGTCCGCGAAACGGCGAACGAGTTCGTCGTCCGGACCAACGGCTATGATCGTGCCGTTTTCGATCCAGACGCTGCCGTTTTCGATGATGCCTAGATCGCT
This sequence comes from Geobacillus sp. 46C-IIa, assembly GCF_014679505.1. Classification (GTDB taxonomy): domain Bacteria; phylum Bacillota; class Bacilli; order Bacillales; family Anoxybacillaceae; genus Geobacillus. Next base: position 2,092,356 of record NZ_CP061474.1, read on the forward strand.
CATCTTCTCCTTGACGAGCGGGGCCGCGGAGCTTCCCGCCAGCGTGACGAGCTGGTGGGCGCGGCGGACAAAGAGCGGTCGCATAGGCGGTTCTCCTTTCTATTTCAGCATCGGCATATCGATGCCTTTTTCTTTCGCCGTCCGGATGGCGAGCTCATACCCGGCGTCGGCGTGGCGGACGACGCCAAGCCCAGGGTCGGTCGTCAACACGCGTTCCAACCGTTTTTCCGCCTCTTTCGTCCCATCGGCGACAATGACCATGCCGGCATGAATCGAGTAGCCCATGCCGACGCCGCCGCCGTGGTGAACCGACACCCAGCTTGCGCCGCCGACGGCATTCAACAGCGCGTTTAGAATCGGCCAGTCAGCGATGGCGTCGCTCCCGTCTTTCATTCCTTCCGTCTCCCGGTTCGGCGAGGCGACCGAACCCGAGTCCAAATGGTCGCGGCCGATGACGATCGGCGCTTTCAACTCACCTTTGGCCACCATGTCGTTGATGATTTTTCCGAACTTCGCCCGCTCGCCGTAGCCGAGCCAACAAATGCGCGCCGGCAGCCCTTGGAATTGGATTTGTTTTTGCGCCATGCGGATCCACTGGCAAAGACGCTCATTGTCATGAAATTCACGCAAAATGACTTCATCCGTTTTGTAAATGTCTTCCGGATCGCCGGAGAGCGCCACCCAGCGGAACGGGCCTTTTCCTTCACAAAAGAGCGGGCGGATGTAGGCCGGCACAAAGCCCGGGAAGGAGAAAGCGTCCTCGACCCCTTCGTCTTTCGCCACTTGACGGATGTTGTTGCCATAGTCAAATGTCACCGCCCCTTGCTTTTGCATCGCCAGCATCGCCCGCACATGCGCGGCAATCGATTGTTTGGCGCGGGCAACGTACTGCTTCGGATCGCGCGCCCGCAGCTCAGCCGCCTCATCAAGCGTCAACCCCGCGGGGATGTAGCCGTTTAACGGATCATGGGCGGACGTTTGATCGGTCAAGACGTCCGGAACAAAGCCCATGTCAACGAGCCGCGGCAACACTTCAGCCGCATTGCCGACAAGGCCGATCGACAGCGCTTTTTTCTCTTCCTTCGCTCGTCTGGCCATGGCCAGCGCGGCGTCCAGGCTGTCGGTCATCGTGTCAAGGTATTTCGTGTCCAGGCGGCGCTGGATGCGGGCAGGATCAATTTCAACAGCAAGGCAGACGCCGCCGTTCATCGTCACGGCGAGCGGCTGCGCCCCGCCCATGCCGCCAAGGCCGGCCGTTACCGTGATCGTTCCCGCCAGCGTGCCGCCAAAGTGCTGGCGCGCCACTTCGGCGAACGTTTCATACGTCCCTTGAACGATGCCTTGGCTGCCGATGTAAATCCAGCTGCCGGCCGTCATTTGCCCGTACATGATCAGCCCTTTTTTGTCGAGCTCATGGAAATGGTCCCATGTCGCCCATGCCGGCACGAGGTTCGAGTTGGCAAGAAGGACGCGCGGCGCGTCCGGGTGGGTGCGAAACACCGCGACCGGCTTGCCCGATTGAATGAGCAATGTCTCATCGTTTTCTAAACGGAGAAGAGTGTCCACAATCGCCTCGTAACATTCCCAATTGCGCGCCGCTTTCCCGATGCCGCCGTAGACGATCAACTCATCCGGCCGCTCGGCGACATCCGGATGCAAGTTGTTGTGCAACATGCGCAGCGCTGCTTCCTGAATCCATCCTTTCGCTCGCCGCTCCGTTCCGGAAAGCGCTTGCACCATTCGCTTGTCTGTCATCGTCATCCTCTCCTTTTCCCTCTTTGCTTTTATTGTAAGGAAGTGAAGAGGACGGAGATAGATGCGCCTCTTTTAAAGGTGATTCATTTTTTTCGAAATCTCACATTTCTTTTCCTTTTATTGATCCATTTCTTTTGATCACTGTTCATTTTTTTTGAAAAAAACCGCCTACCGCGGTGATGACCGATACGATCGTTGTTCATCGCGGTAGGCGGTCGGCGTCTGGTTCAGTTCGGCTTTAAAGACGCGCATCAAATAATGAGCCGTGCGAAACCCAGTCTGTTCGGCGATTTCCTTAATCGAGAGGTCGGTTTGCCGAAGCAGCCGTTTCACCTCCTCAAGCCGCCGGTTCGTCAGCCATTGGCGGAACGTCACACCGCGCTTTTTTGACAACAAATGGCTGAAATACGCAGGGCTGCGCCCGGCGGCGGCCGCGGCCTTCTCAAGCGTCAGCGACGGGTCGCGAAAATGCGCTTCCATATAGCGGAGCCCCCGTTCAATGGCGTCGACGCGCTCGTCTTCCGCTGCTCGCCTCGCTTCGTCAAGCAGCCGGCGCAAAAACAAAATCAACTCCTGAACGATGCGATACAGCACCGGATTATACAAAATTTCCTGAAACAGGCGCATGTATTCTCGTTCGGTCGCACCGCGGTCCAGACGGTACGTCTTCATAAACCGCCGGATTTGCGCCAAAATGCTTGTCAACCGCGTGCGCACCATCTCCGGGCTCGGAAACGGTGGCGACCAATGCCAAAACCCGCGCTGCAACCATCGCTTCACCGCTTCGTGGTCGAACCGCTCAAGCATCTCGATCCATTGCCGCTGCTCCTCGGGCGTCAGAAACGGATCCAGGTCGCGCCACTGTCCATCATCAGGCGATGGAGCGATCACTTGCCGATAACCGATAAAAAACGTCGTCTCGAGCAGCCGGCGGGCGGCTTGGTATCGCTCACGCACCGTTTTCCGGCCATCCGGCGGCATGATGACGACCGCCAATGGCTCATGATGTTCCTCCTCCCAATCGCGCAACATCTTCCACGCTTCCTCTTTCCCGTCTCCCGGGAGCTCGGAAAAGAGGCAGACCGCCATATGGGTCAACGGCAAGACGCGCGCCTGCCGGCGAAACGAATAGCCCGTTAAAAAGCGGATCACTTCGGAAGAGAAGGAAGGCTGTTCGGCCTGCACAAGCCATACATGGGTCGACACGTCAACACGGTCATCGGCAAATAACGAGCGATAATCGCCATCATGGCCGCCAACGCCCACGGACGGCCGGGAGCGCCCGCCTTCGCCGGAAAACGAAGCCGCCGTCCGCAACGCTTGCTTCAATTTGGCGGGCTCAAGCGGTTTCACAAGCAAATCGACGCATTGCCAGTCGATGGCCTGCTTCGCTCGCGCGAATGTCGCCTCAGCGGTGGCGGCAATCACGCGCTGGCAAAACAGGCGGATGCAAGACGTCGCTTTTCCCCACAGTTCATACGGAATCATATCCAATTCGACGTACAGCAGCTCCGGCGCTTCCCGCTCAAGAAGCACCATCATCTCCTCGACCGCAGCCGCCGTGTATACTTGCTCAATCGGCAAGGAATACGCGGATACGAGCCAGCGGATCGCTTCCCGTTCCTTGTCGTCCCGTTCGGCAATGACCAATTTCACGTTCTCACCGCCTTGGCTGCTTGATGGAATGGCTCATGCAACATGTTCATCGAACGTTTTCGACGCTGCTTTGCAAACGTCGAAAATAAAGAAGGATTTCCATGCAAAAAGCGGCGGCTAGCGCCACGGTTTTTCCTCCTTCATCCACGAGCGGGTTGACTTCGCAAAGGTCGACACTGATCGTTTTTGCGTGGGAAACGATGCGGCGGACGAGCGCGCGCACCAGCGACGGAGCGAGTCCAAACGGCGACGGCGCACTCACCCCCGGCGCGGCGGCAGCGCTGATGGCGTCCATGCAAATGGTCAACATCACGCTGTCATACTTTGAGGCAAATCGTTCGATCTGTTCATAAGCCGCCTCGATCGGCTCGGCGGTCAGCTGTTCTTCAAGCATGTACTCGCATCCGTACCGCTGTGCATCCGCAAACAGCGCTGCCGTGTTCCCAAGTTTTTGAATCCCTAAGCAGCAATACCCCACTTGTTTATCTTCATCCAAAATTTGCCGAAACATCGTCCCGGACGTCGGCCCGTCATCGTACGGCCGCAAATCGAAATGGGCGTCAATGTTGATGATGCCAAGGCGGGCGTTCGGCCCAAGCGCTTCGCGGACGCCTACGTAATGGCCATACGCCGTCTCATGGCCGCCGCCGATCACGATAGGCGCCGCGCCGCTTCGCAGCAGGCGGGCGACGGCTTTTCCGAGTTCGGCCTGGCTTTGTTCGAGCTGTCCGTCCACGCAAACGACATCGCCCGCATCAAAGACGGACGCGCCTTGTGGAAGATGCCATGGCAGCCTCCCCAGCGCCGCTTTCACGGCAGCCGGCGCCTCTTTCGCCCCTTGGCGGCCTTGGTTGCGGCGTACTCCTTCGTCGCACGCAAACCCGATGAACGCCGCCGATCGTTCCATCGGCTCCAAAGACTTGGACAAATCGAGCAAACGAATGCGCTGATGGAGGCGAAACGCCTGCTCATCGCTCACACTGTCCACCCGTCCCGTCCAGCGGTTGGCGTCTGGCGATTGATACATGAGATCATCTCCTTTCCATCATCAGCTGTTTGTTTCTTTCGCTGCCGCCTTGCCGTTCTCCTCCCCGCGGACGTAAAAAGAGGAAATCGCCGCCGTTTGGCGAATACAACCATCTGACTCCATTACAGAAAGGGTGTTAAGCGATGAAGCAACTGACAAACTTGCATGAGGTCATCACCGGCCAAAGCGCGCCGCCGCCGTGCGATACAACACTCGGCGTTCGCTTGACAGAAGCACAAAACGGCTATGCGAAAGGCGTATGGACGATCAGCGAATCGCTGCTCAACGGCAACGGCGTCATTATGGGCGGGTTTGTCGGCGCAGCGGCGGATATTGTGATGGCTTATGCGGTGACGACCTTGCTTCGCGATGATCAAATGCACGCCTCGATCAACTTGCAAACGACGTTTCACCGCCCAGCAACAGCGGGAGAGGCCGAAATCGAGGCGCGGGTGGAAAAATTCGGGAAAACCATCGCCTATGTGACCGCCATCGTGCGGCAAAACAGCAAAGAGGTGGCGAGCGCCACGTCGTCCGTGCTGATCATGGAAAAACGATGAAACACCGGTCTTTCCTGCAAGAGAGCGGATCATGGACAGGATCTGAAAGAAGGCAAAAACCTACTGGAAAGAAAGCGGCAAGATCTCGTAAAACGGCATTTCGAACAACGTCTCCCACCGCCCTAGACCTCAACAAATGGCAGGGAGGAATGATGATAGGCTTTGCACGCCATCGGGAGCCGAACTGTAGGGGGATTCGTCGCTCGATTCTTCGCCGCCCTCAGCAGCGAAGCGCCGAAGAAAGCGCTGTCAAAACCAGTCGCTCCTCGGCGCTTTTCGCTGCTCGTTACGCCCGGACAAACGTTTTTGGCATCACGACGGCCACAACTTGCCCGCGGGCGCACAGTTCGCCGTTGGCGAACACTTCGGTGTCCACTTGCCATTTTTTCGGATGAATTTCCGTCACCGTGCCAATGGCCATAAGCGGCACCCCGTGCGGCGTCGGTTTGAGAAAATCGACGTGCAGCGAAGCGGTGACAAAACGCGGCGGCGCCTCCCCGCTGCCCGGCTCATGGCCGTTTTTCCGATGCAGCGCCAGCGCTGCTGAACCGGTGCCGTGACAATCGATGAGCGAGGCGATCAGCCCGCCGTATACAAACCCAGGAATCGCCGTATGTTCCGGGCGCGGCGTATACACCGTCACCGTCTTGTCCCCTTGCCATCCGGTGCGGAAATGATGGCCCGTCTCATTCAAACGGCCGCAGCCATAGCACCAAGCGAATTCATCGGGATAGTCGTCTTGAATGGCGTGAACGATCGTTTCTTCCACTACACATCTCCCCCTCTCCTTTTCTAGTATACCATTGAATAGAGAGGACGACGACTCCTATTTAGGAGGATGGTTGCTTAGCGGCGGGCAAGGCCGACGAAGAAACGGGCGCGAAACGCTGACAGATAAGCAGTCAGTGCATAGAGGCGGTCCAAACAGCGGACCGCCCGTGTTTATTCTGCCGATCGTTCCGGCTCGTAAAATTCGATCCATTCGCCGTCTGGACCGAGGAAAAACAAATATTTCGCCCCGTTCGGAAGCTCGGTAATGTCCTCCCAAACGAGCGGGACGCCAAGCGACACGAGCCGCTCTTTCTCCTGTTCAATGCCTTCGACCGTAAAGGCGACATGATGCACTTTTCCTTCCGTCGGCAAGTTCGGATTGTACCCTTCAATGAGCTCGACGATGATCTGCCCGTTAAGCCCTAAAAACGCCAGTTTCATCGTTCCGTTTGTATGGATCATCTCGCTGATCAGCTCGAGGCCGACGACGTTTTGATAAAATGCCTTTGATGTTTCAATATCTTTCACTTGGATGCCGACGTGCTCAAATTTTTTGACTGCCATTCGTTGTTCTTCCTTTCTATGATTCAATTGAAAACACGGTTCGCAAATACGGGGTCATTCGTGGTGGGAGAATGTCTTTTTTCCCTAGCTCCATCCATAGATAGCGGTCAAGGGCATACGGTCCTTCCGCTTTCCATTCATCCACCTCATCGTTCGTCAGCACGATGGAAAACATCGTTCCTTGCGCTTCCCCATACAAATGGACATATCTGTCCCCGCGGTCGACATGCACGGCCGCCTGCGGATCAAAGCGAATGAGTTCCGTCCGCACGCAACGCATGACATGAACGGCAAACGTCGCCGCCGGCAAATGCGCCGCCATACAGGCCGGAGCGACAGTCGTTCCGCCACTGTTTCCCCCTCACCTCCCATTCAATAAAAAACCCCTTCCGCCTCGGAATGATGCGAAAGGGGGCAGCCGTTCTTATCATCCAAAGCGAAATCGCTTTGCGGGTGTTAGCACCTTGCCAGGGGCAGGTTGCTGTGGGGTCATCAAGCCCGTTCTCTCGCCCACTCTTGATAAGACGTATGCAATTTGATTTCAATATTATCATACATCAACAAAGGTGGCAATTGTTATTGTTCGACCTCCGGTTGCTCTGACGTGACGCCGACATCTTTCCACGTCAGTTTCGAGCCCGGATCGACCGTGAAGTTGGCGACGCGGTTGTTGACCGCATAGATGGCCGAACGATACAATGTCGGAATGACCGGAACTTCTTCGTTCATCATCTGTTGCCATTCGCTGTAAATTTTCCGTCGATATTCTTTGTCAAACGCTTGTTCAGAGTGGCCTTTTTCCAACAGTTCATCGTTTTTCTCATTCACCCAGCGCGAGTAGTTGAACATGACGTTGCGTCCATACAATCCATATGGATCGACGTCGGTGCCCGTCCCCCATGCGGCTGCGTAAACGTCCACTTTCGGATCGTCTTTTTCGACCATATCATAGAAGGAGTTGAACTCCGCCAAACGTCCGTCAACAAGTTGGACATCGAGGCCGACATCTTTCCAGCATTGCATATAAAATTTGGCCAACGGTTCAGCGATGTCCCCGCCGCTCATCGCCAAGAAGTTGATCTTGAATTTTTTGCCGTTCGGATCTTCGCGGAGGCCGTCGCCATCCACATCTTTATATCCCGCTTCATCCAGCAATTGTTTCGCTTTTTCCGGATTGTACGTATACCCTTTGATGGAGCTGTCATGATAACCTGGGAACGACGGCGGAATGAGCGTGTTCGCCGGGAAGCGCAAGCCATGATACAGGCGGTCAGCCACCTCTTGGTTGTTGATGGCATACGCCATCGCCTGGCGCAGTTTTTTGTTTTGGAATTTCGGATTATCCATTACGTTTTCCTGCTTTTTCGCATCCCAATGGCCGAGTTTAAAGCCGATATAGTTGTACGCCAGGTCCACCCTGCCGATAAACTGAATGTTTTTCGCCCCTTTAGCGTTCAAATATTGGTCAGTCGGGAACTCAGCGATGTCAATTTCGCCTTTTTTCAGCGCTTGCAGGACGACTTGCGGGCTGACAACTTTCAAAATGACGCCTTCCAAGTTCGGTTTGCCGGCCCAGTAGTCATCATTGCGGACAAATTCGACCGACTCGCCCGGAACGATTTTCTTCACTTTGAACGGCCCGAAGCCAATCGGGTTTTTCCGGATTTTATCCGATTTCGCCAAGTCTTTGATCGGAATGTCTTTCAAGTAATGCTTCGGCAGCGGATACGCCCAGATGCCTGTCAAGACCGACGGATTGGCTTGTTTCCACGTGATCGTCAACGTCTTTTTGTCGATCACTTTAATGCCGGAAATTTTATCCGCTTTGCCGCTATGATATTCTTCCATCCCGACGATGCCTTGAATGAGCGCATCGCCATAGCGGACGCCGGTGTAATCTTTATGGCCGATGACCAAATACGCATACTCCAAGTCTTCGGCGGTCACCGGCTGGCCGTCATGCCAGTTGACATTGTCTTTGATGCGGATCGTCATCGTCTTTTTGTCTTCCGACAGCTCGTATGTGGCAGCACCGTCATTCGTAATCTCATAGTCGCCGTTCGTCCGGAAAAGCGATTCATCGAAAAATTGCAAAATCTCTGCATCGGGAGCTCCCGTGTAGAACGCATAACTGAGCGTCCCTTCAAACGGCGTATCGGACACAAGGCCGTATTTCAACACACCGCCATCGATGATTTTCCCGTCATTTTTCACCGTCATCGGGAATTGGCTGATGTCTTCCTTCTGGGCTGCCGGTTTTTCTTTGTTGTTGCCCTTTCCGCTCGTCGTGTCGGATTTGCCCGTGCATCCGGCGAGCACGAGCAGGAGCGCGACGAGAGCCGTCAACCACCTTCTCTTCACTTTTTCTTCCCCCTTTAACTTAATCGTTGTCTTGCATCAGCCGCACGCTTTAACGCTTGGCCGATGAAATTTATGCACAGCATCATTACTAAAATGAGCAATGATGCAGGCAGCCATACCCACCACTTGTTCTGCAGCACGTCTGGATTTGTCGCATAACTGACAAGAGTTCCTAAACTTGGCGTGCTCTCCGGCAGCCCGAAGCCAAGATACGTGAGCCCGGACTCGATGCCGATGTTGCCCGCCAAAGTTAACGTCAAATTGACGATAATGATCGAGCTTAGATTGGGCAAAATTTGAAAAATAATGATTTTCCAATCCGGCGTGCCGAGCGTCTTTGACGCGCTGACATAATCCAGCTCGCGCTCGGCAAGCGTTTTGGCACGGATCAGCCGGGCTTTGCCTGTCCACAAAAACGCGCTCATGATCAAAATGAACGTCCATACATTATATTTGGGCACAATGGCGACAAAGACAATAACCAGCATTAAAAATGGCAGAACGAGAATGAAATCGATGATGCGCATAATCACATTGTCAATCCAGCCGCCAAAATACCCAGCAATCAGCCCAATCGTCAACCCGATGAGGCCGGTGATGAGCGTAATGGCCAACCCGATCGTAAACGAATTGCGGGCGCCGATGATGAGCTGGCCAAACACATCTCGTCCTCCGTAGTCTGTGCCAAGCCAATGCTCCGCTGACGGCGGAGAATATATGGAAAGAAAATCCACTTTCGCGATTTCTTCCTGATCCAAAAAGAGCGAAACGCCATAAACGATCGACAAAATGATCCCTAAAATGATGAGCGAACCAAGCGCGAGCCGATCCCGAACCACCTCCCGCCACATGACCGAAAAGGCGGAAGGGCTTTTCTCGATGTTCACTCCGACCGGCGTTGAACCGCTTACTTCCACTTTCATGTCAGCTGACTTCCTCCTCCCCTACTCAATCCGGATGCGCGGATCGACCGCACTCAAAATGATGTCCGACAACAGCGTGCCCACCAGCGTCGCCAAACCGGAAATCATGACGAGCGCCGTCACGACGCTGTAATCCCGCTGCATAATCGACTGCAAAAACAGCTGGCCAAGCCCCGGGTAGCTATAAATCGACTCCAAAAAAACCGAACCGCCGACAAGCCCCGTGATTTCATACCCTAAAAACGCCGCAATCGGCAAAAACGAATTGCGCAAAATATGGCGCCAATAGATGTGCCGTTCCGGCACGCCTTTCGCCCGCGCCGTTTTCACGAAATCTTTCACTTTCGTATCGATGATTTCGCTGCGCAAATATTGAATGGTCACCACTGTGTTAATGAGTGCTCCGGACAAGGCCGGAAGCATGAGATGGTTCAATTTGCTCAAATAGTAAGCGAGCGTCCCTTCCTCGACTTGAACGTCCACGCTGCCGCCGGTTGGAAACCAACCGAGATGAAAACCGAAAATAAACAGCATGATCAAAGCAAAAATGAACAGCGGCGTGGCAAACCCGAGATAGCTGTAGCCGACGATCAGCTTATCGGCCCATGTATCTGTCCATCGCCCCGACACGATGCCAAGTGGAATGGCAATCAGGTACGTCAAAATTAAAATCGCCGCCGACAGCAACACCGTATTCCCAATCCGTCCGGCCAGCAGATCAGTGACCGGCTGCTGGTGGGTATAGGAAAGGCCAAGATCCCCATGCAGCATGTTTTTCACCCAACGGATGTATTGAATATGTACCGGATCATTCAAGCCAAGTTTTTCTCTCATTTCCGCAAGCGTCTGCGGATCCATTTTCGGGTTGGCCGCCAGCTGTCCCGTCAGCGCATCGCCTGGCATCGCCTTCGCCAGCAGAAAAATGAGGACGCTTAACAAAAATAGTTGCGGAATCATGATCAAGATTCGGCGCAAAATAAACTTCAACATCGTTCCGTCTTCCTCTCTTTACGGAATAGCTACGGAGTGAGTCGGTGAAATGGATTTTAGCGGATACGCCCGCCCATTTTCATCAAAATAGCGCGAATACGCTTGCGCATATTCTTCTTCCACTTCTCGGCGCAGCGCCGCCTGTTTGCTGCGTTCGCGCGGGTCGGCATTCGGAATGGCGGAAAGTAGCCGCTTCGTATAAATATGCTGCGGATCCGTAAAAATTTCCTCGCTCGTCCCTTCCTCAACGAGCCGGCCGCGGTACATAATGCCGATCCGGTTGCACATATGCCGGATGATCCCCAAATCATGGCTGATAAACAAATACGTCAGTCCGTACTCCTGCTGGATTTCTTTCATGAAATTCAACACTTGCGCCTGCACCGACACATCAAGCGCCGACACCGGCTCATCGGCGATGATGAGCTTCGGATTGAGCGTGAGCGCCCGCGCAATGCCAATGCGTTGGCGCTGTCCGCCGGAAAATTCGTGCGGATATTTATAGATCGACTCAGCACTCAAGCCGACCCGTTCCAAAACATATTGCACCTTCTGCCGCTCCTCTTGCGGGGACAGACGTTCGAAATTGCGGAGCGGCTCGGCGACAATATCGAGCACACGCTTGCGCGGATTTAGAGAGGAATACGGATCTTGAAAAATCATTTGAATGTCCTTTCGATACGCATGGAACTGGCGGCGATCCAGCTTTGTCAAATCGGTCCCTTCAAACAGCACTTCACCGGCCGTTGCCCGAATAAGGCCGATGATCGTGCGCCCCGTCGTCGTTTTGCCGCAACCCGATTCGCCGACAAGCCCGTACGTTTCCCCTTGATTCAAAGAAAAGCTGACATCGTCCACTGCACGGACATGGCCGATCACACGGCGAAAAAAACCGCCGCGCACCGGATAGTATACTTTCAAATGGTTGACGTTAAGAAGCGCCATAGTCGACCCCACCTACTGTTTGATCATCCGGAAAATAAAAATGTTGGTAGCATGTGCAACGCACCCAATGCCTCGACTCCACTTCGCGCAGTTTCGGCTCCTCCTCATGCTTGTCTGCTCCGATCCAGCCGATGCGCGATTGGAAACGGCAGCCGCGCCGCGGCAACTTATGCAGCGGAGGAACGATTCCTTGAATGACGTGAAGCCGTTCTTTTTTCGTCTGCGCGGACGGGATTGACTGCAACAACGAGCGGGTGTATGGATGAAGCGGGCGGTGGAAAATGGTATCGACGTCCGCCAATTCAACGATTTCCCCTGCGTACATGACGGCTACGCGGTCCGCCATTTCCGCCACGACCCCTAAATCGTGCGTGATCAAAATAATGCTCGTTTTCATTTGTTGCTTCAACTCTTTCAAAAGCCCCATAATTTGCGCCTGAATCGTCACGTCAAGCGCTGTCGTCGGCTCATCGGCGATCAATAAAGCAGGCTCGCAAGCGACGGCGATCGCGATCACGACCCGTTGCCGCATTCCTCCGGACAGTTCGTGCGGATAGCGATGGTACACTTTTTCCGGTTCAGGAATGCCGACTTTGTGAAGCAAGTTGATCGTTCGTTTCTTTTTTTCAGCTGTCGACAAGCGCAGATGGTAGTCCATGCTTTCCTCGATTTGCCGGCCCACCGTCATGAGCGGATTGAGCGCCGTTAACGGATCCTGAAAGATCATCCCGATTTCTTTGCCGCGGATACGGTTCAGTTCGGAAATGGAAAGCGACAGCAAATTTGTTCCTTTAAACTGCAAGCGCCCCTCAATTTTTGTCTTTTCGGGCGGATGGAGTCCCATGATGGACAAAGCGAGCGCGCTTTTGCCGCACCCGGACTCCCCGACAAGAGCGACGACTTCGTTTTCCTCGATCGCCAGCGAAACGTCGTCGACCGCCGCATAATAGTCATCCCCAATGCGAAAAGAGACTCGCAGCCCCTCAATTTCCAACAACGTTTGCTTTGCCAATGTGTCCTTCTCCCTTTTGTTAGTTTCACTAAATTTTAGACTATGTATAATATTTTGATATTATTCTATCATATTTTTTTAGTAATTCAATATTTTCTGTAAAATATAAGTAAATTTTTTGATTCCTTCCCAGTCATATGCCTGATAGAAAACATAACCACGAACGAAAGTTCGGTCCCCCCCCGTTTGGGACAATAAATTGGCGGATGCTCCGTGAAGGAGGCATCCGCCTAAGCAATGGACAGAAAAGCGGGAAATGACATAGCTGGCCGCGTCCGCCCATTCACGATCGATTTCCGTTTTGTTTCCCAATGCTTATTTAAACGCCATCGCCGCCCGCACCGCTTTTTTCCAGCCTTCATAGAGCGCAGTCCGCCGCTCCTCGGACATGTCCGGCTCAAACCGGCGCTCCAGCTGCCATTGGGCGGCGATGTCATCCCGGCTGTTCCAGTAGCCGACCGCCAGTCCGGCCAAATACGCTGCACCTAAGGCCGTCGTTTCATTCACAACCGGCCGCTCGACCGGCACAGCGAGCAAATCGCTTTGAAACTGCATGAGCAAGTTGTTTTTCACCGCCCCGCCGTCGACGCGCAACGTAGTCAGCGAGATGCCGGAATCGGCTTCCATAGCAGCGAGCACGTCTTTCGTCTGGTAAGCGAGCGATTCCAATGTTGCGCGGATGAAATGCTCTTTCGTCGTGCCGCGCGTGAGGCCAAACACCGCCCCGCGCACCTCGCTGTCCCAATACGGGGTGCCGAGGCCGACGAACGCTGGAACGACATACACCCCGTCCGTTGACTCGACTTTTTCGGCGTATGCTTCGCTATCCGCTGCCGTTTTGATCATCCGCAAGCCGTCGCGCAGCCATTGAATGGCGGAGCCGGCGACGAAAATGCTGCCTTCAAGCGCGTATTCAACCTTGCCGTCGATGCCCCAGGCAATCGTCGTCAGCAGCCCGTGCTTCGACTGCACCGCTTTTTCCCCCGTATTCATCAGCATAAAGCAGCCGGTGCCGTACGTATTTTTCGCCATCCCTTCCGTAAAGCACGCTTGGCCGAACAAGGCCGCCTGCTGGTCGCCCGCCGCTCCGGCGATCGGCACTTCGACGCCAAAGAAATGGTATGGAACGGTTTTCGCGTATACTTCCGACGATGGCCGCACTTCAGGAAGCATCGCCTTGGGCACATTTAAAATCGCAAGCAGTTCGTCATCCCATTCAAGCGTATGAATGTTAAACATCAATGTGCGCGCAGCGTTTGAATAGTCGGTCACATGGGCGCGGCCGCCGGACAGCTTCCAAATGAGCCACGTGTCGATCGTGCCAAACAACAGTTCACCGCGCTCCGCCCGTTCGCGCGCCCCCTCGACATGGTCCAAAATCCATTTCACTTTTGTCCCGGAAAAATAGGCGTCAATCAGCAAGCCGGTTTTTTCGCGAAATAGAGGGTCATACCCTTTCGCTTTCAGTTCATCGCAAATGCCGGTTGTCTGCCGCGACTGCCAGACGATGGCGTTGTAAATCGGGTTGCCGGTGTCCTTCTCCCAAACAACCGTCGTTTCCCGCTGGTTCGTAATGCCGATCGCCGCCACTTGTTCCGGCTTCACTTGCGCCTCAGACAAGACGCTGGCAATGACCGCAAGCACCGAACCCCAAATTTCGTTTGCGTTATGTTCGACCCAGCCGGGCTGCGGGAAATATTGGGTAAACTCTTTTTGCGCCATATGGACGATTTCGCCTTTTTGATTGAACAAAATCGCGCGCGAGCTGGTTGTGCCTTGGTCGATGGATAAAATGTATTGATCCATAGTATCGTCCTCCCCTTCTCTTGATCGTTTTCGATTCACTCACTTGCATCCGCGCCAACACAAACGGTCAAGAAGAATAGCGGCTTGCGGCGCTAGACGTCTTTCCGGCTGCCAGTTTCGCCCCGGCCAACACGACGGCGGTGGCCGCCAGCACTCCCCATAATGCGCCGGTCGGTTTTCCCAAGAAAACGGCTTTATACACCAAACTGCCTAACGCGCCGCCAAGCAGCGGCCCGACAATCGGCACCCATGCATACGACCAGTTCGACGGCCCCTTTCCCGGGATCGGCAGCAAAAAATGGGCGAGGCGCGGTCCGAAATCGCGGGCCGGGTTGATAGCGTATCCGGTCGTACCGCCGAGCGACAGCCCAATCGCCACAATCAAAAAACCAACGACAAACGGATTGAGCCCATCGGCGAATTGGTTGGCGCCAATGGCCAAGATGGCCAAAACCAGCACAAACGTACCGATGATCTCACTAAGCAAATTGGCAACCGTATTCGGCACGGCGGGGCCGGTGGCGAACACGCCAAGCTTGACGCCCGGATCGTCCGTTTCTTTCCAATGCGGCCAATAGTGAAGATAGATGACGGCAGCTCCAATCATAGCGCCAAGTACTTGCGCGAACACATAGCCGGGGACATCTTTCCACGGAAAATCGCCGCTTATGGCCAACGCTACCGTCAGCGCCGGGTTGAGATGGGCGCCGCTATACCGGCCGACGGCATACACCGCGACCGCGACCGCCAGCCCCCACCCCATCGTGATAACAATCCAACCGGAATTGGCCGCATACGATTTCTTCAAATTGACCCCAGCGCACACACCCGCGCCGAAAATGATGAGCAATGCGGTGCCGATGAGTTCTCCTAAAAATGGCGACATTTGCTTGCTTCCTCCTTTTCATTCGTGATTTTCCTTGTCATTTCCTGCTTGAGCCAAACCCTCCGGAGGGTTGTCTGTCGGGTGAAAAAACAAAAACCCACACACTTCCCCATTTCAAGGGAACATGTGTGGGTCTCCGTTTCTCCGCCACAAACTGATTAACTTATCTTTAGTATAGCGCAAATGTGTAAGCGTTGTCAACCTATTTTTTCGGCAAAATTTGCACGTAGTCGAAGTCGAGCGTATCGACCGCATCCTCGATGTGAAGGCGGGTGATGAACCGATACGACCGACCTGGGCGCGACAGCGGCAACGTATCCGGGATCGTGTAGGCAAACGGGATTTCCTTTTTCTCCCCCGGCTTGATCGCAAACGCGCCGGCCGCCGGGATGACAGCCACGACCGCATCGCGCTCCTTGCCGTTTTCAATTGTTTTTTGCACAAGCTCGACATCGAGCCGTTTGATCATTTGTTCAACCGTTCCACCGTAAATATGAACGACCCCTTGAATCGTTTCACCTTGCCGCCATAACGATTTATTTAAAATCAAGTCGACGTGCGCCGATCCGACCCCGACCCTTGACATCATTTTGCGCAACAGCACTGATCGTCACCTCTTTAGTCTATCTCTCTTGTCATTTCAATATACGAAAAAAAGCCGCCGCCCGTTTCAACCGAAGCCAAAAAATAAACAGACGATTGCCTGCACGGCAAAAGTCTGTCTCGGGGTGAAACAGACGAATGCAGTTTTTTGTTACCGCTTACATTCGAGATTACCGCATTCATCTTCCGTTGTCAATCGGTTATTCATATACATTTTCATTTTCAATAATGTAGTCGATCCGGATGACCGGAACATCCCGCTGCTCGACTTCCGCAACGATCAGGCCGACGCGGTCGTTGTAGATGCAAAACGTGTCCTGTCCTTTGCGGAACGCCGATTCCCCATATGAAAGAACCATGTGGTAAATTTTATTGTCGCTGAAATAACGGCGGCTCACCCGGTTGCCCAGCCGGACGATCACTTCTTGGCCCGCGATTTTTCCGCGGTACATCCGCTTCTCCCCCTTTTTGTCGTTCCTATTCCAATGTATGGTTTTTTTCGGTCGTTCATGACTTTTTTCTCCTTCAGCCGCCCGTTTTCCTTTTCCATGCGGCATTTCTTAGACGGGCAAGCCACTTTTTTCGGAAATTTCCTTTCTTTTGCTTGACGCGGTAGCCTTCGGTAGTGTATAGTAAAGTCATCACATAACAGAATATATTTCAGGCATTCAGCACGAATACGCTTCTTGGATTGCTGTGGAGTATATTTTGTTATTTGATAAAAATCTTGAGGTTAGCCAAGCTGGCTAAAGGTATTAGGAGGAATTCAGTATTATGCAACGTGGTAAAGTAAAATGGTTTAACAACGAAAAAGGCTACGGTTTTATCGAAGTGGAAGGCGGTTCGGACGTATTCGTTCACTTCACGGCAATCCAAGGTGAAGGGTTCAAAACGTTAGAAGAAGGCCAAGAAGTTTCGTTTGAAATCGTACAAGGAAACCGCGGACCGCAAGCAGCGAACGTTGTCAAATTATAAAGCTTCGTTGACATAGACGAAAGAACGGCAGCGGAACAAAAGGCATCCTGCACAGGCAAGGATGCCTTTTTCATTTTCCTTTTGTATAGTTCCGGCAAGGCGGCAAACAATAACAAAAGGGAGGTGTTCATATGGCGAAACGCGATGCCGACGTACATACAGGATACAATGATTTAAGACAAGTGGAAATGTTCGTCGAGACGGCAGAAAAAATGGTCGGCCAGGCGACAATGCAGCTTGACCCGGAAATGCTTGACCACGCGGAACAAGCGATCGAAAACGCCCGCCGCCAGCTCGCCCGCGCCCGGCAGGAAGCGACCGGCGTGGACGACGACGTTCTTGCCCAATGCGAACAAAAGTTGACCCGCGCTGAGCACCAGCTTCGCGAGGCGCAACAATAACCCGGATCGGTCGGAGCTTCGCTAGGCGAAGCTCTTTTTGCTGCCGGCCTCTTCGGGCGCATTCCCCCGCTTCGCCCGGCGGGCGAAGCGCTTTTCGCTATGCTGCCGCGCCATCCCCGCCGCCTGCCGCCTCTAGAAGGCTGGTGAAAAACAGCGATCGCCCCTAGCAGACGTCGAATGACGTGAAACGAGAAGCTGATGTCAAAAGGTTTCTCAATTTGAGAAACAAGGCGGTGAAGCAACCTGCTCCTTTAATCACCGCTCTTCTAGACGCACAAAAACGCCGGTTGCCCCGCATCGGCCGCACAAACCGCGTAAGGGAAACGCCGCCTGTTCCCATCGCCTGTCATTGACGCGGGCGCGGCGGTGCGGAAAGCAGCATCTCCCCGTACTGCCGCACTTGTTCCCCGACCGTGCATTGCTGGATGCAAAACGACTGGGCGTACGTTTTCCCGTACTCTTTGCGGAACGTGCTCTTTAAAAAGCAGCCGTGGCAGTACATTTCTTCAAGCTGAGCGATTTGTTCCAATATTTCTTTCCGTCGGTTTCGCTTCTTTCCCATCGAACCTTACCCTTTCTCCGTCAATTCCATTCGGCTCGTGATCAGCTGTCCGTCGAGCGCTTGGCGCGCGAGCGAATCCGCCTCTTTATTTTGCTTGCGCGAAATCGGCTCATACGCCGGCTGAATGCCAAGGTCGCGCATTTTTGCTTCAATGCGGTCAAGCCAGGCGTTATAATCGTCTTCCAAACACGGCCAGTCGCCTGACAGCTGCTTTAACACAACATGAGAATCGCCGCGGAACGTCACTGGCAAATGGCGGACGCCAAGCTCCTCAAGCAGCTGCATCACAAACCAAAACGCCGCATACTCCGCTTCGTTGTTCGACTTGATTTCGCCGAGCTGGCGGTTGGCGCGCAGCCGGTAGCGGTGGTCATTTTGCTTATAATACACAACCGCGCCGACGCCGCCTTGAGCCGTCTCATGGTCAAACCCGCCATCAAAATACGCTACGACGTCATGCGGCTCGCTTTCGAATTCCTTCAGCAGCTTCTCGAGCTCTTTTTTCGACCACGCGGTCCCGTTTCGGTCGATGAACTCAAGCGCCTTCGTCCGCCCGGTTTTTTCAAAATCATCAGCCAACCGAAGCGCCTCTTGGGCATCGATCCAATCTGATACGAGAACGGTTTCTTGCTTTTTCGGCGTGATATATGTCCAATGGATTTGCACATCCAACGGTCGTCACCCTTCCGCGTTGCGATGATCAAAGCTGATTTTTATTTTACCACACTTCCGCCCTTGTTCATTACCTATTTTTATGCACGATGAACGGTTGTATCAACCGTTTTGTGATGCCGCCCACCCTTTTTCCAAAAAAGTATGTTTTTTTCGGCGCATTTATGATACACTAGCGGCTAGCAGCCGATCAAATGGCTCGACGTGGACAGACAAACAAGGGGGAATCGAATTGAAGCAGCAAACCGTCGCCGATCTTAGTTTGCTGGCGGTGGCGTTCGTCTGGGGGGCGACGTTCGTCGTCGTCCAAAACGCCATTTCCTTTTTAGAGCCGTTATCGTTTAACGCCGTCCGCTTCAGTTTGGCCGGCTTGTCCTTGTTCGCATGGACGGCCATCGTTTCCCGCCCGCTGCTCGCCCAGTTATCATGGCGGGTCGTCGGCGCCGGGGCTTGGATGGGGTTGTGGTTGTTTAGCGGCTATGCGTTCCAAACGGTCGGGCTTTTGTATACAACTTCCTCGAAAGCAGGCTTTATTACCGGGCTGAGTGTCGTACTCGTGCCGCTATTTTCGTTTTTGATGCTAAAGCAAAAACCGACCGCAAATGCAGCTGTCGGAGCGGTGCTCGCCGCCTTCGGTTTATATTGGCTGACGGGCGGAGCCGAGCTGTCATTCAACCGCGGCGACGTCTTCGTCTTCTTTTGCGCCATTTCCTTTGCCATGCACATTCTCATCACCGGTCAATATTCGTCACGTTATTCGACATTGCTGTTAACGATGGTGCAAATTTTTACCGTCGCCGTCCTCTGTTTCATCTTTGCTTTTTGGTTTGAGGAGGCGACAAACATGTGGAACACGGCGGTGCTCCGCCGTCCGGAAGTGTGGGGGGCGCTCGCGATCACCTCGCTATTGGCGACGACAGCTGCCTTTTTCATCCAGACGAAGGTGCAAAAATATACGACGCCAACCCGCGTAGCGCTCATTTTCGCTACGGAGCCGGTGTTCGCTGCTCTGACCGCCTATCTTTGGGCCGGCGAGCGGCTGTCGCCGTCTGCTTTGCTCGGCGGCATCGCCATTTTGGCCGGTATGATCCTCTCTGAACTTCCAAGTGCACGCTTATGGGAGAAACGGTGGCGGGAAAAACGGAACATCTCCTCATAGCAGCAAAAGCTGTCCTGCATGAAAGGCGGGACAGCTTTTTTCGTCGCATTGGGCGTTTCACTGTCCATCATCCCCGCAGTGAACTGATCCACGTCTAACATGTCTCCAGGTGAAAAACGAAAGGACGGCGCTTCCTTGCTCGTTCACTTGCCGGCCTTCCCGAAAGACGGTGAAAAACACGTTTTTCTTTATTACCTGTCTTAAGGCAAAAAGAAACATGGCGTCCATGCTGCTTTCCAAATTAAGAAATTGCATCATGCCGCTTCATTGTCCGATCCATCTCATCCTCCTGAAGCGCCGATGCCTCATTCGCTTCACCGTCTAGCCCTTTCGCCTGCGGCGGCACGCCCAATGAGAAACAGCGCCAGTCGCAATCCCAAGAAGTGCTCCGCCGACGACTTCGATCGGCTGATGGCCAAGGCGGGCGCGGAGCTGTTGCTGCCGTTTTTGGTATACGTCCTGTTGCGGATCGTCTTCGAGCTTTTTGACTTCTTCGGTAAGCTCGTTCAGGCGCAAGGCGAGTTCGCCTGCTTGGCGCCGCACTCCTTGCGCATCGTACATGACGATCAACCCGAACAGCGCGGCGAGCGCAAAATCAATCGTCCGCATCCCCCGTTCTAACGCGATAAACGTCGCCAACGCCGAAACGCCGGCGGAGTGGGAGCTTGGCATTCCCCCTGTTTCGAAAAACAACCGCCAATCCCACCGGCCTGTCTCAAGCTGTTTGATCGGGATCTTTAAAAACTGCGCCAGCGCGATCGTTGCGAGCGCCGTTTTTAACCCTTTGTTCATCGCTCTTCCCTCCTTTGCCGGCCGTGCTTTGCTTATATTTTCACCTAGACCGGCCATACTATCCAAGTGGAGGTGAAAACGATGGCGAAAAACGGCGGCCGCAATCGCGGCACGAAGGCGCCGGGCGTCAACCCGCAAGGCTTCGGCCAAGACGGAACGCTTACTCCGGACCCGAAAAGCAAGCTCGAAAACGCGGCGAAAAAGCTCAACACAAAATAAAGCAGGCTTCCCGGTGCGGAAGCCTGCTTTTTATAGTTATTGTTTCACTTTCGCCAGTTTTTCGCGCAGCACCATTTGCAAAATGCCGCCATGGCGATAGTAATCGATTTCCACTTCACTGTCGAAGCGGACGATCACTTCAAACTCTTTTTTCTCGCCCGTCTCTGGGTTTGTCGCCGTCACTTTGACGAGGTCGCGCGGTTTGACGCTCTCATCGATCTGGACTTCGAACACTTCTTTGCCCGTTAAGCCGAGCGTTTCTGCGTTTTCGCCTTCTTTGAATTGAAGCGGCAAGACGCCCATCAAGACGAGGTTCGAGCGGTGGATGCGCTCAAAGCTTTCGGCGATGACCGTCTTGATGCCGAGCAAGAACGTTCCTTTCGCCGCCCAGTCGCGCGAGCTGCCCATGCCGTAGTCTTTGCCGGCGACGACGACAAGCCCGGTGCCGTCTTGTTTATATTTCATGCATGCGTCATAAATCGACATCACTTCACCCGTCGGCCAGTACGTCGTGTAGCCGCCTTCCGTGCCCGGCGCGATTTGGTTGCGGATGCGGATGTTGGCAAACGTGCCGCGCATCATCACTTCATGGTTGCCGCGCCGCGAACCGTACGAGTTGAAGTCTTTCGGCTCGACGCCTTTCGAGATCAAATATTGGCCTGCCGGCGTGTTTTTGCCGATCGAGCCGGCCGGGGAAATATGGTCGGTCGTGACCGAGTCGCCGAACTTGCCGACGACGCGCAAGCCGGTAAGCGGCTCGACTTTGCGCACATCCGGAGACAGCCCTTCAAAGAACGGCGGATTTTGGATGTATGTCGAGTGTTCGTCCCATTGATACAACGGCTCGTCCGTCGTTTCGATGGCGTTCCAGCGCGGATTGCCGTCGAACACGCGCTCATATTCTTTGCGGAACAGTTCCGGATCGACCGCCCGTTTGACGACGTCTTTCACTTCTTCCATCGACGGCCAAATGTCGCGGAAGTAGACGTCGTTGCCGTCTTTGCCTTTGCCGATCGGCTCGTTCAGCAAATCAATATCGACCGTGCCGGCGAGCGCATAGGCGACGACAAGCGGCGGCGATGCCAAATAGTTGCCTTTCACCAGCGGATGGATGCGGCCTTCAAAGTTCCGGTTGCCGGACAGGACGCTTGTGACAAGCAAATCGCTTTCAGCAAGCGCTTTTTCCAGTTCTGGCGCGAGCGGACCGGAGTTGCCGATACATGTCGTGCATCCGTAACCGACGACGTTGAACCCAAGCTGCTGGAGATACGGAAGCAAGCCCGAGTCGCGCAAATAGCCGGTGACGACTTTCGAGCCCGGCGCGAGCGACGTTTTGACGTATTTCGGCACCGTGAGGCCTTTTTCCACCGCTTTTTTCGCCACCAAGCCGGCAGCGACGAGGACATACGGGTTCGATGTATTCGTACAGCTTGTGATCGCCGCGATGACGACGGCACCTGTTTTCATGTTCACTTGTTCGCCGTTTAACGTCACCGTAATTTCCCGCTCCAAGTCCGCTTCCGTCAGGCCGAAGCCTTGGTTGCCTTGCGGCGCTTTCACCGCCTCGCGGAACGATTGCTTCATTTTCGAGAGCGGAATCAAGTCTTGCGGTCGTTTCGGGCCGGACAAGTTCGTTTCGATTTCCGACAAGTTGATTTCGACGACGTCCGTAAACGTCGGCTCCAGCGCGTCCGGCGTGTAGAACAAGCCGTTCGCTTTGCAATACGCCTCGACGACTTGGATATGGTGTTCATCGCGGCCGGTTAAGCGCAAATAGTCGAGCGCCTCGGCGTCAACCGGGAAGAAGCCGCACGTCGCCCCGTACTCCGGCGCCATGTTAGCGATCGTCGCCCGGTCAGCCAGCGGCAAGGTCGCCACCCCTGGGCCGAAAAATTCAACGAATTTGCCGACAACGCCTTTTTTCCGCAATACTTGCGTCACTTTCAACGCCAAGTCAGTCGCCGTTGAACCGTCCGGCAACTTGCCTGTCAAGCGGACGCCGATGACTTCCGGAACCGGGAAGTATGACGGCTGGCCAAGCATGCCCGCTTCCGCTTCAATGCCGCCGACCCCCCAACCGAGGACGCCGATGCCGTTGATCATTGTCGTATGCGAGTCCGTACCGACAAGCGTATCCGGGAACGTTTCGTATTCGCCGTTTTCCCCTTCAACCGCATGAACGACGTTTGCCAAATATTCCAAGTTCACCTGGTGGACGATCCCGGTCGCCGGTGGAACAGCCCGATAGTTGTCAAACGCTTTTTGCGCCCATTTCAAAAACTTGTACCGCTCAGCGTTCCGTTTGAATTCCAAGTCCATGTTGTACTCGAGCGCATCGTCCGACCCATAGCGGTCAACTTGCACCGAGTGGTCGATGACGAGATCGACCGGAATTTCCGGGTTGATTTCGTACGGATCGCCGCCCAAATCCGCCATCGCTTTGCGCATGGACGCCAAATCAACGACAGCCGGCACGCCGGTGAAGTCTTGCAAAATGACGCGCGACGGCTTAAACGGCACGTCGATGTCTTTCATTTCCGGCGTTCCCCATTTCGCCAAGTTCTCCACGTGCTCTTTCGTAATGACGCGGCCGTCGACTTGGCGGAGCACCGATTCAAGCAATACTTTGATCGAGTACGGCAGGCGGCTTACCTGGCCGATTCCCGCTTCCTCAAGCGCTTGCAAACGGTAATAGTTGTATTTTTTACCGTTTACTTCGAATGAAGAGCGGGCGTTAAATGCATCCTGTTTCGCCATATGTATAACCCCCTTCACTTCACAATAATACTATACTATTTTTCCGCGCAAAAGTCGAAAAAATAGCATGAATTCTCCCAATCCCCATAAAGTTCGGCACGCTTTTATCTTATTATAGAACAGGACAGGTTGTAAATAACGATTTCCATCAATTCACCATTTTCATGCCTAACAGCGGCTGAAAAGGAATAAGGGGCCCGTTTCGTCGCAAACTAGGAACGGAGGTGAAACGAATGGCGAAACGGAAAGCGAACCACGTCATCCCCGGCATGAACGCCGCCAAAGCGCAAGGGATGGGCGCCGGCTACAACGAAGAGTTCTCGAATGAACCGCTGACAGAAGCACAGCGCCAAAACAACAAAAAACGAAAAAAGAACCAATAGCGTGGCGGCCGTTCCGCCATCCCGGCTTGCCATAGCCATTAGAAAAGGGAATGTCGGCCGCCGGCATTCCCTTACTCGTCTTGATTGATCTCCGCGACAATTCCTTGCAAATCGTTGCGGAATTTCTCGAGCTGAGCGCGCTGCGTTTCGGAAGCGACCTCGAGCGCGTTTTCAATTTGGGCAAACGCCTCATTCACTTCTTGCCGCAAATGAGCTAGCTGGTGGCCGTAGTCGGCCCGGTCGCGCACTAAATGGTCGTGCCATTCTTTTGCCTCCATCGTCGCCTTTTGCGCCGCCTGAAACGCATCTTGCTTCGTTTTATGATATACCATGGCTCGTTCCTCCTTTGCGATCATGCCCATTGTTCACTACTTATCGTTTCAAACAGCCGGCAAATTATACACCGAATAAGCGGCAGCCATCGTCGGCATGCTAATCAACAAAAGGAGGGACAAGGCGATGACGAACAAAAACGACAGCAAAGACATGCGCAAAAATGCGCCAAAAGGCGACAATCCCGGGCAGCCGGAACCGCTTGACGGCTCAAAAAAGGTGAAAAACCGCAACCATACGCGGCAAAAGCATAATACAAGCCATGACATGTGAGCGCCTTGGCAACCGGCGGCGCTTGGCGCTTCTTTTTTCGTGCAAAGAGGAAGCCAGCGCCGCTTCTATAGATCTGCGAGAATATCGACATGCGGTGCAGATGCAAGGGAACAATGTTCACACGAACAAATTTACATAATAAATTTATGGTTTTCTTATTGAAAAACAACCCCTCCGCCCAAACCACCCGGGCGAGGGTTAGCTTTAAGGAGTGATGCGTTCATACAGTTCGATGAATTCAAATGCCAGCTCTTTGACTGCCATCGCTGTCATCAAATGGTCCTGAGCGTGCACCATGAGCAACGTCACAACAGTTGACTGTCCTCCGGCCTCTTGCTGCAGCAACGATGTTTGCAACTCGTGGGCAGCTTGCAACTCCGCCCCAGCCCGCTCAAGCATCCGGCGCGCCTCGGCAAATTCCCCTTGTTTCGCGGCAGCGATCGCCTCCATGGCATAGCTGCGACCGTTGCCACCGTGAAGAATGAGTTGAAAGATCGTCTGTTCTTGTGTCTGCATAAGCCCCTCTCCTATAATTTATGAAATTCGCGGTACGTTATCAGCTGAACACCGCGCTCTGCAACCGCCTCAACGAGCGTCGGGTTGGTCAACACGGCCAGCTCTTCAACCCGTTGTTGACAATAGGAACTTCCTAACGCGAGCGGAACATCGATATACGCCGGGTGGCACATCACTTCCGCTGTTTGACCGTCGCCAATTCGGTCGATAAGGGATAAAAAGAAGTCTTTCGTCAGCCCATCGCCGTAGAAATCCGGAAAAAAGACGTCGACGGTGGGCAACCGATGCGACCTTGCAATCCGCACCGGGCGGATCGGCAGCCGATAGTGTTCGGCCAGTTGCTCGACTACCGGAAACACATTTGGATGCTCATGGATGTGATGATGGCTGTCTATATGCGTCGGAGTGAGCCCGAACGAGAAAAACCGCTCCAATTGGGCGCGAAGCTCCCGTTCAATATCGCGGCGTTCGGCGCCATCAAGCGCTTCCCCGCGCCGCGGAAAATCACCGCGTTCGTTCACAAGCGTTGGAACATCGGTCAGCGGCCGACCGCACGTCAGTACGAAATGAATACCGACGCCAAGCTTGGGGTGGTCTTTCGCCATCCGGGCGGCGTGCCCCGCTGCCGGCATGTTCGTCATCAATGTCGCCGATGTAACAATGCCGCACTGAAACGCTTCCAAAATCCCGTAGTTGACCCCTTTCGAGTAGCCGAAGTCATCGGCGTTGACAATGCAATAACGAGGCATCTCGCTCCATCTCCTTTACATTGAATGCGTCGTGCCGGCCCCGCCGGAAACCGTCGCTTCAGCTTGCTCTTCAACCGCCTTTTGTTTGTCCCAGATCATCAAAAATGGATAATAAATAGCTAAAGCAATGAAAAAGTTCACAATTTGCAAAATGCTGCCGGAAATTTTTCCACCTGTTGCCAAATATCCGCTGATAATGAACGGTGTCGTCCAAGGCACCGCCACTCCGTTCGGTTTAGCAACAAGTCCGGTCGCCATGGCTACATAAGAGACAATGACCAACACAATCGGCACTAAAATGAATGGAATAATGAGAAGCGGATTCATAACGATCGGCATGCCGAACGTGATCGGCTCGTTAATGTTGAAAATGCCGGGCGCGACTGCCAGCCGCCCTAAACTTTTCAACTGCCGGCTACGCGCCCGCAGCATCATCGCCAACGCCAATGCCAACGTCGCCCCTGAGCCGCCGATATAAATCCAAAGATCAAAAAATTGCGCGGTAATAATGTTCGGCAGCTCAGCGTTCGGGTTTTGCTGGAACACCATCCGGTTTTCATCCATCAGCGATAGCCAGATGGGCCCCATGACCCCGCCGACGATGGCCGCTCCGTGTAGCCCGGTCGACCATAGCAGCTGAACGAGAAGCACAGCGACAATGGCGCCAAATAAACTGCCGCCAAGCACACTGAGCGGCTTGTTTAGGAGTACAGATACAATGTTATGGAAACTTTCAAACGGTGTCATTTCCAAAATAAGGCGGGTTATCCAGACAACGACGAGAACGGCGCCTCCTGGAATCAAGGCAACAAAAGAGCGGGCCACAGCAGGCGGCACCCCGTCCGGCAGTTTAATGACAATATTTTTTTGAATGATTTTCCGATAAATTTCGGTTGACACAATCGCCAAAATCATGGCAACAAACAACCCTTTGCTGCCGACCCATTGCACCGGGATGCCGCCGCCGACCATGATCGCCTCTTTCGCTCCTTCCGGCGTGAACGGCACTTTATGCGGGGTTGCGAGCAAAAAAGCGGCCAGTGAAATCGCCCCAGCGGACAGCGCATCCACTTTATACTTTTCCGCCAGTCGGTAGGCGACCCCGAAGCTGACAACAAGCGCCATAATATCGAACGTCGCTCCAACCGGATAGAGAAGCTTATCAAGCCAATGTTCGCCGAACCATTTCGCCATCCATTCGTTGTAACCCGGAATCGGCAAAAAACCAATGATTAAAAATAAAGACCCAATAATCAAGAGCGGCATCGATAAAATAATCCCGTCGCGAATCGCTTGCAAATGGCGCTGTTCAGCGATTCTGCCGGCCACTGGCATCACACGTTCTTCCAACACCCGAATGAACCGATCCATCCACCTCTACCCCCCGCTTATTTTTTTAACCGCAGTGCAAAATCCAACACTCCAGGGCCGTTGACGCGCCCGTAGTCGGCCGGGTTGATGACGTCGACCGGAATGCCGCGCGCCTCTCCTTCTTTCTTCAATGCGACAAACTTGTAGCGAATTTGCGGACCAATGAGCACGACATCCGCTCGATCGAAATGATCTTTCACCTCGTCGGCAGAGACAGCCCAAATATTCGCTTCAATCCCCCGTTCCTTTGCCGCCTCTTGCATTTTCGTCACAAGCAAACTCGTCGACATGCCGGCAGCGCAAACGAGCAAAATGTTCATCAGCTTTCTCCTCCTTTTTTTGCGATGGTTCGCTATTGTTTAAGCAAATCCCATGCCAACGCCGAAAAAGACAGCGCTGAGGCGGATGGAAAAATTGTGTGTCAACGGGGGGGAATTGTGTAATGGAAGCGTTTTCAACATTCGCGCCATTATCCATCTCGTTTTCCTTGCAGCGAGCGAAAAAAGTGAGCGATATGACACAGTTCATCTTCATCGATGCAGACACCGTACTGCTGTTCAAGCGGAAACACTCCCTCTTTGACGACCCTGTAAAGCGAGCCATCTTCATGCCCGCATGCTCTCGACGCCCCTCGGTCACTGCTCGTCCTCTCTCCAGAAAGCAGGCGGTCAAGTAGGCAGCACAGGTGAAATACAAGCCCTACCATATCGCGGCAATTCGGCTCAAGGCCGAGTTCCCGGCCGATTGCCGCCAGCGCAGTACGAATGGCGTGAATAGCCCTTGCCGGCGAGAGATAGCGAAGATGGCCGGATAACTCTCTTGCCATATGCATATAAATTTCTTCGACATCAGCTAATGCCTGTATTTCTTTCATCGCTCTCAAACTAATCACCTCCTCAAGAGGGAAATGCGGGATTCGCTCATCAAGGCAAAGATGGCTGACGACACAGACGACGCGAAAATGTTTCGCTACATTCAATAATGTTTGACGCGCTTCTTCCGCATCCGCCATTTGAATGGGAATAATGCGCCACATTCGTTCATCTAGCTGCAAATACGTTTCCAATATATGCTTTAGCGCCAGCGCACTTCCTTTTCCAGTAAAACAAGCGGTGACGATCGCCAGCATGTCCTGATCCGCTACTTCCTCCTCCCAAAGCGGCCCGCGAACGTAAAACGGCGCCGCGGCTTTCACTTCTTCGTAGATGTCATAAAGCGCATAGCCAAGCATCGCTTTGCGAGCCGCTTCAAGCACATGCGGCGTGCTGGCGGCGGAAATCACTCTCACCGGAACAGCGAGCTCTTTTTCCAAAAAACTAGAAAACGACACAAGCGATCCCATGTCAACAAGCAACAGCGCCCCTTTTTTCGATACGACGGGCTGTAGCACCGCCTTCACCTGCTCGTAAATACGTTTCGGGTCGGCATTAAGAGGCATATCGACAGCATACACACACGCGGCGGCCAACAGTTGATTCACGACATCAGCCATCGCCGAAGCCACACCGCCGCCATGCATAACTACAACGACCGCCACCCGCTCCTCCCGCTCTTCCGCCTGCTCCTCGTGGAGCGCAAAAAACATCGTCAAAAACCCTGCCTCATCGATTGGGAAATCAATGTGCATCTTCTCCTCCATCAAATGAAGGCAGTCGAGCGCCACTGCAAATTCATGCTTATAGGACATCCGAACCTCATTCAGCTTTGGATGGGAAACGATCGTCCCGGCCCGCAGGCGGTTGATCGCGGTTTGAACGTGCATAGCAAGCGCATACATTACTTTCCTAGCGAGGCGGCGCCCAAGTTTCTTCTCCGCATAGACAACAATCGCTTCGGTCAACGCCAGAACGTCCGGAGCGACCATTTTCTCGAGATCACGGCGATCACGGATACGCCGGTCCACCCCTTTCATGTATTGCGAGAAATAATGCTTAATGTCCATTTCCAGCAATAGGTCAAGTTCATCGCCGACGATACCGCGCTCTTTTAGTTCTCCGTATTTGCGGTCAATAGCCCCGTAAACCGATTCAGATTCGGCCGCCAACCCGCCCTCAAAATCAGCCGCCTCCCTATGAGGCGCGAAGACATACCACCGATACGGCAGTGAATAGGAGGCAGCATACGGATGTTTTTTCTCAAGTAAAAACCCGCTTTGCACTTGAAAGGGCAAATCCGTGCGATGAATGCGCACCGCTTGTTTCTTTCCGGTGACGTAATCGGCGTAGGCTTTGGCGCAAACAAGCTGAATATCCGCCTTCAGCTGCCCGACGTTGTTCGGGCACGGATAAAACAAAAAGGCGCGCACGGCATTGGCGGAGACGTCAATTTCCTTTCCGAGCCGCACAGCCTCTTCCTGAAAAAACTGCATCACAAGCCGGCAGCGTTCGTCAAGCGTCCGCTTCTCAAGTGGCGGCAGCAAAATATGCATCGGAATGCGGCGTCGGAACGTTTTCAGCAAGTTCGATTCCGGATCTTCCGTTGTCGCACAAATGAGCAGCACATTGGCCGTTCTCTCTACATCCGTCTCGCCAAGCCGACGGTAAACACCGCGGTCAATAAACGTAAACAGCATTTCTTGCCCTTCCGCCGGCAGACGATGCACCTCATCCAAAAACAAAATGCCGCCGTCCGCCTTTTCAATCAGCCCTTTTTGCTCATTCGCCCCCGTATACGCCCCTTTGCGGATACCGAACAACTGCCCCAGCAACAACTGTGGGTTATTAGTGTAATCAGCGCAGTTAAACGTCACAAACGGGGCTGCCGGCGGAAAACGGCCAACCGCAACAGCAAACTCGTGAAGCAGCTCAGCGAACATCGACTTCCCGGTTCCCGTCTCTCCAACAATCAGCATCGGCAGTCCCTTAGGCGGATACAAGACAGCAGCCTTCCCTTGCTCAACAGCAGCCGCTAAGCTCGGCTGCTGTTTGGCAAGCCGATCGAGCTGCGTCGCTGCCTTTTGGCCGCACGCCAGCGCAAATCGAACCGGCCTTCCGGTTTGCTTTTGCACTTTCCCCTCCCGCCAAAGGCGGTTTAAATCCCGGCTGACGTTGGCCCGATCCAGCCCGAGGGCATGGGACAACTCCTCGGTGCTCACCCATCGCTTCCCGCCCCGCTCCCACTCTCGCAGTGTTTCGTAAACAAGATCCACTCTCTTCACAGCCGCTCCCCCCTTGCTAAACACATTCGCAACAGCGGCCATAAACTCCTGCCGGCTCGATGGAAAAACCAAGCCTACCAGTAATAGCAGCAGATCCACTAAAAAAACGAGGCCTCATTCGGCCTCGTTTACTTTGCAAAGACGTGATGCCCGATGCGGATCGTCACCGGACGCGATAGCATCCATTTGTCTTTCGTGATTTTCGGATTGTAGAAATAAAGCGAGCCGCGGCGGTCGTTTGGGAAGAGAGCAAGCGCCTTGTCCACCGCCTCGTAATCTTGCTTCGTCGGTTGAATGCGGGTCAATTTTCCTGTTTTGACCGGCACAAACGCATAGCCCGATTTTGTTTTTTGATAAATGACGCCGCGCACTGTCTTCGGAAACTCTGGATGCTTAGTGCGGTTGAAAACGACGAGCGCCACTTCCACTTTGCCGGCAAACGGCTCGCTCGAACCGGTCTCCGCCTGCACCAATTGAGCGAGCAGCTTCCGGTCGGCGGCGCTCAATGAAACCGCCTTTTTGTTTGCGGACGCTGTCGTTGTCGTTTTCGCCGCAACCGGCACTTTCAACTTCTCACCAATATAAATCATGTCGCTTTTTAACTGATTTAACGACTTTAACGTCGTAACAGTTGTATGATATTGTTTGGCGATCCTTGACAACGTATCGCCTTTTTTCACTTGATAGTATGTATACGAACTGGCTGCTTCCGCCGATGGCGTCTGCCAGCCGAATGCCATGCAACAAGCGGCGGCGAGCGCGACAATCGTTTTTTTCATTCCTCCGATCCCTCCTGACCGCAGTATGTCGACCTGCTTTGTTTGTCTACTAGATTAGCAGGCAACAAGAGGAACGTCACTGTCTATCATTTCCATTGACGCCGGCTGCCATCGCCCGAGCGCTTGATGTTCTAAGACGAGACGGGCTTTTTTACAGTTGCATTACAGTTGCATTACGATTGATGACAGACTAGAACAGCTGCTTTCCGCCCGCCTTTCAGGCTTTGAGAGCGGCGGGTCAAAACTTGCCAAACCGGGCGCTTTTCGACATAATAATAGACGAGCTTGTATGAACCGCTTGGCTGCTAGCAACGGCCTGGCGGCAAACTACCGATGATCGTTGAGGTGGGCGTCGTGCTGACCGGATGGTTTCTTTGGTTTATTTTGTTTTGGGTCGTCTTTTTGCTTGTCATGATGTCGATCGGCGGCTTTTTTATGTTCCGCAAATTTTTAAAACGTTTGCCGAAGGAAGACGGAAAATCGGAGCTTGACTGGCAGGAGTATTACATCGAACAGACGCGCCATTTATGGGGAGAGGAAGAAAAGGCATTGCTTGAGGAGCTCGTCCGCCCTGTGCCGGAGCTGTTCCGCGATGTGGCGCGGCAAAAGATCGCCGGCAAAATCGGCGAGCTTGCCTTGAAGGAACAAGCCCCCCGCATTACGCGCGATTTGCTCATCCGCGGCTATATTATCGCTACGCCAAAGCGCGACCATAAGTTTTTAATCCGAACGTTGCAGGCAAAAAACATCGATCTCGCCCCGTATCAACATTTGCTGGAAAGCCGCTGACTGTCCCGTCTTTCAAGCCGGATGTCAGCGGCTTTCGTCCGTCTTGGCCACGCCAATCCTCCGGCGCAGCAGAAAGGCATGGGGCGGCAATAAAGTAGCTGTTCGGTGCGTATATCGTAGTGAAAGAGGGTGTCTCATTGCTCTTGAGACACCCTCTGTATCTTCCCGAGACCCTCCCGCTTCAACATGGCGCATACAAGCGGGGAAAAGTCAAGTGAGCACCGGCGGCTTCAGCTGCGCCGCCAACTTTTTATACGATACATACATGGCGATCCGCCATGGGACGATCATGGAAAAAGCGAGCAAATAAAACATGCCGCTTAGCTGGCCATAGTCGATCGTCCGCCCTAAATATGTCTTCAAACCGAAGCGGATGGCGATCAAGCCGAGCAAAATCCAAATAAACGCCTTTGAACGCTTTAAGTAAATGTCGTGGCCGCGAATCTCGAATTTCGACGTTTTAATGAGAAATAATGAGAAAAACATGCCGAGTATCACCGCTTCAATGAGCTCTCCGCGCGTAACGCGGAATACCGGATCGATGAACATAAGCGCCCCGGTGCTCATAAACAGCGGCGGCAAAAGAATTTTTTTCGCGTTCGTCGGCTTCTCCGCTGCTTTCATGCGCACAAAAAAGACGAAAAACGTCATCACAATGGCGATGAGCGATGTAACAAGCGCCAAAGCCATCACCTTCTTCCCGCAAAATTCATAGGCAACGCTATTATTATAGCAAAAACTCCTCCGCTTGCCTATCATCCCCCTTCAAATGCTCCGTCGGCGCCAGGCTGTCTATAAAAGGCGGGCGACCGCCTCGAGCACGCGGCTTTCCTCAAACGGTTTGACAATAAAGTCGGCGGCGCCCGCTTCAATCGCCTCGACGACCATGCGTTGCTGCCCTAGCGCTGAGCAAATAATGATTTTCGCTCCCGGGTCGATTTCCTTGATCGCCCGCACCGCTTCGATTCCATTCATGACCGGCATGGTAATATCTATAATGACTAACTCCGGACGCAGCCGGCGATACAGTTCAACCGCCTCTTTGCCGTTTTCCGCCTCACCGGCTACAGTATGGTTCGCTTTTTGCAATAGGCGCGCCAACGTCACCCTCATAAACTTCGCATCATCGACAACCAAAATGGCAGCCATCTTTCCATCGTCCCCCCGAACGGTTTTATATTCGCAGCGGCCGCCCAAAAAGCCGCTTCATTCCCGCTAGAAGCCGGTAAATCCACCGAATAGGCTTGTTGTGTAGGCAATGATTTTCGTCATCCAGTCAAAATAAAGGACGACCCCCATCGCCATCATGACATATCCGCCCGCTTTCATAATGGACGCACTATGGCGGCGAATCCATTGCAGTTTGCCGATAAAAAACGACAGAATAAAAAACGGGACAGCAAAACCGAGCGTATAGGCGAGCATGTACATCATCCCTGAGCCCGGATTGGCCGCCGCGAGAGCGATCACCGCCACCAAAATCGGCCCCATGCACGGCGTCCAACCGGCAGCGAACGCCATTCCAATCAGCACCGAGCCGGCATAGCCTGACGGCCGCTCACGGAATGAAATGCGCCGGTCTTTTAACAAAAAGGCCGGCTTCCAAAGCCCAGCGACGACGAGGCCGAAAGCGACGATCACAACGGCGCCGATTTGGCGGATCGCATCTTGATAGTCGGCAAACAGCCGGCCGAGAAATGACGTGCCGAAGCCGAGCGAAATGAAAATGAGCGAAAAACCGAGCAAAAAACAGAGCGTATGCCATAGGCTGCGGCGATTCAGCATCGCATTTTCCTCTTTCAGCTCGCTGACCGACACTCCGGTAATATAGGACAAAAACGCCGGGTAAAGCGGCAGACAGCACGGGGAAATAAACGACAAAAACCCGGCGCCAAACGCTAAAAATATATTCAAATCATTCATCGCTAAATCAGCCCCTGCCTCATTTTTTACTTTTATTTTAGCAAAAATCCGTTCTTCCGTAACGTGTTTCTCGTTTTCTCTGGTCAATTTTTCTATTTTCCGTTTTTGCGTTCATTGGTAAAATAGTATAAAATACAATACACAACATTGATGAAAAGGACGGTTTATTCGTGCCGAAACGTAATCTTTTAACCTTGATCGAACAAAAACGGATGGAACTTGTTGACACCGTAGCGAAGACGGGATTAAACTCCCTAGCGGCGATGAAAGTGAGCAGAGAGCTCGACACGCTGCTGAACGCCTATCAGCGCGAGCAAGTGAAACAACGAAAACAAAGCGCCTCCCGCTAAGCGGGAAAAGGCGCTTTTTTCTTTACGCACGGGCGTCGACCAGCCCATTTTGCAGCAAGTACATTTGGTAGTATAGCCCTTTTTGCGCCAACAGCTGCTGATGTGTACCGCGTTCGACAATTTCACCGCGATGGAGGACAAAAATTTGGTCGGCGTCTTGAATCGTCGACAGCCGATGGGCGATGGCGATCGTCGTCCGCCCTTTTCGCATTCGCATAAGCGCGGCTTGAATCGCCTCCTCTGTCTCGGTGTCAATATGGGCGGTCGCCTCATCGAGCACTAATATTTTCGGATTGGCGGCAATGGTGCGGGCAAACGAAAGGAGCTGGCGCTGCCCGCTCGATAACGTGGCCCCGCGCTCGGCGAGCAGATGGTCATAGCGGCCGGGCAGCTGTTCAATAAACACGTCCGCCTGCACGAGGCGGGCGGCGGCCTCAAGCTCTTCGTCGCTTAATTGCTCGTTATACATGCGAATGTTCTCTCTCACCGTCCCGTAAAACAAAAACGGATCTTGCAAGACGAGGCCGAGCGAGCGGCGCAGCTCGTCGCGCGAATAATCGCGGATCGACCGGCCGTCAAGCAAAATATCGCCGCGGTCAAATTCATAAAACCGCATAAGCAAATTGATGATCGAGCTTTTGCCGCTGCCCGTATGGCCGACAAACGCCACCGTCTGCCCCGGACGGATCGTAAATGACAGCCGTTTTAGCACGTCGCGCTTGCCATCGTATGAAAAACTGACATCGCGGAACTCAATTTCCCCCCGTTCAATCGCATACGGCGCTTGTTCCGGATTGAACGGCGCCTCCTCATCATGGTCAAGGAGCGCAAAGACGCGGGAGGCGGAAACGATCGCTTGCTGGTAGAGCGACAATCGCATCATCATTTGCGTCACCGGCTCAAAAAAGCGTTCCAAATAGTTGACAAACGCGTACAGCACCCCGATCTCGACCGGGCTCTCAAGCGCCGAGACGCCAAAAAAGCTGAGCACGACCATGATCGCCAACATGTAGATAACATCGATCGCCGGCCGAAGCAATAGCCCGTCAAGGCGAATATTTTTCATTCCCGCTTCGTAATGCGCCTCATTCACAGCGGCAAACTCCTGGTACAAGCGGTGCTGCTGGCGGAACGCTTGAATGATGGCCATCCCTTGCAGCGACTCATTCAATTTGGCGTTCAGCTCGCTCAGCCGTTCGCGCATCTCTTGGTAAAACACCGAACTGTAGCGGCGGTACGTTTTCATAATGAATCCAATGGCCGGGATAATGAACAGACAAAACAGCGCAAGCCGAACGTTGAGCGAAAACATGGCGATAAAAACACCAATGACAAACAAACCGTTTTGCACAAACACCGCTAAAACGCTAATAAACATGTCTTTGATGGCTTCCGTGTCATTCGTCACCCGCGAGACAATGCTTCCGCCCGGCGTCCGGTCAAAGTAGCTCATCCCGAGCCGATGCACTTTGGAAAAGACGTCCATCCGCAACGCTTGGATAATATATAAGGCGAGCCGCTGAAACCCGACAAGCTGGAAATACCCAATGACCGTTTTCCCGACGAGCACGCCGAGATAGGCGGCAGCTAGCGCCGCCACCGGTCCCGGAGCGAGGCGGTTCGGCATCAAATAGTCGTCGATAAACACTTTCACCAAATACGGGCCGGCCAGCTCCCCCGCAGTCGCCAGCAGAAGGAGCGCGAAGGCGAGCGCGGCCTCTTTTTTGTATCGCCCCATATAAGCGAGCAGCCGCCAGAGGACGCGCCGCTGCTCTTTGGCCGTCAATGTTTGTTCGTTCATACGCCCCCTCCTATCCGTCGTCATTCCACAAGCGCCTCAAGCTGTTGGCGCCGATACATCTCGCGATACCAACCGTCTTCAGCCATTAAGTCCTCGTGCGTCCCCGCTTGGATGACGCGGCCTCCATCGAGGACGAGAATCCAATCAGCGTGCTCGACCGCGCTTAAACGATGAGCAGCTATGATCGTCGTTTTCCCGCGCCGCTCCTGCTTCAACGCCGTTAAAATCCGCTCTTCCGTTTTCGCATCGACCGCCGACAGCGCATCGTCTAAAATGAGCAGCTCCGGATCGATGAGCAGCGCGCGAGCGATTGACAGCCGCTGCTTTTGCCCGCCGGACAGCGAGACGCCGCGCTCACCGATGACCGTCCCGTAGCCGTCCGGGAACTGAAGAATATCCTCGTGAATGTCAGCCAGCTTTGCGGCTTTGATGATTTCCTCCTCGCTCGCCTCCGGCTTGGCAAAGGCGATGTTATGGCGGACAGAGGCAGAAAAAAGAAAATGATCTTGCGGCACATAGCCGATCGCCATCCGCAAGGCAGAAAGCGTATAGCGGCGAATGTCGCGGCCGTCGAAACGAATGTCGCCGTCATAGTTGTCAAACTCGCGCAACAACAGGCGCAGGAGCGTCGTTTTCCCGGCTCCGGTTTTGCCGACGACACCGAGCGTCGCCCCGCGTTCAAGCCGGAAGCGGACATCGACAAGCGCCGGTTTTGCCTCGCCTGGATAGGCAAACTGGCGGATGTCATATTCGATGCTCCCTCGCGGCGGGACGGCAAGCGCGCCCGGCATTTCCTTGATCTCGTCGTCTTCAGCGAGCAGCATCCGCACCCGGTCGTATGAGGCGCGCCCGCGCTCGACAATGTTAAACAGCCAGCCAAATGCCAGCATCGGCCAAATGAGCAAGCCAAGGTACGTCGTAAACGACACGAGCTCGCCGATCGTCAACTCCCCGCCAACGACCATCTGACTGCCGAACGCAACAGCGAGAAAAAACGACAGCCCGACAAGCAGCCCGATCGTCGGATCGAAGAGCGCATCAATTTTGGCCACCGCGATGTTTTTCGCTGTGACATCTTCCGATTGGCGGCGAAACGCTTCCAGATCCTTTTCTTCATAGCCGAACGCTTTGATGACGCGGACGCCGCTCATGCTTTCTTGCACTTTATCATTCAGCGACGAAAACGCCTCTTGCGCCGTTAAAAACCGCCGGTGAAGCATCGTCCCATAGCGGCTTGTCGCTATGGCCATCACCGGCAGCGGAAGCAGGCTGACTAACGTCAGCTTCCAGCTGATCGAAAACGCCATCGTCGCCAGCACAAACCCGCCGAGCATCACCGAATCAACGAGCGTTAAAATGCCGCTTCCAGCCGTTTGCTGGATCGCCTGCAAATCGTTGGTGGCATGGGCCATTAAATCGCCGATCCGCTTCCGCTGGTAAAACGCCGGCGCCATTTTCGTAAAATGGGCATACAGCTCGTTGCGCAGCTGGCGGGCGAGCTTGACAGATGAGCCGAAAATGCAAATGCGCCAAGCGTAGCGGAGCACATAGAGCGCTCCCGCGATGGCAGCGAGCGCGGCCATCCAACGAATGAGCACTTCTTTCATCACCGTGCCGTTTTTCATATGGTCAACCAAAATGCCGATCACTTTCGGCGGGATCGTTTCCAAAAAGGCAACGATCGCGAGCAATAGAACACCGGTGGTATACGCCTTTTTCTCTTGGCGAAAAAACCAGAACAAATCACGGAACACGCTCATGCGGCCTGCTCCCCCTTTCGTTCAACTAACGGACAATCGCCATACTATTGTAACAAAACTAGAAAAATTTTGAAAGAACATTTTTCCAAAATAAAAAGACACTCTCAATCGAGTGTCCGTTTCGCTTATTTCAGCTGGTTGTTCATCATTTTCATCATTTGATTGATTTTCTTTTGCGACGGGGTCATGCCCATTTGCATCATCATCATGCGGATCATTTGTTCATTGATCGGCGGATTTTTCTTCAAATAATTGATCATCGTTTTGCGGGCGATGAAAAACCCGAGCGCCACACCGGCGATCAGCGCCAGCACACCAACGAGAATCGTGTCCCACATACAGCGATTTTCCTCCTTCTTGTTGTCTCCCTAACAGTGTACTAAACGATGTGCCATTAGACAATATTTCACGGCAAAAATCTTCACGTTACGCGAATTTTCTTCCTTGCGCTGGCGCAGACAGCCAATAGTAGTCGGCAAAATCAGCGGCGACCGCCAAAAACGACGGCGCTAGTTTGGCGAGCGCCCGGCCGATGTCGGCGGCCAAGGGCGCGCTGTCGGCGACAAGAAGCAGGCGGCGCTTTTGCACGATAAGCAGCGCTTCCCCACCGTCGTCATTTTGCAAAATGAACATGTTGCGCTCTAAGTTTTTGCCGACACGCCCGATAAAATATTGCTTTAACCCTAACTCAAGACGCGAAAACGACAACTGTTCGGTAATAAATTCGACTTGCTTGCGGCAAATCGTTTTCAACGGCGCCTCCGCATACTGATGTTCCCGAAGCAATTCGACAACTTTTTCCGTCCGATGGCGGTAGTGCGTCGCCACCTCATCATTTAACAAATATATCCAATAGCGAACCATGCCCCATCCCCCCATTTCTGTTCATCTATTTCTATTATAGAAAAGAAAAGGGGAAAAATATGTCTACTAGCGACAATTTTTTTCACTAACATTGTCGATTTTTGTTTACAGAGGGGCCGACGCAAATCAGTCAAAAAAAGCCGCCCTTGCGCCGTTGCAAGGGCAGCCTGTTGTCACGGCCGTTTCATTGCTTGCCAAGCAGCGTTTTCACGCGACGGACGACGTTGTCAACGGTAAATCCGTACTCGGCCATGATGGTTTCTCCCGGAGCGGAGGCGCCAAACCGATCGATGGCTAAAATGTCGCCCTCTGCACCGATGTAGCGCTCCCAGCCGAGCGAAGCGCCCATTTCAATGGCCAGCCGCTTCGTCACCGCCGGCGGGATCACTTCATCGCGGTACGCCTTTGGCTGCGCTTCAAAACGATCCCACGATGGCATGCTGACGACGGAAACGTTAATTCCTTCAGCGGCGAGCGCTTCTTGCGCTTTCACCGCCAAGCTGACTTCCGATCCGGTCGCCAAGAGCAGCGCCTCGGGAGCGCCGTTTTTCGCCGGCGAGACGACGTAGGCGCCTTTTTTCACGCCTTCATACGCCAGATCAGCCGTTGTCGAAAGCGTCGGTATGTCTTGGCGCGTCAGAACGAGCGCGGTCGGCTTGTCCGTCGATTCAACCGCCAGCCGCCATGCCGCCGCCGTTTCGTTCGCGTCAGCCGGTCGGATGACTGACAAGTTCGGCATCGCTCTTAAGGAAGCGAGCTGTTCGATCGGCTCGTGCGTCGGGCCGTCCTCGCCGACGGCGATGCTGTCGTGCGTCAAGACATACGTGACCGGCAATCCCATGAGCGCCGCTAACCGGATCGCCGGGCGCAAATAGTCGGAGAACACGAAGAACGTGCCGCCGAACACTTTCACCCCGCCATGGAGCGCCATGCCGTTTAACGCCGCTCCCATGGCAAATTCACGCACCCCAAACCAAATGTTGCGCCCTTCATAACTGCCCGGCAGGAAATTGCCGCCGCCTTTGATGAGCGTTTTGTTCGAGCTTGCCAAGTCGGCTGAACCGCCAAACAACTGCGGCACCGCTTTGGCGATGGCATTGATCACTTCCCCGGAAGAGGACCGGGTCGCCAAGCTTTTTCCGGCTTCATACACCGGCAGCGCGGCTTCCCAACCGTCCGGAAGCTTCCCTTCGATCGCCTGCTTCAGCTGGGCGGCCAGCTCTGGATGCGCCTGCTCGTAAGCAGCCAGCTGTGCGTTCCATTCCGCTTCTTTTTTCGCCCCGGCCTCTTGCACCGTTTCCCGGAAATGGGCATACACTTCTTCCGG
Organism: Geobacillus sp. 46C-IIa; assembly: GCF_014679505.1. Classification (GTDB taxonomy): domain Bacteria; phylum Bacillota; class Bacilli; order Bacillales; family Anoxybacillaceae; genus Geobacillus. The sequence goes on from NZ_CP061474.1 coordinate 2,132,127, forward strand.
CACGTAGAAATCTTCGGCGAACGTCCAGCGGTATGCCTCCTTCGTTAGTCTCGCTTCTTCTGCGCCGAGCGGAGAACCGTGAACGCCGGATGTGCCCGCTTTCGTCGGCGCGCCGTAACCGATCGTCGTTTTCACTTCAATGAGCGTCGGCCGGTTGAGGTCAGCCCGCGCCTCTTCAAGCGCTTTGGCGATTTCATCCATGTTGTTGCCGTCTTCGACGCGCAAATATTGCCAGCCGTACGCTTGGAAGCGTTGGGCAACGTTTTCTGAGAACGACAAATTCAGCTCCCCGTCCAAGGAAATGTCGTTCGAGTCATACAGGACGATCAAGCGGCCAAGCTGCAAATGGCCTGCGAGTGACGCGGCTTCGCTTGCCACCCCTTCCATTAAATCGCCGTCGCCGCAAATCGCATACGTATAATGATCGATTATATCAAACCCGTCGCGATTGTATGTAGCCGCCAAATGCCGTTCGGCCATCGCCATGCCGACTGCCATTGCGATTCCTTGGCCGAGCGGTCCGGTCGTCGCTTCCACTCCCGGCGTATGGCCGTATTCCGGATGCCCTGGCGTTTTGCTTCCCCATTGGCGGAACTGCTTCAAGTCGTCCATCGATACGTCGTAGCCGGTCGCGGTTAAACCAGTTTGGGTTCGCCGGATTATGGTTCATAAATTTCGTCCAAAGCGTGTACGCCATCGGCGCCGCGCCCATCGGCATGCCAGGGTGCCCGGATTTCGCCTTTTCGATCGCGTCAATCGACAGCGTTCGAATGGTGGTAATCGCTAATTCTTCGATCGAATGCGCCATCGTTTTCCTCCCTTTCATCAACATGGTGTCACTTACTATCATATAGAAAATTGACTTCCTTGTACAACGATATTTTCGCTGTCAGAAAAAAACAGGGCGCCCCCGCCCTTCTTGCCCGCCGCTTAATGAAGGCGACGACGCTGGCTTTCCTTCAATTTTTTTGGCGTCACGTCATTGCCGTTCGGGTCGATGACCGTCACCGTATGAAGCATATCGGTCATCGCTTTGCGGAACGCCTGAATGTATTCGCGGCGCAGCTTTGCCTGCTCCATCGTTTCTTCCGCCGACAGGCCGGACGTTTTCGCCTTTTTGGCCAGTTCGTTAATGCGGGCTAATTTTTGTTTCGAAAGCATCGGTTATCTTCTCCCATCTGTCGCATCGTTATTCTGTTTTATCTTATTCGATCGGACAGGCTAATGGCAACGAAGAAACGTTGGCCGTCTCCCGCGGCCTAACCTAACGACGTTCCTGCTCGTCCATATATTCTTGATAGCGGCGATGGACGGTCGCTTTGGACGCCGCGTAGCCAAAGCTTCGGAGCGTCGCAGCGATGTCCGTAAACGTCAAGCCGCGCTCGCGCAGGCGGACGATCTCTTCGACCGGAAGCTCGATCCGATCGCGCCCGGCGTTTTCGCCACGGCGCGTTAAGTTCCGCTCCGGACGGTAGCCGCGGGCGATGGCCCGCTGCATGCCGCGCTTAATTTTCGCATTATGTATTTTCCGCTGGTACTCCTCGACGATGGCGATGATCGACAGCACCATCTCATCGGCCTCTGACAGCGGCATCTCCCCGCGGTGGCTGGCGCTGTATATTTTCACTCCCCTTTTCTTCAGGCAGTGCAGCACCGCCATGCGCGCATGGCCGCGTCCGAGCCGTGTTTCATCTTGGATGAGCAAGGCGTCGACCGCCCCTTCTTCACAAAGCGCAAGCAGCTCGAGCACTCCGTCACGGTCAGCTTCATAGCCGCTCGCCTGCTCGGCGATCACTTTGACGACGTCAAAGCCGCACTCTTTGGCTAGCTTCTCCAGTTCGGCACGCTGCCGTACAAGCGACGTTTCCTGCTCCGTTTTATCCGTGCTGACGCGGCAGTAAATGACCGCTTTCATGGCCACCCCTTCTTTCTGTCACCGCTTGACAGCCAATGAGCCGTCTTGCTTCGATTTTAACACAGGAATGACGATTTGTTCACCGGCGGTGAGGCGCGCGCTCGGCAAACGATTGACATCGACCACCCAGCGGATAAATTCGTCCGGCGACAAGCCGTGCGCCGGCTCATACTGCTTCGCCAACCCCCAAAGCGTATCGCCGGAAGCGACCGTTACCGTCATGTACTCTTTTTTGTCAACCGGGTTGCTGGCGTAAACAAACCCCGCCAAGACGAGCGTGAGCAAACATGAAAAAATGAGGTAGTGCAGCAACGTTTTCTTCATCTCCCCCACCCTTTTTTAGAATATGTGTTCGCTTTTTCTTCATTATAAACAAGAACATTTGTTTGTGTCAACAAAAAAATTCGAACTTATGTTTGTTTTTCTGTTTCCCCCATGCTATAATGAAACCAAATGATGTGGCAAGAGGTGTGAAAAGGGATGACGAAACTGTCCAAACGCCAGCAACAAATTTTAGAATTTATCAAACAGGAAGTGAAAACGAAAGGCTATCCCCCGTCAGTAAGGGAAATCGGGGAAGCAGTCGGTTTGGCGTCGAGTTCGACCGTCCACGGCCACCTTGCGCGCCTAGAAAGCAAAGGGTTCATCCGCCGTGACCCGACAAAGCCGCGCGCCATTGAAATTTTGGACAGCGATCTGACAAAAGAAAGAGAAAAAGAGGAGGTCGTTTCCGTGCCGGTGATCGGCAAGGTGACGGCCGGCCAGCCGATCACTGCCGTCGAAAACATTGACGACTATTTCCCGCTGCCGAAACGGCTCGCCGCCGGCGAGGAACAGCTGTTTATGCTTGAAGTGATGGGCGACAGCATGATCGAAGCCGGCATTTTGGACGGCGACTACGTGATCGTCCGCCAGCAGTCGTCGGCGAATAACGGCGACATCGTCGTCGCCATGACGGAGGAAAACGAAGCAACAGTGAAGCGGTTTTTTAAAGAAAAAGACCACATCCGCCTGCAGCCGGAAAACGCCCATCTCGAACCGATCATCGTCCGCGACTGTACGATTCTCGGCAAAGTGATCGGCGTCTATCGTCTGATCGACTAAGGACCCGGCTGACGCCGCGCGCCATAACAAAAGCTGCCCCGTTTGTCGGGGCAGCTTTTTTGATTAGTACAGCTCCATATATTGGTCCAACTCCCATTGATGGACCGTTGTCCGATACATATCCCACTCGATTTCTTTCGCTTCGACGAAATGCTCGAATAAATGTTTGCCGAGCGCTTGGACGATCACCTCGTCCGATTTTAAGTTGTCGAGCGCTTCAATCAGCGTTGCCGGCAAATCGACAATCCCTTCCTCGAGCCGCTCTTCTTTCGTCATGACGTAAATGTTTCGGTCAACCGGCGCCGGAGGAGTGAGCTTGTTGCGAATGCCGTCAAGCCCGGCTGCCAACAGCACGGCCATCGCCAAGTACGGGTTCGCCGCCGGATCGACGCTGCGCACCTCAATGCGCGTGCTCATGCCGCGCGAAGCTGGAATGCGGATGAGCGGGCTGCGGTTGCGCGCCGACCAAGCAACATAACATGGCGCCTCATAGCCTGGAACGAGCCGCTTGTACGAGTTGACCGTCGGGTTGGTCACTGCCGTAAAGTTCGGCGCATGCTTCAGCACGCCGGCGATAAACTGTCGGGCCGTATCGCTCAACTGCAAATCGCCATTCGGGTCAAAAAAGGCGTTTTCGTTGTTGCGGAACAGCGACAAGTTGCAGTGCATTCCCGAACCGTTAATGCCAAAAATCGGCTTCGGCATAAACGTCGCGTGCAGCCCATGTTTGCGGGCGATCGTTTTGACGACGAGCTTAAACGTTTGAATGTCGTCGCACGCTTTGATGGCATGGGCGTATTTAAAATCGATCTCGTGCTGGCCCGGGGCGACTTCATGGTGCGACGCTTCAATTTCAAAGCCCATCTCCTCAAGCTCAAGCACGATATCGCGCCGGCAGTTTTCCCCTAAGTCGGTCGGCGCCAAATCGAAGTAGCCGCCGCGGTCGTTCAGTTCCATCGTCGGACGGCCGTTTTCATCGAGCTTAAAGAGGAAAAACTCCGGTTCCGCTCCCAAGTTGAACGCCGTAAAGCCAAGGGCTTCCATCTCTTTCAACACGCGCTTTAAATTGTAGCGCGGGCAGCCTTCAAACGGCGTGCCGTCCGCATTGTAAATGTCGCAAATAAAGCGGGCGACTTTTCCTTTTTCCGACGTCCACGGGAAGATGACAAACGTGTCCAAATCCGGATACAAATACATGTCCGATTCTTCGATGCGGACAAACCCCTCGATCGAAGACCCGTCAAACATCATTTTATTATTGAGCGCTTTCTCAAGTTGGCTGATCGGGATTTCGACGTTTTTGATCGTCCCCAAAATATCGGTGAATTGCAGGCGAATGTACTTGACGTTTTCTTCTTTGACGATGCGCATAACGTCTTCGCGCGTATATTTTGCCATGTTGAAACTCCTCCCCGGCTCCGAAATCATTTCCCATCATTAGTGAAAGAAGCGAGCGAGATCCCCTTGGCGAAGCGATGCGCGCTGAAACCGTCCGGCCTGCAGCAGCTCCGTCCGCAAAATCTCGCGCAACTCCTCGTCGGACAGCTTCGGTTTCCCCACTTTTTCGACCTTTTCCGGCTGCTCATAGCGCCCTTCTTGCCGGGCGGCGAAAATTTGCTTGATGCCAGCGAGGTTCACGCCTTGGTCAATCAAGTCTTTAATTTCGAGCAAACGGTCGATGTCGTTGAGTGAAAACAGCCGCCGGTTGCCCTCAGTGCGCGCCGGCGTGACGAGGCCGTGCTCTTCGTAATAGCGGATTTGGCGGGCCGATAGATCCGTCAGCTGCATCACAATCCCAATCGGAAACAATGGCATGGAACGACGAATATGGCTACTCATGCCAATTCCTCCTCGCTTTTGATACCTTCATTTTACCATAATGTCAAGAAACGAGTCAATCAAGCGTTACATTTTCTCACAAACAAATCAACTGCTGTTCAAGCAAGCGGTGAACGGCTGAACAAACAGCGATTTTCACGTGCGAATACGTCAAGCCGCCTTGAACGTATGCGACATATGGCGGACGCAGCGGCCCATCTGCCGTCAGCTCAATGCTCGCCCCTTGCACGAACGTGCCCGCGGCCATGATCACTTTATCCTCGTAGCCGGGCATCTCGCTCGGGTACGGGGTAAAATGGGCGTTCACCGGGGAAGCCGCTTGAATGGCCTGGCAAAAAGCAACCATTTGCTCCGGGTCGTCAAAACGAACCGACTGTACGAGATCGGTGCGCTTAGCGTCCCATGCCGGCGACGTCTCAAGCCCTATCCGCTCGAGCAGCGCGGCGGTGAACACCGCCCCTTTGAGCGCCTGTCCGACAACATGCGGGGCAAGGAAAAACCCTTGGTACATATCAGGCAGGCTGTACAGCGACGGGCCGACTTCGGCGCCGATGCCCGGTGAGGTCATCCGGCAGGCGCACGCGTCGACGTATTTTTGCTTGCCAACGATATAGCCGCCCGTTTTCGCCAAGCCCCCTCCCGGGTTTTTGATCAGCGAACCAGCCATAAGATCGGCGCCGACATGGCACGGCTCTTTCTCCTCAACAAACTCGCCGTAGCAGTTGTCCACAAACACGACGACGTCCGGCTTGACCGCCTTCACAAAAGCGATCATCTCAGCGATTTCGCTGACCGTAAACGACGGGCGTGTCGCATAGCCGCGCGAACGCTGAATGCCGATCATTTTCGTCCGCTCGTTCATCGCCTCGCGCACCGCTGGAAAATCAACGGCTCCGTCCGCCGTAAGCGGCACGCTCCGATAACGAATGCCAAACTCTTTCAGCGAGCCGACGCCGCTGCCGCGGACACCGACGATCTCCTCGAGCGTATCGTACGGAGCGCCGGTGATGTAAAGCAATTCATCGCCCGGGCGCAACACGCCAAACAGCGCAATGGCGATCGCGTGCGTGCCGGAAATGATTTGCGGGCGGACAAGGCCGGCTTCCGCTCCGAATACGTCCGCGTAAATGCGGTCAAGCGTGTCGCGGCCCGCATCGTCATAACCGTAGCCGGTCGACGGGATGAAGTGGCCGTCGCTCACTTGGTGGCGGCGGAAACTGTCGAGGACGCGATATTGGTTCCCATCGACACGTTCATCGATGGAGCGGTGGATCGGCGCAATTTGTGTTTCAACTTCTTCGATGAGAAGAGCGATGGTTTCTCCGTGTCTCCACTGTGTCCAAAACATAGATGAACCCTTTCTACCGTTGAAATGATTGCAGCTCCCCATATAAGGGGTGCGTCGGCAGCACGTACCCTTGACACTCGTACGTGCCCCCTCGTTCATTATAATGCCATTCATGCAAAATGGTGTCCGTTTTTAACTGGGCGAGCAATTTTCCTTCCCCGCTCGGAATCGACACGTCATAACGGCTCATTTGCTGTTTCACCGCTTCTTCGATAAAGCGGCGAAGCCGGTCGACATCGGCGGCCAAGAGCGCGCTCATCACGATCGCATTGGTTGTCGTCGGGAGAAATTCCGGCGTTTGCCGGTCGCTTTTATTGTAAACGGTGACGGCCGGAATCGAAGAAGCCCCTAGTTCCGCCAAGAGCCGCGATACGGTGCGCTCATGTTCGGCATAATCCGGATGCGACGAATCGACGACATGAAGCAGCAAATCCGCTTCCTTCACTTCTTCAAGCGTTGAGCGAAACGCAGCGACAAGCGTCGTCGGCAAATCTTGGATGAATCCGACCGTATCGGTGAGAAGCACCGTATACCCGCACGGCAACACGCACTTGCGCGTGAGCGGATCGAGCGTGGCAAACAGCAAGTTTTCTTCCAATGAGTCGGCGGCCGTCAGCCGGTTAAAGAGCGTCGACTTGCCGGCGTTCGTATAGCCGACAAGCGCCACTTGAAAGGCGCGGTTTTTTTGCCGGCGCTCCCGGTACCGCCCGCGATGCTCGGCAATGCGCCGCAGCTCGCCTTTAATGTCGTCGATGCGGCGGCGAATATGGCGCCGGTCCGTTTCAAGCTTCGTCTCCCCCGGACCGCGCGTGCCGATGCCGCCGCCAAGGCGGGATAGCGCCTCCCCTTGGCCGCTCAGGCGCGGCAGCATGTACTCGAGCTGGGCGAGCTCAACTTGCAGCTTTCCTTCTTTCGAACGGGCGCGCCTTGCAAAGATATCTAAAATGAGCTGCGTCCGGTCAATGACTTTCACTTCGCCAAGCATGTTCATCAAATTGCGGGCCTGGCTTGGCGACAGTTCGCTGTTGAAGACGATGAGATCCGGTTCGAGCTCCTTGACGAGGACAGCCAGCTCTTCCGTTTTCCCTTTGCCGATATACGTGGCCGGATGCGGCGCTTCGCGTTTTTGCACAAGTTCAGCCGCCACCTCGCCGTTCGCCGTCGCAACGAGCGAAGCAAGCTCTTCCATTGAATAGCGAAACCGTTCGTCATCAACACCGGCGAGTTGGCAGCCGACGATGATCGCTTGTTCGCGGCCCATGACATTCCTTCCTTTCTGACGGACCTCTTTACCTGCTTTCATCATACCAAATCGGCCGCCCTCCTGCTAGTTCGTTCAAAAAATGATTGATTTTCCGCTGTTTTTGCCCCTACAATGATACAAGAAAACCGCACGGAAAGGAACAGCGAGAATGACGTGGGAAGTGTTGAGCATCATCGGGACGATTGCCTTTGCCATCAGCGGGGCGATCGTCGCGATGGAAGAAGAGTATGATTTGCTTGGGGTGTACATTTTAGGGATCGTCACCGCCTTTGGCGGCGGGGCGGTGCGCAATTTGTTGATCGGGGTTCCGGTGTCGGCGCTGTGGGAACAAGGTCCGCTTTTTCTCGTCGCCTTAGCTTCAATGACGATTGTCTATTTATTTCCGAAACAAATGCTCCCGCCTTGGAAGCGATGGGGCAACTTTTTTGACGCCCTCGGGCTGTCGGCGTTTGCCATCCAAGGAGCACTGTATGCCGCAAAAATGGGGCATCCGTTAAGCGCGGTCATCGTCGCGGCGGTGTTGACCGGCAGCGGCGGCGGCATCATCCGCGACGTATTAGCCGGGAGAAAGCCGCTCGTGCTGCGTGCGGAAATTTACGCCGCTTGGGCGATTTTTGCCGGCATCGCCGTCGGCCTGAAATGGGCGGAGTCGTCGATTGAGCTGTATGTGCTGTTTGTGGCGGTCGCTTCGTTGCGCATTTTGTCGTACACGTACGGTTGGAAACTGCCGCGGCGGGCGGTCGGAGAAAAGGCGGGCGGGCAATAATGGGCCAAACCATTGCAATTGGGCAAGAAATGAACCGGTAGGCACGAAAGCGAAGCGCCGCGCCATGGCTCTTCGCTTTTTTGCCGCTGTATTCGCTATGCGCTTTGGCCGCTCCGCACTGCCACCGCCACTCCCGCGACAATGAGCGCCCCACCCGCCCAAAAGGAAGCGTCAAGCCGTTCATGCAAAAACAGCCAGCCAAAGAGCGAGCCGACAAGCGGCTGAAAAAAGAAAAAGAGCGAACCAATGCCGGCGTCGATCATCTCCATCCCTTTGTTCCACAAGAAAAACGCGCCCGCCGTTGACACGATGCCAAGGTACAACACCCCCATCACGATGGGCGCATTCCATTGAACGGCCGTCAGCCCTGGACGTTCCACCATCAGCATCGGCGTCATGCCGACAAACGCCGCCAAGATGGCGAATGTGGTAATGGAAAGAACGGTCAAGCGAGCCGACGCCATTTTCACCAGCACCGACAACAGCGCCCAAGTGACCGCCGCGCCGACTAACGCCATATTTCCGCCCACCGTCGACTCCCCGCTGCCCCCGAGGCCGACGATGACGATCACTCCCGCTGCCGCCAACAACAACGCCGCAAGCTTCCGCCATGTGAGCGTTTCACCAAGAAGCCAGCGGGCAAATAAAACGACAAACGCCGGTGTTGAAGCTGTAATGAGCGAAGCGGTATGGGCGTTTGACCATTTCGTGCCGACAAATTGCAACGAAATGGAAATCACATAGCCGATGATGCCGATCGCGATGACCATCGCCCAATCGCGCCCGTGCTTTGGAGGGCGCTCGCGTTTCGCTGCCGCGATCGCGGCAAGCACGATCAAGGCGACACCGTAGCGCAGCCAGACGAGCGTCAGCGGCGGGATGTAGTCCAACACGTATTTGCTTACGACATACATCCCGCCCCAAATGCTGGCGGCGAGCGATAAATACAAGGAAGCGAGAACAGGTTGTTTCATGGCATCGGTCCCCTATGCGTTCTTCTTTCTGCTGCTGACCCCAAAAGCAAAGCCGTTATTTTCAGAGATAACAGCCAAACAAGGCGGTTCTCGAGCAGCTAGACATCGCTTTCTTCCGGAGGAAATACGGGAGCGAGCGAAACCGTCAAATCCGGCTGCCAAAAAGAAACCAACTCATCGCTTGGTCCGAAAACCGCTCGCTGCTCGAATCGTCCATCCCGCCAGCTGAGCACTTCGATCGTTCGATTACTGGGGTCTACCATCCAATATTCACGCACACCATATCGTTCGTACAAATAGTATTTCTGATTCCGGTCACGCAGAGCGGTGCTTGGTGACAGCACTTCCACAACGAGATCGGGCGCCCCTTTCATTCGCCGATTCCCGATTTGCTCAACCCGACAAATGACTGATAAATCGGGCTGAACAACGGTTTTCGCTGTCTGTTCCTGCTCCTCAGGATCAAGCTGAACATCAAACGGGGCCAGAATGACATGGCAGCCACGCATCTGAAAATACGAAGCCAATGCAAGGTGCAGTTGTCCGACCACATACTGGTGCTCAAACGACGGAGACGCCAATAAATAGGGAACGCCATCGAGCAGTTCCCAATTTCCTTCCCAATGTTCAATGTCGCGATACGTATAAAACGGCTTCTCCTTTTGCACTGCGCTCCCCCTTTCACTTGCTTTTCTTTCATCTTATCACATTGTTCCAGTTCCATCCCATATTTTTATTTTCCCATCCTATCATAAAAGAGAAAACAGCGGCCGCCACCGCTGTCAATGGTGTGTCAAGCAAAAGGTTTTTCCACGCGTTGCTCTTGCTCCCGCTCGATGATCGTCGCTGTCGCCATGCCGTGCCCGATGCAAATCGTCAATAACCCATAGCGGCCCTCCCGCCGCTCCAGCTCATGAACGAGCGACGTCATGAGCTTGACGCCGGTGGCGCCGAGCGGATGGCCGAGCGCGATGGCGCCGCCGTTGACATTCACTTTCGCAAGCGGGGCGCCGATTTCTTTTTGCCAGGCGAGCACGACCGGGGCGAACGCTTCGTTGATTTCAATGAGATCGATGTCCTCGATCGCAAGTCCGGCTTTTTTCAGCACTTGTCTTGTCGCCGGGATGACGCCATCAAGCATATACGTCGGGTCGGAGCCGACGACCGTTTGCGCGACGATGCGCGCTTTCGGCTTCAGTCCGAACCGGCGCGCCGCCTCCCCCTCCATCAGCAAAACAGCGGCCGCCCCGTCACTCATTTGGCTCGCATTGCCGGCGGTGATGACGCCGTCTTCTTGAAACGCCGGCTTGAGCGCGGCGAGCGCTTCCGGTGATGTATCAGCCCGCGGCCCTTCATCATCGGTGACAAGGATTTCGCGGCCATCGCGGTCAAGCCCTTTGACCGGGACGATTTCGGCGCGAAACTTCCCTTCGCGCAAGGCGGCCAAGGCGCGCCGATGGCTTTCGTAGGCATAGGCATCCAGCTCCGCGCGCGTCAGGCCGTATTTTTTGGCGATCCGCTCGGCCGAGACGCCTTGATGAATGAACTCGTACTTTTCATGAAGCGACGGCGGAATCGTCCGCTCATTGCCGTCGCTCAAAATCGGGACTTTCGTCATGCTTTCGACCCCGGCGGCAATGGTGACATCCATATCGCCGGAGCGGATTTCTTGAGCGGCAAAATGGATCGCCTGCTGACCGGAGCCGCACATCCGATTGATTTGCACGGCCGGCACTTCGATTGGGAATCCAGCCTCCAACGCCGCGAGCCGGCCGATGTTGTATCCTTGCTCGGCGATCGGCGTCACGCAGCCCATGACGATATCTTCTACCTGTCCTTTTTCCATTCCCGCCCGGCGCACGACTTCATCCAACACCGCCGCGGCCAGATGGACTGGATGAACGTCGCGGAAGACGCCGTTCCGCTTGCCGACCGGCGTTCTGACGGCTTCCACAATCACCGCTTCACGCACCATCTTCTCCTCCTTGTTAATGTTGTCAACGCCACGCCTTGACGGCGCAGCCGCACCGTTGTATCCAACGATGCACCGCGGCGCCGCCAGATGGGCCCGTTTCTGTCCACCCTCTCCGTGAGAGGCGCTTGTTCATTTTGCATACGTATAGAACCCTTTCCCTGTTTTCCGCCCTAAATGCCCGGCTTCGACGAGCTTGCGCAAAAGCTGCGGCGCCCGGAACCGGTCGCCGTACGCCTCGGTCATGTTTTCGCTCACAAACAGGAGCGTATCAAGCCCGACCATGTCAGCGAGCTCAAGCGGCCCCATCGGATAATGGAGGCCGAGCCGCACCGCTTTATCGATCTCCTCAGCAGAAGCGATCCCTTCCTCATACATGCGGATGCATTCCATCATATGGGCGGCGATCGCCCGCGTTGTCACAAACCCTTGCCGGTCTTTGACGACGACCGTTTCTTTGCCAAGCTCCGCGGACAGGCGGCGGATGGCGTCGACCGTTTCATCGGCCGTCGTTTCGCCTTTGACAATTTCAATGAGCTTCATCACCGGCGCCGGATTGAACCAATGCATGCCGATGACCTTCTCCGGCCGTTGGGTCGCGGCGGCAAGCGCTGTCACGCTCAGCTCCGATGTGTTGGTCGCCAAAATGACGCCTGGCTTCGTCCGTTCGTCAAGCTTTCGAAACACCTCTTTTTTCAGCGCCAAGTTTTCCGGCACGGCTTCAATGACAACGCCCGCTTCACGCACCGCTTCCGCCAAATCCGTCGTCGGGCGGATGCGGCTGAGCGCCGCCCGCGCCTCTTGTTCAGACAACTGCCCTGCTTTCACAAAGCGGTGCAAGCTTTTCTCTGCCGAAGCGAGCCCGTTTTGCAAGGCCGCTTCGGACACGTCATATAAATGCACCGTTTTTCCCGCCATCGCTGCCGTTTGGGCGATTCCGCTTCCCATCACCCCGGCGCCGATGACCGCAATCGTTTCTGCCATGGTGTTCGCCTCCTTTACTCCGTCGCCGCATCGGCATAGCGCGCCGCCATCTCATCACGCAGCTTCCGCTTTAAAAACTTGCCGACGCTCGTTTTTGGAATTTCATCAAGAAAGACGATGTCATCCGGCAGCCACCATTTCGTAAACTGCGGGCGCAAAAAGTCATACAGCTCTTCTTTTGTCACGCTTTTCCCTTCTTTCAACACAACGCAGGCAATCGGACGCTCCTGCCATTTCGGATGCGGCACGGCGACGACCGCCGCTTCGAACACCGCCTCATGGGCCATAAGCGCATTTTCCAAATCAACCGATGAAATCCATTCGCCGCCGCTTTTAATGACGTCTTTCGTCCGGTCGACGATTTTCACAAACCCTTCTTCGTCCACGGTGACGACATCACCGGTGTGCAGCCAGCCGTCGCGGAACGCCTCTTTCGTCCGATCGTCGTTATAGTATTCGGCGGCAATCCACGGCCCGCGCAAGCAAAGCTCGCCCATTTCCTGCCCGTCCCAACGAACCGGCCCGTTTTGGCCGATCACTTTCATTTCAATCCCTGGAGCGAGCAGCCCTTGTTTGGCGCGAATGTCGAGTTTCTCTTCGTACGGCAGCCCTTCTTGATAGCTTTTCGGGCGCGAGACGAGCACAAGCGGGCTCGTTTCCGTCATGCCGTACGCGTGAATGAACGGAATGCCGTATTTTTCTTCAAAGGCGCGGATGACCCCTTTCGGCGCGGCCGAGCCGCCGCAAATGACACGCGTCAGGCTGCTGACATCATAGCGGCCTTTCTCCAATTCTTGCAATAGCCCAAGCCAAATCGTCGGCACGCCGGCCGTGATCGTCACCCGCTCGGCTTCAATCAGCCCGGCAAGCACTTTCGGTGTAAACGCCGGCCCCGGCATGACGATCGTCGAACCGAACCACGTGGCGGCAAACGGCAGCCCCCAGGCATTGACATGAAACATCGGCACGACCGGCATAATGACATCGCGCTCGCAAAGCCCTTGCGTATCGGCCAGTCCTAGCGCCATCGCGTGCAAGACGGTGCTCCGGTGCGTGTAGACGACCCCTTTCGGATTGCCCGTCGTCGCTGACGTATAGCACATACCGGCCGGTTGGTATTCATCGAGGTCTTTGAAAAACGGGAATGCCGGATCGCCTTCAGCGAGCAGTTTCTCGTAATGGTATACCGGCGACAGTGTCGTTTCCGGCAGCTCGTCAGCGTCGGTCATGATGATGAAAGCGCGAACATTCGGAATCTCATCTTTCACCGCTTCAATAGCCGGCAGCAAATCATCATCGATCAGCAGAACGCGGTCATCGGCATGGTTGATGATGTAAGCGATATGCTGCGGCGAGAGACGGATGTTGATCGTATGAAGCACCGCCCCGATGCCGGGAATGGCAAAATACGCTTCCAAATGGCGGTGATGGTTCCAAGCGAACGTGCCGACGCGGTCGCCGACTCCCACCCCGAGCTGCTTCAACATGCTGGCCAGCCGGCGCGTCCGCTCCCCAATCTCTTTGTATGTATGGCGGACGATGCCGCCTTTCATGCGGGAGATGACTTGTTTTTTCGGAAAAAACAGTTCCGCCCGCTCAAGCATCATCGAAATGTTTAACGGTGTTTTCATCATCGGTTATTCCTCCCCCTTCAACAAATAAGCATGTTCATTGACTTTAGGCGGCGCTCCGACGTCCCACCGGCCATCCGGCCCATGCGCAGCCGTCCACACGCCATCCGGCTGCATCGCGACAAGGCGGCGAACTTGGCCGCCGGCAAACAGCTGCTTCGCTTCATCCGTTTCGAGCACCGGGGCGAGGCAAGCGTCGACCGTTTCCGCGAACGTGCTCCATTCGGAAAACGTTTTTTCACGAAACAAAGCGGCAAGCCCTTCATACACCTCTTCCCCCGGCTCGGCCGGCGCCCATTGCGCCTCAATCCATTCCGGGCGGCCGACCGCCTCGCAAAACTGGCGCCAAAAGTGCGGTTCGAGCGCTGCTAGGCTTATATAGCGGCCGTCCTTTGTCTCATACAGCTGATAACAGACGACTTCCCCAGCGAGCTCCGCCAGGCCGTTTTTCGGCCCGCCGCCATGCGCGATGGCAAAATGGCCGGCCATCATCGCCGTTAGGCCGTCGACCAAGGAAACATCCAAATAGGCGCCTTTGCCGGTTCGCTCGCGGGCAAACAGTGCGGCTACAATGCGCTCTGCCGCCGCCATGCCGCCGATAAAATCGGCAAGCGTGATCTTCGGATGAACCGGACGGCCGCGTTCATCAGCGAGCTGCGCCAATAAGCCGGAGAGCGCCATATAGTTTAAATCATGGCTGCCGAGCAGCGAGCGCCCACTCTGTTGGCCAAAGCCGCTGATCGAGCAGTAAATGATCCCTTCGTTGTCGCGGCGCACATCGTCATACCCGAGCCCAAGCCGCGCCATCACCCCGGGGCGGAAGCTCTCGATCACCACATCGGCGCGGGCGGCGAGCCGCTGAGCTTGCTCGCGTCCCTCGTCCGTCTTTAAGTCCAAGGCGGCGCTTTTTTTGCCGGCATTGTACGCGGCAAACAGCCGGCCTTCGGCGAACGGGCGCAGCCGGTCGCCGGATGGCGGCTCGATTTTGATGACCTCGGCTCCGAGTTGGGCGAGACGCCAGCTCGCAAACGGACCCGGCAAGTACTGGGAAAAATCAACAACTACAATGCCATGAAGCATATCTTTCCCTCTTTCTACAAGTCTAGCTGCCGGGCGATGATCGTTTTCATCATCTCGTTCGTCCCGGCGTAAATGGCGCTCACCGGAATATCGCGATAGCGCCGGGCGATCTCGTATTCTTCCATATAGCCGTAGCCGCCGTGCAGCTGCATGGATTCGGCCGCGACGCGCTTCGCCATCTCCGTGATCCACCATTTCGCCATCGACACTTCTGCGACGATTTGTTTTCCAGCCATGTGCTCCTCGATGACGCGGTCGACAAACGTGCGCCCGAGGGCGATGTCAGTCGCCATTTCGGCGAGACGGAACTGGACGGTTTGAAACTCGCTCACCCGCCGGCCGAACGCTGAGCGCTGTTTTACGTACTGCTTTGTGAGTGAAAACATCACTTCGGCCGCCGTCTGCGCGGCGATGGCGACGACGAGCCGCTCCTGCTGAAGCTTTTCCATCAAATAATAAAAGCCTTTTCCTTCCTCGCCGAGCAAGTTGCACGCCGGCACTTTCGCATCTTGAAAAATGAGTTCAGCCGTATCTTGGGCGTGCAGCCCGACTTTCTCAAGCTTCCGCCCGCGCGTAAACCCCGGCGTATCCCGCTCCACGACGAGCAGGCTGATGCCGCGGTGCGGCGGTTTGGCGTGCGGGTCGGTTTTGCAGGCGACGACGATCAAATCGGCGTGAATGCCGTTGGTGATAAACGTTTTTTGTCCGTTGACGATGTAGTCGTCGCCTTCTTTCACCGCTGTTGTCGAAATGTTCGCCAAATCCGACCCGGCCCCCGGTTCGGTCATGGCGATGGCGGTAATGAGCTCGCCATTGACACACTTCGGCAGCCATTTTTGTTTTTGTTCCTCCGTTCCGTACGAGGCGATGTACGGCGTCACAATATCGTTATGCAGGCCGATGCCGACAAGGCTGGAACCGACTTTTTCCAGCTCCTCATTGATGACGACCGAGTAGGCAAAATCAGCGTTTAACCCCCCGTACTTCTCATCGACCCATGGACAAAGAAAGCCGTTTTCCCCCATTTTCGCCCAAAACGACCGCGGAATGATGCCGCGCCGCTCCCATTCGCCATAGTACGGATAGGCTTCTTTCTCTAAAAACTTGCGGAATGCATCGCGGAAAATATGGTGCTCCTCGCGTAAATAGCGAGCTGTCACCGTTCATCCCTCTCTTCTGTTCGGTCACTTTTTCTCCGTTCCGCCCGCCGCCTGCTGTTTCAGCCGCTCGCGCAGCAAAAACTTTTGGATTTTGCCGCTCGCGTTGCGCGGCAGGGCGTCGATGAAATAATAGGCGCGCGGCCGCTTATACGGGGCGAGGCGGTCGCTCGTTTGGCAAAACCGCTCAAGCTCATCAGCGGTCAGGCGGTCATCTTTTTTGACGATGAAGGCGACGACTTTTTCTCCCCATAGTTCATCCGGTTCGCCGAGCACGGCGACATCAAGCACTTTTGGATGCTCATACAACACGTCCTCCACCTCGCGCGGATAGACGTTTTCTCCGCCGCTGATCACCATGTCATCGACTCGGTCGGCGACATACAAGTAGCCGTCTTCATCAAGGTAGCCGAGATCGCCTGAATGATACCAGCCTTTGTACAACGCCTTTTCCGTCGCCTCTTCGCGCTTATAGTAGCCGGCCATCATGCACGGGCCGCGCATAATGATCTCGCCGACTTCACCCGGCGGCAGCACATCGTCCGGGTCGGACGGCCCATCTTCCCGCGCGCGGACGACGCGGATTTCATGGTTCAAGCAGGCGCGTCCGGCAGAACCGGCTTTTTTCAGCTGCTCGTCTTCCAACAAAAACGTCACCGCCGGCCCCATTTCCGTCATTCCGTACGCTTGAATCAGCTCAATGCCGAGCCGCTCTTGGCATTGCCTCACAAGCGCGGGGGCCATCGGGGCGGCGCCATACAAGCCGAGGCGGAGCGAGGAAAGATCGTAATCGCTTACATTTTCCTGCAAGATCATATTCCACATCGTCGGGGCGCCGAACATGAGCGTAATTCGTTCGCGTTCGATCGTCTCGAGAACGAGCTTGGCGTCAAAATGATGCAAAATGACGCTCGCCGCTCCGGCATGCACGCGCGGCAGCAAGCAGCAATGCAGCTCGGCGCAATGAAACAGCGGCGCTGCCGCCAATCCGCGGTCCGTTTCCCGGATGCGCATCATACCATGGCAAATGACGCTTTGCTCGATCATGTCGCGATGCCGGTGCATCACCCCTTTGGGCCGCCCGGTCGTGCCGCTCGTGTACATAATGGCGTACAGATCGATCTCTTCCACATGCACGCGCGGCGCTTCCTCTCCGGCCCGCCCGGCTTGTTCATGGGCACTTTTGGCAAACGGCGGCGGATCGCGGTCAATCGACCAAAACGACACATGCGGAAAACGGCTGTGGATCGCGGCGAGCTGCGGCTCGACCGCCCGTTCAAATACGACGATTTTCGGTTCGGCGTCCGTCAAAATATAGGCGATTTCCTCCGCTTTCAGCCGAAAATTGATCGGATTGAACACGGCGCCGATTTTGGCGCAGGCAAACAGGGCGGTGGCCAGCTCAAGCGTGTTGTACAGCACCGTCGAGATGCGGTCCCCTTTGCGTACGCCGGCTTCAAGAAAGGCGTTCGCCCATCGGTTCACGTTCCTCTCCCATTCCTCATACGTATAGCGGCGTCCGGTCGCCACCTCAACGACCGCCTCGCGCGTCGGGAATTTTCTTACCGTCTGAGAAAACATCTCCCCAATCGTTGCGTACAAGCGCCTTTCCCCCTTTTTTCCAAATGGACAGAGGGCAAGCAAGTCGATTTGACAGATAATTCAGATCAGTTGGCGCATGCGCCCTCGTTGTTTATGTATTCGCCCTTTTTCTTGACATTCCTCTTTTGCCGCCAAAAAAAAAGAAAGGGGGGCTTCCCTTTCTTTTTTAGGAGTAAATGACTAAATCGCGGTCGCGGATCGTCATCAGCTCCTTTTTGTCGTAGCGCCCTTCATGAAGAAGACGAACCGCCTGCTTGCGGATCGCTTTTTCGATCAAGTTGCGGACGTAGCGGCCGTTGCTGAACTTCAGCCGGCCCGCGGCCTCGAGCGTCCCCTCTAAATGGACGTACAGCTTCCGTTCCGCCTCCGGCGTCATTTCGTATTCACGCTCACGCAACATTTGCTTGGCAATTTGCACAAGCTCCTCGACCGTATAATCGGGAAACTCAATCGTCAACGGAAAACGCGACGGCAAGCCGGGGTTTAATGACAAAAAATAATCCATTTCCTTCGGATAACCCGCTAAAATGACGACCAAGTCGTCACAGTAATCTTCCATCCCTTTGACGAGCGTATCGATCGCTTCTTTGCCGAAATCTTTTTCGCCGCCGCGGGCGAGCGAATACGCTTCATCGATAAACAACACGCCGCCGCGCGCTTTTTTGATCAAGTCACGCGTTTTGCTTGCCGTATGCCCGATATATTCTCCGACTAAATCAGCCCGCTCGGCCTCAATGAAATGCCCTTTTGACAGCACGTTCATCTCAAAAAACAGTTTGCCGAGCAGACGCGCCACTGTCGTTTTTCCTGTTCCAGGATTTCCTTTAAAAATCATATGAAGTGCTTGGCGGTTCGCTTTCAAGCCATTTTCTTTGCGCATCCGGCTAATGTACAGCCAGGCGTAAATTTCCTTGACGATTTTTTTGACATGATCGAGTCCGATCAGTTGGTCGAGTTCTTTTTGAACATTGCGAAGCGCCTGATGTTCTTCGCCATCAAGCCAGTCGTTCCGCTCTTCTTTCACTAGGTGATTCACCGTTTTCGAATTCAACACAATATTAATTTGCCCTTTCGCTTTGTTCATCGTCACCTCTGACAAGGGGCGTCACCTCGCTTCCCGTTTTTGCCATCCACACCCATTCCGATTTGGCTGTCGACGCCTCGCCTTTTCCCTATTAGTATACGTACGCCGCCGCCAATCCGTGACAATCGCCCAAACGAACAGCCGGCCGGCTGATCTTAGCACGGAAAAGTTTGTATATTTTTATTCAAATTAACGGCCGTTTACGCATTAGAAATAAAAAAGCGACGCGAACTGGGGGCGGAGGGGCGGAAAGGGCGGACTGAGAAATGCAGAAAAAAGACGCCCTCTAAGGAGGGCGTCTTTTTTTCTCGGCGGCTTATGTACCGGCGGCGTCATTGTTCGGTTTCAAACTGGATGTTCCGCTCCGGCGCAAACGTCGAAATCGCATGTTTGTAGATGAGCTGCTGTTTTCCTTGCACTTCGAGCAACACGGTGAAGTTGTCAAAGCCTTTAATGTACCCGCGCAGCTGGAAGCCGTTCAATAAGAAGACAGTTACTTGGATGCTTTCTTTGCGCAGCTGGTTTAAAAACTGGTCTTGAATGTTGATCGTATTTTTCATGGAACGTCCTCCTCTTTTCTCTCTAAAGATATGGTTATATATTCGCTTCGAGTCGAAGCTTTCCTGCTATGTAGTGAAAAATTTCCTCCACCTTGGCGGCGAATGGTTCGGGGTCCGTCATGTCAAACCATCTAACCGGCATTTGATTGCGAAACCATGTCAGCTGCCGTTTCGCATAGCGGCGTGAATTTTGTTTCAGCTGCTCGATCGCTTCGTCGAGGGAGACGCGGCCGTCAAAGTAGTCGTACAGCTCTTTGTAGCCGATCGCCTGCACCGCCTGACAATCGCGCAAGCCGCGGTCGTACAGCGATCTCGCCTCTTCAATCAGCCCTTCGGCGATCATCTCGTCGACCCGTTCATTAATGCGGCGGTAAAGCACGTTCCGCTCCGCCGTCAACCCGATGATAGCCGTTTCGTACAAAAGCTGCCGCTGCTGCCCCCGCTGCCATTCACTGAACGGTTTCCCGGTGCAATGATACACTTCGAGTGCACGAATGACGCGGCGGATGTTGTGCGGATGGATGCGCGCTGCGCTTTCCGGGTCAACTGCCTCAAGCTGCTCATGAAGCGCCTCGACCCCTTGTTCGGCTGCCAGCTGCTTGAGCGTCCGGCGGTATGCTTCATCGGAAGAGGCATCGGAAAATTGGTAATCGTAAATGGCGGCTTGAATGTACAGCCCGGTGCCGCCAACGATGATCGGCAGCCGGCCGCGTGCGGAAATATCGGCAATAAGCGCACGGGCGAGCCGCTGAAATTCGACGACGGAAAACGGTTCGCACGGCTCTTTAATGTCGAGCAAATGGTGCGGAACCCCTTCCATTTCATCCGGTTTCACTTTCGCGGTGCCGATGTCCATTCCTTTGTAAATTTGCATCGAATCACCGCTGATGATCTCCCCGCCCAGCTTTTTCGCCAGCGCGATGCCGAGCTTCGTTTTGCCGACTGCTGTCGGTCCGACGATGACAACGACTTTTTCTGCCATGATGCGCCACTGCTTTCTGTTGCTAAACTCGTATCAAACACCATTATACATAAAAACGGCAACGCATGAAACAATTTCTTTCCTACGTTTTCGCCATCTGACCGCCGTTTTATACATAGCGACGCGAAAAATGGCCGTCCTTTCCTTTCGCCTCGCCGAACGGGTCAAAAAAATGAACGCCGTCAGAGGCGTCCATCATCAGAGCGAAAATTTGCCGACAATCGCCTGCAAATCATCAGCCATTTTCGACAGCGATGCGGCGGAAGCTGAAATTTCTTCCATTGACGCCAGCTGTTCCTCGGTCGCCGCCGATACTTCCTGCGTGCCAGCCGATGTCGATTCGGCGACGTCAGCAACAAGCCGAACGGAGCGTACGATTTGTTCGGAGGAAGCAGCCATCTCGCTGACCGAAGCCGATACGTCGCGAATTTGCGCGGCCACTCCGTCAACGGCGGCGCGGATTTGAGCAAACGTCTCGCCCGAAGCGCGGATGACTCCCGTTCCGGCTGTCACTTCGTTGACAACCGACTCCATCGATTGGACGGCGTGAGCCGTTTCTTCTTGAATGGCGGCGATCAATTCTGCGATTTGCCGCGCCGATTCGGCCGATTGCTCCGCCAGCTTCCGCACTTCATCGGCGACGACGGCAAAGCCGCGCCCGTGCTCGCCGGCGCGTGCGGCCTCAATGGCAGCGTTTAAGGCGAGCAAGTTCGTCTGCGCCGCAATGTTGCGGATCGCCTCAATAATCGAGCCGATTTGCTCAGAACGGCGGCCGAGCCCTTTAATCACTTCGGCCAGCTGTTCGACCGTGCCGTTCACCTTGTTCATTTGCGCGACGCTCGCCTCGATCGTTTGTCCGCCGTCCGCGGCTTGTTTCGATGTTTCGGCGGCGATGGCCGCGACGCGCTGCGCCCGCTCGGAGATTTGCCCGATTTGTTCGGACACGGAGTCGACGGCGGCCGATGTTTCCTCGACGCTTTGCATTTGCTTGTCCACACCGGAAGCAACACCTTGGATCGTCATAGCGATTTGCTCGGTCGCTTTGCTCGTTTGTTCAGCGCTCGCCGCCAGCTCTTCTGAGGAAGCGGCGACTTGTTCGGCGTTTTGCGCCACTTCATGCAGCACGCTGCGCAAGTTTTTCGCCATTTGTTCAAACGAAGCGGCAAGTTCACCGATTTCATCGCGGTTGCGCACGTTCATCTTCATCTCGGTCAAATCGCCGGCGGCAATCCGCTTCGCTGCTTCTGACAGGGCAAACAGCGGGCGGGAAAGCGAACGGCTGATGTAGTAGCTGACGATCGCCCCAGCCGCTGCCGCCAACACGCCGACGATGACGATAAGCCGGCGAACGGTGACGGCCGATGCGCTCGCGTCATGGCTCGCTTGATCTACTTCCTGTTGCTGCGAAGCAACGAACTGATTTATTTTTTGATCAAATTGGGTCGTTATGTCACGCCCGGTTGTCATGACGAGCGCGGTATATTGCTCCGGTTTGCCTTGCGCCTTCAATTCAAACGCCTTTTGGCCGAGCGCGTAAAACTGTTGCTCAAGCAAATCGAGATCGGCAAGCAGCTGTTTCGTTGTTTCTTGCGTTACCGAAGCTGCGAGCTTTTCACTCGTTTTTCTATATTCCTCATGCGCCTTTTCAAAGTTTTCCAGCGACGTCTCATCACCAGTCAACAAATAGCCGCGCATGCTGCCGACTTGGCGGCGGACGAGCACTTCAAGCTGCTTCGCGTTTACGAGTTTTGGCATGCGGTTGTCGGTAACGTCCGTGTATGTACGGTCAAGCATTGAAATCTCGTAATAAGCGAAACCGACCAGCAGCGCAATTAACACGTAGACGAGACTGAAGCCAGCGAGCAGTTTTTTGCGAACTGTCATCTTCATCGATAATCCCCCGTTTTTGTAATGAAATCGGCTGTTCCACTTATATTATCGGATGATGGCCGCCGATGTTTAGCCATTTTTTGACGGACGTGCCGCGGCGGCAGCATTCCTCCTTCGACCGACTTTATGTCGTCCCCTCCGGCTGCCACGTGTTTCGGCCGGCTTCCGCTTCATCGCGGATAAAAAAGGAAGTAATGAGCGCGATGATGCTGCCAATTAACCCAAATAAAAACAGGTGGCGAATGCCGGTCATAAATGTCGGCGCCTGCGCCAAGAACGCCCCCATCACCGTGACGCCGATCGCCGTGCCGATATTGCGGCAAAACATAAAAAAGGAAGTCGCAATCCCCTTTTCATGGGCATCGGCAAGCTGTTGCGAACCGATAACGCCAACGGTCGACGTCAAGCCGAACGACAGCCCTTGCAAAAACATGATGAAAAAGACGTACCAAAATCCATGGTTTTCATTAAGCAAGGCAAGAAAAAGACCGGAAGCGACAAGCAGCACGTTGCCGATGATCAGAAGCGGGCGGTAGCCATAGCGCAAAATCCACTTCCCTGCTGGCACGGCGGCGATCATCCAGCCGACAGACGAGCCAAGCAAAGCAACACCGCTCATAAATACGGACAAGTGGGCGACATTTTGCAAAAAGAGCGGGATGTAGCTTGACGTCCCAAACAAGGCGACACAGCTGACAAAGCCATTAATGTTCATCCATTTAAGCGTCCGATGATGGACAAGCGACAGCGGCACAAGCGGAGATGGCTGCCGTTTTTCGAAATAATAAAAGGCGCCAAGCAACAACGCCCCGACCGCACCGTACCACCATTTCCCCCGCTCAACGACCGTGACGAGCAAAAGCAAGCTGATCGCCGCCGCAAACAGCGCCGCGCCCATATAGTCGACCGCCGCCCGCTTCGGTTCATACACTTCTTTATACGGAAGCAGCGTCAAAAGCGAGAGCAAGCAAATCGGAATGTTGACATAAAAAACCCAGCGCCATGTCGCATACTCGACAAACAACGAACCTAAAAGCGGCGCCAACACGGCAGAAAGTCCCCACATGGCAGTAAAAAACGCTTGGATTTTTCCGCGCTTTTCTACGGGGAACAAATCGCCGGCGATAATCGCCGGAAACGGCATCATAAATCCGGCCCCCACCCCTTGCAAGGCGCGGAATAAAACAAGCTGCACCATGTTTTGCGACACCCCGCAAAGAAGCGAGCCGATTAAAAATAAAATAATGCCAAAGCTGAACACTTTTTTGCGGCCGAATAAGTCTGACAGGCGACCAGCAATCGGCGACAGGACGGTGGTCGTAATCATGTACGATGCAAACGTCCACGCATACAGGGAAAATCCCCCAAGCTCTTCGGCGATGATCGGCATCGTCGTGTTCATGATGGTCGTATCCATCGACGCCACGAGCATCGCCAGCACGATGCTGACCATGACCGACAGGCGGCTGTTCATACCAATGACCTCCTTTTTAAGTAAGCTACGAATATTTTATTTTACATGATAAAAAATGATGGCACCAAGTGATATGCGTTGAACATCTGAATCATTTGTATTCGTTGTCGAATTTTGTTACCCTAAAATGAAAACTCCCAAAACCGCTAACCCGACTTCCATCATATCATCGCACCAGTAAGGAGGAGAGAGATGAAAAAAACAACGTCTGTCTTTTCGATTTCAATTGTGATTGCCATGGCGTTTATCATTTGGGGGATTATTCCGGAATCTTTATTGCCGCGCTACAATTTAAATGCGGTCAGCAGCGCGGTGCACACGTTTCTGATCGATAAGTTCGGCTGGTTTTATTTGCTCAGCGCTTCGTTGTTTTTAGCGTTTTGTTTGTTTCTCATTTTTTCCCGCTACGGCAATATCCGTCTTGGCCGCGACGGAGAAAAACCGGAATACAGCTATATGACATGGTTTGCCATGCTGTTTAGCGCCGGAATGGGAATCGGGTTAGTGTTTTGGGGAGTGGCCGAACCGATGTCCCACTATTACACGCCGCCAACAGGGGAAGGGGCGACAGCGGAAGCGGCCCGTCTGGCGATGCGCTACTCATTTTTCCATTGGGGGCTGCATCCATGGGCGATCTACGGCGTCCTTGCCTTGGCGCTCGCTTACTTCCAGTTTCGCAAACGCGAAGCCGGCGTCATTAGCCGCACGCTGCGCCCCTGTTTGGCGCACGCACAGAAGGCAGCCTCGGCGTAGTCATTGATACGTTAGCCGTCTATGCGACGATTTTTGGCGTCGCCACTTCATTGGGGCTGGGAGCCATTCAAATTAGCGGAGGGCTGCACCAGCTGTTTCCTGGCCTTCCAAACACCTTTTCGACGCAACTGCTCATCATCGTGGTTGTCACTGTCCTGTTTATGCTCTCGGCACAAACCGGCCTCAACAAAGGCATAAAATGGTTAAGCAACTTGAATATTGTGCTCGCATTGCTGCTCATGGTTTTCATGCTGTTTGCCGGGCCGACGAATTTTATTATGGATGTGTTCACAGCAACGATCGGGACGTACTTGCAAAACCTCCCGTCGATGAGTTTCCGGCTTAACCCGTTTGAACAAAATGATTGGCCGAAAGTGTGGACCATTTTTTATTGGGCGTGGTGGATCGCGCGGGCGCCGTTTGTCGGGACGTTCATCGCCCGCATTTCCCGCGGGCGCACGATTCGTGAATTTATGATCGGCGTCTTGGCAGTTCCAACGATTTTCAGTGCCCTTTGGTTTTCCGTTTTTGGCGGTTCGGCCCTTTATCTAGAACAATTTCGACATGCCGGCATTGGCGAGGTGATAAATGAAAAAGGAATGGAAACAGCCTTGTTCCTTACATTCGAACAGTTTCCGCTCGCCACGCTGCTTTCAGGAATCGCCATTTTGCTCATTTGCACGTTTTTTGTCACATCGGCCGACTCGGCGACGTTTGTGCTCGGCATGCAGACGACCAACGGCAGCTTAAACCCGCCAAACTCGATCAAATTCGTCTGGGGCATTGTCCAATCAGCGACAGCGGTCATCCTCCTGTTTGTCGGCGGCCTTGAATCGCTGCAAACAGCATCCATTATCGCTGCGTTCCCGTTTGCGATCATCATGATTTTGATCGTCCTGGCCCTTATCCGTTCCTTCCAGCAGGAAACGGCGCGAAAAGCACAAAAACCTGTCCAATAATGACTAAAGGTGCCCCGCTTTTAGGGACACCTTTTCTTCTTAGTGTATCTCCAATGATTGTCAAGCCCTATGATTCACACCGTCCTCCTGATGGGCAGCTAGGGCAAAGGCCATGCATCGAAAGCACAAGAAAAAGGCTGCCCGCCAAAGCCACAAACGTGCTTTAGGCGAGCAGCCTTCCGCCGCATTCGGTTATGTGTTTCAGCGACAGGCAAAACGCCCATCCTCAATTCCGTTAGTTAAGTACCCGAACCGCTTTTACAAACCGCGTTTTCCAATACGAGGAAGTGAGCGATGAATACGTAACGCCTAACGAAACAGTCGCATTGATCATTTGCCCGTTGCCAGCGTAAATGCCGACGTGGTTGATTGTGCCGTTCGAATCGGTGTCAAAAAAGACGAGATCGCCTTTTTGCAATTGGCTGAACGACACCGTTCTTCCGGCTTGCGCTTGGGCCGATGATGTGCGCGGCAGCGAAATACCGGCCTCGCTAAAGACGCGCATCGTAAACGAAGAGCAGTCAAACACATCGGTGCGCGATGGGCTCGCCCCGTACAAATATCTCGCTCCTAAATATTTTTCACCGATTTCGATGATTCGGTCGGCAAGTGAAGCAGACGATTCAGCCGCAACCGGCTTGACCGTTGATGCTTGCTGTTCAGTCCGCGCATCGGCCGTTCCACCCGCCACTTTAATGGCTTGGCCGATGCGAATGACGTTCGGGTTCGTAATTTGCGGATTAAGCGCCAACAGACGGTCGACGGTCGTTTGAAACTTGTTGGCAATCCCCGACAATGTATCCCCTTTTTGGACGATGTACTGACCGTTCACAGCCGCAGCCGCCGGCTGCACAGTATATGTATTTGTGCTTGCCTGTCCGCCCGTTACTTGAAGCGCCTGTCCGGCCCGGATAAAGTTCGGATCGGCAATACTTGGATTCAGCTTGATAAGCGCCTCCACCGTTGTGCCAAACTTCCGGGCAATTCCGCTTAACGTGTCGCCGGGCTGAACGGTGTATGTATTGGAAACGGCTTGTTCGCTCTCGCTTTGTTCATCGATTTGCAGTACTTGACCTGGAAAAATGAAATCAGAAGATAAATGGTTTTGTTCTTTTAACCGCTCG
Source organism: Geobacillus sp. 46C-IIa (assembly GCF_014679505.1). Taxonomy (GTDB): domain Bacteria; phylum Bacillota; class Bacilli; order Bacillales; family Anoxybacillaceae; genus Geobacillus. The sequence continues at coordinate 2,158,589 of NZ_CP061474.1, forward strand.
ACCGTCGTACCATATTGCCTCGCGATTCCCCAGAGCGTATCGCCTTTTTGCACCGTATAGCTCGCAGCTGAAGCCGCATGGCCGGCTAATAACGATCCGATCAATGTTCCGGTAAATAGAAGTGTTTTTTTCATGCTGCATCCCCCTATGACATCAATTTAACATTTCTCTATTTCTTTAGGTAAATTTCGCTATCACTCTACAAAATTCGCCATGTATTCCTGCACATGAGCCATTATAGTAAAATAAAAACAAGACGTCTGTAACAAGAAGAATAAAAGTAGATTACAAAATGATTACAAAAAAACACTCCCTTGTTACAAAGGGAGCGTCATTTACATTACCCGTTTAAATAACTTTTCAATTTCATAGGTTGAAAAATGGACGATGATGGGCCGTCCGTGCGGGCAAGTAAACGGGTCGGTCGTCTTCCGCAACGCTTCAAGCAAGGCGAAGATTTCATCGTTGCGCAAATGTTGGTTCGCTTTAATGGCGCGCTTGCAGCTCATAACAATGGCAGCTTGCTCGCGCAGCTGCTTGATATCAACCGTTTTGGCCGCCAGCACGTGTTCAATCATTTCCTCGATAATTTCTTTTTCTACTCCTTTTGGAAACCACACAGGATGGGAACGAACGAGAAACGCCCGCGGGCCGAACGGTTCAAGAAACACGCCGCAGCGGGCAAGTTCGTCGCGGCAAGTAGTGATTCGCTCGTATTCGTCGGCTGGATATTCAAACGTCAGCGGAACGAGCAGCTCTTGCACCTCATTGGTCACTTCGCCGAGCTTTTCCCGGAAATATTCGTAGTTGACGCGCTCTTGCGCCGCATGCTGGTCGATCATATAGAGCCCGTGTTCATTCTCAGCCAAAATATAAGTGCCGTGCAGCTGGCCGATCGGATAAAGCGGCGGGAGGCGGTCGGCCGCCTGTTTCCCGTCGGCCCGTTCGGCATCCGGCAGGTGCGGCGCCTCCGGTTTTTCCCCGGCCTCGGCAGCCGGCTTCGCCACAAACGGGTCGTCAGCAACACCCTCCTTTTTTTCTGAAACTGCCGGCGCCGCTGCTTCTTCCCATCGAGCAGATGCATCGGCCTGATCGGCTGCGGGAGGCGGGCCAAGCGTTTCTTTGTCGGCTAAAGGCGCTGCTGCGGTCACATCCCCCATTCCCCTTGTCTCCCCGCTGGGCGGTTCATGAACGCGATGGGCAAATGTCCAGGCTGCTTGTTCCACCTTCGCTTTGGCCGTTTTGCTGTCAGCAGATACGGATGGAATGAGCGTCCGCCGGCGGAACGCTTGGCGGATCGCAGCGGTGACGAGCTCGTTTAACTCGGCTTCTTTGCTGAAGCGGACTTCGAGTTTCGCTGGATGGACGTTCACATCCACGAGCACCGGATCCATGTCAATCGCGAGAAATGCAATCGGATAGCGGCCGATCGGCAGCAGCGTATGATAGCCGGCCTCAATCGCCTTCATCAGCGGCATGTTGCGCACGTAGCGCCCGTTGACAATGAGCGATATATAATTGCGCGAAGCGCGCGTCACTTCCGGCAAGGAAACATAGCCGCGAACCGTAAAATCGAGTGACTCCCCCTCAACCGGTATCATTTGCTTCGCCGTTTCCATGCCGTAAATGGCGGCGAGCACATGCCGGACATCGCCGCTTCCGTTTGTCGCAAGCAGCGTTTTGCCGTGATGGCGAAGCCGGAATGACACATCCGGATGGGCGAGCGCCAACCGGTTGACGACATCGACCGCATGACCGAGCTCAGTATGGATCGTTTTCATATATTTCAGCCTTGCTGGAGTGTTGAAAAACAAGTTGGACACCGTGATGTCCGTTCCTTTGCGCCCGGCCGCCCGTTCACAAGATATGAGCGCACCGCCTTGCAACACAAGCTTCGTCCCTGGACCGCGTCCCGTGCTTGTCACCAGCTCCACTTCGGACACCGAGGCAATGCTCGGCAGCGCCTCGCCCCGAAAGCCAAGCGTGCGAATGCGGAACAAATCGTGCTCGTCTTGAATTTTGCTTGTCGCATGCCGCTCAAAAGCGAGGAGGCAATCGTCTTCTTCCATTCCGTCACCGTTGTCAATGATGCGGATTTTCGCCATTCCAGCCTCCTCAAGTTCAATGTCGATCACCGTGCTATGGGCGTCGATGGCGTTCTCGATGAGCTCTTTCACCACCGAAGCCGGCCGTTCGACCACTTCGCCGGCGGCGATTTTGTTCGCTAGCTGATCGTCGAGCTTGCGAATGCGTCCCATCGTCCCACCTCCGTTATTTAAGCAGTTTTTGCAGTTCATACAGCTTGTTTAACGCCGCAAGCGGCGTCATCTCAAGCAAATTGACTTCCTTAAGCGCCGCAAGCGCCTTTTTCTCTTTGCCGGACAAGTGCGGCTCGGCAGGCGCCGGGACGACGTCGGGAAACATGCTCAACTGTTCAAAGGCCGCTTCGTTTACCGCGTCCGCTCTATCTCCCGCTTCCTGCTCAGCGCTTCGCTCGGCAGCGCGGCCGGCGGCCGATTTCGCATTCGATTCCAACCCACGTGGCGGCCGGAGCGCTTCTTTCGTAGCCGCGCCATTCTCCGGCCCGGTTTCAATCCCGTGCGCAAGGGCGCTATTTCCAGCCGATTGCTCGAGCTTGGCTAAAATATCGCGGGCTCGTTCGATGAGCGGAGCAGGCAGCCCGGCCAATTCGGCGACATGGATGCCGTAGCTGCGGTCGGCTGGTCCGTCGGCGATTTGGTGCAAAAAGACGACTTTGCCGTTTTCTTCGACAGCGCGAGCATGGACGTTGCACAGCCGCTCGAGCGAGCCTTCTAACGCGGTCAGCTCATGGTAGTGCGTGCTGAACAACGTTTTCGCGCCGATATAGTCGTGAATGTATTCGATCATCGCTTGCGCGAGCGCCATGCCGTCATACGTCGATGTGCCGCGCCCGATTTCATCGAACAAAATGAGGCTGTTTTGCGTCGCGCAGGCGATGGCGCGGCGCGCCTCGAGCATTTCGACCATAAATGTGCTTTGACCGGCCGACAAATCGTCAGCAGCGCCGATGCGGGTGAACACTTGATCGAAAATCGGCAGCACCGCTTGCTCCGCCGGGACGAAGCAACCGATTTGCGCCATGATGGCGGTGAGCGCCACTTGCCGCATGTACGTGCTTTTCCCGGCCATGTTCGGCCCGGTGATGAGCAGCATTTCCCGCTCGCGGTTCATATAGCAGTCGTTCGGCACGTATGTTTGCGCGCCGAGCACTTTTTCCACAACCGGATGGCGGCCGCCTTGAATGGCCAAGACGCGATCGGTGGAAAATTGCGGGCGCACGTAGCGCCGCTCATCGCTCACCGTCGCCAGCGACTGAAGCACATCAAGCTCAGCGACCGCCTTAGCCAGCTTTTGCAGGCGCGGAATATATCCTTTTACCTGCTCGCGAATGGCGACAAACAGCTCATATTCGAGCTCTACACTTTTTTCTTCCGCTTCTAAAATGAGCGCCTCTTTTTCTTTCAACTCAGCGGTAATAAAACGCTCTGCGTTGGCGAGCGTCTGCTTCCGCTCGTAGCGTCCTTCCGGGATGAGGGGAAGGTTCGGCTTCGTCACTTCAATATAATAGCCGAATACGCGGTTGTAACCGACTTTGAGCGATTTAATGCCGGTCGCTTCCCGTTCTTTCGTCTCCAGTTCGGCGATCCACGCTTTGCCGTTGCGGCTTGCGTCGCGGTAGCGGTCAAGCTGCTCATCATACCCGTCTTTAATGATGTTTCCTTCCTTCACGGAAAGCGGCGGCTGTTCTTGAATGGCGCGCTCAAGCAAAGCGACAAGCTCTTCGCACGAATCCAGGCGCCCAACCAGCTCGTCCGCTTCGGCAAGCGCTAGGCTGCCCACCGTCTGGCGAAGCGCTGGCACTTGAACGAGCGATTTTTTTAGCTGCACGAGATCGCGGGCGTTGGCGTTTCCGTAGGCGATGCGGCCGACGAGCCGCTCGATGTCATAGACGCCGCGCAGCCCGTCGCGCAGTTCGTGCCGTTCAAAATAGGACGTTTTCAATGTTTCTACGAAATCGAGGCGCCGTTCAATGGCACGCTGGTCAATGAGCGGCCGGTCAAGCCATTGCTTCAAGAGCCGGCCTCCCATCGCTGTCACCGTCTCATCGAGCAGCCATAGAAGCGATCCTTTCCTCCCTTTTGACCGCACCGTTTCCACTAACTCTAAGTGCAGCTTCGAATGCCGGTCCATTTTCATATACTGATCGACCTGATACAGCTCAGCTGGCTGCAAATGGTCAAGCTGCCGTTTTTGCGTGCGGACGAAGTAATGGAGCAGGCGGGCGACAGTCGCCCGCAGCTTTTCTTGCGTCACATGGCCGGCGACGCCGCTCCATTCGTCCCGCAGCGATGTTTCGTCTTCGTACGAGACGGCCGCTCCGTACCGTTCTTTCAGCTCGCGCACCCACTCCTCGGCACTGTCAGAGCCGAGGACGATTTCCCGCGCCCCGATGGCGTGCAGCTCGTTTATCGTCTCCTCCCATGAAGAAAGGAGCGTCAGCCGGACTTCGCCGGTCGATAAATCCGCGTAAGCCAATCCGTATGTACCGTCAGCAAACGGCGTCAGCGTCGCTAAATAATGGTTTTCTTTCTCGATGAGCCCTTTGCCTTCCATGAGCGTGCCCGGAGTAACCAGCTGAACGACTTCGCGGCGCACGACACCTTTTGCCGTTTTTGGATCTTCCACTTGTTCGCAAATAGCAACTTTGTAGCCTTTTTCCACGAGTTGTTCAATATAGCCTTGCGCCGAATGGTACGGCACTCCGCACATCGGCACCCGTTCATCGCCGCCTCCGTCGCGGCTTGTCAATGTAATTTCTAGCTCTTGCGCCGCCTTTATGGCGTCATCAAAAAACATTTCGTAAAAGTCACCGAGCCGAAAAAACAAAAACGCGTCCGGATATTGCGCTTTAATATGCAAATATTGCTGGATCATCGGTGTATACGATGGCATCATTTCTCCCCAACCTTTTCGGCCGACAGACCGTTGATTGCGCTACTATTATAACAAGCGGCAAAAGAAAAAACTAGGAAAGAAATTTCCTAGTTTTACTCTTCTTCGCCGAGCAACAAATCCGGGCTTAAATCTTCCAATTCTTCGTCAAGGTCGTCGTCATCGCAAAAATCGTCGTCTTTGCCGCACCCTTCTGGGTTGATGGCGACACACACTTTTGTTTCGCCGATCACTTCGGCGACAAACTCCCGCTCGACATCGACGACGATTTTGTTGCCGTTCGGCGAAATGGTGCATTCAAGGCAGTTTGGCTGCTGGATGACGCGGACGATAATATCGGTATCGTCGCTAATTAAATTGTCTTTATCGCGATATTTTAACTTGACCACATCGGTGTACGAGACCGTTTCCGTGACGACTTCCGTTTTCGTATTGTTGTTGTATGAATACCAGACGTTAATGTCGTAGTGGCCGTGAATTTCGACCGTTTTATCGCATTTTTTCGCTTCATAGCGGTGATTGATGATCCAGCAGCCGAGAATGCTTGACGGGCGGTTCGGCGCCGTCACCGTATGGGTCGATTGCGTGAACTTGCGGCCTTTGCCGACAACGGCTTTTGTAATAATTTCTCTGTATTCAGACATCGAACGGAACCCTCCTCAAATGAATCTTCATTTCATCCTATGCGTGATCTCCGCTAATGTGCACAGCAAATGAATCATTATTCCGTATAGTTCATTGTATGCATGTGTTCCGTTCAATGTGCCTGCTTTTTCACCGCCGAACAGCCGTGCTGATCAGACGAGGGTCAGACGCCTGCCGATCGGAAAAAGACTCGTTGCCTAGCGCATCGCTGTAAGAGGCTTTTTCGAAAACGTTCCGCGCCGCCTGCACGCACAAAAAAAGCCCCCTAAACCGCCCTTGCAAGCCCGCTGCCCATGACAAATGAAAAAAGCGCCCGAAAGGACGCTTTTTTGTTCGTTAATGGCAGCCGCCATGCTTGTTGTAGCGAAGCGCGGCGCCCGTTTCACCGCGCAGCACATCGCCGCCGGTCGACGCGAGAATTTCGTCAGTCACCGTATTGGAAATCGTCGAGGCGACGAGCTGAAGCAAATCGTTCACATCGGCTTGCGATTGTTGGAATTCGCTGACGATCGGAATTTGCGCCAACTGCTCGTAAATGGCGTCGATTTTCGCCTCGACGCGCTTCAGCGCTTCTTGTTTGCCGTAATGCTGGAGGTTGACCGCTTGTTTTTGCAGCGACTTTAACTCATTGATTAACGTGCGCACTTTTTCGTTTTGGTGGATTTTTTCTTCCGCCCGTTTGAAAAAGTCGACTTCTTCCGTTTCGGCGATCATTTTCGCCAGCTGCTTCGCCTGCACCAAAATCTCGTCCCGCGTATATTTTGCCATCTTAGTTCACCTCGATCGCTTCATTCACTAATTCGCCCGTCAACGTCCACGTTTTCGCCTGCGTAATGCGCACGTTAACCAACTGGCCGACGAGCGATTTCGGGCCGACGAAGTGGACAAGCTTGTTTTTGCGCGTATATCCCGCTAACACATCTGGATTCGTTTTGCTTTCGCCTTCAACGAGCACTTCGACGACTTGACCCTCGTATTGTTTCATTTTCTTCGCCGCAATCTCCTGGACGAGGGCGTTCAGGCGCTGAAGCCGCTCTTTTTTCACTTCCATCGGCACGTTGTCATTCATTTTCGCCGCCGGGGTGCCTTCACGCGGCGAGTAAATGAACGTATACGCCGAATCAAACTCGACTTCACGGTAAAGCGACAACGTTTCTTCAAACTGCTCGTCCGTTTCGTTCGGGAAGCCGACGATAATGTCGGTCGTCAAAGCGACATCCGGAATGGCCGCTTTAATTTTGCGGACGAGTTCCAAATACTCCTCGCGTGTATATTTCCGCCCCATCATTTTCAAAATTTCCGTGCTGCCCGATTGCACCGGCAAATGAATATGTTCGACTAAATTGCCGCGCTTGGCAAGCACTTCGATGAGCCGGTCGTCAAAGTCGCGCGGATGGCTTGTCGTAAAGCGGATGCGCGCGATATCAATTTTGCGCAGCTCGTCCATCAAATCGCCAAGGCCGTACTGAATATCGGCGAAATCTTTCCCGTAGGCGTTGACGTTTTGCCCGAGCAGCGTAATTTCTTTGTAGCCTTGGGCAGCGAGGTGGCGCACTTCTTGGATGATGTCTTCCGGGCGGCGGCTTCGCTCCTTGCCGCGCGTGTACGGAACGATGCAGTACGTGCAAAACTTGTCGCAGCCGTACATAATGTTGACCCATGCTTTAATGTCGCCTTTGCGCACCTTCGGCAAGTTTTCGACGACATCGCCTTCTTTCGACCATACTTCGACGACCATTTCCTTCGACATGTACGCCTCATGCAAAATGTACGGCAGGCGATGGATGTTGTGCGTACCGAAAATCATGTCGACATACTGGTATTGCTTTAAAATTTTATTGACGACCGCTTCTTCTTGCGACATACAGCCGCATACGCCAAGCAGCAAATCCGGGTTCGTCGTTTTGAGTGGCTTTAAGTAGCCGAGTTCGCCGAACACTTTGTTTTCCGCGTTTTCGCGGATCGCACACGTGTTGAGCAAAATGACGTTCGCATCTTCCGGACGGTCGGTCGGCTCATAGCCGAGCGCCATGAAAATGCCGGCCATCACTTCCGTGTCATGCTCGTTCATCTGGCAGCCGTACGTGCGGATGTAAAACTTCCGCCCGCGCCCCATGCCGCGGAACTCGTCCGGAATCGTAAAGTCTTTCACATATTGCACTTCTTCCTTGCCGCGTTTTTTCGCCTCTTTTAAATTTGGCGGAAGAAAGACGCTCGTGAAATATTTCTCATAGTCTTTCGTCGTTTTTGCTTTCAGCCGGTCCAAGTCGGATTTTCTGTCCGCTGGATGGCTGGCTGTTTGAATTTGTCCGGTTTGTTCCAAACGTTGCTTTTCGTTCATAACAATCTCCTTTCCTCGTCAAATTTTTGATCGCACACAGCTAGGCGGCTGTCATTTGCGCGGCCGCCCATGTTGTCTCGGCAAATTTCTTCCATCACACACACTACCATAGTATATCGCGGGTGACAATGAAACACAATGGTTTTTGTTCCGGATGTCCGGAACATGTTATAATAGCAAAAAAACACCCGATGAGGCAAGTCCCCATCGGGCGTGAATCACTTCCATTTTTACATGTTTTACATAAACTCCGCGACCAGTTCAGCAAATTTTTCTTTGCTCAGTTTCAAATCCGCTTCAGAAAGCGGCGTCTCGCTGTAACCGGGAACAAGTTCTTGATACGACTTTTGCTCCTTATTTTGATAGATGAGCCCGGTGACAAGCCCGTTATATTTCATCACCGTTTGCATCGCCATCTCCCGGTTGGACGGATCGTACCCTTCGATGTCGTCCACTTTCACCAAATGCTCTTTAAACCATTCGTACGTGTTCACTTTATTGTATGTGACGCACGGGCTAAAGACGTTGATGAGCGAAAAGCCTTTATGTTTGACGCCTTGTTCAATTAAGCTTGTCAGCTCTTTTAAGTCGCTCGAGAAGCTTTGCGCGACAAACGTCGCCCCGGCGCTCAAAGCGATTTCAAGCGGCGACAACGCCGGCTCGATCGATCCTTGCGGCGTGCTTTTTGTTTTAAATCCGGCGGCGCTGCGCGGCGATGTTTGCCCTTTCGTCAGCCCGTAAATTTGGTTGTCCATGACGATGTACGTAATGTCGATGTTGCGGCGAATGGCGTGAACCGTGTGCCCCATGCCGATCGCAAACCCGTCGCCGTCGCCGCCGGCGGCGATGACCGTCAAGTCGCGGTTCGCCATTTTCACTCCCTGGGCAAGCGGCAAAGCGCGGCCGTGCGTGCCATGAAATCCGTAAGCATGAATATAACCGGAAATGCGGCCCGAGCAGCCGATCCCGGAAATGACAGCCAGCTGGTGCGGCTCCAGTCCGAGGTTGGCGGCTGCGCGCTGAATGGCGGCTTGCACGGAAAAGTCGCCGCAGCCCGGGCACCAGTTCGGCTTCACATCATTGCGGAAATCTTTAAAGGTGGCCATTGTGCTAACAACTCCTTACATTTGGTATAAACGTCGCCTGGCAAGAATGGATTGCCGTCAAATTTCAAGACGCTTGCGATTTTATCGGCATGCCCGACGTTCATTTTCAACAGGCTCGCCAATTGCCCGGTCGCATTTTGCTCGATGACGACGACCCGTTTCGCTTTTTCAACAAGCGGCCGCATGTCGTCCACCGGGAACGGATGAAGCAGGCGGATGTGCGCGTGGTTGACTTTAACGCCGTCCTGCTCGAGGCGCTCAAGCGCTTCCTCGATCGCTCCGCGCGTTGATAAAAAGCCGACAAGCAGCAAATCCGGCTCTTCGTGGCGGGTGTGCTTATGCACCGGCGTTGGGAAATGGATGTGCTCGAGCTTGCGCAGCCGCTTCTCCATTTGCGCCTGGCGGTTTGCCGCTGTTTCAGACGGGCGCCCTGTTTCCGCGTGCTCGACCCCGGTGACATGGTGGATGCCGTGTTTCGTCCCCGGCAGCACCCGCGGCGAAATGCCGTCCGGCGTCACCTCATACCGTTTAAAGTTGTCTTTGCCGGCAAGCGGCGGCAACTCCCCGTTCACAAGCTTGCCGCGGCGAATTTCAACGCGGTCGTAGTCGAGCGGTTCGACCGTCTGTTTGCCAAGCGACAGCTGCAAATCCGACAGGAAAATGACCGGACATTGATATTCCTCGGCTAAGTTCAACGCCTCCGCCATGTCGTAAAACGCTTCCTCGACGGTGCTCGGCGCCATAACGATTTTCGGAATTTCCCCGTGCGTGCCGTAAATCATCGCAAGCAAGTCCGATTGTTCTTGCTTCGTCGGCAAGCCGGTGCTCGGGCCGCCCCGCTGCGTATCGACGACAACGAGCGGCGTTTCCGTCATTCCAGCTAAGCCGATCGCTTCAGCCATGAGCGACAGCCCCGGTCCGGCAGAGGCGGTAAACGCCCGAGCGCCGGCGTAGTTGGCGCCGATCGCCATCGTGCAAGCAGCGATTTCGTCCTCCGTTTGAATGACCGTGCCCCCGAAGTCAGGCAATGTTTTTATCAAATATTCCATGATTTCAGAAGCCGGGGTAATCGGATACGCGGCCATAAAGCGCGCCCCGCCGGCAAGAGCCCCTAAAGCGATGGCATCGTTGCCGATCATAAACATCCGCTGTTTGCCGTCGGCTTTTGCGAGTTTCATAGGCTCAGCGCGGCCGTCAAGCTGCTTTTCCATATATTGCGCCCCGGTGCGGATCGCTTCCATGTTTTTCTCGACGACTTGCGCCCCTTTGCGGGCGAACGTGTCGGCGACAACGCTTTCGAACACGCCGGCATCTAAGCCAAGCACCGCGCTCGTCGCACCGATGGCAACCATGTTTTTCATCAGCGAGTTGCCAAGCTCCGTCGCGATATCGGTGAACGGAACAGCGTAAAGCGACACCCCTTCCCGTTCGGGAATCACCGGGTTGAATTTGGCGTCCGCAATGACGATGCCGCCGCTGCGGAGCTCGTGAAAGTTGAAATCGATCGTCTCTTGATCGAACGCGACCAAGATGTCCAAATCATCCGCGACCGCCCGCACCGGTTTCGTGCTGACGCGGATTTTATTGTTCGTATGCCCCCCCTTAATGCGGGAAGAAAAATGGCGGTACCCGTATAAATAGTACCCGAGGCGGTTCAGCGCCGCGGAGAAAATTTCCCCTGTGCTTTCAATCCCTTCCCCTTGCTGGCCGCCTACTTTCCATGACAGCTGTTCGATCATGTTTTACACCCCTTTATGTTCACTACAGCCTCTCGATATTATTGTATCACTTTTCTGACAAATAGACTACATTTTTGGACGCCTTCCGCTTGATAATTGTATTTGGCCAACGCTGTCAACGTTCCGCCTCTTATTCTAGGCTTAATAGAACTATATATTCAATGATATTTATCACTCCGGCAAATGCTCGTAAAAATTGCGGAACAAAAAACGCTCAACTTGACTGCTGGAGTAGTGCTTGTACAATTCATTGACAAGCCGAAGGTAGTCCTTCACGGCTTCAAGGCCAGCCACCGTCTCCGTAATGCCGTCAAAGTCAGAGCCAAACCCGACGTTGTTTTCCCCTCCGAGAGCGCATACGTAATCAAGATGGCGGAGCACATCCGCGACCGTCGCTCCCCGTTTGTCGCTTGTCAAAAAATACGGCACAAAATTAATGCCGATCATTCCGTCTTTTTCGATCAGCGCCTGAATTTGCTCGTCCGTCAAATTGCGCGGATGCGGACAGAGGCGATGGGCGTTTGAATGGGAAGCGATCGGAAAACGGGCCGTCTCCATCACATCCCAAAACGCTTTTTCTGATAAATGCGACACATCCACCCATCGTTTCGTTTCATTGAGCAGCTCGATGACTTGCCGGCCGAACGCAGTCAACCCGGCGCCGCGCTTTTCCCACGCCCCGTCGGCGACGGCGTTCGGAAAGTTCCACGTCAAGCCGACAGAAGCAACGCCGAGACGAAGGAGCGTCTTTAACTTGACAAGGTTGGCGCCAATCGCATCGCATCCTTCAAGCGTCAACATCGCGCCGATCTCCCCTTCTCTAAGGGAGGCAATGTCTTGTTTCGTCCGCACCGCCTTCACAGACGGAAACATATCGACAATGCGGGTGAAAAACAGATCCGCCATCTCAAGCGCCGCAGTGAACCGGGCCTCTTCCGGCACCGTTTCCGGCACGTAGATGGCAAAGCATTGCACTTTCACCCCGGCTTCCGCCATTCCCGAAAGCGCAACATGAAGCGATGGCCCGTCCTGAAACGACAATGACCGGTCTTGCCATAGTTTCATCAGCGCGTCACAATGAGCATCAAAAATCATTCGCGTTCCCCCTTAAAAAGCAAAAATAACCTGCCTGCCTTCGAGATGGAAGGCGCCAACAGGTTATATTTTACCATTTACCGGTCATCCAGTTAACGAGGTTCGACGATTAATTTAATCGCTGTTCGCTCTTCTCCATCAATCATAATATCCGTGAATGCCGGAATGCAAATTAAGTCCATGCCGCTTGGTGCCACAAACCCTCGTGCGATCGCTACTGCCTTAACGGCTTGGTTCAATGCACCTGCGCCGATCGCCTGAATTTCCGCCGCGCCGCGCTCGCGCAACACCCCGGCAAGTGCACCAGCTACAGAGTTCGGATTCGATTTTGCTGAAACTTTTAATATTTCCATTTCTAGCTCCTCCCTCGTTTCCTTGGAAAATGAATTTCGATAAAAAGTCTTCATTGTAACTATATTCACTGCTTCGACAACTATTCCTGCACGGGGGGAGTATGTTTTTAAAAATTTATAAAAAATAAACTATTCAAAATATGGATGGTCATCGTTAATCATTAAGCGCTCAATGCGAAGCGCCCGCCCACTTTTGGCGTCGATATCGACCAGCACAGCGTTCAGCTGGCTTCTTCCTTCCTTGATGCTAAAGCGAACCGGCAGCCCGGTTAAAAACTTGCGCAATACCGCCTCCCGGTCGACCCCTAAAATGCCGTCATACGGGCCGGTCATCCCAACATCGGTAATGTACGCCGTCCCTTTCGGCAAAATGCGGTGGTCGGCCGTCTGGACGTGCGTATGCGTGCCGATGACTGCGGACACGCGGCCGTCCAAATACCAGCCCATCGCCTGTTTTTCGCTCGTCGCCTCGGCGTGAAAATCGACGATGATGACCGGCGTGCGCGCGGAGGCAGCGGCAATCAATTCATCTGCCGTTTGGAACGGGCAGTCAATCGCCGGCAAAAACGCCCGCCCCTGCAAGTTGATGACCGCCGCCTCGCCATGCTCGGTCGGCACGTAGACGATGCCTTTCCCCGGCGTGCCGGGCGGATAGTTCGCCGGGCGGATCAACGCTTTGGCCTGATCGATAAATTCAAAAATATCGCGCTTATCCCAAGCGTGATTGCCGAGCGTGACAGCATGGACGCCTTGCGCAAGCAGTGAACGGTAAATCGCCTCGGTGATCCCTTTCCCTCCAGCGGCGTTTTCGCCGTTAATGATGACGACATCCGGCCGATGCCGTTCTTTTAATTTCGGCAAATAATGCTCGACCATTTTTTGCCCCGGCGAACCGACGACATCGCCGATAAATAAAATTCTCATCATCAATCCCTTTCTAACTTGAACGTATCGCCACGGCAAAGATCATCGGGCGATCGGTATACTCTCTTATTTTACGGGCAAAAAAATAAAGTGGCAATAGGCTGCCACTTTATTTCGCGTATTCGACCGCCCGCGTTTCGCGGATGACGGTCACTTTAATATGGCCTGGATAATCGAGCTCTTCTTCGATCCGTTTGCGGATATCGCGCGCCAACCGATGCGCTTCCAAATCGTCGATCATATCCGGTTTGACCATGATGCGCACTTCGCGTCCAGCTTGGATGGCGTACGATTTTTCCACACCTTCGTACGATTCGGCGATTTCTTCGAGCTTCTCTAAGCGGCGGATGTAGTTTTCCAGCGTTTCGCTGCGCGCCCCCGGCCGTGCTGCCGACAAGGCGTCCGCCGCCGCGACGAGCACGGCGATGACCGACGTCGGCTCAGTGTCGCCATGATGAGAGGCGATGCTGTTAATGACGACCGGATGTTCTTTATACTTCGTCGCCAGCTCGACGCCGACTTCCACATGGCTTCCTTCCACTTCATGATCAATCGCCTTGCCGATGTCATGAAGCAAGCCGGCCCGGCGCGCCAGCATTTCGTCTTCCCCGAGCTCGGCCGCCATCAGCCCGGCTAAAAACGCCACTTCCACGGAATGTTTTAAGACGTTTTGCCCGTAGCTCGTCCGGAACTTGAGCCGCCCTAAAATTTTGATTAAATCCGGATGCAAGCCGTGGACGCCGACTTCAAACGTCGTCTGCTCGCCGACTTCGCGGATGTGCTCGTCCACTTCACGGCGCGCCTTTTCAACCATTTCTTCAATGCGCGCTGGGTGGATGCGGCCGTCCTGCACGAGCTTATCTAGCGCAATGCGCGCCGTTTCGCGGCGAATCGGGTCAAATCCGGACAAAATGACCGCCTCCGGCGTATCGTCGATAATTAAATCGATGCCGGTCAGCGTCTCAAGCGTGCGAATGTTCCGCCCTTCGCGTCCGATGATTCGCCCTTTCATTTCATCGTTTGGCAGATTGACGACAGAAACGGTCGTTTCGGCGACATGATCGGCGGCGCAACGCTGGATGGCGAGCGACAAAATCGCCTTCGCCCGCTTGTCTGCCTCCTCTTTCGCTCGCGTTTCCGCCTCTTTGACCATCATCGCAATCTCATGCGACAGCTCCTTTTCGACGCGTTCTAAAATGAGCTGGCGCGCATCGTCGCGCGTCAATCCGGAAATGCGTTCCAGTTCGGTTTGTTGCTGTTTGACGAGCGTTTCCACTTTGCTTTCCATTTGTTCAATATGCTGTTGTCTTTCGTTTAACGCTTCTTCTTTCGCTTCGAGCAGCGCCTCGCGTTTATTGAGCGCTTCATCTTTGCGGTCGAGGTTTTCCTCCTTTTGCATCAAGCGGTTTTCTTGTTTTTGGAGTTCGCTTCTCCGGTCGCGGATGTCGCGCTCCGCCTCCGTGCGCAGTTTATGAATCTCGTCTTTCGCCTCGAGAAGCGCCTCTTTTTTCAAGGCGTCCGCTGCGCGTTTCGCCTCTTCAATCAGCTGCTCGGCAGCTGCTTTCGCCCCGCCGATTTTTGCTTCGGCAATCGATTTGCGAACAAAAAAGCCAACAACGGCACCAATGACTAAGGCAAGCAAAGCGGAGATGATGATCGAACCCATCGTTTCACCTCCTCTTGCTGTACAGTTTTCTTTCGCTCTTTCTTCGCGCCGCGGTTGTCCCCAACTGTCCGGCGCACGTGGACATTCCCGTTTTCAACGCATTGGCTCGGTCGTTTTGCTTGGCGTTCCCGTGCGGCCTTCACCGCACGAAAGCGGTTCGCCTTCTCAAGCGGGCCTATGGCCCTGCCGTGTATATGGACAAATATACATGTTCATTGTAAAGGCGGCAACATGAATTGTCAAGATATTACACAGGCGCGCCCGAACCGCCGCCTGTGCCGCTAAGGTGTATGACCGGGACATCGTCCCGCCTGCCCCGGGCGGAACGCAGCAAAAAAAGGCAGATCTCCCGTTCCACCGGGCGAACAAGCAGCGAATCGGTGCCCCTTCACTCAACGGTTCCCGATCGCGGCGAAGGGCAACATGCTTCTCGACGCAAAAATGTCAGTTATAGCCGCATTCGCCGTGACATCCCCGCCTTTTAGAAAAAGGCGTCCCAGCAGTAGCTGGGACGCCTTCGTACGGTTACTCGTCAAGCAGCCCGAACTCGTCTTGCTGCGGTTCGCCGCCCGCCTCGCCGGCATCGATGCCGTAATGTTTACGAATGGCGCGGGCGATCTCGTCGGCGATGTGAGGGTTTTCTTTCAAAAACTGCTTCGCGTTTTCCCGCCCTTGGCCGAGCCGTTCGTC
The DNA here is from genome assembly GCF_014679505.1 of Geobacillus sp. 46C-IIa. Classification (GTDB taxonomy): domain Bacteria; phylum Bacillota; class Bacilli; order Bacillales; family Anoxybacillaceae; genus Geobacillus. The sequence goes on from NZ_CP061474.1 coordinate 2,174,143, forward strand.
TTTGTACGAATACCACGAACCGCTCTTTTGCACGATGTCAAGCTCGGACGCCATATCGATAATTTCCCCTTCGCGAGAAATGCCTTCGCCGTACATAATGTCGACGTCGGCCGTTTTAAACGGCGGAGCGACTTTGTTTTTGACGACTTTGATTTTCGTTTTGTTGCCCACCATGTCATTGCCTTGTTTAATTTGCTCGGCGCGGCGCACCTCTAGGCGGACGGAAGCGTAAAACTTAAGCGCCCGTCCCCCTGGCGTCGTTTCCGGATTGCCGAACATAACCCCAACTTTTTCGCGAATTTGGTTGATGAAGATGGCGATCGTTTTCGATTTGTTAATGGCGCCGGACAGCTTGCGGAGCGCCTGCGACATGAGGCGGGCTTGCAAGCCGACGTGGGCGTCGCCCATCTCCCCTTCAATTTCTGCTTTCGGCACGAGCGCCGCCACCGAGTCGATGACGATAATATCGACCGCACCGCTTCGCACGAGCGCTTCAGCAATTTCGAGCGCCTGTTCGCCTGTGTCGGGTTGGGAAAGCAACAACTCATCGATGTTGACCCCTAATTTTTGTGCATAAATCGGATCAAGCGCATGCTCTGCGTCGATGAAAGCTGCCTGCCCACCCCGTTTTTGCACTTCAGCGATCGCATGAAGGGCAACGGTCGTTTTCCCGGACGATTCCGGACCGTAAATCTCGACGATTCGCCCGCGCGGGTAACCGCCGACGCCCAACGCGATGTCGAGCGCCAGCGAGCCGCTCGGAACGGTCGAGATTTGCCGCTCCGCCTGCTCGCCGAGCTTCATAATAGCCCCCTTGCCAAACTGTCGTTCAATTTGTTTTAATGCCTGCTCTAAGGCGGCTTGACGATCTTGGTTCACTAACCTACTCCTCCTTAATTCTAAAGCTACTTATACTATACCGCGTTTTGCGGCCATTGCCAAGCAAAAAATCGAACGTTTATTCGTTTTTTCAATGGGGAAACTAGCAACAATCACCATGCTTATGCGGTGGAAGACAACAGTGTGCGGTGGAATATTTTAAGGGGAAGAAGCGGCCGGTCAGTCGCCGGCCGCGAGCGTCTCTAACAAAAAGAAGCAACCGTATTTGGCGGTGCGGACGCGAATGTCATCGCGCGTGCCGGATAAGGTGAGGCGGTGGACGGCTGTGTCGCGCCCGCGGACGGCGATGCCGACATAAACGGTGCCGGGCGGGTGGCCCTCAAGCGGGTCGGGGCCGGCGACGCCGGTAAAGCTGATGCCAACATCAGCGCCGCACATCGCGCGGACGTTTTCGGCAAGCAAGCGGGCGCACGGTTCGCTCACCGCCCCGTCCGTCTCAAGCAGCGGCTGCGGCACGCCAAGCATCCTTTCTTTCACGCCGTTTGTGTAGCAGACGACGCCGCCTTGCACGACAGCCGACGCGCCCGGGATGGCTGTCAGCTGTTCGAGAAACCGCCCGCCGGTCAGGCTCTCAGCCGCAGCGACCGTCCATCCTCTTTCTTTTAACCGTTCGATCGTTTTCGTAAACAACGTTTCGTCGTTATATCCGTAACAATAGCGGCCGACGCGCGTCAAAATGGCCGCTTCCGTTTGATCAAGCAACCGTTTCGCCTCCGCCTGATCCCGGTGCTTCGCCGTCAGGCGGAGCGTTACTTCCCCATCGCCGGCCAGCGGGGCGATCGTCGGATTGGACTGGGCGTCAATCAAATCGGCGATCGCCGTTTCCAACGCCGATTCACCGATGCCAAAAAAGCGAAGCACGCGCGATTCGATGCGCTCTGAAAGCGAAAACGCGCTGCGCAAAAACGCGCGTCCGTATTTTGTAAACATCGGCCGCATTTCTTTCGGCGGCCCGGGCAGCAGCATGTATGTAATGCCATTGACTGAAAGCGCCATCCCCGGCGCCATGCCGTGCTCGTTTTTCAACACTGCCGATCCTTCCAAAACGAGCGCCTGCTTTTTGTTGTTTTCTGTCATTGGCCGGTTCGTGCGGACAAAGTACGCTTCAATCGCCCGCAACGCCTCCTCGTCAGTGACGAGCCGGCGGCCGAGCAGACGGGCGATCGTCTCTTTCGTCAAATCGTCTTTCGTCGGGCCGAGCCCGCCGGTGAAAAGGATCAAGTCTGCCCTGGCCTGTGCCACGTTGACCGCCTGTTCGAGACGGGCGGCATTGTCGCCGACGGCGGTATGGAAATAGACGTTAATGCCAAGTTCGGCGAGCTGCTGCGACAAAAACTGGGCGTTCGTGTTGGCAATTTGTCCGAGCAGCAACTCGGAGCCGACAGCGATAATTTCCGCATTCAACGGACGTTATCCCCCTTTCTGGCCGGCTATTTTGAATGGGAAAAAGCATGTTTGTTTTTCACAAAGTAATCCCAACCGGACCAAATGGTGAAAATCACCGCCACCCAAAGCGCCAAATCGGCAAACGGGAACGAGATGAGCGAAAATGGAACATTATGCAGCAACAGGGCGGAGATCGCCACAATTTGCGTCCACGTCTTAATTTTTCCAAGCACGTTGGCGGCGACCACTTCCCCTTCGCCGGCGAGCACCAACCGCAGCCCGGTGACGGCAAACTCGCGGCTGATGATGACAATCACCATCCACGCCGGAGCGGAGCCAAGCTCGACAAGCACGATGAGCGCTGCCGATACAAGCAGTTTATCGGCGAGCGGATCTAAAAATTTCCCTAAATTTGTCACCAATCCGTATTTGCGGGCGTAATAGCCGTCAATCCAGTCGGTCGTTGAAGCGATGATGAAAATGAGCGCGCCGATAAGATGGGCCATCGGGAGCACCGTCTTACCGATTTGGATGCTTCCCCATCCGAACGGAACAAGCATCACGATCAAGAAAAACGGGATGAGCATAATGCGCGCTATCGTAATTTTATTCGGCAAGTTCACAACGAATACCTCCGCTAGTTCAACATCGATCCGGACAAAGAAGCGGCTTCCTTTCCGCGAAAAAGCCGCTTTTTGCCGTTATTGTTTTAGGATGAAACGCAGCTTTTGGTACACTTCGTCTTTCGGGGCAAACGGATAAGCAAACGGCTGGCCGTTTACTTTCATGTCGACGTCGAGCGTGCGCCCGATTTTTACCCATACTTCGCTTTCGGCTGACAAGTCGAACGTTTTCGTTTGCCCTTTTGTTAAGTTGCCGCGGTAAAACGAATGGCCTTTCGTGTTGTACACTTCGACCCATGACGTCCCTTTGGATGCCAATTCAATGGAAAAAGAACCATCATGTTTCACCTCGATGGTCGCTGTATTGCCTTGCTTTGTCGTCACGCTGAGCGCAGCGGCCGGGGAAGCCGGCTTTTCTTCCCCGGCCGCCGGCGCCGGCTGTTCGTTTTCCTCTTTGACCTTCTCATCCGTTTCCTTCGCTCGTTGCTTTTCTTTCGCCTGTTCAAGCGGCGAGTTTTTCGGGCTTTCGACCTCCGCCGTCTCCGGGCTCGTCCGCGCCGGCGGCTCGCTCGCCGTGCCGCGCTGAAGCAGCACCCAAACAAGAACAGCCGCCCCGATGACAACTGCCGCAGCGATCAGCTTCGGCAGCCAATCGAGCCATTTCGCCCCCTCGGCAGAAAGCTGCTGGCGCGTTTTCACGCGTGACAGCGGCTGCGGAATATCATCTTGATAAGACTGCGGAATGTCTTGTTTATATTGTTCAAACAGCTCGTCCGGGTCGAGGCCGACCGCCTCGGCGTATTGCCTGATGAAGGCGCGCACATAAAAGTTGCCCGGCATGATGGCGTAATTTCCTTCCTCGATGCCGATCAAATACCGCTTCTGAATTTTCGTCATCTCCTGCAGCTCGTCCAAGCTAATTTGCTTTTCCTCCCGCGCTTCCCGCAAACGTTTTCCTAATTCCGTCAACGGCCAACACCTTCCATTTTTTTAATTAAAACCCAAATTCAGAAAAGCCGTCGCCGCCCAACAAGGACGGGCGCTCGATCGCTTCGTAGGAAATATCTTCGTCCGGCTCATGGCGCAGCTCGATAATATAATGAAAATCGTCAAGCGTATATTCCGTATGGCGAACAAAAATGTCCGGATGTTCCACGACTTTCGTCGCCTCAAGGCGCATCAGTTCGCGAACGAGCTGCCAGTGCTGCTCATTCGCCCGGCGCGTCGAGACGATGCCATCAATGATGAAAATGTTGTCCTCGCTATATTCATCCTCCATCAGCTGGGTGCGGATCGTCTGTTTGATCAGCGTCGATGATACAAACAGCCATCGCTTATTGGCGCACACGCTGGCGGCGACGATCGACTCCGTCTTGCCGACGCGCGGCATTCCGCGAATGCCGACAAGCTTATGCCCTTTTTCTTTAAACAGTTCCGCCATAAAATCGACAAGCAGCCCGAGTTCGTCGCGGACAAAGCGGAACGTTTTTTTATCGTCGGCATCGCGCTGGATGTAACGGCCATGGCGGACGGCCAGACGGTCAAGCAGCTTCGGTTGGCGCAGCTTCGTCACCGTGATGTTGTCCATCGTCCGCAAAATTGTTGACAGCCGTTCAATTTGCTCGTTGTTGTCGCAAAGAAGCAGCATGCCGCGGCGTGAATCCCGGACGCCGTTGATCGTCACGATGTTGATCGACAACATGCCAAGCAGCGATGCAACGTCACCTAACAGCCCCGGGCGGTTGACATGAATTTCGTACTCTAAATACCATTCCTGCTTGCCCATCCCGTCTCCTCCCTTGTCGGTGTCCGCACGAACGCCTTATGCTAAGTTCATACTACTATAATCGCAAACGGAAAAGCAACCGAAAAGGGGAAAGAAAAAAGAGAGGGATTCCCCTCTCTAACGATTGTTATTTTTGTTGGACAAGCTTCACCATCATGTTGGCAAGAACGTGTTGTTCCTTTTCATCGGCCACTTTCCAAAGATCGGCCAGCACCCGTTCCTCCGGATTTTTCGGATCGACGTTTCTTGCCAAGTAGTCCCCGATTTGATAGGCTACGTCCGAGATCACTTGCTGGGTCAACCCTTGTTGTTGCGCTTGTTGGAGCCGATCGGACAAAAAGTCTTTCCATTGTTCAAAGTTATCCAATACCGACATATGCATTCCCTCCTTGATGAACGTTTCAAGGATAGTTTGCCTGCCCGAACAGAAAATATACGTTTAGCAATGCCAACCGCCGTTGACAGAAATGACTTGGCCGGTGATGTAGGAAGCCGCGTCGGATAAAAGAAACGCCACCGTTTTCGCCACTTCTTCAGGCGTGCCGAGCCGACCGGCCGGGATTTCGTCAGCCAGCGCTTCAAGCTCCTCAGCGCTGAACGCTCGCAGCATATCGGTAGCAATCGCCCCAGGCGCGACCGCGTTGACGCGGATGCCGCTCGGTGCAAGCTCTTTAGCGAGCGCTTTGGCGAACGCATTCTGCCCGCCTTTTGTCATCGAATACACCGCTTCACACGATGCACCGCAAAGCCCCCAAATCGACGAAATAAACACAATATGGCCACGCTTTCTCGAGATCATCGGCGGCAGCAGTTTTTTCACGAGCTGCGCCGGACTCGTCACATGGAGACGCACCATCCGCTCGATCAGTTCATCATTCATATCGGTCAGCAATCCGTAATAGCTCGCCCCGCTGTTATAAATGATGGCGTCCACCGGGCGGTCGATTTGCGAAAGAAGCTCCTCGACTCCGCCAGGCGCGGACAAGTCGGCTTCAAGCAGGACGACGTGCGTGTCTGCAAGCTCTTTTTGTAACGTTTCGACCGGCACCCGCCGCCGATAGTAATGAAGCAGCAGCCCGTAGCCGGCTTTGGCCAGCTCGCGGGCGATGCTTTGCCCGATGCCGCCGGAAGCGCCAGTGATTAATGCGTAATTCATCAGACGTTCTCCCCTTCCTTTTGCCGCAAAAAAGCATCCTTCTCATGAAGGATGCCGTCATTGTCCTTTTGGCACAACTTCACAAACAGCGATTTGCGAGTCGCGGAAGCACGAGTCGGCGACAGCAGCAATATCGTCAAGCGCAAGTGACGAGAGCGCCGGCAAAATGTCAAACAAGCTGGCGCCGTAAAAAGCGTAGCGCGTAAACTGGTTGGCGATGTATTCCGGCGAGTTGAGCGCGCGCAAAAAGGCGCCCATTTTTTTCTTTTTCACCCGCTCGAGCTCATCTTTTTGCACTGCATCGGCTGAAAACGACCGCAGCACCTCCTGCACCTCTGCCGCAAGCCGTTCCGCATCTCTCGTGTCGCCGCCGACAAGGGCAAAGCCAAATTCGCGCTCTTCCGTATAGTCGTACATAAACGTATCGTCAATCAACCCTTCACGGTACAGCCGTTCGTAATGCGGCGAGCTTTTGCCGAACAAGTAATCGAGCAGCACGTGAAACGCGAGCTCATGGCGAAGCTTTTGGCCGCCGGCATTCGGTACGGACGGCGCTTTAATGCCGACAAAACATTTATTCGTCTGCACATGCATCGGAATGACTTTTTTCTTTTCCGCCACGCCGCTTGGTTCTTCGTACACAAACCGCTTCACCTCCGGCGCTTGCGGGAACGACTTCTTCGCCTGGTTGTCGCGGATTTGCTGCATCATTTTTTGTTCATCGACCGGGCCGACAACAAACAACAACATGTTGCTCGGGTGATAAAACGTTTCGTAACATTCATACAGCAGTTCTTTTGTAATCTCGGCGATCGATTCGATCGTGCCGGCGATGTCAATTTTGACCGGATGGTGATGGTACATGCTTTCGATGGCGCCGAAGTAAACGCGCCAATCCGGGTTGTCGTCGTACATGCGAATTTCCTGGCCGATGATGCCTTTTTCTTTTTCGACCGTCTTGTCGGAAAAATACGGCGTTTGCACAAAATCCATCAACGTCTCCAAGTTTTTCTCGACGTTGTCGGTGCTCGAAAACAAATAGGCGGTGCGGGTGAACGTCGTAAAGGCGTTCGCCGAAGCGCCTTGTTTGCTGAACTGTTGAAACACGTCGCCGTCCTCTTTTTCAAACAGCTTATGTTCTAAAAAATGGGCGATGCCGTCCGGGACGCGTTTCATTTCCGTTTTTCCAAGCGGGACGAACTGGTTGTCAACCGAACCGTAGTTCGTCGTAAACGTCGCATACGTTTTATGAAACCCTTTTTTCGGCAAAATGTAGACATCAAGGCCATTGTCCATTTTTTCATAAAACAGCGCTTCTTGCAGCGTTTCATACACCCGTTTTTCCATCTTCCGTCGCCCCCTCCATTCCGGTCAGAAAGTACACCGTATCGAGCGCCACCTTTTCGGCGACGCGCACGACATCCTCGCGCGTCACGCCGTCTGTGCCGGCAAGCCATTCGTCTAACGGGCGTTTCCGCGTTGAGACGACGTTATGGTACAGCACCTCGACAAGCCCGCGCGGCGTATCGAGCGTCTCAAGCAGCTGGTTGCGGATGACCGCTTTTGTTTGCGCCATTTCTTCATCCGTAAAATCGCCGTTTTTCATCGCCTGCATTTGTTCATCAATGATGCGGCGCGCCTTCTCGTAATTGGCCGGCTCAATGCCGGACATGACGAGCAAAAGCCCTTTATGGCTTTCAAGCCGGGATGCGGCATAATAGGCGAGGCTCGCCTTCTCGCGCACATTGATAAACAACTTCGAATGGGAAAACCCGCCGAAAATGCCGTTAAACAGCTGCAAGGCGTAATAATCGCCATCCTCGTACGTCACGTTTGTGCGGTAGCCGATGTTCAGTTTCCCTTGCTTGACATCTTGCCGCTCGATGACTTCATTCGCTTCCCCTCGTGCTTTTGCCGGAGCGAGCGGCGCGCGCGCCGACGGCGGACGGTCAGGGAGAGAAAAGCGCTGCTTTACGGCAGCGAGCACGGTCTCCTCATCGACATCGCCGATGACATACAAGTCAAGCTCATCTTCGGCTAGCGCCTGTTCGTAATAGCGGTGCAGCTGTTCGGCCGTGATGGCGTCAACATCCCCAAGCTCGCCGTTTGGCGAGAGGGCGTACGGCTCGCCTTTGCACATCTCTTGCACGAGGCGCATGCTCGCATAGCGCATTTTATCATCATATACCGCTTGAATGCGCTGGCTTAGCGCCCGCTTTTCCCGGGCGACGATGTCTTCAACAAACCGGCCGCCTTCAAGCGCCGGGCGGAACAAGAGATCGGCGAGCAGTTGAAGCGCTTTCTCTAGAAGCGGCGTTTGCTCCGGCAAAAACCGCTCGTTCGCCACATCAATGCGGATCGTCATAATATGGTCTTCGCCTTTTTTCGTTAAATCGACGTTCAGCGTCGCGCCGTACAGCTCATCCAGGTAAGTGCGCAGCGCCTTGACGCTCGGGTAATCAGCCGTGCCGCTTTGCAAGACGTACGGAAGCAGCGCGCGCAGCGTCACCGTCTCCCTAGCGAGCGGCGCTTTCATTTTCCAGACGAGTGTATTCGTTTTGTACTTATCGGTCGAAATCGTATGGACACGAACCGGTCCGACCGCCGTTACTTTTTCGTCGACCAATCAAACTCCTCCTTCTCCTTCATAAAGTGGACGGTATGCTTATTGTGAGATGTCTTATCAACAATATACCTTTTGCCAAGCGGAAAATGCAAATAAATCCATCGCTCCTCTCCGCCGGACCAACAAAAAAGCGGCTGCCCGTTTTTGTTCGGACAGCCTGCCTGCTTATCGTTTTCCTTTCACATATGGCGTGCCGGCCGCTTTCGGCGCTTCGGCACGGCCGATAAAGCCGGCGAGCGCTAAAATCGTGAGCACATAAGGGGCAATCAGCAAATACACCGTCGGAACGTTTTCTAAAAACGGAATTGTTTGTCCAACGATGCTTAAACTTTGCGCCAATCCGAAAAACAGCGCCGCCCCCATCGCACCAATCGGATGCCATTTGCCAAAAATCATCGCCGCGAGCGCCATAAATCCGTGCCCGGAAATCGTTGCATGGCTGAAGTCGCGGGAGATGATCGTGGCATACACCGCACCGCCTAGGCCGCCGAGCGCTCCGCTGATCATGACGGCGATATAGCGCATTTGGGCGACGTTAATCCCCATCGTATCGGCCGCCATCGGATGTTCGCCAACGGCGCGCAGCCGAAGGCCAAACGGAGTTTTATAAATGACATACCAAGACACGAACGCCAAAATAATCGCGATATACGACGGCGCGTACGCATTGGAAAACAGCAGCGGGCCAATGACCGGAATATCGCTTAACACCGGCACGTCAATTTTGTCAAATCCGACTTGAATTTGATCTGTTTGCCCTTTGCCGTACATTTTTTTCACCAAAAACAGCGACAAGCCGAGGGCCAAAAAGTTGATCGCCACCCCGCTGACGACTTGATCGGCGCGAAACGTCACCGATGCGACCGCATGGAGCAAAGAAAACAATGCGCCGACCACGATGGCTGCCACCAAGGCGAGCCATGGCGTCAACGGGCCGAGCTGGTCGGCAAACGTTAGATTAAAAACAACGCCGATAAACGCACCGATGATCATCAGCCCTTCAAGCCCGATGTTGACAACGCCGGACCGTTCGCTAAACACGCCGCCAAGCGCGGTGAAAATAAGGGGAGCAGCAAAGAAAATCGCTGTCGGGATAATCGTTTGCAATACGTCATACACGTTCACTTACTCCGCCCCCTTTTGCCAACGAGATAACAGCCAGCGAATCATATAGCTGGATGCGACAAAGAAAATAATAAGCGCGATAATAATATCGACGAGTTCCGTTGGCACGCCGGCGCCCGAGGGCATCTCAAGCGACCCGACTTTCAAGGCGCCGAACAGCAACGCGGAAAGCAAAATGCCAAACGCGTTGTTGCTGCCAATTAAGGCAACAGCAATGCCGTCAAACCCAAGGCCGGTAAACCCGGCTTTCGTCGAAATGTTGCCGAACGTGCCGAGCCCTTCCATCGCCCCGGCCACGCCGGCAAAGGCGCCGGAGATGACCATGGCTAAAATGATGTTGGCGCGCACGTTCATGCCGGCATATTGTGAGGCATGCTGGTTGAATCCGACCGCCCGCAGCTCAAATCCTTTCGTCGTTCGTTCAAGCAAAAACCACATGACAAACGCGGCGGCAATGGCGATCAAAATGCCGTAGTGCATCGTCGAGTGGTACGTGATGGACTCCAAAAATTCCGATTGGAGCGAGGCGCTTTCCTTGACCGGGTCGGACTTGAACCCTTCATCCGACAGCACGGAACGGATGATGGCGTTCGTTACGTGCAAAGCGATATAGTTCATCATAATCGTAATAATGACTTCATGCACTTTTACGTACGCCTTTAATACGCCCGGAAGCAATCCCCATAGCGCCCCAGCTAAAGCGGCGGCCAAAATAGCAAGCGGCAAATGGATGATCTTCGGCAAGTCGAAAGATACGCCGACCCAAACGGCGGCCAGCCAGCCGACGATGAGCTGACCCTCAACCCCGATGTTGAACAAGCCGGTGCGAAAAGCAAAGGCTACCGCCAGCCCCGTTAAAATGTAAGGCGTCGTCTGGCGGATCGTTTCCCCGATGTAATACGCATCACCAAACGCCCCATATATGAGGGAGCCAAAACCGGCGACCGGATTGTAGCCGCTTGCGAGCATGACGACCGAGCCGGCGATCATGCCGAGCAAAACGGCCAACAATGGAATCAAAAATTGCTGGAGACGATTCGACCTCATGACGACACACCTGCTTCCTTCCGTTTGCTTCCAGCCATCAGCAGTCCGAGTTCTTGTTCCGTCGTTTCTTTCGGATCAACGATGGCGACAATTTTCCCTTCATAAATCACGGCGATCCGGTCGCTGACGTTCATGACCTCATCAAGCTCAAACGAAACGAGCAACACCGCTTTCCCCCGGTCGCGCTGCTCGATGAGCCGCTTATGGATGAACTCAATCGCTCCGACATCAAGCCCCCTTGTCGGCTGGGCAGCAATCAACAAGTCCGGATTGCGGTCGACTTCGCGGCCGATGATCGCTTTTTGCTGGTTGCCGCCGGATAGCGCCCGCGCTTTCGTATATTCGTCCGGCGTGCGTACGTCAAACTCGCGGATGAGCTGACGGGCTTTTTCGTAAATCGCTTGAAAGTTTAAGATGCCCAGTTTCGAATATGGCGGCTTATAGTACGTTTGCAGCACCATGTTTTCGCCGATCGGAAAATCAAGCACAAGCCCGTGCTTATGCCGGTCTTGCGGAATATGGCCGACGCCGGCTTCAATGATTTGGCGCGGCGGCAAGTTCGTAATCTCTTGGCCGTTCAGCTTAATGGTTCCTGATTCCGCCTTAATCAGGCCGGTTAGCGCTTCAATCAGCTCGGTTTGCCCGTTGCCGTCGACCCCGGCGATGCCGACGATCTCACCGGCGCGCACCGTCAAGTTCAAGCCGTTGACCGCGGTGACCCCGCGGGCGTCTTTGACGACTAAGTTTTCGATTTCGAGCACCGGCGTTCCCGGTTCGGCCGGCCGTTTTTCGGCCGTAAACTGCACCTCGCGGCCGACCATGAGCGCCGCCAGTTCGTTCGGATTCGTTTCGGCAACATTAAGCGTTGCGATTCCTTTGCCGCGGCGGATGACGGTGACTCGATCGCACACTTCCATAATTTCTTTGAGCTTGTGCGTAATTAAAATGATCGATTTTCCTTCGCGGACAAGCGTGCGCATAATTTCGATGAGCTCGCGGATTTCCTGCGGCGTTAAGACGGCTGTCGGTTCGTCAAAAATCAAAATGTCAGCGCCGCGATAGAGCGTCTTTAAAATTTCGACGCGCTGCTGCATGCCGACGGAAATATCGGCGATTTTCGCTGTTGGGTCAACCGCCAGTCCATACCGCTCCGACAGTTCGCGCACTTCTTGTTCAGCCCGCTTCATGTCGATCGTTCCCGTCCTTGTCGGCTCGCTGCCTAAAATGATGTTTTCCGTCACTGTAAACGTATCGACGAGCATAAAGTGCTGGTGCACCATCCCGATGCCAAGGTCGTTGGCGACATTCGGGTCGGTGATGCGCACCGGCTTCCCTTTGACGCGGATTTCCCCGCCATCCGGCTGATAGAGGCCAAACAGCACGTTCATCAGCGTCGATTTGCCGGCGCCGTTTTCGCCAAGGAGGGCATGAATTTCCCCTTTTTTCACCTGCAGCGTAATGTTGTCATTGGCGACGAACGTGCCGAACACTTTGCGAATATTGAGCATTTCAATTACATATTCCAAGCCATTCACTCCCTACTTCAGCAAGGTCAAAATCACAAAATGAGAGGCGGCAGCATTTAGATAGATACAACAAAAAAGCGTATCATATCGTTGCGGAACAAATCGCTCCCTATATATAGGCCGCCCTTCATTTCGTGATTTTGAAAAAGGCTAGCGGCGCGCACTAGCCTTTTTCCACTTTCCTTATTTCACCGTTGCGGCAAATTGTTCGTATTCTTTCCGGTTCGTCGGCACTTTCACTTCACCATTAACGATTTTTTCCTTCCATTCGTCAACCGCCTTTAGCACATTGTCCGGGATGTTGTCTTGCGTCGGAGCAATGCCGACCCCGTTTTCTGGCAAGCCGTACTCAATCGTTTGGCCGCCTGGGAAGTCGCCTGCTTGCGCCCGTTTGGCAACGTCGTAAACGGCCACATCGACCCGTTTCACCATCGAGGTGAGCGTCACGTTGTACGTTTTGTCGCCGATTTTCACTTCGCCTTCCGGAGCTTGGTCTTTATCGACGCCAATGACCCAAATTTCGCGGTTCGGATCTTTCTTCTTCAAATCTTTCGCTTCCGAGAAGACACCGTTTCCAGTCCCGCCGGCCGCGTGATAGATAATATCAATGCCGGAAGCGTACATGCTCGAGGCGATCGCTTTCCCTTTATCCGCTTGGTCGAAGGCACCGGCGTATTGCACTTCGACGGTCGCTTTCGGGTTGACCGCTTTGACGCCGGCCCGGAATCCGCTTTCGAACTTCTCAATCAACGGAATTTCCATCCCGCCGACAAAGCCAATTTTATTCGTTTTCGTCATCAATCCGGCAACAACACCGACAAGAAACGACCCTTCGTGCTCTTTAAACGTGATGCTGGCAACATTCGGCGCATCAACGACCGTATCAACAATGGCAAAATGTTTTTTCGGATTTTGCTCGGCGACTTCTTTCACCGCATCGCCCATCAAATAGCCGATGCCGTAAATCAAATCAAAGTCGCTGCGCACGAGTTTGTTTAAGTTCGTCACATAGTCGGCATCGCTGGCGGACTGCAAGTAGTCATAGCCGCCGCGCCCTTTCTCAAGGCCGTTGTCTTTGCCGAACTTTTGCAGCCCTTCCCAAGCTGACTGATTGAACGATCTGTCGTCAACGCCGCCTACGTCCGTGACCATAGCAACGCTGAACGTATCTTCCTTATTGCCCCCTGCATTGCCGCCTCCTTGGCCGCCGCAGGCAGAAAGCAGCGTACCCGCAGCGAACAAAACGGAGAGCGCCCATCCGAATCGCTTTTTCATTATCCATTACCCCCTACTTGAAAAATTTGTTCCTAATTAGTATGAAACTTCCGCTCTCTTTCTATGTACCGATTTCACCCCCTTAAAAACCGAATCGTTTCCGCATGACGTGGAAGATGAACTTGTCGGAGCGGAAGTAGTTCGTTGAGTAAAAAATCGGCTCATCGTTTTTATCGAAATGCATTTGTTTGAGCACGAGCAAGGCCGTTTCCGGGTCACATTGCAAAATCGGCGACACTTTTTCGTGATAGCCGAGCGGCTCAATGCGCGCGATGGCATAGGCAATATCGCGGTGCGCCTGATTGTGCAAGTTTTCAAACAGCGACTCATGCTCATACGAAATGCCTTTCGGCAAATATTTGCACAAAATTTTATCAAGGCAATAGACGACCGGCTCTCCATCGGCGGTGCGCACCCGCTCGATCAGCAAAATCTCATCGTCCGGGCGGCATTGAAAGCGGCGCATATCGTCTTCCGTCGGCTGCTGAATGGAGGAAGACAAAAAAATCGTCCCCGGCTTGCGTCCGGCTTGGCGGATCATGTCGGTGACGCTTGTGAGCTGCTCAATGCCGGACGTAAACAGCGGACGGGCATTGACAAACGTTCCGACGCCATGGCGGCGGATGATGATGTTTTCCTCCTCAAGCACCCGAAGCGCCTCCCGCAACGTCGCTCGGCTGACCCCGAGCTGCTTGGCGAGCTCAAACTCAGATGGCAACTTTTGCCGTTCTTTGTATACTCCGGTTTCAATATTGTGTTTAATCCGGTCGATGACTTGCAGGTAAAGATGGCGGCTGTCTGATTTGATTGACATGACAACGTCCTCCACGTTCTGCATTTCCCCTGAGATCAGACCTCTGACATTAGACATATAACCTTTTTGAGATTACTATATCATTTTTTACCGGTCAAATAAATAGGGTCAATCAAATTTTGTCGAAAAAAAAGAAATAGGATTGGCAACGCTTCCAATATGATATACCGTTGGGCAGGCAGGTGAAATGAGCCTGCCTGCTTCTCCGTTTATGACGTCTTTTTTAAATCTTCTTTTGACCAAAGCACGGCGCGCGGCTTGCTCCCCTCATACGGGCCGACGACGCCGCGCTCCTCCATGGCGTCGATGAGCCGGGCGGCGCGGTTGTAGCCGATGCGGAAGCGGCGCTGCAGCATCGAAACGGAGGCGCTTTGCATTTCGACGACAAGGCGGACAGCTTCCTCGTACAGATCATCTTCGAGTGCCGGGGAGCTCGCCTCCCCCTCTTGGACGATCATTTCCTCATAGTATTGTGCCTGCTGCTGGCCGATGACAAACTGAACGACTTCCTCCACCTCTTGGTCGGATACAAACGCCCCTTGGACGCGCACCGGCTTTGAGGCCCCCATCGGCAAAAACAGCATGTCGCCGCGGCCGAGCAGTTTCTCCGCCCCGCCCATATCCAAAATGGTGCGCGAATCGATCTGCGATGAGACGCTAAAGGCGATGCGCGACGGGATGTTCGCCTTAATGACGCCGGTAATGACGTCGACAGACGGGCGCTGGGTGGCGATGATTAAATGGATGCCCGCGGCGCGCGCCATTTGCGCCAAGCGCGTGATCGCTTCTTCGACATCCGACGACGCCACCATCATTAAATCAGCGAGCTCATCGATGATGACGACGATGTACGGCAGGAGCGGCTGCTGTTCCGGCACCGTTTCATTCTGTTGGCGGATATGTTCGTTATACCCTTCAATGTTGCGCGTGCCGGTATGGGAAAACAGCTCATAGCGCCGCTCCATTTCTTGGACGACTTTTTTCAGCGCCTGGGCCGCTTTTTTCGCATCGGTGACGACCGGTGTCAACAAATGGGGAATGCCGTTATACACGCTTAACTCGACCATTTTCGGGTCGATCATCATCAGCTTGACTTCATGTGGCTTCGTGCGCATGAGCAGGCTGACGATAATGCCGTTAATGCAGACGCTTTTGCCGCTGCCGGTGGCGCCGGCGATCAATAAGTGCGGCATTTTGTTCAATTCAGCGGCAACGACTTCCCCGGAAATGTCGCGCCCCAGCGGGATTAAGAGCTTTGCCTCGGATCGTGTATGTTCGACGGCCTCAAGCACTTCGCGCAGCGATACGGTGGCGATTTCTTCATTCGGCACTTCAATGCCGATCGCCGACTTGCCGGGAATCGGCGCTTCAATGCGAATGTCTTTCGCCGCTAGGGCGAGCGCCAGATCGTCGCTTAAGCTGACGATTTTGCTCACCTTCACCCCGACGTCCGGGTAGACTTCGTATTTCGTCACCGCCGGGCCGAGATGCACTTGCGTCACTTTCGCTTTGACGCCAAAGCTTTGGAACGTTTTCTCTAACTTGCGCGCATTGGCGTAAATGTTGGCATGGTCGGCCGATTGCCCAGCCGGTTTCGGCAGGCGGAGGAGCTCAAGCGGCGGCAAATCGTAGTTTGTGTTTTCGTGCTCGGAAAACGCCAGCGGCGGCGCATCCCCGCTCCCGCCATCGCCGCCTTCAGCCGGCGGCTGCCTCTCTTCCTCGAGTTCGACCGTCGACCGGACGGCGGCAAAATCGGATATGATCGGCGGCGGGGAAAGGAGCTCGTTCTCCGGTTCGGCGGCGCCGGCTTCAGCAGGCTCATCTTCCGGCTGGACGGCCACCCGCCGCGAACGCCGGTTTCGTCTGGCATTCGTCCGCCGTTTTCGTCCTGCCAGCCATTGCTTCAAATCCCCGACAAACGCCAGCCATTCTTGGCGTATAAAGGCCGCCGCCAAGACGACGAGTCTGCCGGCCGTCTCGCGCAGCGATTTTCCGGTCAGCACGATAAAGCCGACGACGAACAAAAGAAAACAAATCCATTTCGTCCCAAGCGCATCAAATAGCTGGTAGCTGGCGGCAAACAGCAACGCGCCAACCATCCCGCCGCCTAAATCAGCAGCGGACGCCTTGCCGTTCGCCTCGTTCCAAAACAGCGCCCATGTCGTGCGAATGACGCTTGGGTCAAGTTCACCGCGCCGCGACATGAGTTCAAACAGCTTCCCATGGCTTAACAGCAAGAGCGCCGCCGCGATGACCGAAGCGCCGACAAACGGGCGGCTTGCCCATGACGGCCACTCCCGTTTCCACATTAGGATGAACGATAAAATGAATAAACCGCCCACTAATAGCATGTACCATTCGCCGAAAAAAAAGCGGCTGATCAGCACAAGCGTTTCTCCGACGAGCCCGAGGCGGGCCATCGCCACGACGGCAACGGCCAGCAGCCCAAGGCCGATCAGTTCAAAGCGAATCGCCTCCGTCCACAACGGCTTCTTTGGCGGCTTTCCCTTTTTTTGTCGCTTTCGTTTCGCCATAATTGCTCACTCCAGCATGAATGAATTGGCAAGCCGGAAAAAAGCAGCCAACAATGGCTGCTTTTTTCTGTTTCCCTATTATTATATCATGAACGGCCGAATAATTCATTACGATGTTGCCGCGGAAATCGGAAACCGCGCCCCGGGTGCATAGTTGGCGTTTAAAAAGTGGTACGGGTTTGTGCTTAAATTTTGCACGATTTCATATTCACCCGTTTCCGTCATTTGGACAAGAAACGGAATGCCGTCGTAATACACCCTTTTTTGCTTTTCATAGACGGCCGCATCGACCGGGAACAGCAAGTGTTCGGGCATGATTGTATATAAAATCATTGGATCATCTTCCCTTCGCCGCCTTTTTTCATCTCGATCAATTGCCGCAGCTTCGCCATCGCCTGCGACACGCCGCCGACTTCATCGATCAGTCCGTATCGGACGGCGTCAGGACCAACAACGTTCGTGCCGATATCACGCGTTAAATTTCCTTTTGAAAACATGAGCTCTTTAAATTTTTCTTCGCTAATATTGGAATGCTTCGTCACAAAACGGACGACGCGCTCTTGCATTTTATCCAAATACTCAAACGTTTGCGGCACGCCGATGACAAGCCCGGTTAAACGGATCGGATGAATCGTCATCGTCGCCGTCTCGGTGATGAACGAATAGCTGCACGACACGGCGATCGGCACGCCGATCGAATGGCCGCCGCCGAGCACGACAGAAACGGTCGGTTTCGAGAGCGAAGCGAGCATTTCCGCGATGGCGAGCCCGGCCTCGACATCGCCGCCGACCGTGTTTAAAATGACGAGCAGCCCTTCGATTTTCGGATTTTGCTCAATGGCGACGATTTGTGGAATGACATGTTCATATTTCGTCGCCTTATTTTGCGGCGGCAGCTGAATATGGCCTTCGATTTGGCCGACGATCGTCAAACAGTGGATGTTCGTATCCGGCTCCATTTGCGGGACGTTCGTTTGCCCGAGCTGGGTAATGGCTGCGGTCGCTTCTTCCGTTTTCGTTTCTGCTTTTTCTCCCGTCTCTTCCTGGAAGTAACGCTCCTTCTCCATCCATTTCTTCTCCTTTCTGTTGGTCATACGTTTAGTATGGCCGAAAGGAAAAAGAAAAATGCCGGCAACGGCTGACCGTTTCCAGCATTTCCCCGTGGACTTTGAGCATGATTGCATTATACTTCCATAATAATGGGCAAAATCATCGGTTTTCGCTTTGTCTTCTCAAATAAAAACTGGCTTAGCGCTTCGCGAATGTTTGCCTTTAATGACGACCATTCAAGCATGTACGACTCAAGGCAACGCTTGATGATCGCCGCCACCATTTGTTCCGCTTCCTCAAGCAGCGTTTCGGACTCGCGCATGTACACGAAGCCGCGCGAAATGATTTCCGGGCCGGCCGCAATCGTTTTCGCTTCTTTGTTGAGCGTGACGACCGCGATCAAAATGCCGTCCTGCGACAATAGGCGCCGGTCGCGCAACACGATGTTGCCGACGTCGCCGATGCCAAGGCCGTCGATTAAAATGTTGCCGTACGGCACTTTGCCGCCAGGGCGGGCGGTGCCGCCGCGGAATTCGATCACTTCGCCTTTATCGAGCAAAAATGTCCGCTCTTCCGAGATGCCGACCGCTTTCGCCAGGCGAGCGTGCGCCTTTTGCATCCGATACTCCCCGTGCACCGGAATGAAATATTTCGGCTTCATTAAATTGAGCATCAACTTTAATTCTTCTTGGCAACCGTGCCCGGACACGTGCACTTGCCGGTCGCGGTAAATGACGTTCGCCCCGGCGCGGTACAGGGCGTCAATCGTTTTGGCGAATCCGAGCTCATAGCCCGGCATGACGGAAGCGGCGACGATGACGGTATCCCCTTCCTTGATGTTCACTTGCTTGTTCGCCTGCCGCGCCATGCGCCAAAGCGCGCTCATCGGCTCTCCGTGCCCGCCGGTTGTCAAAATGACGAGCTCTTGATCGCCATAGCGGTCGAGGTCATGAGCGGAAATCGTCACCTTATCCGGAAGATGCAAATACCCGAGGCGGACGGCAATGTCCATCACTTTATGCAGCGTTTTGCCGATCACCGCCACTTTGCGCCCGTACTGATGGGCAGCATAAAGCACTTGCTGGATGCGCGTAATGTTCGAGGCATAGCAGGCGACAAACACCCGCCCCTTCGCATGGCCGATCACATCGGCGATCTCATGGGCGACAGCTGCATCGGAGCCGCTGTATCCGGGGCGCTCAGCGTTCGTGCTGTCCGACAGCAAGCATAGCACCCCTTGCTCGCCGATTTGCGCCATTTTCCCCAAGTCAGCGCGGTTGTTGCCGTACGGTGTTTGGTCAAATTTAAAATCGCTCGTGTACACAATCGCCCCTTGCGATGTATGCAAGCTGATGCCGACAGAATCGGGGATGCTGTGAATCGTGCGGAAAAACGTCGCTTTCGCCTTGTCAAACGACAGTTCGGCGTCGGGGTGAATTTCGTTCAGGTTGGCGTTCGTGACACCTTGCTCTTTTAAAATGGCTTCCACCAAACCGAGCGTCAGCTTCGTGCCGTATACCGGCGCGGACAGCTGCTTGAGCACGTAGGCGATCGCCCCCATATGTTCCTCATGCCCGTGGGTGAGAAAGATCGCCCGGATGCGATGCTGCCGTTCAATTAAATAGGTAATATCCGGAATCACTTTGTCGATGCCAAGCATTTCATCTTCCGGATACATGACCCCGGCGTCGAGGACGAAAATGTCCTCGTCCAATTCGACGACATACATGTTTTTGCCGATTTCTCCGACTCCCCCAAGGGCAAAAATACGTATTTTCTCTACCGGTTTTATTTTTGATTTCAAGGCTGCGTCCTCCCAATCATGATGCTAACCCGCTCAAAGTCACTTGCTTTTATTATAACGAATCGGCGCTGAAAAACACAAGATTGTTCCTAAGCAGGGAGACGATTTTGCGGCGAAGAAAAAAACGCCCCAACGCGCAAACAGCAGCGTTGGGGGATGCGTCGGTGTTGATGTTATGACAAAGCGCTGAGCAAACGGCTGAGTTCGCCCCGTTCTTGCTCAGTGAGCGGAACGAGCGGAAGGCGCACCGGACCGACATCCAATCCGCGCAATTGCAGCGCGGTTTTCACCGGCACCGGGCTTGGCGCCGCAAACAGCCCTTTCATCAGCGGCAGCCATTTCCGGTGCAGCGCCGCCGCCTCCTTGTGATCACCCGCTTGGAAGACGCGGATCATTTGCTGCATTTCGTTGCCGATAATGTGCGAAGCGACCGAGACGACGCCGGCGCCGCCGATCGCCAATACCGGAAGCGTCAAGCTGTCATCACCGCTATACAACAAGAAATCGTCGGGGGTCCGCTCAATGATTTCCGCCATCGCATCCAAGTTGCCGCCCGCCTCTTTGACGGCGACGATGTTTGGAATCGCCGCGAGCCGGATGACGGTCTCAGGGGCGAGATTGACTGACGTGCGCCCCGGCACGTTATACAGCATGACCGGCAGCGGCGTGCTTTCGGCGATCGCTTTAAAATGCTGGTACAGCCCTTCCTGGTTTGGTTTGTTGTAATACGGCGCAACGAGCATGACGGCGTCAACGCCTGCTTCTTCCGCCCGCTTCGTCAGTTCGATCGACGCGCGCGTATCGTTCGTTCCCGTTCCGGCAATGACCGGCGCCCGGCCGTTGACGACAGAAACGACATGACGGAACAACGCGACTTTTTCCTCCGCCGTTAAGGTCGGCGATTCGCCGGTCGTGCCGGCGACAACGAGCGCATCCGTGCCGCTGTCGAGCAAATAGTTGACAAGCTCCGTCGTTTTTGCTAAATCAAGGTTTCCTTTCTGGTCAAATGGTGTCACCATCGCCGTTACGATGTTTCCGAACTGAACCACTGTTTTCACTCCTCGTTCCAAATCGCTTCGTATCCGCCCGCCTCCGCCTCGGACAGACAAAAGGCGTCGTGCAGGGCGTTAACCGCTTTTTCCATATCGTCCTGCCTCACTAGCACCCAAATCGTCGTATGGCTGTCGGCCGATTGCAAAATTTGAATGCCTTGCTCCGATAAAGCGGTGACAATTTTCGCCGTCACCCCCGGCACGCCGGCAATGCCGGCGCCGACGACCGACACTTTGGCGCAGCGGGGCGTCACCACCGGCTCATAACCGACGCGGCGCAAAGCGGCAATCGCTTTTTCCGTCATGTCGCCGCTTACTGTGTAAACGACGCCGTATGGCGAAATGTTGATAAAGTCGACGCTGATCCCTTCGTGGGCCATCGCTTGGAACACATCAGATTGCAGTTCATAGTGCCCCTCTTTCGCCAGCACCTTGATTTGCGTGACGTCGGCGACATACGTAATGCCGGTGACGAGCCGCTCTTTCACATCGCTTCCTTTTTGACCCCGAACCGATGAAGTGACAAGCGTTCCGGGCGCATCGGAATACGTCGAACGGACGCGCAACGGCACTTTCGCTTGCATGGCGATTTCCACCGCGCGCGGATGAATGACTTTCGCTCCTTGGTACGCCATATTGCAAATTTCCGTGTAAGTGACGACTTCAAGCGGCCGGGCGCTTTCGACGATGCGCGGGTCGGCGGTCATGACGCCGGCGACATCGGTGAAAATATCGACCCACTCGGCGTTTAAAGCAGCACCGAGCGCCGCCGCCGATGTATCGCTTCCGCCGCGGCCAAGCGTCGTGATGTCGCCGTTTTCCGCCACCCCTTGAAAGCCGGCGACGACGATGACATCGTATTGCTCGAGCGCCTCAAGCAGCCGGTCGCAGCGCATTTCGAGAATTTTCGCGTTCGTATGGTCGCCGTTCGTGCGGAATCCCGCTTGCGCGCCAGTGAACGCCGTCGCCTTAATGCCGTGTTCGTTCAGCAAGTTGCTAAATACGACGCTTGAAATGATTTCCCCGCACGCCATTAATAGATCTTGTTCGCGCTTCGTCACATGATGGCCGGCGCCGCCGATCAAGCTAAGAAGCGTATCGGTCGCGTACGGATCGCCATAGCGGCCCATGGCCGAGACAACAACGACGACTTTGTAGCCGTCTTCAAGCGCTTTTTCAATATGGCGGCGCGCCAAGTTCCGCCCGCGCTCATCGCGGACGGACGTGCCGCCGAACTTTTGGACAATGATTTTCATGCTAACACCTCGATGCTTATTCAAATCAGCCCGAGCTTCAATAAACTTTCTGCAATTTGCACCGAGTTGGAGGCTGCTCCTTTTAATAAGTTGTCAGCAACGATCCATAGATGGAAGCCGCGGCGATTGTCCAGGTCGCGGCGAATGCGGCCGACAAAGACGTCATACTTTCCGACGCAATCCGCCGGCATCGGATACAGCTGCTCGTTCGGGTCATCTTGCAAAACGACGCCCGGCGCTTCGCGAAGCACCGCCTGCAGATCGGCAGCGGTGACGCCGTCTCGTTCAATTTCGATGTACACCGATTCCGAGTGACCGCTCGCCACCGGGATGCGTACGCACGTCGCCGCGACGTTCAGCTCGGGCATATGCATAATTTTTTTCGTTTCATTAATCATTTTCATCTCTTCAAATGTAAAGCCATTGTCTTGGAACTTATCGATTTGCGGGATGGCGTTGAACGCGATTTGGTAATGTTTCCGATCCGATTTCACCGGCAAAATGTTGGCCTCAACCGGCTTGTTTTCGAGCACAGCCTTCGTCTGCGCACGCAGCTCTTCGATAGCCTGCGCCCCAGCCCCGGAAACAGCTTGGTACGTTGAAACGATGACGCGCTCTAAACCAAACGCCTTCCGGATCGGCTCCAACGCCACGACCATTTGGATCGTCGAGCAGTTCGGATTGGCGATAATGCCGTTATGCCACGTCAAGTCGCTTTCATTCACTTCCGGGACGACAAGCGGCACATTTTCTTCCATCCGAAACGCGCTCGTATTGTCGATGACGATCGCCCCGCGCCGAACCGCTTCCGGTGCCAATGCCTTCGATACCGCCCCGCCGGCGCTGAACAAGGCGATGTCCACCCCATCAAAACGCTCGGGCGCCGCCGCTTGCACTTCAATTTCCTCGCCGCGGAAACGCATTTTTTTGCCTGCCGAACGTTCCGATGATAACAGCGTTAATGTTCCGACCGGAAAGTTCCGGTCTTCGAGCGTCCGCACCATTTGTTGCCCGACTGCCCCCGTTGCTCCGACGACAGCAACATGATATTGTTTTTGAGCCATCACCCATTCTCCTTCCACATCGTCACTCTTAGAAGTGAATTCATAGTCTTTATTTTATCACATTCCGCTGCGGACGAGAGAAAATTTTTCTACGCGGCGCCGATTTTCCGCGATGGCCTTTAATCATTGTAACGGAAGCGCTCGATCACGACCGGCTGCAGCTGTTTCCCCTCAAGGGCGGCGAGCACCGTATCGCGGAGGAGCGGCATGCGCGCTACCATCGAGTTCGGTTTCGCGTGCGGAGCGTCTTGGCCGAACGGAATGAAATAAATGTTTTTTGCCGCCATCAGCCGCATCAAGTTGACGCCGTTTAAACCGAGCGCATCGTTTGTCGAGATGCCGAGCACGACCGGGCGGTGGTTGCGCATCGTCGCCTTGGCGGCCATAAGCACCGGGGAATCGGTCATGGCATTCGCCAGCTTGCTCATCGAATTGCCGGTCAGCGGGGCGATAACCATGCAATCGAGCGGAATTTTCGGCCCGAGCGGTTCGGCCTTGACAATCGTGTCAATCACCTCGTTCCCGGTCAATTGCTCGAGTTTTTTCACCCACTCTTCCCCTTCGCCAAACCGGGTGTTTGTCGTCTTCACCGTGTACGTGACGATTGGCAGCACCTCCGCCCCTTCATTGACGAGTTTTTCAATTTCCGGGAACACGGCGTCATACGTGCAGTGCGACCCGGTGAGGCCAAAGCCGATCCGTTTCCCTTTTAAGCTGTTTCCGCTCATCGCTTATTCTCCTCCCGTTTTTGTAAATCTTGATATAACAGTTGCGCAAGGACGTTGGCGATAATTTGCCCGGCCGTTTTCGGCGCCACTACCCCCGGCAGCCCGGGCGCCAAGATCGCTTTGACTCCGCGCTTTTCGGCGTAGCGGAAGTCGGTGCCGCCCGGCTTTGATGCCAAATCGATGATCAGCGTATGGGCCGGCATTTTGGCGATGACGCTCGCTGTCACGATCAAATGGGGCACGGTGTTAATGCAGACGTCAATATCGCGCACTTCTTTTTCCAAATCGTTCAAATGAAACGGCACGAGCCCCATTTCTGTAATGCGCGCGAGATGCTCCGACCGGCGCGCCCCGACTTTCACTTTCGCCCCTAGGGCGGCAAACGTCCGGGCAACGGTCATGCCGACGCGTCCTAACCCGAGGACGGCAACGTGCGAGCCGTGAATCGTAAAATCGGTATGCTGAATGACCATCATGATCGTTCCTTCGGCGGTCGGAATGGAGTTGTAAATGGCGACATCGTCGCGCTCAAACAGCTGGATATATTTGCGCCCGGTTTTTTTCATCAGTTCGTCTAAATACGAGTTGCTGATGCCGGAGTAAATTGTGCACCGTTTCGCTGTCTTTTGCACCATCTCTTCCGTAAACGGAATCGGCTCGTGGGAAAAGACGCTGTTTACCTTTCCGTCCAACGTCGTACCGTGAACCGGCAAAATAATCGCATCCAAGTCGGCCAAATCGACTTCGTCGATCGGCAGCTTCACCGCCCCGGTAAAATGGTGGGCGAGCTGATCAAAACCGACGAGCGATAACTTCGCATCGAGTTCGACGAGTTTGCGAATGACTTCAAGCTGCCGCGCATCGCCGCCGATGATGGCGACATGCATTCCTGTCAGCATCATGTTGTACGCTCACCTTCTTTATTGGCAAACTGCTCCGTTTCTTTTCCCATCTTATGTCGGAGGGAAAATATAGGTGAATATCCTTGGCGGGAAAAATGGGCAATATATTCCGTTTCCGGCCGGCGGCAGTCATTTTTTTCTGTTTTGTTCCTTACAATAGAAATAAAGACGCGAAGAGGGGGAAACAAGCGTGAGGCTGAGCGAATTAAGCGGCAAAGAAATCGTCGATGTGAGGCGGGCTGAGCGGCTCGGGGTGCTCGGGCAAACCGATTTGGAAATCAACGAGCAAACCGGGCAAGTTGAGGCGCTGCTCATTCCGACTGGAAAATGGTTCGGGTTTCGCAAAGACGGACAAGAAATTCGCGTGCCGTGGAAATATATCCGCAAAATCGGCGCCGATATGGTGATGATCGACGTCCCTGAAGAAGGGTGATCGAGCAGGCTGTACAAAATGAAAAAGCTAACAACCTCACAAAGGTCGTTAGCTTTTTTATGTGCCGGTGGCGGCTAGGAGCGGAGCGGCTGCGGCAGCATACCGTCGGGACTGATGAGGGCGAGAGCATAGTCTCCCTCGAAAACTGCGCACGCCAGCTCGTTCACTTTTTCGACCGTGACACTTTCGATCTCTTCGATAATTTCATCAAGCGATCGATGGCGGCCGAGAAGAAGCTCGTTTTTGCCGTTGCGGCTCATGCGGCTGTTTGTGCTTTCGAGCCCGAGCATCAAGCTTCCTTTCATTTGCTCTTTGCTGTTGCGGAGCTCTTTTTCCGTAATGCCGTCTTCTGTCAGCTGGCGCAGCGTCCATTGGATCGTTTCAAACAAAACGTCAAGCTGGCCGCTTCCCGTGCCGGCGTAAATGGCGAGCAGGCCGCTGTCTTGGTAGGCGGAATGGTATGAGAAGACCGAATACGCCAATCCGCGCTGTTCACGCACTTCTTGAAACAGCCGGCTGCTCATGCTGCCGCCTAAAATGTTGTTTAAAATAAGGAGCGGGTACGCGTCCGGATGGCCGATCGGCAGCCCCTTGAATCCGATGCATACGTGCGCTTGCTCGGTGTCTTTTTTGCGCGCGAGCTTTTGCGGCACGAACGACGGCGTTCCGGAGGAGGCCGGCTTATTGGCGGCCGTAAACGAGCCGAAATAGCGTTCAATCTCCCCGATAAACCGCTCATCGACGTTGCCGGCAACCGAAACAACGACGCGGTCCGGCGTATAATAGTCGGCCATATATTGGCGCAGCGTGTCGCCAGTAAACGTGCGCAACGTCTCTTCCGTGCCTAAAATCGGGTAGCCGAGCGGGTGGTTCGCGTAGCATGCTTTGCCGAGCAAGTCATGGACGATGTCATCCGGCGTATCTTCATACATTTTGATTTCCTCAAGCACGACGCTGCGCTCTTTTTGCAGCTCATCCTCAACGAACGTTGAGTGGAAAAACATATCAGCGAGCATCTCAAGCGCCAGCGGTGCATGTTCATCGAGCACTTTCGCGTAATAGCACGTATACTCCTTGGATGTAAAGGCGTTCACTTGTCCGCCGATGCTGTCGAACGCTTCCGCAATGTCCCGGGCCGTGCGTGTGGTCGTCCCTTTAAAAAACATGTGTTCTAAAAAATGGGAAATGCCGTTATTTTGTTCCGTCTCATTGCGCGAGCCTGTGCCGATCCATACGCCGATGGCCACCGATCTTACAGTCGGAATTTGCTCCAGCACGATTCGCACACCGTTTTTGCACGTATATTTGTTAATCAACTCCATGTTCCTCCTGTTTTTTTGCCAGTCTTTTCTCGTCGAATAAGGCCGTTAAGCTGCCGATGGCGTAGCCTTGGCGCTTAATCGAAACGATCAGCTCATCAAGCGCGGCCGCCGTCGGCATCGTTGGATGCATTAAAATCATGGCGCCGGGATGGACTTTCGATGTTACCCGTTCCACTATAACAGATGGCGACGGTTTTTGCCAATCAATTGTATCGACACTCCATAGAATCGTCTTCATGCCAAGATCAGCGGCAATTTCGACGACCTCGTCGCGATAGCTGCCGCTTGGCGGGGCGAACCACTTGCATTTGACCGCGGTCGCCGCTTCGATCACTTCGTTCGTTTTCTCGAGCTCGCGGCGGATGTTGTCGCTGCTGAGCGTTTTTAAATCCGGATGGCTGTAGGAATGGTTGCCGATTTCATGGCCGGCGTCTGCTATCATTTTTGCCATCTCCGGGTGATTTTTTACCCATCGCCCTTCCAAAAAGAACGTCGCCTTGACATCATGCTTTTTCAACGTCTCGAGCATATCAGGGATATATTCTTCCCCCCAGGCGACATTGATTAAAAACGAGACCATCGGCTTGTCGGGATGGCCGCGGTAAATCGGCGCCGGCGGCAAATCGTCCAAATGGATGCGCGGCGGCACTTGGCGGAACACGAGTTTCTGCTCATCGAACGTCCCTGTTTTTTTCATGTTTTTATAGGAAGCGTCAATATCGACCGCGAGCCCGTTGTAGCCGGGCGTCGCCTTCCATACTTTATCAATAACCGCATCTTGAGCGGGAATTTCGTATTGCTTTGCTTGTTTGGCGATCGTTTCGTACAACTTGTCACGTTTCTTCACAGCCGTCGTTTCCGCGGGGCGCCAGCTCTCGATGTAGTCGCCGACCGGCGGCCAATGAACTGCCACCCAAGCGATGAGGAACATGACCGCTAACGCCATATAGCGAGCATAACCGTTGTTCACCCTTGTCCCCCTCCTTTTTTACTACTACAAATATGTAGTAGAGGGACACGTTAGAACATAACAAAAGAGCCTTAAGAAACAAATTCCTAAGGCTTCATGCGTTGGCGCTCCGGCCGTCTTCCTCGTTTTTCCCGCGCCTCTTTCGGCGGCTCCTCGGCGCCGCGCTGCTCGCGCAGCACCGCTTTGCGCGACAAGTTGACGCGCCCTTGCTTATCGATCTCCGTCACTTTCACTAAAATTTCATCGCCGATCGAGACGACGTCCTCGACCTTGCCAACCCGTTCTTCAGCGAGCTCGGAAATGTGGACGAGCCCGTCTTTGCCGTTAAACAGCTCGACGAACGCGCCGAATTTTTCGATCCGTTTCACCTTGCCTAAATACACTTGTCCCACTTCAACTTCGCGGACGATATCTTCGATAATTTGCTTCGCTTTTTGGTTGGCTGCCTCGTCGACAGACGAGATGAAAATCGTGCCGTCTTGTTCGATATCGATTTTTACGCCGGTTTCATCGATGATTTTGTTGATTTGTTTGCCGCTCGGCCCGATGACTTCACGGATTTTATCTGGATTGATGTGCATGATCAAAATTTTTGGCGCATATTTGGACAGCTCTTTACGCGGCTCGCTCAACGTCTGCATCATATGGTCTAAAATTTCCATCCGTCCTTTGCGCGCCTGCTGCAGCGCTTCTTCCAAAATATCGCGCGTCAGTCCTTTAATTTTAATGTCCATTTGCAGCGCCGTGACGCCTTTTCTCGTGCCGGCGACCTTAAAGTCCATATCGCCAAGGTGATCCTCAATGCCTTGAATATCCGTCAAAATTGTATAATGATCCTCATTTTTCACAAGCCCCATGGCAATGCCGGCAACCGGCGCTTTAATCGGCACCCCGGCGTCCATCATCGCCAGCGTGCTCGCGCAAATGCTCGCTTGCGACGTCGAACCGTTCGATTCCAGCACTTCGGAAACAAGGCGGATCGTATACGGAAACTCGCGCTCCGACGGCACGACCGGCTCTAACGCCCGTTCGCCGAGCGCCCCGTGCCCGATTTCACGCCGCCCCGGCCCGCGCATCGGCCCCGTTTCACCGACAGAAAACGGCGGGAAGTTGTAATGGTGCATGAACCGTTTCGATTCTTCGAGATCGAGCCCGTCTAAAATTTGCACATCACCGAGCGCTCCGAGTGTGCAGACGCTTAACACTTGTGTTTGCCCGCGCGTGAACAGACCGGAGCCGTGCGTGCGCGGCAAGACGCCAACCGCTGACGACAGCGGACGAATTTCATCCACTTTGCGCCCGTCGGGACGAATTTTCTCAACCGTAATTAAGCGGCGCACTTCCTCTTTGACGAGCTTATGCAAAATTTCCTGCACTTGCTTCAGCTTCTCTTCATCGGCTTCTTCCGCTTCATATTTCGCGATCACGCCGGCTTTCACGTCCTCAATCGCGGCATCGCGCGCCAGTTTCTCCGGCACTTGCACCGCCTTTTTAATATCGGCTTCCGCAAGCTGGCGGATTTCCGCTTCCAATTGCGGGTCTGGCTCGTATAGGACAACTTCCATTTTTTCTTTGCCGACTTGGGCGGCGATTTCCTCTTGGAAAGCGATGAGCCGTTTCACTTCTTCATGGCCGAACATGATCGCTTCCAGCATCACTTCTTCCGGCACCTCGTCCGCGCCGGCTTCAACCATGTTGATCGCGTCTTTCGTGCCTGCCACAACGAGGTGCAGATCGCTTTTTTCCATTTGTTCGACCGTCGGGTTGACGACAAACTGGCCGTCGACGCGGCCGACGATGACACCGGCGATTGGCCCTTCAAACGGGATGTCAGAAATGGTCAGCGCCACCGACGAGCCGATTAACGCCGCCACTTCCGGCGAGCAGTCTTGATCGACGCTCATCACCATGGACACGACTTGCACTTCGTTGCGGAATCCTTCAGCAAACAGCGGCCGAATCGGACGGTCGATGAGCCGGCTCGCCAAAATCGCTTTCTCGCTCGGACGGCCTTCGCGCTTAATAAACCCACCCGGAATTTTCCCGACGGCGTACAACCGCTCCTCGTAGTTGACGGTCAGCGGGAAAAAGTCGACGTTTTTCGCTTCCCGCGATGCGGTGGCCGTACTCAGCACAACGGTATCGCCGTAGCGGACGAGCGCCGCGCCGTTCGCCTGTTTCGCCAACTCGCCGGTCTCGATGACGAGCGGACGCCCGGCTACATCGATGGAAAACACGCGTTTCTCTTGTTCCATACAGACGAGTACTCCTCTCTATGTATAAAAATATGGATGCCGCTGATGATTAGTATAGACGAATTGGCGCCATTGTATCAGCTGCCGCGCAAACTGCGCCTATAAACTAGCAAAAAAGCGGGAATGCTCCCGCTTTTTTATCGACGTAATCCAAGTTTCTCAATCAATTCACGGTAGCGCGCCACGTCTTTCTTGCGCAAGTAAGCCAATAAGTTGCGGCGTTTCCCAACCATTTT
Source organism: Geobacillus sp. 46C-IIa (assembly GCF_014679505.1). Taxonomy (GTDB): domain Bacteria; phylum Bacillota; class Bacilli; order Bacillales; family Anoxybacillaceae; genus Geobacillus. The sequence goes on from NZ_CP061474.1 coordinate 2,204,013, forward strand.
CAGCAGGCCGCGCCGTGAATGGTGGTCTTTTTTATGAACGCGCAAATGCTCGTTCAAGTTGTTGATTTGCTCCGTCAGGATAGCAATTTGCACTTCCGGAGAACCGGTGTCGTTCTCATGGACTTTAAATTGCTCGATAATTTCACGTTTGCGCTCTTGCGTCAATGCCATCCTCGTTCACCTCCCTAACTTGAAATCCCCGGTTGCCGAGCGGGCGTCGGTGACTCGCCTGGCCAAGCAACGGTTCGCATACATTGATTAGAATACCTCTTTTTCCGGCAAAATGCAAGTCTTTTCGTCTAAGCGGCGGAAATGCTGCTCCGCTTCTTCTTTGTCGCGGGCGATTTGCGCCGTCAACTCAGCGACGCCCGCAAACTTCCGCTCGCCCCGCAGGCGGCGGTGCCACTCAATCGCCACCGTTTCCCCGTAAATGTCGCGCGCAAACTCAAATAGATGCACTTCGACGCTCGGCAGCCCTTCACGCATCTCATGGAACGTCGGCTTGTAGCCGATATTGGCCACCCCTTCATATACTTGCCCGCCAATCGTCGCCTTGACGGCATAGACGCCGATTGCCGGCAATAAATAATCGCCGTTTAAGGCGATGTTCGCCGTCGGAAACCCGATCGTCCGACCGCGCCGTTCCCCGGTGACGACCGTCCCTTCGATGTCATAAAAGCGGCCAAGCAGGCGGGGAAGCTGTTCGACCGCCCCCTGTTCAATGAGCTGCCGCACGCGTGTGGAACTTACTTTCTCGCCGTCGACCGTCAGCTTCGGAATGACCGTCTGCCCAAAGCGGCCGCGCGCATGGAGCGGCATCGTCTCCATCGTTCCTTTTCCGAACCGCCCATAGGTGAAATCAAAGCCGGCGACAATATGTTTCACATGGAATCCGTCCAAATATTGGTCGACAAACTGTTCCGGCAACAGCCCGGCGAACGCCGGCGTAAATTCGACGATATATAGCCGATCCACCCCGAGCGCCGCGATCAGCTGCTCTTTTTTGCCGAGCGGGGTGATCAAGCGAAGCTCCGGCTGTTTGCCAAGCACAACGGACGGATGAGGGTGAAACGTCATCACCGCACTTTCATACCCGCGTTGTTTGGCCACCTCGACTGCCGTAGCGATCACCTTTTGATGGCCGAGATGAATGCCGTCGAAATAACCGAGCGCCATCACCGTCGGGGGAAGCGTCTGGCGTTCGAAGTGGTGTGGATGCGAAATAAATACTGTTTTCATATCAATGATCCACCTTCTTCATTTCCGCATGTCACCCGGCGTTAACGAAACACTTTCAGCGGCTTCATCACACCGGGGCACGCCGGATGCTTCACGTACAGGGCCAGCGCCTCCCGCTCGGGCGTCACGAGCACAACCGGCCCGTCAAGCTCCTGCAAAAAGGCGGGGAGACGGAGCAGCGCCCCGTTTTTTACTTTCTCTGCTACTTTATCATTGATTTCGTATTTCGGCAAATGAAAAAGCGCTTGCTCGACCGAAATGAGCAAGGCATCGGCCGTCCCATCGGCCGCCCGGCGCTCGACCTCTTCAAGCGTTACACAGTCGGCCAGCTGAAACGGCCCGGACGCTGTGCGGATGAGATCGGACATATGAGCCGGGTAGCCGAGCCGTTCACCGATGGTGACGGCGAGCGTACGGACGTACGTGCCTTTGCTGCACGTGACGCGAAAGCGAAACGACACCGTTGCCCCGGCGAACTGCTCGCGTTCATCAAGCAGCTCAAGCTCGTAAATGGTTACACGCCGCGCCGGACGTTCGACTTCGATGCCGGCGCGCGCATATTCATACAGTTTTTTGCCATTCACTTTCACCGCCGAGTACATCGGCGGCGTTTGTTCGATGTCTCCGGTAAGGCTGCGAAATACCGCTTCGATCTCCGCCCGCGCAATCGCCCGATCCACCGGCCGGGCGGCGATGATATCGCCATCGGCGTCTTCAGTCGTCGTCGCTGCGCCAAGCGTCACTTCTCCTTCATACGTTTTTGTCGCTCCGGTTAAAAATTCAGCGATGCGCGTCGCCTTGCCAAGACAAATCGGTAGCACGCCGGACACGTTCGGATCGAGCGTGCCCGTATGGCCGACCTTTTTTATGCGCAGCAGGCGGCGCACTTTCGCCACACAATCGTGCGACGTCATCCCCTTCGGTTTATTGAGCAGCAATACCCCGTCCATCGGCGCACCCTTCCCGTGTCATACTCACTAACGCAAATGGATAGACGGTTCGTCTATCCATTGTTCGATCCATCGTTCGCCTCCTCCGGCCCGCGGCCGTCCTCGTCGGAAATTTGCCTGATCAATCGTTCGATGCGGCTGCCGTATTCGATGGTTTCATCGATTTCGAACAAAATTTCCGGCGTTTTGCGCAGGCGGATGCGCTGACCGATTTCCGAACGAATAAACCCTTTGGCTTTCTCGAGCGCCTTCAGCGTGTTTTCCCGCTGCTCGTCGTCGCCAAAGACGCTGATGTACACTTTTGCCTGCTGCAAGTCGCCGGTGACGCGCACATCGGTTACGGTGACAAAGCCGATGCGCGGGTCTTTCAGCTTGCGGCCGATAATGTCGCTCAACTCTTTTTTCATTTGCTCGCCAACGCGAGTTGCCCGTATGTTCATCACCCATCACCTCGGTTACAACCACTCAAATGATGTCGCGGCCCGCTCCAATTCGGGAAACGAGTCGATCAAGGCCAGCGCCCGCTCGAGCTCCCGTTCGGTCGCCGACCGGCTTGACGCAATGGCGACAAGGCCGATTTTCGCCCGCTGCCATGCGTCTTGATGATCAAGCTCGGCCACAGAAACGTTATATTTTTGCCGGATTCTCGTCATCACCCGCTGAAGAACAGCCCGTTTGTCTTTTAACGACCGGGCGTTGTAGATGATGCATTCGCATGAGGCGAAGCCGATCATGCCCGAGCCACTTCCTGCATGACGTACGCCTCGATGACGTCTCCTTCTTTAATATCGTTGAAGTTTTTGATGGTCACGCCGCACTCATATCCTTGCGCCACTTCGCGCACATCGTCTTTATACCGTTTGAGCGAGTCGATTTCGCCTTCGTACACGACGATGCCTTGACGGATCAGGCGCACTTTGCTGTCGCGGGTGATTTTGCCGTCGGTGACGTAACACCCGGCGATCGTGCCGACTTTCGACACTTTGAACGTTTGCCGCACTTCCGCCTGGCCGATCACTTTTTCTTCGTATTCCGGGTCGAGCATCCCTTTCATCGCCGCTTCAATTTCTTCGATGACGTTGTAAATGATGCGGTGGAGGCGGATGTCGACGTTTTCCGATTCGGCCGCGCGCTTCGCATTGGCGTCCGGACGGACGTTAAAGCCGATGACGATCGCGTTGGAGGTCGTTGCCAATAAAATATCCGACTCCGTAATGGCGCCGACCGCCGCATGGATGATTTTCACGCGCACGCCTTCGACATCGATTTTTTGCAAGGCGGCGACAAGCGCTTCGACCGATCCTTGGACGTCGGCTTTGACGATCAAGTTCAGCTCTTTCATTTCACCTTGCTTAATTTGCTCAAACAAATCGTCCAAGCTGACGCGCGTTTTCACGCTCCGCTGCTCCTGCAGCTGCCGCTGCGCCCGCGCTTCTCCAATTTGCCGCGCTTTCTTCTCATCTTCAAATACCATAAAGCGGTCGCCGGCTTGCGGCACATCGTGCAGCCCGGTAATTTCAACCGGCATCGACGGGCCGGCTTCTTTGACGCGCCGCCCACTGTCGTTGACCATCGCCCGCACGCGCCCGTACGTCGTGCCGACGACGATCGGGTCGCCGATTTTCAGCGTGCCGGCTTGGACGAGCAGCGTCGCTACCGGGCCGCGCCCTTTGTCAAGCTTCGCTTCGATCACCGTGCCGATGGCGCGTCGGTTCGGGTTCGCTTTTAATTCTTCCATTTCGCTGACAAGCAAAACCATTTCTAACAGCTGGTCAATGCCGTCTTTCGTTTTCGCCGACAGCTTGCAGAAAATCGTATCGCCGCCCCATTCTTCCGGAACGAGGTTGTACTCCATCAACTCTTGCATGACGCGATCCGGGTTGGCTTCCGGTTTATCCATTTTGTTAATGGCGACGATCATCGGCACGTTCGCCGCTTTGGCGTGGTTGATCGCCTCGACCGTCTGCGGCATGACCCCGTCATCGGCAGCGACAACAAGAATGACGATATCCGTCACTTGCGCGCCGCGCGCCCGCATCGTCGTAAACGCTTCATGCCCCGGTGTATCAAGGAACGTAATTTTTTTGCCGTTGACCGTTACTTGATAAGCGCCGATATGCTGGGTAATGCCGCCCGCCTCCTGCTCGGTTACTTTCGAGTGGCGGATCGCATCAAGAAGCGTCGTTTTCCCGTGGTCAACGTGCCCCATAATCGTGACGACCGGCGGCCGTTCGGTTAAGTCTTCTGGCGCATCGACAATTTCGATCGTTTCAAAATTCGTTTCATCGATCGTCACTTTTTCTTCGACTTCAACGCCGTAATCAGAGCAGATGAGCTCGATCGCATCCTTGTCTAAATCTTGGTTAATCGTCGCCATCACGCCGAGCATAAACAGCTTTTTAATGATTTCCGACGGCTCGCGGCCAAGTTTTTTCGCCAATTCGGCCACCGTGAGCGAGCCTTCGAACGTAATTTTTTTCGGCAGCTCTTTTTCTTTTTTCGCCGGCTGCGGCGCCTGCTTCGCGGCCGGGGCGGCTTGTTTTTTTCCTTTCGCCGGCCCTTTTCCTTTTTTCTTCGCCGCTTGGAACAGCTTCTTTTCTTGCTGCTGCGCTTCTGTTTTTTTCGTTTCCTTTCCTTTCACCGCTCCCTTCTTCTTCGCTGGCTTCGCCGTTTCTTTCGTGTCATCAAAAATTTCCTCATCGACAAAATCGGCGGCTTTCGCCGGCGTCGGGCGCTTCGGCTTTTCCGTTTTCTTTTCCGCTTTTTTCTCCTCTTTTTTCCCGGCGTTTGGGCGGTACTGATGGTCGAGCTTTTCGACGACATCAGCCTCGAGCATGGCCATATGGTTGTTCACTTCAATGTTCATTTCTTTCAATTTATGGATAACGTCCTTGCTTGGCACGTTATGTTTTTTCGCGTATTCGTACACACGCATTTTTGACATACATTCACCCCCATAAAAATCAGTCGAGCATCGTTTGCAATTGGCGCGCGAACCCTTCGTCGGTGACAGCGACGACGACGCGGGCGTCTTTGCCGATCGCGCCGCCGAGCGTATACCGGTCCGGCACTTTGCAAAGCGGGACGCCATAAAACGTACATTTATCGGTCACTTTTTTTTCCGTATTGGCCGATGCATCTTCCGAGAGCAAAACGAGCCGCGCCTTGCCCCGCTGCACTTCCTTCACGACAAGCCCCTCGCCGGAAACGACTTTTCCGGCTCGCTGCGCCAACCCTAACAGCGATGCCCAGCGGCTACTTCTCATATCCTGCCTGTTTCTCCTTTTCCGCCAAAGCGAGCAGCTCCTCATACAGCGCATCGGCAATATCAGCTTTTAAATGGCGGGCCAAAATGTTTTTCTTTTTCGCCTGCAAAATACATTCCGGATCGAGGGTAATATACGCGCCGCGCCCCGCCTTTTTGCCGGTCGGGTCAATCGATACGTCCCCTTCTTTCGAACGGACGATGCGCACCATTTCCCGTTTCGGCTTCATCTCTCCGGTGACGACGCATTTGCGCAACGGAATTTTCTTTTGCGCTGCCATCTTCATTCCCCCTCACTCGATTTCCGCCGTTGCATCAAATGGCTGGCCGCTCTCATCACTATTTTCATTATCGGCCGTCACGCCGTCGAAATCAAGCGAAGTGGATGGCGCATGCGGGTCGATGCCCATTTCCCGCGCTTCCGATTCGCTTTTAATATCGATTTTCCAGCCGGTCAATTTTGCGGCCAGCCGGGCGTTTTGCCCACGCTTGCCGATGGCGAGCGACAGCTGGTAGTCCGGGACGATGACGGTCGTCGCCTTTTGTTCTTCATTCACGATGACGCGCAGCACTTTCGCTGGGCTTAGCGCGTTGGCGACAAACTCGACCGGGTCAGCCGACCAGCGGACGATATCAATTTTTTCCCCGTTCAGCTCATCGACGATCGCCTGCACGCGCTGCCCCTTTGGCCCGACGCAAGCGCCAACCGGATCGACTTCCGGATTGTCGGAATGAACGGAAATTTTTGAGCGGTCGCCGGCTTCACGGGCGATCGATTTAATTTCAACCGTGCCGTCGTAAATTTCCGGCACTTCAAGCTCAAACAGCCGCTTCAGCAAGCCCGGATGGGTGCGGGAGACGAAAATTTGCGGCCCTTTCGTCGTTTTTTCCACTTTTGTAATGTAGACTTTCAGCCGATCGTGCGGTTTGTACGTTTCGTTCGGCATTTGCTCGTTCGCCGGCAGGAGCGCTTCCGCTTTGCCGAGGCTGACATAGACAAAGCGCGGGTCAATGCGCTGGACGATGCCGGTCATAATGTCCTCTTCCCGGTCGACGAATTCGGCGTAAATGATGCTCCGCTCCGCTTCGCGCACGCGCTGGGTAACGACTTGTTTCGCCGTCTGCGCGGCGATGCGGCCGAAATCGCGCGGCGTCACTTCGAGTTCGACGACGTCGCCGATTTGGTAGTTCGGGTTGAGTCGCTGCGCCTCCTCGAGCGAAATTTCAAGGCGCGGGTCGATCACCTCTTCAACGACATCTTTGCGGGCGAGCACCCGGATCGTTCCCGTGTCCATATTTAAATCGACACGCACGTTTTGCGCCTGTCCGAAGTTGCGTTTATACGCTGAAACGAGCGCCGCTTCAATCGCTTCCATGACGACTTCTTTGCTGATGCCTTTTTCCCGCATCAGATCGGCTAACGCCTCAAGCAACTGCGTGTTCATGAAACGAAAATCCCCCTTTTATCATTAGAAGAAAATGACGGCTAGTCTTGCGCTCGCCACTTTTTCATACGGAATGGCGACCGTTTTTTGCCGTCCGCGGTCTTTGACCGACAGCGTGACGGTCGTTCCGTCAAAGGCGGTTAATTCGCCTTCAAACTGCTTTTCTCCTGCAATGGGCTCATACGTTTTGATATATACATGTTTCCCAATCGCTTTGACAAAATCTTTTTCATTTTTTAACGGCCGCTCCGCCCCCGGCGACGAGACTTCTAAAAAATAGTTGTGCGGAATCGGATCAACCTCATCGAGCTTTTCGCTCAGCTTTTCACTGACGACGCCGCATTGTTCAATATCGACCCCGTCGTCTGAATCAATAAAAACGCGCAAAAACCAGTTTTTTCCCTCTTTCACATATTCAATGTCTACTAATTCCAATTCCATCTCATTCAAAATCGGCGTGACAAGCTGTTCGACCGTTTCTGTCACTTTTTTGCTCATCGTTTTCCTCCTTACCGAGCAAACCTGCATGTATGGCATAATGAGAAAATCCCCTGCACAGGGCGGGGAATGAACGAAAGACGGATGCCAATTCAAGACGAAAGAGTGGGTTTCCCCACTCTTTGCTTGCCATTATCTTTGCCAATTCCACTAAAACTATAACACATTGGGAAATATATTGCAACGAAAAACCGTCCGTCAGAACAGAGACAGCTGGTTGTGATCCGGAAGCGAGTCGAGGCAGCCGCGGCTTTCGAGATATTCAAGGAGCGTTTTCGACACTTTGCCGCGCTGCTGCAAATCCTCTTTCGACAAAAACTCCCCTTCTTCGCGGGCGCGCACGATGTTTTGCGCGACGTTCGTCCCGAGACCCGGAATGGCGTTAAACGGCGGAATGAGCGAACGGCCGTCAATGACAAACTCGGTCGCCTGCGAGCGATACAAGTCAATATTTTTAAAGGAAAAGCCGCGCTCGCACATTTCCAGCGCCACCTCAAGCACGGTAAGCAAACTTTTCTCTTTCGCTGTAGCCTGGATGCCTTTGGCGTTAATTTCTTCAATCCGCCTGCGAATGGCGGCCGAGCCTTTGATCATGGCGTCAAGGTCGAAATCTTCCGCCCGCACCGTAAAGTATGACGCGTAATACAAGAGCGGATGGTGCACTTTAAAATAGGCGATGCGCACCGCCATTAACACGTAGGCGGCGGCGTGCGCTTTCGGGAACATGTATTTGATTTTTTTGCACGAATCGATGTACCACTCCGGCACGTCATGCTTGCGCATTTCCGCTTCAAATTCCGGCGTCAAGCCTTTCCCTTTGCGCACCGATTCCATAATTTTAAACGCCAACGACGGCTCGAGCCCGCGGTAAATGAGATATACCATAATGTCGTCGCGGCAGCCGATCACTTCCGACAGCGTGCACGTGCCGTTTTGGATGAGCTCTTGTGCATTGCCGAGCCAGACGTCGGTGCCGTGCGACAACCCGGAAATTTGCACGAGCTCAGAAAACGTTTTTGGTTTTGTTTCTTCCAACATTTGCCGGACGAAGCGCGTGCCAAACTCCGGAATGCCGATCGTGCCGACGTTGCACATAATTTGCTCCGGCGTGACGCCAAGCGGCTCCGTGCTGCTGAAAATGCCCATCACGTCCGGGTCGTCGGTCGGAATGGTCTTCGGATCAATGCCGCTTAAATCTTGCAACATGCGGATGACGGTCGGATCGTCGTGCCCAAGAATATCAAGCTTCAGCAAATTATCGTGAATCGAGTGGAAGTCAAAATGGGTCGTCCGCCACTCCGATGACGTATCATCAGCCGGATATTGAATCGGCGTAAAGTCGTAAATTTCCATGTAATCCGGAACGACGATAATGCCGCCCGGGTGCTGACCGGTCGTCCGTTTCACCCCGGTGCAGCCGGCCGCAAGCCGGTCGATTTCCGCGCCGCGCAACTCTAGGTTATGGTCGCTCGCATAGCCTTTGACAAACCCGTACGCCGTTTTGTCGGCAACCGTGCCGATCGTGCCGGCGCGGTAGACGTTGTCTTCGCCAAACAGCACTTTCGTATAGTTATGGGCGCGCGGCTGGTATTCCCCCGAGAAGTTCAAGTCAATATCCGGCACTTTATCGCCTTTAAAGCCGAGGAACGTCTCAAACGGGATGTCGTGCCCGTCTTTTTTGTATTTCGCCCCGCATTGCGGGCAGTTTTGATCTGGCAAGTCAAAGCCTGAGCCGACCGAGCCGTCATTAAAAAACTCGGAATGTTTGCAGTTCGGGCAGACGTAATGCGGCGGCAGCGGGTTCACTTCGGTAATTTCGGTCATCGTCGCGACAAACGACGAGCCGACCGACCCGCGCGATCCGACGAGATAGCCGTCATCAAGCGATTTTTTCACCAGTTTATGTGAAATTAAATAAATGACGGCAAAGCCGTGGCCGATGATGCTTTTCAGCTCTTTTTCGAGCCGCTCTTCGACGAGCTTCGGCAATGGATCGCCATAAATTTCCTTCGCCCGCCGATAGCTCATTTCCCGGATTTCCTCTTCCGCCCCCTCAATGCGCGGCGTATACAGCTCGTCTTTAATCGGTTTGACGTCGCCGATTAACGAGGCGATTTTTTGCGTGTTGTCGACGACGATTTCTTTCGCTTTTTCCGTCCCTAAAAACGAGAAACAGTCAAGCATTTCATCCGTCGTGCGGAAATAGACATCCGGCAGCTCGTGCCGGTTGAGCGGGTTCGCTCCGCCTTGCGAGTGGATTAAAATTTTCCGGTAAATTTTATCTTCCGGATTTAAGTAATGGACGTTGCCGGTGGCGACGACCGGGATGTTCAGCTTCTCGCCGAGGGCGACGATGCTGCGAATAATGTCTTTAATCATTTCCTCATCTTTGACATAATCCATCTCGATCAGCGGCTGATACACCTCGGGCGGATGCACCTCAAGGAAATCGTAAAAGCGGGCGATCTCTTCCACTTCCTCCGGCGCCTTTTGGATCAAGTTATCAAACAGCTCCCCTTTGTCGCAGCCCGAACCGACAAGCAAGCCGTCGCGGTGCTTCACAAGCACGGAGCGCGGAATGCGCGGCACGCGGTGGAAATACTCAACGTGCGACAAGGAAACGAGCTTAAACAAATTTTTCAGCCCCGTCTCGTTTTGCGCCAACAGCGTCACGTGAAACGGGCGCGACAGCCGATATGATGCTTCGCTATGCGTGCGGCTGTTCAACTCATCGTGGTACAAAATGCCCCGCTCTTCTGCTTCTTTTAACAGCCGCATGAGCAAATGACCGGTCGCCTCAGCGTCATAAATGGCGCGATGGTGCTGTGTCAATTCAATGTCAAACTTTTTGCAAAGCGTGTTGAGACGGTGGTTTTTCAAATCCGGATATAAAAAGCGGGCGAGTTCAAGCGTATCGATGACCGGATTGATGACTTTGCCAAACCCCATCTTCGTAAGCCCTGCATTTAAAAAACCGATGTCAAAGCTGGCGTTATGGGCGGCAAGCGTCGAATCGCCGGCCCACTCGATAAAACGGCGGAGCACGTCTTCGACATCCGGGGCGTCTTTCACCATCTCATCGGTAATGCCGGTCAGTTCCATCGTCGTCACCGACAACGGATGGTGCGGATTGGCAAACGACATAAACCGGTCGATGATTTCACCGTCTTTCACTTTCACCGCCGCCAGCTCGATGATCGTGTTGTATACGGCTGACAATCCCGTCGTTTCGACGTCAAAGACGACATACGTCTCATCGGAAAGCCGGCGGTGCTCCTCATTGTAGGCGATCGGCACCCCGTCGTCAACGACGTTCGCCTCCATGCCATACAACACTTTCACACCGTGTTTTTTCGCCGCACTGTACGCTTCCGGAAATGATTGAACAACGGCATGGTCGGTGACGGCAATCGCCGGGTGGCCCCATTTTTTCGCCTGCTCAATGAGCTTCGCCACGGAAGTGACGGCATCCATTTGGCTCATCGGCGTGTGCAAATGGAGCTCGACCCGTTTTTCCCCTTCCGGCGCCGTGTCGCGCCGCTCGTTCGCCGCCACTTCGTTTAAATCGTTGGCGATGATGACTAAATCGCGGACGAACGTATCGTTTTGCACGCTGCCGCGCACTTTCACCCACATGCCTTTTTTCACGCCGGCCATCAGCGCGGCGTCTTCTTTGTCGCGCGAGAACATTTTGACTAAAATGGAGTTCGTGTAATCCGTGATTTTTGCCGTCAGCAGTGTACGGCCGCTTTTGAGTTCGCTCACTTCAGCGTCAAACACATACCCTTGCACGACGACGCGCCGCTCTTCCTCGACGATCGTCTCGAGCGGGCGCACCGGCTCCTCGTCGCGGATCGGGTAGCCGATGACAAGCGGGCCGGACGGAGAAGCCGCCGCTTTTTCCTCCTCCTTCGCCAAATCCGTCAGCACAGCGAGCGCCCGCTCTTCATCTTCTTGCTGTTTTTGCGCCAAAAACTGCTCCATTTCCTGTTCAGCCGGCTGAATGCTGACTTCGAGATGAAGGAGAGGAAACCCGAATGAAGCGTATACATTGGCGATTTTTTTGGCGAATCGCCGCTTGACTGCCAACGCTTCCGCCTCATGGCGGGCGGTGACAAAGAGCTTGTTTCCTTTCACCGCCGGCGTCTGTCGGCTGAGCAAATCGACGAGCGGCGACACGCCTTCTTGCAGCTGTTCGAGGCAAAGCGGCCAATACGCCTGCACATCTGTTTCGGTCACATGCGGCGCTTCCACATGCACCGTATGCCGGACGGCAGCGATATGGCGGAATGCCGCCGCCAGCCGATCCGTAAACGGCTTGTACACGTCAATTGGCAACACGTTTGCGAATTGGAAATGAAAGTGCCAACTTTTTTCCTCTTTATCAATCACGACTTTGCGAATGGCCGCCTCACGGAAATACGGCATCCACTCATCCGACGTCATTTTCAGCTGCTCGAGCAATACGAGAAACCGCTCTTTTTGTTCTTTCGTAACCATGACTTCCCCTCTCAACGAAATCGTTTCTCTGTTCCTATCATACCATACAAACGGCAACAGCGCCGGCGAAAAAGAAACGGGTTCTCTTCCGCCGGCGCCGTTCGTTTATCCTTGCAAAAGACGGCGCACTGTTTCGATCAGCTCACTGACCGGCACATCAAACGTTTCACCTGTTTTCCGAACTTTTACTTCAACCACACCTTCACTCGCCCGCTTGCCGACGGTGACGCGAAGCGGGATGCCGATCAAATCGCTGTCGGCAAACTTCACCCCGGCCCGTTCCGGACGGTCGTCATACAACACGTCAAACCCAGCCTGTCCGAGTTTTCCATACCATTCTTCCGCCAACGCGCGCTGTTCATCGCTTTTTGCGTTCGCCGTCAGCAAATGAACGTGGAACGGCGCGACCGAAGCCGGCCAGACGAGCCCATTCTCATCGGCGAACTGCTCGGCGATCGCCGCGACAAGCCGAGAGACGCCGATGCCGTAGCAGCCCATAATCATCGTCTGCGTCTGGCCGTTTTCATCCAAGTATACGGCGTTCATCGCTTCGCTATATTTCGTGCCGAGCTTAAATACGTGCCCGACTTCAATGCCGCGGGCGAAACGGATCGTCCCGTTCCCGTCCGGGGACGGGTCGCCTTCTTGGACAAAACGCAAATCCGCATATTGGCTGACGGTAAAATCGCGGTCTGGGTTGACGCCCGTATAATGATATCCTTCCTCATTGGCGCCGCAGACGCCGTTGACGATCGCCGCGACGGCATGATCGGCGATAATCGTCACCTCTTCACTGACGCCGATCGGGCCGAGCGAGCCGACCGGGCAGTTCATCACCCGTTCTGTTTCGTCCGGCGCCGCTAACTCAACGACCGTGGCATCGAGCACGTTTTTCACTTTCACATCGTTCGCCTCATGGTCGCCGCGGACGAGCACAAGCACATAGCGGCCATCGACGTTAAACAAGAGCGATTTGATGCAGCGTTCTGGCGCGACTTGCAAATATGAAGCGACTTCGGCGATCGTTTTTTGCCCCGGGGTCGCCACTTTTTTCAGTTCGGCCGGCGGCTCATCACGTTTTTCATACGTGGCGACGACCGGCGCCATTTCAATGTTGGCCGCATAGTCGGACGCATCGGAATAGGCGATCGTATCCTCGCCGATGTCAGATAACACCATAAACTCGTGCGTGTCTTTCCCGCCGATCGCCCCCGAGTCGGCGATGACGGCGCGGAAGTTTAACCCGCAGCGACGGAAAATGTTCGCGTACGCTTCATACATGTGATTGTACGTTTCGTCCAAACTTTCTTTCGATGTATGGAACGAATACGCGTCTTTCATGATGAACTCGCGGCCGCGCAGCAGTCCGAAGCGCGGGCGCTTTTCATCTCGGAATTTCGTTTGAATTTGGTACAAAACAAGCGGCAGCCGCTTATACGTTTTCACCTCATCGCGGACGATCGTCGTAATCATCTCTTCATGCGTCGGCCCGAGGGCGAAATCGCGCTCATGGCGGTCTTTCAGGCGCATGAGCTCCGGTCCGTACGAATACCAGCGCCCGGACTGCTGCCAAAGCTCAGCCGGCTGCAAGGCCGGCATGAGAAGCTCCATCGCCCCGATGCGATTCATCTCCTCACGGATGATCGCTTCCACTTTTTGCAAAACACGCTGCCCGAGCGGCAAAAACGTATAGACGCCGCTCGCGCTTTGGCGGATGAAACCGGCCCGCAACAGGAGCTGATGGCTTTTTACCTCCGCGTCCGCCGGCACTTCACGCAATGTCGGAATAAACGCTTGACTTTGTCTCATCAATAGCCACCTCGTTTTCTCTCTCTGTCATTATAGGAAGAATTTTTGAATGTCGTTCCATGTCACCACAAGCATGAGCAGCATGAGCAAGGCGAAGCCGATAAAATGGACCATTCCTTCTTTTTGGCGGTCGACCGGCTTGCCGCGCACCGCTTCAATGGCGAAAAAGAGGAGTCGCCCGCCGTCTAGCGCCGGCAATGGCAACAAGTTGACAATCCCAAGGTTGATGCTCAAAATCGCTCCCCATTTCATCAAGTAGTAAATGCCGGACTCAGCGACCTTTCCGGTCGATACGGCGATGCCGACCGGCCCTGACAACATATCAAGCTGAAATTGGCCGGTGATCAATTGGCCGAGTCCGACTAAAATTTGCCGCGTCCAATAGTACGTCTCCACAAGCCCTTGTTTCACTGAACCGAACACCGATTTTTCCATCGGCTGGTACACCCCGATTAAGCCGATCGTCTCCCCTTGGATCGTTTTCTCTTCCGGGGTGACCGTCACATTCATTTCTTTCCCGTTCCGCTCAATTTGAAACTGAAGCGGTTCGTTCGGATGGGCGCGAATCGTATTGACAATTTCCGTCCATGTTTCCATCCGTTCGCCGTTGATCGCGATCACTTCGTCCCCTTGCTTCAAGCCTGCCGCACGCGCCGCCCCTTCCGGCGTCAGCTCGCCGATGACCGGCTTGTCGACCGGATAGCCTTGCAAGAGGCCGATCAAAATAAAAACGACAAGAGCCAGAATAAAGTTGGCGAGCGGTCCGGCCAAAATCGCCATCGTCCGTTGTCCGAGCGTTTTCGAAGCAAACTGGCGATGGTACGGGGCGATTTGAATTTCTTGGCGGTCGGCGACGAAAAACGCCGGCTCTTTGATGGCAAAACGCTCAAGCCGCTCCCCGTCGGCATAGCCAGTCACATACATACCATGCTCCAAATCAGCGTCTTCCACCTCAATCACCCGGGCGTTCGGGTAATCGTCCTTATGATTGATGACGATTTTCTCTACCTGCCCTTCGCCATCAAGCAGCAAGCCGACGACTTGCCCGCGCTTCAGTTCAATCATTTCCGGATCTTCGCCGGCCATGCGCACGAAGCCTCCAAGCGGGAGAAGCCGAATCGTATATACCGTTTCGTTTTTCTTAAACGAAAACACTTTCGGCCCGAAACCGATGGCGAACTCGCGGCAAAGAATGCCGGCCCGCTTCGCTAACAGCAAATGGCCGAGCTCGTGAAAAAACACGAGGGCGCCAAAGACGACAATAAACGAAATGATCGTTTCCAACGTTTCAACCACCTTTACGATAGTAGTGAGCGAACATAAGCGCGCGTGTCCGCGTCGATTTCGCGAATCTCCTCAAGCTGCGGATCGCTCACCGGACGATGGCGCTCAAGAGCGCGCTCGATCCACTCCTCGATCGCTAAAAACGGAATGCGGCCGGCCAAAAAGGCAGCCACCGCCTCCTCGTTGGCCGCATTTAAGACCGCCGGCAGCGAGCCGCCGCGTTTCCCAGCTTCATAGGCGAGCCGCAGACAACGGTAGCGGTCAAAATCAACCGGCGCGAAATGGAGCGCCCCTAGCGCCGCCAAATTTAGCGGTTTCGCGACAGAAAGCGGCAGCCGCTCCGGATACGTCAACGCATATTGGATCGGAACGCGCATATCCGGCGTGCCAAGCTGAGCGAGGACGCTTGTATCGCGAAACTCGACGAGCGAATGGATGACGCTTTCTCGGTGCAGCACGACCTCGATCCGCTCATACGGAAGCCGAAACAGCCAATGGGCTTCAATCACTTCAAATCCTTTGTTCATCATCGTCGCCGAATCGATCGTAATTTTCGCTCCCATTGACCAGTTCGGATGGCGAAGCGCCTCTTCAACCGTCACATGGGCAAGCTCCTCGCGCGTCCTGTCGCGGAAGCTGCCTCCGGACGCCGTGAGAATAAGCTTCTCGACGTGCTCGTGCTTCTCTCCTTGCAAACATTGAAAAATGGCGGAATGTTCACTGTCGACCGGCAGCAGCGGCACACCGTGCTTCTCTGCCGCCGCCATAACAAGATGCCCGGCGACAACAAGCGTCTCTTTATTGGCGAGGGCGATCGTTTTTCCCGCCTCCATCGCTTTTAACGTCGGCACAAGCCCGACGCTGCCGACGACAGCGGTGACGACGATGTCCGCTTGCGGGAATACAGCTGCTTCAATCAGCCCTTCCTCCCCATACACGATCGTTGTCCGTCCGCCGTACTCGCTGCAAAGCGTCTCATAGGCGCCGCGGTCGGCGATCGCGACGAGGGGGGGAGAAAATTCAGCGATCAGCTGCCGTGCCGCTTCAATATTTCTCCCGACTGATGCCGCGGCTAAGCGGAATTTGTCCGGATGGGCGCGGATCACATCGAGCGTTTGTGTGCCGATCGATCCGCTTGCCCCTAATATACTAATATATTTCAACGTTTTCACTCCTCACCCGCTTATCGTACCGCTTCGATAAATATGTATAAGAGCGGCAGCACAAACAGCAAACTGTCAAACCGATCCAAAATGCCGCCGTGCCCCGGCAAAATCGCTCCCGAATCTTTCACGCCGTAATGGCGTTTGAAAGCCGACTCGACTAAGTCGCCAAGCTGGCCGAATATCGAAAGCAAGAGCGCGATCCCCACCGCTGTGCCGAGGCTGCCGAACGGATCGGCCGCCCACTCGTAGACAGCGGCGACGACAACGGCGGAACCGATGCCGCCGATGGCGCCTTCGATTGTTTTCTTCGGGCTGATTTCCGGCCATAGCTTGCGCCGGCCGAAGGCGCGGCCGAAAAAATACGCCCCGATGTCGGTCGCCCAAATGACAAACAGCGCATAGATCAAGTACGGCAAACCGGCTAAACGGATGGCACCGAAGCAGAAAAACCCGACGCCGACATAAAGGACCGCCAACACGATAAACGCCGCCTCATCGAACGTCAGCGCATTTTTCGTCACGACGGTGCCGACAAGCAACAAAAAGGCGAGGGCGGCAAGCACGCCGAACTTAACGGCCCCGGACGACAGCCACTCGCTGCCGTAGCGGGCGGGAACGAGCAGCAGCCAAAGGGCCGCAAAACCGGCGCCCCCGGCGAATGACAGCGGAGACATCCCTTTCATCCGCAACAGTTCAAACAACCCGACCGTGGCCAATATATATGTTACTATTATAAACGGAAATCCGCCAAAAATAACAATCGGCAAAAAAAGCGCCGCCGCTATGACTCCAGTAATGATTCGCTGCTTCATCGTGCTGACACTCCTCCAAATCGGCGGTCGCGCCGCTGGTAAGCGGCAATCGCCTGCAAGAAATGTTGTTCCGTAAAATCCGGCCATAATACATCGGTAAACCAAAACTCCGTATACGCCAACTGCCAAAGCATAAAATTGCTTAAACGAATTTCCCCGCTCGTACGGATGAGCAAATCCGGGTCATCGAGCCCGTCCGTCATTAAATAAGAGGAAATGAGCGGCTCGGTGATGTCCTCCGGCGCAAGCGCCCCGCGTTGGACGTCTTTGGCGATTTGCTGGACGGCCGCGGTAATTTCCGCCCGGCTCCCATAATTGAGCGCAAAGTTTAAAATGAGGCCGGTGTTGCCGCTCGTTTCGTGAATGGCCCTCCCGACCGCTTGACGCGTATGATCCGGAAGCTCGTCTGTACGGCCGATCACTTGCACTTTCACATTCTCCGCGACAAGCTCGGGAAGGAATGTCGTCAAAAACTGCTCCGGCAGTTTCATTAAATAATCGACTTCGCTTTTCGGACGTTTCCAATTTTCCGTTGAAAACGCGTAAAGCGACAAAACGCGCACCCCGAGCTCGTTGGCGAAGCGGGTGATTTTGCGCACGACTTGCATCCCTTCATAATGGCCGGCCACCCTCGGCAAAGCCCGCTTTTTCGCCCACCTTCCGTTTCCATCCATGATGATGGCGACATGGTTCGGAATCGGATACCTGAGCACATCCTCTTTCGTCAACGGGGCGCCTTCCCCTTTATTTTTCCGCATTTTATTGAACATACGTGTCCTCCGCGAACGTGTTTTGCCTTTCCATTATAGCAAAAAAACCCTCCATCAACATAGAGGGTTTGCATCGTTTTTCCTATACTTCCATCACTTCTTTTTCTTTCTCTTTCGTGATGGCGTCGATTTTGGCGATATGATCATCAGTCAGCTTTTGCACTTCGTCGGTATAGCTGCGCAGCTCATCTTCCGTAATCTCGCCGTTTTTCTCGAGTTTTTTCAGCTCGTCGTTCGCGTCGCGACGGATGTTGCGCACCGCCACTTTCGCCTCTTCCGAATATTTTTTGACGAGCTTCACCAGTTCGCGGCGCCGTTCTTCAGTAAGCGGCGGAATGACCAAGCGGATGACCGACCCGTCATTGGACGGCGTCAATCCTAAGTCCGACGCTAAAATCGCTTTTTCCATTTCTTTAATGACTGATTTGTCGTACGGCTGAATGACAAGCATGCGCGCTTCCGGCACGCTGATCGTAGCGAGCTGGTTGATCGGCGTGGCGACACCGTAATAGTCGACAGTGACTTTCTCAAGCAGCCCGGCGTTCGCCCGTCCAGCGCGAATGCTTGCCAACTCGCGGCTGAACGCTTGCACGGCTTTGTCCATTTTTTCTTTCGCCTGTTGAATCACTTGCTTTGCCATCGTTATTTCCCCCTTACGATCGTTCCGATATTTTCGCCTAATACAGCGCGTTTAATGTTGCCCTCTTCCATAATTGAAAAGACGATGAGCGGAATATTGTTGTCCATGCAAAGCGAGGAAGCAGTCGAATCCATGACGCCAAGCCCTTGCTGAATGACATCCAAATACGACAGTTCCTCGTATTTGACTGCATTGGCATCAACGTTCGGGTCGGCGCTGTAGACGCCATCGACGTTGTTTTTCGCCATCAAAATGACGTCCGCTTCAATTTCTGCCGCCCGCAGCGCAGCGGTCGTATCGGTTGAAAAATACGGGTTTCCTGTACCGGCGGCGAAAATGACGACCCGCTTTTTCTCAAGATGGCGAATCGCCCGCCGGCGGATGTACGGCTCGGCTACTTGCCGCATTTCAATCGACGTCTGCACCCTCGTTTCGACGCCGAGCTGCTCGAGGCTGTCCTGCAAGGCGAGCGCGTTCATCACGGTCGCTAACATGCCCATGTAGTCGGCCGTCGCCCGGTCCATTCCCATTTCGCTTCCTGTTTTTCCGCGCCAAATGTTGCCGCCGCCGACAACGATGGCGATTTCGACATCGAGTTCAGCCACTTCTTTTACTTGTTTGGCGATCGACTGGATGACTGCCGGCTGGATGCCAAACCCTTGCTTTCCGGCGAGCGCTTCCCCGCTTAACTTTAAAACGACGCGTTTGTATTTTGGTTGTTCCATGTCAAACCTCCATGATGCGAATCGCTTTGAAAAACAGGGAACACGCGCGTGTTCCCTGTTGCGGTCCGTCATTGCTTTCTTACTTGGCTCATGACTTCTTCGGCGAAATTATCTTGACGTTTTTCGAGCCCTTCGCCGACTTCGTAGCGGATGAACTGCTTCACAGTTGCTCCGTTCGACTCGACGTATTGGCGCACCGTCACATCCGGGTTTTTCACGAACGCTTGCTCAAGCAGGCAAACGTCTTCGTAAAACTTGTTCAGCCGGCCTTCGACCATTTTCTCAACGATTTTTTCCGGCTTGCCTTCATTTAACGCTTGTTGTTTCAACACTTCGCGTTCGCGCGCAATCTCTTCTTGCGGCACTTCATCGCGTGAAACATATTTCGGATGGAGCGCAGCGATATGCATGGCCACATCTTTGGCGATCTCTTCGCTTGCATTGCCGGCTAATAATGTTAATACGCCGATGCGCCCGCCCATGTGCAAGTACGCGCCAAACGTTTCGCCGTCCGCTTTGTTGACGACAGCAAAGCGGCGGAGCGTGATTTTTTCGCCGATTTTCGCGATCGCTTCGTTAATATAATCTTGGACAGTGGAACCGTTGTCCATCGTTTGTCCGAGCGCTTCATCAAGCGAAGCCGGTTTTTGTTTCAGCAAATGCGCAGCCAGCTCCTTAACGAGCGTTTGGAACGCTTCGTTTTTGGCAACGAAGTCCGTTTCCGAATTCACTTCCAAAATGACGGCCGCATTGCCTTCCACAGCGATGTATGTCATTCCTTCCGCCGCGATGCGGTCCGCTTTTTTCGCCGCTTTCGCAATTCCTTTTTCGCGCAGCCAGTCGATCGCTTTTTCCATGTCACCGTTCGTTTCGGTGAGCGCCTTTTTGCAATCCATCATGCCTGCGCCCGTTTTTTCGCGCAGCTCTTTTACCATTTGTGCTGTAATCGCCATGAAAAGATCCTCCTTCTCTTTATCGCGTATATGTATCGATGTCGGCAGCGGGTGCCTGTTTTGCCCTTATTCGTTAGTATAGCCAAAAGTTGCTGATTTCTGTCTCAAAAAAAGGTGATAAAAGGCTTTCCCCTCTTATCACCTTTCCTAAGCTGTCTTACTCCGCTGCGACGGCCGCCTCTTCGCCTTGTTTTGCCTCAAGTACGGCATCGGCGATTTTCGACGTCAACAGCTTGACGGCGCGGATAGCGTCATCGTTCGCTGGGATGACGTAGTCGATTTCATCCGGATCGCAGTTCGTGTCGACGATGCCGATGATCGGGATGTTCAACTTGCGCGCTTCCGCCACTGCGATCCGCTCTTTGCGCGGGTCGATGACGAACAGCGCATCCGGCAGCTCTTTCATGTCTTTAATGCCGCCTAAAAATTTCTCGAGCCGCTCTTTTTCCTTTTTCAAGCCGATGACTTCTTTTTTCGGAAGTACGTCAAACACGCCATCTTCTTCCATTTTTTCAATTTCGCGCAGCCGTTTGATCCGTTTTTGGATCGTTGCGAAGTTCGTCAGCGTACCGCCAAGCCAACGTTGGTTGACATAAAACATGCCGCAGCGTTCCGCTTCCTCTTTGACCGATTCTTGCGCTTGTTTTTTCGTGCCGACGAACAAAATTTTGCCGCCGTTCGCTGCCAATTCGCGCACAAAGTTATATGCTTCCTCGACTTTTTTCACCGTTTTTTGCAAGTCGATAATATAAATGCCGTTGCGCTCCGTGAAAATGTATTTTTTCATTTTGGGATTCCAACGGCGCGTCTGATGTCCGAAGTGGACGCCAGCTTCAAGCAGCTGTTTCATCGAAATCACTGACATGTATGCTCCTCCTGTTTCCTTGTGGTTTTTGTGCCTCCGCCTGTCTCATCTCTCAGCAAGACTGGCCATGCCAGCACCGTTGCTGAAATCATCAGGCGTGTGTATTCACACCATGTAAAAATATATCATAACCGCCGGCGGTAAATCAAGCTGTTATTCGCCTATTTCGTCCGCTTTTCGGTCAAATTTCAACAGCAGCTCCACTTCCGTTTTTCCTTTTTGCAGCTTTTTGGCAATTTCCTCGACCGATGCCCCTTCGGCATACAGGCGGCGGGCGGCGTCAGCAACGCTAGCGGATGGCGAAAGGTCAAGCACATCTTCGATTGCCTCGATGTCCGGAAAATCATCCGGCGCGCCGCAGACGTTCTGTCCCGTTTTCACGCTTTCCTTCGTTTTTCCTTCCGCCGCGCGTTCATAGCTTTTCACGGGCGATGTGGGCGATGCCGATCCGCTGCTGCCGCTTGCCGCACGCGATGCAAGTGCCGCAAGTTTCGGCGCCGGCGGCTGCTTGGCAGGCTCGGCGGTCATTTTCGTCCGAAGCAGCGCATCGAGCTCGCGGAAAAAACGTTCGTTTTCTTCTTTCCAGAGGGCGAGATGAGCCGCCATCGCCTCTTCGAGCTCTTCAGCCCGCCTTGCCGCGCGCTGTTCCGCCTCGCCAAGCCGCGCGAGGCGCATGTAAAGCAAAATGATGAGCAAAAACGAAAATGCATGCAGCAGCAAACTGATGGTTAGCCAAAATGCTTCCATGATGTTCACTATCCTTTAATATCGATCGTTTTTCCTTTATAAGGGTGGCTTCCAAACCGCGACGCCTCCCACCGAGCGCGCTCGCCTGTCCGCTTATCCGTCACTTGGCGGCGCACCCGCTCCGCCCGCTTTTCGCCGGCCGCCGCCATTTGCGCCTGCACGGCATAAGGGTGGTGCTGCGCGGCGGCATACATGCTTCCCGCTTCGGGCGCTTTAGGCATTACGCTTTGCAGCGCTGGCAGCTGAATATCCACCTTCCCACTCCCTTTCCCCTCTCACCGCTCCTCATCAAAAAAGCGGCGCAGTTTCCACAGCGCTTTGGCGTGAATTTGGGAAATTCTTGATGTGGACAGCTGCAAGAGGCTCCCAATTTCCGTAAACGTCAGTTCTTCTTTGTAAAACAAGCTGATGACAAGCTGCTCTTTTTCATTCAATTGCTCGATACCCGCGGCCAGCTTTTCGATCATCTCTTGCTTGAGCACTTGTTCTTCCGGGAGTGCAACGCGGTCGTCGCGGATCGCGAGCGGCTCGTCCTCCTCTTCACCAACTGTCTGTCCAAGTGAAAGCCAATTGGAAAAAAACGTTTCATTAACCGCCGCCTGCACTTCCTCTTCCGTCATGCCGAGCTCGGCGGCGACTTCTTTCGCTGTCACCGACCGCATGTACCGCTGTTCGAGCCGCTCGGCCGCCTCTTCAATTTTTTTGGCTTTGTCGCGCACGCTGCGCGGCAGCCAATCTTCTTTGCGCAAACCATCGAGGATGGCGCCGCGGATGCGAAACGATGCATATGTGTCAAACTTCAAATCGCGCGATGGGTCAAACTTTTCAAGCGCATCGTACAAGCCGACGAGTCCGTAACTGACCAACTCTTCCCTTGGCACGGAGCTTGGCAGCGTGGCGGAAATCCGCTGCACATGGTAAGAAACGAGCGGCATATAGCGCTCTACAAGCTCCCCGGCCGCATGCCGATCGCGGCCGTTGACCCAGTCGTCCCAATATTTCCGCTCTTTTCCTTTTAGCGCGCTCCCCATCGTTCTCCCCCTCGCCTTGCGGAAACGGCATTATATTTCCTTGATTTCTTGGCTAGCCTTGCGAATGGACAGCATGCCCGTTTGCGGGTTAAACTCAATCGTCCGGCCGCTATGGCCGCCGACATCCTCAGCAACAACCGGAACGTGCAGCCGCTCGAGCTGCCTTTTCACTTCTTCGACGTTGCGCGCACCAATGCGCATCATATCCCCGCCAGCCGAGGAAAACGAAAACATTTGCGCCCCCCCGGCGAGCTTCGCTTTGAGCATCCCTTTTCGGCCGCCGGCGGCGATGACGAGCTTACAAAGCGCTTCAACCGCCGTGTCGGCGTACTTAGCTGCATTGACGACCCCTCCGCGCGCCATTGAGGAATGCGGAAGCATAACATGCGCCATGCCGGCGACCGCTTTTCCGCTGTCATAAATGACGACGCCGACGCACGACCCAAGCCCGCACGTGCGAATGACAGCGGGCGCTGCAACGACTTCCATCTCGGCGATGCCGACTTTGACCGTTTGGATTGTGCTCATCCGCTATCCACACCTAATGCCCGAAAAATGGTGGAAAATGACTCTGGATCGGGGAGGAGAAAGAAATGGCCGTCGATGCTTTCATTTGGCCGCCGCCCGTCGTAAATGGCCGTATCGATCAAAATGGCGTAATCGCCGGCGCGCGACATCTCAAGCAAGCCAAACGACAACACAGCCCCGATCATATCAAGCGCCAGCGCTGGCACGGACGGCTGCAAAGCAAGCTGCGTAAAATCGGCGAGCGCTGACAAATACGAACCGGCTAAAATGTTGCCAAGCTCCTGAAGCGCCGAACATCCGAGCTCATGGGCTTCGCCTTGAAACGAAAACGAGTCGTCGCCGGTCATCCGACGGACAAACCGCTCCGCCTGTTCCGGCGGCAGCACGAAAAACATATTCCCTGGCGCTTCCCCCTCGATGCGCAAATACACACATGCAACGACTTGTTCCGGTCCGCCGATCAGCTCCATCATCTCGGCAAACGTCGCAATTTGCACGCGCGGCACGGCCATTTCAATTTTTTTGTTTAACAGCGTCGACAAGGCGGTCGCCGCGTTTCCAGCCCCGATGTTTCCGATTTCGCGTAAAATGTCGATATGCGCCCCTGTCAAATGGAAAATGTCGCCCAACCGTCAACGCCCCTCTCTGCGATTTATTGATCAAGCACCTTTGCTAAATCAAGCAAAATGAGGAGCCGCCTCTCCATTTTCGCCACCCCGTAAATGTAGGCCGCCTCAACAGCTCCAATTGCCTCCGGCGGCGGCTCGATGCTAGCTCCCGGAATATCGAGAACATCGTTCGCTGCATCGACGATCAGCCCGACTTCGACATCTCCAAGGGTGACAATAATCATCCGCGTCTGTTCTCCGTATGGTTCAGGCGCAAACCCAAACCGCTCGCGCAAATCGATAATCGGCGTCACAACGCCGCGCAAATTGATGACTCCTTTTACATAACGGGCCGTTCCCG
Organism: Geobacillus sp. 46C-IIa; assembly: GCF_014679505.1. Classification (GTDB taxonomy): domain Bacteria; phylum Bacillota; class Bacilli; order Bacillales; family Anoxybacillaceae; genus Geobacillus. The sequence continues at coordinate 2,228,209 of NZ_CP061474.1, forward strand.
GCACGCGCGTAATCGGCTGCATTTTTTCAATCGAACGGACGTGCTGCACCGGTAAAGCGTACTCTTCCTCTTTCAAGCGAAAGGCGATCACTTTCCAGTCTGTCTGAACGCTGGCGCTCATCGGCCACTCCCCCTTTTCCATTGAAAATGTAAACGGAACAAACGATCGTTAGGCGCACCGCCTTTGTTCTTATGTTTCGGCTAACGATGGCGGTGCACCGGTATTTCCCAATAGGACAGCGCCGCCAACGAAGCTTTTTTAATCGGCTGTAAGCTTGCTTTTCAACCGGCCATAGCGGCATCGGCACGCTAGCCGCCGCTTATTTCACGAGCGCATTGCAATCGATAATCAGCGCCACCCGGCCGTCGCCTAAAATCGTCGCCCCGGAAATTGCGAAGACAGAAGATAAATAGTTTCCAAGCGATTTTAGTACTACTTCCTGCTGTCCGATAAATGAGTCGACCGCCAACGCCGCCAGCTTTTCCCCTTTTCGGACGATGACGGCCGCCACCGTATCCCCCTCATCCGATGCGTCCGGCACAGAAAACACGTCTTTCAGCCGGACGAGCGGCACGACTTTGCCGCGGAAATCGATGACCGGCTGGTTATGAGCGGAGAAAATCTCCTCTTTCCTCACTAACGCTGTCTCCATAATCGAGGACAGCGGAATGGCATACGTCTCAGCGGCGATTTGCACGAGCAGCACGGAAATGATCGACAAAGTCAACGGCAGCTGGATAGAAAAGAGCGACCCTTTTCCCGGCTGTGAATCGACGGTCACCGCACCGCCGAGCGATTCGATCGTGCTTTTGACTACATCCAAACCGACACCGCGCCCGGAAATATCGGAAATGTGGTCGGCGGTGGAAAAACCCGGGGCGAAAATGAGCCCATACACTTGCTGATCGGTCAAATGAGCCGCCGCCTCCGGCGAAACGATGCCGCGGGCGATCGCCTTTTGCAGCACTTTCTCCCGGGAAATGCCGGCGCCGTCGTCCTCAATTTCAATAAAGACGTGGTTGCCGCTATGGTAAGCGCGCAGTTTGACCGTCCCTTCCTCCGGTTTTCCGCACGCCACCCGGGCGTCCGGCGATTCAATGCCGTGATCGAGCGCGTTGCGGATCAAATGGACGAGCGGGTCGCCGATTTCATCGATGACCGTCCGGTCAAGCTCCGTTTCCGCTCCGATAATATCAAGGCGCACTTTTTTGCCGAGTTCGCGAGCAAGCTGGCGGACCATGCGCGGAAAGCGGTTGAACACCGTTTCGACCGGCACCATGCGCATGTTTAAAATGATCGTTTGTAAGTCGCTCGAAATGCGCGACATCCGTTCCACTGTTTCCGTCAGTTCAGCATGGTTCAAATCACGGGAAATTTGTTCGAGCCGCCCGCGGTCGACAACGAGTTCCTCAAACAAGTTCATTAACATATCAAGCCGTTCAATGTTGACGCGGATCGTCTTCCCTGCTTGTTTCGCCGCCTGCCTTTCCACCGTCTCCGCTTCAGCCTGCGCCGCCGCTGCTTGTTCAAGGGCGGTGGACGCCGGCAGTTCAGGTGCGGTCTGCTCCCCGCTTTTGGCAGTCGGCTCGTTGACTGCCACTGCGGCGATCTCGACCCCGTCGATTTCAGAAATGCCCATCAGCCGCGTTCGCAGTTCATCCGCCGGCATTTTCGATACGACGGTGACGAGAAACTCTTGGCCAAATTGCTCTTCTTCAAGCATGTCAGCCGGCGGTGTCGATTTTACAATTTCCCCCGCCTCATTGAGCAGTTCAAACACCATATACACGCGCACGGCTTTCAACAGGCAGTCTTCACGAAGGCGGACGCGAATTTCATAGGCGGAAAACCCTTGCTCTTTTGCCTGTTGCAACACATGGTATTCAAACTCCCCGTATGCATGCTCGAGGGGCGGCTTTTCGTCTGCCGCCTGTTTGTCCGGCATCCCGCCCTGCTCGATTCGCTTCAGCAGCTCGACCGTCTCGCTTACATCGCGCTTCCCGTCGCCGCCCGAGGCGATCGACATAATCATCGCCTCCAAATGGTCGACTGCCTGAAAAACAACATCAAGCAGTTCCGGAGTGACGATCAGCTGCCGATTGCGGATGCCATCAAGCACATTCTCTAGTTGGTGCGTCAAATTGGCCAAATCTTCAAACCCCATCGTGGCCGACATTCCTTTTAGCGTATGGGCCGAGCGGAAAATTTCATTAACAAGAGCCATATCGTCCGGAGTTTGTTCGAGTTCAAGCAGCCGCTCGTTGATTGTTTGTAAATGCTCCTTGCTTTCATCAATAAAGATGTCTAAGTATTGATTCATATCCATCCCATGTTCCCCCTCATTCCCCGATCGATTGGACGATGGCGGCGGCGATGCCGTCAAGCGGAGCGATGACATCGATGACGCCGGCCTCGATCGCCGCCCTTGGCATCCCATAAACGATCGCTGTCTCGCGCGCCTCGGCGATCGCTTCCACATCCCCGCTTTCTTTCAGCTTTTTCAACCCCGCCGTCCCATCTGATCCCATTCCGGTCATGATCACCGCCACTATCCGACAGCGGCGAATGGCAGCGAGCGATTCGAACAACACGTCAACGGCCGGGCGATGGCCGGCGCGCGGCAGCGATTCATCGAAACGGGCTTTCAGCACACCGTTTTCCTCGCCGACAACAAGATGAACGCCGCCCGGAGCGATATAAGCGGTGCCGTTTCGCAGCACCTCTCCGTCTTCCGCCTCTTTGACCGTTATGGCCGATAGTGCATTAAGCCGGTTGGCAAGCGATTTCGTAAACCCTTTCGGCATATGTTGGACGATGACGACCGGGGCGGCCAAATGGGGCGGCAGCTGCGTCAGCACCGTTTCGAGAGCGCGCGGGCCGCCGGTTGAGGTGCCGATCGCGACGATCGCTTTTTCGGCGCGCACTGTTTTGGCAGGCGGACGCCAAGGCGCCGCTTTCGGTCGCCGAGCGGCGAGCGCCCTCATGTTCGCTTCGCTCGCGTGCAGCACTTTTCGGATGAGTTCATCCTTCACTTTATATAAATCAAGCGAAATCGGGCCAGACGGTTTCGCCACAAAGTCAACCGCCCCATATTGCATGGCGGCTACCGTATTTTCCGCTCCTTCCTTCGTCGTGCTTGATACCATGACGACCGGCAGCGGCTGCTTCTCCATGATGTGCCGCAATGTTACGAGCCCGTCCATGACCGGCATTTCGACGTCGAGCGTCACAACATCGGGGCGACAAACAGCGATTTTCTCAAGCGCCTCTTGACCATTGCGGGCCGTCCCGATGACTTCAAGGCGCGGATGTTCGGACAAAAAGTCGCTGATCCATTTGCGCATAAACGCCGAGTCATCGACGACAAGCACCTTGATCGTCTTCATTTTCCGTCTCTACCTTTCTAGCAAAAGTTGGCGCAGCTTGGCAAAAAAGCGGTTCGCCCGCTCCGGCCCTTCCTCGCGCCCAGGCGCATAACGAAATGCCATTTGGCGCACCGCCTGGCTCGCCTTCGCCGCAGGGTCAAGCAGCACAAACGGCGTTTGATTGACAACCGCGCGGGCGACCGCCCGATCTTCCGGAACGATGCCAAGCAACGCAATTTCTTTGTTTAAAAACCGGCCGGCGACGTGCTTGAGCCGCTCAAAGACTTCATGCCCTTCCCGCTCCTTGCCGGCGCGGTTGACAATGACAGAAAACGGCGCCTCGCTGCCGGCGGCGTGCATGTATTTCATCATGGCATACGCATCGGTCATGGCGGTCGGCTCCGGCGTTGTCACGACAAACACGTCGTCAACCGACTTCAGAAAATACAACCGTTCCCCTGATGCCCCCGCCCCCATGTCAAAGACGAGATAATCGTACCGTGACGCCACGGCCTGCAGTTCGGTCAAAAAGTAGTCGATGCCAGCCGTATCAAGCGCCTGCCATTGTGCGGCGCCCGTCCCTCCGGCAATGTACGACAGATGCTCCGGCCCGCTTTTCACCAACTCTGAGAGCGGCAGCCGAGCCGAAAGCCAATCGGCCAATGTCAACGACGATGACTGGCCGAGCAAAATATCGATGTTGCCCATGCCGATATCCATATCGAGCAGCAAGACGCGAAACCCGAGCTTAGAGAGCGACAGCGAAAAGTTGAGCGAAAGATTCGATTTGCCGACCCCGCCTTTTCCGCTCGTCACCGCGATGGTTCGCGGTGATGGCTGCTGCCGGAGGCGGCTCAGCTCAAGGCGAAGCCGTTCCGCTTGGTCTTTCACCATCGCTCCGCCCCAAACAACAGGTGAACGAGCCGGTCAGCCGACGCCTCCGTCATGTCGTCCGGCACGTTTTGCCCGTTCGTAAAATAGGCGGCGCCAAGCCGGCTGTCAAGCAACAAGCTGAACACAGCCCCGTACGAGTCGGTCTCGTCGAGTTTGGTAATGATCAGCCGATCGAGCGGCAGACGGGAAAAGCGGTCATAAACGGCTTTCATGTCCTCGTACTTTCCGGTGGCGGCAAGCACGAGAAACGTTTCCGTCTCGCTGTCAAACTCAAGTGTTTGCTGCAATTCAGCCACATATTGCGGATTGCGGAAATTGCGGCCGGCTGTATCCACAAACACGAGGTCGCAATCGGCCAAGTTTCGCTTCGCTGTCCGGAAGTCATCGGCGTTGTAGCATACTGCAAACGGCGCCTGTAAAATATTCGCATACGTCTTCAGCTGGTCGATGGCGGCAATCCGGTACGTGTCCGTTGTAATGAATCCCACTTTTTTCCCTTGTTCAAGCACAGCGCGTCCCGCCATTTTGGCGAGCGTCGTCGTTTTTCCGACTCCGGTCGGGCCGAGCAAAATCACATATTTTTTTTGCCTTGCGGCTTCGGCAAACGGAAGCGGCGACAACATGCCGCGCACCGCCTCTTTCGCCCAGTCGGCGACGGCAGCCGCCGAGCGCCCCCCTTTGTCGGCGTACCACCGTTCAAGCAAGCGATCCATCACCTCACGAACGTAACGTTCTGCCATTCCCTGACGCACAAGCCGCCGCTCCGCTTCAGCAAGCGGCGGGGGATACACTAACGAAGGCGGGCGGCTGGCCAACTGGAGGATGAGCGTTTTCACTTCCTGCAGCTCCCCTGCAAGCAAACCACTCGTCTCCTCCTGCCTGACGGCCGATGGCAAGTCAGCTGGCGCCGCCGCAGCTGGCGAACGCGGCAATGGATCGGGGTCAACGCCGGCTAACACTTCGATCTTTTTTTTCGCAAACAGGCCGAAAAATCCGCCGGTATGGATCACTTTTGAATGTAAAATGACGGCATCGCGGCCGAGCTCGGCGCGAACCATTTTCATCGCTTCGTTCATGGACGGGGCGACAAACTTTTTCACTTTCATTCGATTTCCACCATCCCCACGCTTTGGACTTCGACGTCAGCTTCGAGCTCGTTGTACGACAGCACCGGGATCGTTGGGAAATGGCGCTCGGTCAGCTGGCGGACGTACATGCGCACCGCCGGAGAACAGAGCAAAATCGGCGTTTGGCCGGCGAACGGATAGCGGTCAAGCGCCTGGGCCACCGCCTCAACGAACATCTGCGCCCGCGTCGGGTCAAGAGCCAAATAGCGGCCATGCTCCGTTTGCTGCACGGCATCGGCGATGATTTTCTCCGCCCTGCCGGACAACGTCATGACGCGCAGCGGCTCGCCCGGCACGGCGTATTGGCCGGTAATTTGCCGCGCCAGCGCTTGGCGGACATATTCGGTCAACAAATCGGTGTCGCCGGTCAAGCGGCCAACATCGGCGAGCGTCTCAAAAATAAGCGGCAAGTTGCGGATCGACACTTTCTCTTTCAGCAGTTTGGCAAGCACTTTTTGAACGTCGCCGATCGACAGCGGATTCGGCGTCACATCATCAACAAGCACCGGGTACGACTCTTTCAAATGATCGATCAGCTGCTTCGTTTCTTGGCGGCCGAGCAACTCATGAGCATGAGCCTTAAGCACTTCCGTCAAATGCGTTGAGACGACCGACGGCGGGTCAACAACCGTATAACCGAGCATTTCAGCGCGGTCTTTCATCGCTTCGGAAATCCATTTCGCCGGCAGGCCGAACGCCGGCTCGACCGTTTCAATGCCGTCGACTGAATGATCATCGACGCCGGGGCTCATCGCCAAATAATGGTCAAGCAGCAGCTCGCCGCGCGCCACTTCCTCGCCTTTAATTTTCACCCGGTATTCGTTCGGCTGAAGCTGAATGTTATCGCGGATGCGCACGACCGGGACGACGATGCCGAGCTCAAGCGCGAGCTGGCGGCGGATCATGACGATCCGGTCGAGCAAATCGCCGCCCTGGGCCGCATCAGCGAGCGGAATGAGGGCATAACCAAACTCAAACTCAATCGGGTCGACATGCAACAGTTGGATGACGCTTTCTGGGCTTTTCAATTCGTCCGCTGCCGCCGTTTCCTCTTCCGGCCCGGCGCCGGCCGCTTCCTCCTGTTGTTGGCGCCCGGCAAACCGGTAGCCGCCGAGCGCCAACAGCCCGGCAATCGGCATCGTCAACACGTCGCTAATCGGCGTAAACAAGCCGAGCAAGAAAATCGTTCCGGCAGTGACGTACAACATTTTCGGAAAAGCAAACAGCTGGCGCATAATATCGCCGCTTAAGTTGCTGTCGGACGCCGCACGCGTGACGATGATGCCGGTCGCGGTCGAAATCAGCAGAGCCGGAATTTGGCTTACAATTCCATCACCGACCGTCAGCAGCGTATAGCGTTTCGCCGCCTCAGCCATATCCATCCCTTGCTCAACGACGCCGATGACCATGCCAAACAACATATTGATCATGACGATAATAATCCCGGCGATGGCGTCGCCCTTGACGAACTTGCTCGCCCCGTCCATGGCGCCGTAAAAATCAGCCTCTTGAGCGATCTTTTCCCGCCGCTGCCGCGCTTCCTGCTCTGAGATCATGCCGGCGTTTAAATCCGCGTCAATGCTCATTTGTTTTCCCGGCATCGCATCGAGCGTAAAGCGGGCCGCCACCTCAGAGACGCGCTCCGACCCTTTCGTAATGACGATGAACTGGATAATGATTAAAATTAAAAACACAACAAATCCGACGACGACATCGCCGCCGACGACGAACGTCCCGAACGTTTCGACGACGCCGCCCGCCTCCCCTTTGCTTAAAATCGAGCGGGTCGTCGAGACGTTCAACCCTAATCGGAACAAGGTCAGCACTAAAAGCAATGACGGAAAAATGGAAAATTCAAGCGGTTCTTTCGTATTCATCGCTGTCAGCAAAACGAGCAAGGCGAGCGAAATATTGACGATGATCAAAACGCTGAGCAGCCATGTCGGCAACGGGATGACGAGCATGGCGACGATGAGCACGACCATTAACAGAACTGAAAAATCTTTCCATTGCGCTTGCATGCTTTTCTCTCCTTGCTGCTACACATTTCGTTTGAGCCGATAAACGTACGCCAAAACTTCCGCCACCGCTTTAAAAAACGCCTCCGGAATCATATCGCCGACCTCCGCCTGCCGATAAAGCGCCTGAGCGAGCGGACGGTTCTCAACGGTGACGACACCGTTGGCTTTGGCGATTTCCTTAATTCTTAAGGCGACATAGTCCGCCCCTTTCGCCACAACGAGCGGCGCTTCCATTTTTCCGTCTTCATACTTGAGCGCGACCGCATAATGGGTCGGGTTCGTAATGACAACATCTGCGTTCGGCACCTCTTGCATCATCCGTTTCATCGCCATTTCCCGCTGTTTCTGTTTGATGCGCGATTTGATGAGCGGGTCGCCTTCCGTCTTTTTATACTCATCTTTAATGTCCTGCTTCGACATGCGAATGTTTTTCTCAAATTCAAACCGCTGGTACAAATAGTCAAACAACGCTAAAAACAAGAGCGCCGCCGCGGCATACAGCCCCATTTTCACCGTCAAGCCGCCAATGACCGCGAGCATGGCACCCGGCGGTTTCGAAGCAAGCGCCATGAGCTCGTTTCGTCCGGAAAGCAACAGCGCAAAGACAATTGCGCCAATGATCCCAGCTTTTAGCACTGATTTCAACAGTTCGACAATGGCGCGCAGCGAAAAGAGCCGCTTCATTCCTTGCACCGGGTTGAGCCGGTTCCAGTCCATTTTCAGCGGTTCAACAGTAAAAAGAGCGCCGATTTGCAAAAAGTTGGCCAGCCCGGCCGCCAGCACGGCAGCGGCAAAAAACGGAGCCAAAAGGAGCGCCGCATGGCGGAGCCAGTCAAGAAACAGCAGGTGAAGCGAATCGATCGTCAACGGAACGGACGCGTAATCGGACAGCGCGCGGGCGAACAGGCGCAGCAAGCCATCACGTTCGTACTCCCCCGCCAAAGACAAGGTGAGAAACGTTGCAAGCAAGACGGCGGCGGCAACGGCGTCACCGCTTTTCGCCACCTGCCCTTTTTCCCGCACTTCTTGCCGTTTGCGCGGCGTCGCCTTTTCCGTTTTTTCTCCCGCAAAAAATTGCAAATCAAGCCGCCAGCGGCCCATCTTACGCGCCTCCCAACAACCGCATAAACTCGCGCAGCGACGCAAACATGAGCTGAAACAGTTCACGGGCGGAAAGCAAAATTCCGCCGATCGCTGCAAACAGGAGCAAAAACGCCGCCGCCGTCTTGAGCGAAAAACCGACGGCAAAAATGTTCATTTGCGGCACGGCGCGGGCGATGATGCCAAGCGCCACATCGACTAAAAAGAGCGCTCCGACAAGCGGGGCGGCCATTTGCACGGCGATGGCAAACATCGCAGCGAACGCGCGAACCGCATACTCGACCGCCCGCCCGTCGGCAATATGCGGCCATCCGTCGAGCGGCAGCCAGCGATAGCTGTAAAACATGCCATCCAGCAACAGATGGTGACCGTCAAGCGACAGCAACAACAAAAGCGCCAGCGAGTGAAGGTATTGGCCTAAGAGCGGGCTTTGCGCCCCGGTTTGCGGATCAATGACATTGGCGATGGCAAACCCGATTTGAAAGTCAATCAACCCGCCGGCCATTTGCACCGCCGCCATAACGGTCGCCGCGATTAGTCCAAGCGCCAGTCCGACGAGCACCTCTTTAAAGATCAGCAGCATATACACATCATTGAGTGGCAGCGTCGGTTTGGGCACCGCCAAAAACAACAACCAGCTGAAAAAAAACGCCAACCCGATTTTATACGAAGCCGGCACCGTCCGATATGAAAAGAGCGGCATCGCAGCAAAAAACGAAGCGGTGCGGGCGAAAATAAGCAAAAACGCCGGAAAGTGAGTCCATAATTGTTCCATGATCGATCAGCCTATAAAGGAAGCCAAATGGTTGAAAATATCATGGGCGTACGACACCATTTTCGAGAGCATCCACGGCCCGAACAACACAAACCCGAGCAGGACGGCGACAATTTTCGGCACAAAGGCGAGCGTCTGCTCTTGAATTTGCGTCGCCGCTTGAAAAATGCTGACGACAAGCCCGACAACAAGCGATAGCAACAAGAGCGGACCGCAGACAATCAACACGATATAAACACCTTGCTCAGCAAGGCGAATGACCAAATCGGCACTCATGGACGCCACCTATCTTTATTGAAAACTTTGCAGCAATGATTTGACGACTAAGTGCCAGCCGTCAACAAGAACAAACAGCAAAATTTTAAACGGCAGCGAAATCATCACCGGCGGCAGCATCATCATTCCCATCGACATTAAGACGCTGGCGACGATCATGTCGATGACTAAAAACGGAATAAAAATCATAAAGCCCATTTGAAACGCCGTCTTCAGCTCGCTAATCGCAAACGCCGGCACGAGCGCGGTGAGCGGAATGTCGTTGACCGTTTTCGGCTGTTCGGCGCCGCTGTATGATAAAAAGAGCGCTAAATCCTGCTGCCTTGTATGCTTGCTCATAAACTGCTTAAGCGGCACGGCGGCACGTTCGTATGCCTCATCCAAATCAATTTTTTCGGCGAATAGCGGCTGCAGCGCCTGGTCGTTAATTTCTTTCCACGTCGGCGCCATAATGAAAAACGTTAAAAACAATGCCAACCCGATCAACACTTGGTTCGGCGGCATTTGCTGCGTGCCGAGCGACGTGCGCACGAACGACAAGACGATGACAATGCGCGTAAAACAAGTCATCATAATTAAAATGCCGGGGGCAATCGACAAAACGGTGAGCAGCAGCAGCAATTTCACCGATGTCGACACATGCTCGGGAGCCATGGAATTAAACATATGGACAAATTCATTCATCGCCGGCCGTTCCTTCCTTTTTCAGCCGACTAAGCCATTCGTTTCGCTTTTCGGCCATTTGTTTCATTTCCTCGGCAAACAGCGCCGAAAATGAAGGAGACGGGCCGCCTTCCGATTTTGTTTTTGACGCCCAATACTCGCGGAGACGGGAGCCGAAGCGGCTGAAATCAGCCATCCGTTCAAGCCGTTCGTTATGTTGCGCCAGCAGCTCATTAATCTCGTTTTCATCGCTAATTTCCCGCAATAGTTGAATCGAATCGCCGACGCCGATCACAAGCAGCCGGTTGCCGACTTTAATGAGCTGGACGGAACGATTCGCTCCGACGCTCGTCCCACCAAGGTGTTCGATGACACCTTTTTGACTGGAAACGAACGGCTGGCGGCGGGAAAGCCATTTCAGCAGCACATAAAGAAGAATGAGGACAAAGGCGGTCGCCCCGATGAGCCGGAGCACATCGGAAGCAGAAACGGCATCAACCGATTGGCCGGACGATTGCATCTGTTGCCCGGCCGGCGCTGACGGCCCGCACGCGTCCGGGTGCTGCAGGCAGTCGGCGACCGTCGGGCTTTGGGCCGCCGATGCCGGCGGTGCGCTCAATACGATGGCTGCCATAAACAGCGCTGCCGCCCATCGCCATATTGACATCAATATGATCCTCCTCTGGTCGCTTATCCGATCGTTTTGTTAATCGCTTCAATGACGCGGTCCGCCTGAAACGGCTTGACAACGAAATCTTTCGCCCCCGCTTGAATGGCGTCAATCACCATCGCCTGCTGCCCCATCGCTGAGCACATAATGACTTTGGCGTTGCTGTCGATTTTTTTGATTTCTTTCAACGCTGTAATCCCGTCCATCTCCGGCATCGTAATGTCCATCGTCACAATGTCAGGGCGCGTCTCTTTATATTTTTCGATCGCCTGCCGACCGTCGGCCGCTTCGGCAACGACCTCATGCCCATTTTTTGTCAAAATGTCTTTAATCATCATCCGCATAAACGCGGCATCATCGACGACAAGTATTCTTGCCATGTCCGCCTACCTCCTGTAATGCCTATTATTTTAGCCGTTTTAGCCGATCGCTTTGACTGACAATGTCGGTGATGCGCACACCGAAGTTTTCGTCGATCACGACGACTTCGCCTTTCGCGATCAGTTTGTTGTTGACAAAAATATCGACTGGTTCGCCCGCTAGCTTGTCGAGCTCAATGATCGATCCGGCCGACAGCTGCAAAATTTCCTGCACCGAGCGCCTCGTCCGCCCAAGTTCGACCGTCACTTGCAGCGGCACATCAAACAGCAGCTCTAAATTGCGCGCCTCCGTTGCGGCAAGCGGCGGATCGTCGAGCTCCGCAAAATCAGCCGCTTGAATATGCCGCGCGTCCATGCCTGTTTCTTCCTTCGAACGCCCCGTCACCTCATTTGTAAAACGGCTCGCCGCCGGGGCGTAAGCAGGCGCCGGTTGCGGCTCTTCGAGCGGCGCCGCGCCCGCGGGCGATGGTTCAAGTTTGTTCTCTTGGCTTTCCACCGCTCCGGCCGCCTCAGCCGGCGAACCGAGCAGATGAGCGACGAGCTCCTTGGCGAAATCAATCGGCAACAGCTGCATAATGTTCGAGTCAATTAAAGCCCCGATTTTCAGCCGGAACGACACTTTAATGAACAAGTCCTCGTCCGGCAAATATTCCAATCCTTTTCCTTCAGCCAAATCGAGAAGATGGAGCGTCGGCGGAGAAATGTCAACACGTTTCCCAAAAACAGTTGACATTGATGTCGCCGCTGAGCCCATCATTTGATTCATGGCCTCCTGGACTGCGCTCAGCTGAATCTCGCCAAGCGAACTGTCGGCTGCCGTTCCGTCGCCGCCAAGCATTAAATCCGCAATAATGGCCGCATCTTGCTGCCTTATAACAAGCAAATTCGTCCCGAGAAACCCTTCCGTATAATTGACTTGGATGGCGACGTACGGCTGCGGAAACTCATCGGCAACACTTGTCCGCTCAATGACAGACACGCTCGGTGTTGTAATTTCCACTTTTTGGTTCAACAACATCGACAGCGCCGTCGCTGAACTGCCGAATGAAATATTGCCCACTTCCCCAAGGGCATCCTGCTCGAGCGGGGTGAAAATATCGTGAAGCGCCGGAACGTGATCGCTATTGTCCATTCCGCGCAGTAAAGCATCGATTTCATCTTGCGACAACATTCCATCATTCATCATGGTTTTCTTCGCCCCCCTCGATCATCGCTAAAATTTGCACCGCCAGCTTTTTGTTCCGCTTCCCCGGCTGGCCGATAAATTTCGGGATATGGCCGATTTTGACCACAAGCGGTTCATGAATCGACTGCTCGAGCTCGATGACGTCCCCCACCTCGAGCTGAAGAAATTCGCCGACGGTGACGACCGCTGTGCCAAGCTCGGCGACAATCGGCAATTGGGCCGTGCGGATGCGCCGTTCGATTCGTCCCGCCTCCTCAGGAGAACGCTCTTTTTTTTGCGCCTGCATCCAGTAATGCACCGACAGCCGCGGCATAATCGGCTCTAAGACGACATGCGGGATGCAAACATTCATCATGCCGCGCGCCTCGCCAATCTGCGTGTTGAGCGAAATGACAACGACCGTGTCGTTCGGCGCGATCATGCGCAAAAATTGCGGATTGACCTCAAAATTAACGAACAGCGGATCGACCTCAGCCACCGACTCCCACGCATCGCGCCAATGAACAAACGCTTTGTCAAACAGGCCGGACATGATGCGCGTTTCAATTTCGGTTAGATGATCCACTTTGTCCATGCTGGCGCCGCGGCCGCCCATCACCCGATCGAGCATGGCATAAGCGATGTTCGGATTCACCTCAAGCAGCACATGCCCGTCTAGCGGCGGCACTTCAAAAACGTTAATGATCGTCATCTTTGGAATGGAACGGACGAACTCCTCGTAAGGAATTTGGTCAGCCGACGCGACCGAGATTTGCACGTATGTGCGCAATTGGGCGGAAAAAAATGTCGTCAACAGGCGAGCAAAGTTTTCATGAATGCGCGTCAAGCTGCGGATTTGGTCTTTGGAAAACCGAAGCGCCCGCCGGAAATCATATGTTTTGACGCGCCTCCCTTCCTCTTCCTTCTTGAGTTCTTCCGCGCTCATTTCCCCAGCGGAAAGCGCGGCAAGCAACGCGTCAATTTCACTTTGCGACAGTACTTCCCCGGCTGTCATGTCACCTTCCCCCTTTAGATGGCAGGCTACTGGAGGATAAAGGAGGTAATGTAGACGTTCTCCACTTTTCCTTCCTGCATCAATGCGTTAATGTCTTGCTTGAGCCGCTCTTTCAGCGCCGCCATTCCTTCCTTTCCTTTAAAGTCGGCCGCCTTCATTTCTGAAAGCTGCTCGATGATCGCATCTTTAATTTGAAAATCGCGTTTCTCCGCCTCTTCTTTTCCTTTATCGCTGTCGGTCTGGATTTTGAATGATATTTTAATATAACGCCCGTCAGCTAAATTCGTCGTCATTTCCGGAATGTCGATCGAGCTTTCGGCTAGCTCATCAGCGCTTGGCTCCCCTTGCTTTTCGCCGCCCGCCATTTTCATTACCGCCACGAGCGCTACGGTGCCAGCTAAAGCGATCATCGCTAGCATGATGACCATCGTTTTGATTACTTTATTCCCTTTCACGATCCAGTCCTCCTGCTTCCGATAAGCGAAACACACCGACCTGTCGGTAAAATTCGCTTGCGAGCGCCGCGACTTGTTCGACCGTTTCGCGAACAACAAACTTTTTCCCATTTGTCAGCGTCACAGTCGTGTCGGGAAACGCTTCAATTTGCTCGATGTAAAGCGCGTTAAGCACAAACCGTTTACCGTTGAGCCTCGTTAACGAAATCATCGGTGAACGGGCGTTAGGAGTCTGCTAACGCCCTTCCTCCTATTCTATTTTTTCAAGTTGACCAACTCTTGCAAAATTTCATCCGATGTTGTAATGATGCGCGTATTCGCCTGGAACCCGCGCTGGGCGACAATCATTTCGGTAAATTCTTCAGCAAGGTCGACGTTGGACATTTCTAGCGTGCCGGAAACAATCGTGCCCGTTCCGCTTTGCCCCGGCGGATAGGCGATCCATTGATTCGGATTGTTTGGGTCGATGATTGTGCCGGAATTGGCTGTTTCACGGAACAAGCTCCCCCCCACCTTTTCCAAACCATCATTATTTGGGAATTTGGCCAGCCGAATTCGCCCCGCAATCTGCAAAACGCCATCTGCATCCACATAATTTACAACTCCATCAGCCCCGATACTAATGCTTTGCGCATTGGTGGGGATCGAAATACGTTCCCGATTTCCCGTGAAAGCCCCGTTACTATAGCCTTCACCGACAAGATATAATCCATCGCTATTCACAATATATCCTTGTCTATCTAAATAAAAGTTTCCAGCCCGTGTAAACAGCGGATTACTCAGGTTCCCGTTGTTTAGTTCACCGACAATAAAAAACCCATCTCCCGAAATCGCTAAGTCAAGCACGCGCCCTGTTGTTTGTAAACTCCCCGATGTATGGATAGTGTCGATCGCAGCGAGCTGCGAGCCTAAACCGACTTGTTTCGGGTTCGTGCCGCCAAGGCCGCCGCTTGGCCCACTCGCACCAGAGATCGTTTGACTCATTAAATCTTTAAAAATTGTTCTTCCTTTTTTAAATCCATACGTGTTGACATTGGCAATGTTGTTGCCGATCACATCCAGCTTCGTTTGGAAATTGCGCATGGCGCCAATACCGGAATACATGGAACGAAGCACTGGTTTCCCCTCCCCTTCATCCTTTTTGTTCGACTCTTGTAACTGTATCAGCAGCGATCGTCGTTCCGTTATTCAGCTCGAGGACAATTTGTCCATCTTGTTGCACGACCGATTGCACGACCGCACTCATTGTTGAATCATCCTCTTGCCAATATACCGTTTTACCGATCCACTCGCTGTAGCGCAAAAGCGCGTCGCGTCCGCTTGTTTGCATCCATTGTTGCATGAGATCAGTGATGTTCATCATTTGCTCGAGAGACGAAAAACTCGCCATTTGTGCGATAAAGTCTTTATCTTCCAACGGATTGAGCGGATCTTGATTTTGCAGCTGGGCGAGCAAAATCTTTAGAAAGTCATCTTTCCCTAAAATGCGATCGCCCGTTTTCCGTTCCGGCTGGGCAGCGTTGGCCATCCATAAATTTGAATCAATTGTGTTTATTGCCATCCTCAACCCCCCTATGCATCCGCCTCAATCCCGTCTAACGCAAACGGGGAAGAAGGCGATGATTCCTGCTTTTGTTCCTGCTGTGACTCGCCATGTTGGCGGCCGCCTTGGCGCTTCTCGGAATGCGGCGGCATGGCAGAACCTTCAAAATCGGTCCAAACCGTCCATTTTTCGACGGTGATGTGGCTCGCATCGAGCAGCTGGGCGAGCTGCGGCAGATGAGCATAAAGCAGCTCTTTTACGGCGTCATTTGACACAAGCAGTTTGGCGGCGAGCTTCCCGCCTTCGTGCACCATTTTCACGGTAACCGTCCCAAGATGTTCCGGGTGGAGACGGATGACGAGCTGCGTTGCACCATTTGGCAGCTTCATCCACCGCCCCAACCGCAAGGCGCGGGCGACTTGATCAATCAGAGAACTGCCGTTATCGGCTTCCGCTCTGCTTGCCCGGCTATCCGAACTGGCGGGAACCGACGACAGTGAGACGATGTTTGCCGAAACAGTCATATGACCCTCCGGCTGGAAACGATTCTCTCTATGCGGCCCATGACGAACCTCATATTCCGCCGGCTGAACCCGCAACGAAAAGAAAGATTCGACCGATGCGTTTTTGCCGTTTAACTTTCTCCCCTCTTCACCGATATTCCCATCTGGCCGCCTGTTTCCCAGCCCGGCATCAGTCAACTCGCTGTGACTATCAGCGGCTTGGAACAAACGTTGATTCGTAGAAACCTGTATGTTTTCAACTCTCTCACCAGCCAATTCGGTTTCTCTATGATCAAACGGCAGCAGCGGGTTTCTTATGTTCCTGCCGTTTGCGTCCGCAACAACGAAAGAAACATGATTTCCGCTTTCCCCATCGACTGCTGCCGGCAACTGATCATGGCTCCCTTTCGCCACGCTTTGAGCGGAAAAGCTTCCTTCCGCCTGCATGGCCATAACAGGCAGCCAAGCTAGTTCCGCCTGCTCATCCGTTTTTCTCGTTTTATTTTCTGACAAAGATGGCGATTGAGCCGCCTCTGTTTCAACTGAATCTGTCTCGGTCTGCCTGCGCGCAAGCAGCGCCGCGAACGCGCCGGTTGTCTCCGTTTCCTTTTTTGACATCGCCGGCGTCATTTCAACGCCTGTAGAGCGCAACAAGCTTGCTGCGATCGTCGCCTTCATTCAGCCGCCTCCTCTCCCATCGCCCATTTGCGCAACGACGAAAGCAAGTTCGCCGCTTGTTCAATCGGCATTTGTTCCAAAATGGCTGCTGCCTTGTCTCCATCGATACGGCTCAACACAGCGAGCGCCTCGTCGTCCGACAGCTCGGCTAAAATGGCAGCCGCCTGTTTTTCTGACATCGCCCCGTACATCGCGGCCACATCATCCGTCGTCACGGCGGGCTTGGCAACGTGATCGGCTTGTTCGGTCGAGTCCTCATCTGGCGCCGATAAGCGGGCGATTTCATGCTCTTTTACGGTTAATTCGTTTTGGAGCTGCCGAATTTGTTTTTTCTGGTTCTCAATCATCTCTTTTTGCTGTTTGATCGTCCTTTGCTGCGCCGCGATCGTTTTCGCCAGCTCTTTCTCCTTCTTTTTCCAGTCGATCCATTCGGACACAAACGGCACGTTCGCTGTCCATTGTTTTGTTTTTGCCGCCACATCGATGCCGGCCACTTTGACGATTAACAAGAGGAAGAAGGCGGCAAATAAACTTGGGATCACAATGACGAACAAGATCCATTGCCACCAGCTTGACCTTTCTTCTTGTTGGACTTTGCTTGCCATCTACAACTCCCCTTGCCGTGCAAAACGCTGAACAGCCATTTCGTCAAGAAAGCGGCTTTCTGCCTCTTTCTCGCGTTGCTCCGTCCATCGCCGCACACGTTCGCGCATTTTCTCATATTTTTTCACTTCTATGTTCAATTCGATCAGGCGTTGCTGCCGACGCTGCATCTGCTCGCGCGCTTGCATGACGATGAGCTGGTAATGATCAATGGACCGCTGTAAATTGCTGATATATTGCAACATATGGCGAATCGCGCCGATCGATAAGCCGGTCCGCAGCTGTTCATCTCTCGCCGCTTCGCATTTTTCTTTTTCCTTGAGCAAGTGATACAGCGCTTCGGCCGCTTGTTCAAACCGGCGAACCGCCTCTTCGTACTCGCCAAGCGCCTTCTCTTTTTCTTTTTCTTTCATCGTCAATACTTTTTGGAGTCGGAATGTTGGCGCCACGCCTGCTCACCCTTTCAGCGTCCGAAAGTTTCGCCTCAACTCATCCCTCTGACGCCATTAGGCGAAAGAGGGCATCAATGCTTTCAGCGCGCGTCGTTTTTTCGTCGATCTCCTGACGGCAAAACGCCATAATTTGCGGATAAAATTGAATCGCCTCATCAATTTCTCGAGAAGATCCACGTTTGTACGCCCCTATTTGAATTAAGTCCTCCGAATCGATATAAGTAGAGAGAAGGCGGCGAAGCCGATTGGCCGCTTCGCGATGCTCTGCGCTAATGATGTGGGGCATGACGCGGCTCACGCTTTTGAGCACGTTAATGGCCGGGTATTGCCCTTTATTGGCCAGTTGACGATCAAGCACAAAATGGCCGTCTAAAATGCCGCGCACCGCATCGGCAATCGGCTCATTCATATCGTCGCCGTCGACAAGCACCGTATAAAAAGCGGTGATCGTGCCTGAAGCGTTTGCCCCCGCCCGCTCAAGCAGCTTCGGCAGCAAGGCGAATACCGACGGTGTATATCCTTTCGTTGTCGGAGGCTCGCCGATAGCGAGACCGATCTCCCGCTGCGCCATCGCAACGCGGGTGACCGAGTCCATCATCAACATGACATCCGTTCCTTGGTCGCGGAAATATTCAGCGATTGCCGTCGCGGTGTACGCTCCTTTGACACGCATGAGCGCCGGCTGGTCCGAGGTGGCGACGACGACAACCGAACGGGCCAAGCCTTCCGGGCCGAGGTCGCGCTCCAAAAATTCACGCACTTCGCGGCCGCGCTCGCCGATTAAGGCAATGACGTTCACATCGGCCGACGTGCGGCGGGCGACCATTCCCATGAGCGTGCTCTTGCCGACCCCGGAGCCGGCAAAAATGCCGACACGCTGACCTTTGCCGACCGCGAGCAAGCTGTCGATGACGCGCACGCCGACCTCAAGCGGCTCGGCAATCGGCGGCCGGGTGAGCGGGTTCGGCGGATCGCGTTCGACCGATACCGGCTTCAGCCCAGGCGGCAGCGCACTTCCGTCAAGCGGTCGGCCGAGCGGGTCAAGGACCGCGCCAATGAGCGCATCGCCAACGTATACTTCAAGCGGCTTACCGGTCGCCTCAACGAGGCAGCCGGGAGCGATATGCGCCATAGAGGAAAAGGGCATAAGCAAGACGTGCTGCTCATGAAAGCCGACGACTTCCGCAGGAATTTTTCGGCCGCCGCTCGCTTCGTGAATGTAACAAAGGTCGCCGATCGAGCTTTCCGGCCCTTTCGATTCGGTCATTAATCCGATGACACGCGATACTTTGCCGAACCGTTTATACAAATCAACGGCGACGATTTCATCAAGAAGCGCCTGCCAGTTCAGCGGACATTCCCTCCTTCAGCCGCCTGTAGAGCGCCTCGCGCAGCCGTTCAAGCTGCGTATCTACGCTGGCATCGACGCGTCCGAACGGCGTTTCTACAAGGCAGCCGTATTCCGGCAGTGTATCGTCCGGGTAAATAAATAAATCGACGTGGTGCGGAAAAACGGATCGCAGCATCTCTTGCTGGCTGGCTACTATTTCATAGCAATGCGGGTGCACATAAACGGCGACCTCCGTCTGCCGGCGCACTTCGTGCAGCACTTGGCGCACGAGCGGCAAAAACGCGCCTCGGTCGTTCTCGAGCGTCACACCGATGATGCGTTCGGCCGCCTTTAACGCCACTTCAAGCATCGTTTCTGCCGTCGACTCGAGCCGGGCATAAAACTCGTCATTGGCCCGTTCTGCTAAGCGCCGGGCTTGTTCGATCCATTCGCGATGCTCGCTCAGCGCTTCGTCGCGCCCAGCGGCATAGCCGTCTTCATACCCTTGAGCGCGCGCCTCCCGCATGAGCCGCTCTTTCTCGTGCCGCCATTGCTCTTGTTCGCGGGCCAGCTGTTCGTGCACTGCCGCATAATATTGTTCAGCTTGGCGGCGAAGCTCGGCCACCTCCTCTTTGGCCGCGGCGATCGCTTCCAGTTCCCGTTGCCGATCATCCGCAGATGGCGGGACATTCGGAACATAACGCTGCACGGCGATCGTCTTTTTGCCGGTGCGGGCCGTCACTGCCGGCGCTTTAATGACGTTAGACAATAATATCATCTCCTCCCCCGCGGGCGATGACGATTTCCCCTGTCTCCTCGAGACGGCGGATCACCGCGACGATGCGCGACTGCGCTTCTTCCACATCGCGCAGCCGGACCGGGCCCATATATTCCATCTCTTCTTTAAACGTCTCGGCCATTCTTGTTGACATGTTGCGGAAGACGATGTCTTTCACTTCATCGCTCGCCACTTTCAGCGCCAGCATGAGGTCGTTGTTGTCCACTTCGCGGATGACCCGCTGAATGGCGCGGTTATCAAGCGTTACGATGTCTTCAAAGACGAACATCCGCTTTTTGATTTCTTCGGCCAGTTCCGGGTCTTGAATTTCCAAAGCGTCTAGTATCGTCCGCTCCGTGCTCCGATCAACTTGGTTTAACACTTCAACAACCGCCTCAATGCCGCCGGCCTGCGTATAATCTTGCACAACGGTCGCCGACAGCCGCCGCTCGAGAATTTGCTCGACCTCGCTAATAATTTCCGGCGACGTGCTGTCCATCAGCGCAATGCGCCGAGCGACGTCAGCCTGCATCTCCTGCGGCAGCGCCGATAAAATTTGCCCCGCCTGCGCCGGCTCCAAATACGAGAGAATAAGCGCGATCGTTTGCGGATGTTCGTTTTGAATAAAGTTTAGCAGTTGCATCGGATCGGCTTTGCGGGCGAAATCAAACGGCCGCACCATAAGCGCCGATGTCAAGCGGTTAATAATGTTCATCGCCTTGTCCGGGCCGAGCGCCTTTTCAAGCACTTCTTTCGCGTAGGCGATGCCGCCTTGGGCGATGTAGTCTTGCGCCAAAGCAAGCTGGCGAAACTCCTCGAGCACCTCTTCTTTTTGTTCGGACGTCACTTGGCGGACGTTGGAAATTTCGAGCGTCAGCTTTTCGATCTCTTCTTCCGACAAATGTTTATAGACGGAGGCCGACACGTCTGGGCCGAGGGAAATGAGCAGGATGGCCGCTTTTTGCCTGCCCGACAGCCCGCCTTTCCGTTCGCGCTTTGCCATACGCCGTTCCTCCTACTCCTCTGATAGCCACGTTTTTAATAGTTTGGCAAACTCATCCGGCTTTTCTTTCGCCAGCCGTTCAAGCTGCCGGCGGCGCAGTTTCTCCTCCGTCTCCGGCGGTTTCGGCAGCTCCGGCTCTGCCGAAAGCGGCGGGGCGAATACGAGCTCGTCTTCCTCTTCCTCGTCTTCGCGGCGGCGACGCAGCCAGAAGAACAACAGCAGGGCGATCAGCAACAGCGCCCCCGCTCCCGCCGCATACCACCACCATGCCGGACGAACCGGCGCCGATTCGGTGAATGTCGGCTTTCCGTTAAACTTTTGCACCGAGACGACGATGCGGCTGTTGATGTCTTCGTCAGTCAATGGTTGTGCTTCGCTTTTGTCAATCGATGTTCGGACGATCGTTCCTAATATTTTCTGAATATCGTTGACCGCCTCCGGCGGCAGTGAGTTCGGGTCGTCCGGATTGGGCGGCTCGACCATCACTTGAATGCCTAAGTCGCGAATTTTATATGGACTTTCCACGATTTGTTTTTTAATTTTGTTCACTTCGTTGTTGACGGTTTCCTCGGTCCGCTCATAATCGCCGTTCGTCGCACCGTTTGCCCCCTGGTAGCCCGGCGTTTCGTTCGTGCCCGTTCCGGCGATGCCGCCCGGCGGCGCCCCGCTTCCCGAATACGTTTCTTTAATGCGCTGCACGCTGACGGCAATTCCTTCATTGTTCTCCTCGTCAACAGGAGCGACTAAGTTTTCTTCCCGCTTTTCTTGCGTAAAGTCGACGTCAGCCGTTACGGAAACGACGACTTTGTCCTGTCCCATCATCGCGCCAAGCATTTGCTGCACTTGACGTTGGATGTCGCGTTCGATTTGTTTTTTGATTTGTTGCTGCGAAGCGAATGTCGTCCCTGTCGAATTTTCGCCGTCATTTTTTAAATCAAAATACTCAAAAAACTGATTCATAATGACGATATTATCTGTAGAGAGGTTCGGAACACTTTTGGCGACGAGGTGGTACAGCGCCCGAATTTGCTCGTCGCTGAACTGATAGCCCGGCTTCGTCTTCAGCACAATCGAAGCCGAGGCTTCTCCTTTTTCATCGAAAACAAATACGCTCGGCTGCGGAAGGTTGATCATTACTTTCGCATCCTCGACGCCGTCGATCGTTTTCATTAAGTTGGCGAGTTCGGTTTGCATCGCCTTCAACTTGACCATAGTAAACTCGTTATCGGTCATGCCGAAGCTCGCGTTTTGGCCAAAAAACGAATAGTCGATGACCCCACTGTTCGGAATGCCTTCAGCGGCCAGCTCCACTTTCAACGCATCGACTTGCTCTTTCGGCACTTTGATTGTCGTGCCGCCATCGGCCACTTCCGCCGGAACGCCGCGCCCATCGAGCGTCGCTTTAATTTGCCCGGCTTCTTGCGGTGTTAGATTGCTATATAGTGGCGCCATTTCCGTCCTCATGGCAAAAAACATTCCAATGCCGATGGCAAAAAGCGCTACCGCCGTCCCGCCTATGACGAGCTGTTTCTGTTTTTTCGTCCGTTCTTGCCAAAACGCACGAGCGCGGCCCCACCACTCTTTCCATTTGCTGTCCATACGATTCCTCCGATCATCCAGCCGTACAGCCGTTTGCCGCCATCGCCCGGCAATGGCGGCAGCCTCTATATGTATTTCAGCTTATGGCCGCTACAACGGCATGCGCATCATTTCTTGATACGCCTCGATCGCCTTGTTGCGGATCTCAAGTGTCAGCTGCAGCGTAATGCTCGCCTTTTGCGCGGCGATCATCACATCATGCAATTGGACGTTCTCTCCGCGGACGAGTTTTTCCGTCAGCGCGTCCGCTTGAATTTGCGCGTCGTTTACATTGTTGAGCGCCTCTTTCAAAAAAGCGGCAAACTGTTTTTGCACCGCGGCCGGCTTTACCGGGCTCTGGGCGGCGGCCGCCGGCGTCAGCCCGACGCGGCTTGCTCCGTCGATCATGGCATATCCTCCCTACGCGCTATTTCCCAATCTCAAGCGCCTTCATCAACATCCCTTTTGAGGCATTCAACGCAGTGACGTTCGCCTCGTAGGAGCGTGTGGCGCCAATCAAGTCGACCATTTCTTTGAGCGGGTCAACGTTCGGCAGACGAACGTAGCCGTCAGCGCCCGCATCCGGGTGATCCGGATCATACACGAGTTTAAACGGCGCCGGATCGTCAGCGATTTCGCGCACCCGCACCCCGCTGCCGACCGCGCCGGTGCGCCCGAGGGCAGCCTGCAAATAACTCGAAAACTGTTCACCGCGCGGTTCGATCACGACGACTTTGCGGCGGTACGGCTCCCATTCCCCGTTGACAAAACGGGCTCGCGTCGTATCCACGTTGGCGATATTGGACGAGATCACATCCATGCGCAGCCGCTCGGCCGTCAAGGCCGAAGCCGAGATGTGCAGGCTTTGAAACATGGACACTGTCTATTTCCCTCCTTTAATGACCGTTTTTAACGTATTGAATTTGCCGTTTATCCGTTCAATGAGCGCATTGTAATAAATTTGGTTTTCTGCTAATTTTGACATTTCTTGATCAATGTCGACACTGTTGCCATTATGATTGTAACTGATATTTGCGTTCGTCGTCACGACAATTTTTCCATTTTGTTCGTTTCGAAACGGAAAATGGCTCGGATTCGTCCGTTTCGCCTCGAGCTGGAGCGCCCGGTCGAGCTCGGCCTGAAAGCGCACGTCTTTCGCCTTATAGCCCGGTGTATCGGCGTTGGCGATGTTGTCGGCAATCGCCTGCTGGCGGAGCGAGGCATAACGGAGTCCTTGTTCAAGCCAGTGGATCGTCGATGAAAACAGCGTCAATGGAATCCCCTCTTTTAGCCTATTTTTCGACAATTTCTGCTAGCTTTCATTTTACGGGAAGGAAAACCTGATGTATAGCCGGAACTTGGTACTATTTTTCACACCGTCGATGCGACGATGGAAGGAGTCAGCCTGGGCAAGCGCCGGCCAAAACAGAAAAAGCCCGCCAGGCGAAGATGCCTAGCAGGCGCCAATGGCTGATTGCATCAGCTCGATTTCAGTTTTTCAAGCTCAGTCAAAAACTTGTCGTTCAACACTTTAATGTATGTTCCTTTCATGCCGAGCGAACGCGATTCAATCACTCCGGCGCTCTCAAGCTTGCGCAGGGCGTTGACGATCACCGAGCGGGTGATGCCGACGCGGTCGGCGATTTTGCTGGCGACAAGCAGCCCTTCCGTCCCGTCAAGCTCTTCAAAAATATGTTCAATCGCCTCAAGTTCGCTGTAAGAAAGCGAGCTGATCGCCATTTGCACGACCGCCTTGCTGCGTGCCTCCTCTTCGATTTCCTCTGTTTTTTCGCGCAAAATCTCCATGCCGACAACCGTGGCCCCGTATTCGGCCAAAATGAGGTCGTCGTTGTCAAACTCGCGGTCAAGGCGCGACAAAATGAGCGTGCCGAGCCGTTCGCCCCCGCCGTTGATCGGGACAATCGTCGTCAAACCGGTTTTAAATAAGTCACGATTTTCCACTGGAAATGCCGTATATTCGCTATTAATATCGATGTTAGGAGACGTTTCCGTAATGTTGAACAAGTTTCTCGTATATTCTTCCGGAAACTGCCGCTCTTCAAGCATCCGTTTCATCCGCTCGTTTTCAATCGATTGTTTAATGGCAAATCCAAGCAGTTTGCCGCGGCGGCTGACAACGAACACGTTTGCTTCGATGACATCGCAAAGCGTTTCCGCCATTTCTTTGAAGTTGACCGGCCGCCCGGCTGCTTTTTGCAGCATGGCGTTAATTTTTCGCGTTTTCTCTAGCAAATTCATCGGTTCCATCTCCTCCTCATAAAATAAACTCGCTTAAATCTTTGTTTTTGACGATGCTGCCGAGTTTTTGTTCGACGTATTGCGGAGTGATGACGATCCGGTCAAGCCCAATATCCGGCGCCTCAAACAGCAAATCTTCGAGCAGCTTTTCCAAAATCGTATGGAGCCGGCGCGCGCCGATATTGTCGGTCGTCTGGTTCACTTCAAACGCCACTTCGGCAATCTTACGAATAGCATCGTCAGAAAATTCAAGATTTATACCTTCTGTCGCCAAAAGCGCCTGATATTGTTTAATAAGCGCGTTATTCGGCTCGACTAATATACTTACGAAATCGTCGACCGAAAGTTTCGCCAGTTCGACGCGAATCGGGAAACGGCCTTGCAGCTCAGGGATCAAATCCGACGGCTTCGCCATATGGAACGCGCCGGCGGCAATAAATAAAATATGATCCGTTTTGACCGGCCCGTATTTTGTCATGACGGTCGATCCTTCGACGATCGGCAAAATGTCGCGCTGCACCCCTTCGCGCGAGACGTCGGCCGAGCCGGACACCGCTCCGCTGCGGGCGATTTTGTCAATTTCGTCGATAAAAATGATGCCGGACTGCTCGGCAAGGCGGACCGCCTCTTGCGTCACTTCATCCATGTCGATCAGTTTTTGCGCTTCTTCATTGATGAGCACCTTGCGCGCCTCGCTCACCTTCAGACGCCGCTTTTTGCGCCGCTTCGGCATGAGGCTGCTTAACGCATCTTGCATGTTAACACCCATCTGTTCAATGCCCGCCCCTTGCAAAAAGTCAAACAGCATGGGCGGCTGCTCCTCGATTTCAATCGTCACCATCTCGTTTTCCAGTTGGCCGTTGGCGAGCTGCCAGGCGACTTGGCGCCGCTTTTGCTCCACCTGTTCATCGTCATGGCTATGGCCGTTGTCCGGTTGGCTCGCCTGACCGCCAAACAGCAGCTCGAGCGGGTTTTTGATCGTTTGCTTTTGTTTGCCGGGAACGAGCAACTCGACAAGCCGTTTATTCGCCTGCCGCTCAGCCCGGTCCTTCACCTCGCCCATTTTTCGTTCTTTCACGAGCCTGACCGACGTTTCCACTAAATCGCGCACCATCGATTCGACGTCGCGCCCAACGTAGCCGACTTCGGTAAATTTCGTCGCCTCGACTTTAATAAACGGCGCGCCGACGAGTTTGGCAAGCCGGCGGGCGATTTCTGTCTTCCCGACTCCGGTCGGGCCGATCATTAAAATGTTTTTCGGCATCACTTCATCGCGCAATTTTTCATCGAGCAAACTGCGGCGATACCGGTTGCGAAGCGCAATCGCCACCGCCTTTTTCGCCTCCTTTTGCCCGACGATAAACTGATCGAGCTTCTCGACAATTTGCCGTGGAGTCAATGTTTCCGCCATCATCGGCCTCCTCCTTTTTTACAGCTCTTCGACAATAATATGGCCGTTCGTATAGACGCAAATGTCAGCGGCAATCTCGAGCGCAGCTTTCGCAATCTCTTTGGCGGTCATCGAAGCGCCGGCATACTGTTTTAAGGCGCGCCCGGCAGCGAGCGCGTAATGGCCGCCCGAACCGATCGCGAGCATGCCGTCATCCGGCTCGATGACTTCACCGGTGCCGGAAATCAGCAATAAATGCTGGCCGTCCATGACAATCAACATCGCCTCAAGGCGGCGCAGCACTTTGTCGCTCCGCCACTCTTTCGCCAGCTCGACGGCCGCACGAGGCAAGTTGCCGTTGAACTGTTCAAGCTTGCCTTCAAACATCTCAAACAGCGTAAACGCATCGGCGACCGAGCCGGCAAAACCGGCGAGCACTTTGCCATGAAACAGACGCCGCACTTTCTTCGCCGTATGTTTCATGACAACCGCGTTGCCAAATGTCACTTGGCCGTCGCCGGCCATCGCCGCCCTGCCGTTATGGCGGATGGCGAAAATCGTCGTCGCATGAAAACCGTCCATTGTTCCCCCTCCTTGCCTGCAGGCTACGCCCGCGGATGGGCCTGCAAATAAATATGCCGCAGCCGATCTTTCGTCACATGCGTATACACTTGCGTTGATGATAAATGCGCGTGGCCAAGCAGTTCTTGCACGGAGCGAAGGTCGGCTCCTTCGTTGAGCAAATGGGTCGCAAACGTATGCCGCAGCACGTGCGGGCTGATGTTTTGCGTTAGCGCCGCCGTCTCAACGATGCGGTCCAAAATGTAGCGCACTCCCCGGGGCGTGAGCGGGTTGCCGCGGGCATTGACAAACAAATAGCGGTGGTCTGCCGGCAGCTTGCTTACGAGCTCGCGCCGTCCGCCGCCGATGTACCGTTCAAGCGCCTCCCTAGCCGGGCGGCCAAACGGAACGTAGCGTTGCTTGTTTCCTTTTCCGTGAATGAGCACGGTAGCCGCAGCGACATCAAGGTCAGACAGCCGAATGTGACAACATTCACTAACCCGAGCGCCAGTCGCGTACAGCAGCTCAAGCAGTGCTGCATTGCGCTGGCCGATGGCGGTATTTCCATCATTGACGCGAAACAGCGCTTCTAACTCTTCGCGATATAAAAAGTTGGGAATTTTTTGCTCTTTTTTCGGCAACGCCGCAAGGGCAAACGGATTTTCGGCCGCCCATCCTTCGCGCAGCAAAAACTTGTAAAAGCTGCGCAAGCTGGAAATTTTACGGGCGACCGAACGACTGGCAAGATGTTGCCCGTACAGTTTCGTCAAATATAAGCGAACGTCGCTGTAGGCCACTTCCTCGAGCCCGCTCATTCCTTCCTCGTTCATGAACTGAAGAAACTGCTCAATGTCGCGCCGGTAGCACGCAATAGTATATTGTGAATAATTTTTTTCGATTTGTAAATATTCCACGAACGATTGTAACGCAAGTTTCGCATTTTTCATCGCCTCACCCCGCAACGGCTACTACATCGTACCATACAATTCCGCATTGGCGCAACTATTTTTTATAAAATTCTGAATTGTATCCGATGCCTGCTCAAGCTTCTGGCTGTTCTTCATAGTCGCACGCCGTGCATTGCACTTGCACGCCCTTTTTCAGCTTTTTCTCGACAAGCAGTCCCCCGCACTTTGGGCACGGGCGGGCAAGCGGTTTATCCCATGAAACAAAGTCGCATTCCGGGAAGCGGTCGCAGCCGTAAAACACCCGCTTGCGCTTGCTGCTGCGCTCGACGATATTGCCTTCATGGCATTTTGGGCATTTGACGCCGATTTCTTTCACAATCGGCTTCGTATGGCGGCACTCCGGGAAATTCGAGCAGGCGATAAACTTGCCGAAGCGGCCCATTTTGTACACCATCGCGCTGCCGCACACGTCGCAGTCGATGCCGGCCGGCTCATCTTTAATTTCCACTTCGCGCATTTCTTCTTCAGCCACTTTCAGCCGCTTCTCAAACTCGCGGTAAAATTCATCGACGACTTTGATCCACTCCACTTTTCCTTCTTCAATTTCATCAAGCTCTTTTTCCATTTTCGCCGTAAACTCGACGTCGATAATCTCCGGAAAAAATTCTAACATCAGCTCGACGACAATTTCACCGAGCTCCGTCGGAACGAACCGCTTGTTTTCAAGAACGACATAGTTGCGCTTCTGGATCGTATCCAGCGTCGGCGCGTAAGTGGACGGACGGCCGATGCCGAGCTCTTCTAACGTTTTCACTAGGCGCGCTTCCGTATAGCGCGGCGGCGGCTGAGTAAAATGCTGCTTCGGCTCGATCGTTTCGCTTTCAACCGTCTCTCCTTCCTCGAGGTCAGGAAGCAGCCGGTCTTGTTCCTCCGTTTGATCATCCGTTCCCTCGATGTATACTTTCATAAATCCTGGAAATTTCACCTTCGAGCCGCTGGCGCGGAACAGCACTCCGTTGCTTTCGAGTTCGACACTCATCGTGTCGAGCACGGCCGCGGCCATTTGGCTGGCGATAAACCGTTCCCAAATGAGCTTATACAGCCGGAATTGGTCGCGCGTCAAATACGGCTTCACTTTATCGGGGTCGCGAAATGCCGATGTCGGGCGAATGGCTTCGTGGGCATCTTGGGCGTTCGTGCTTTTCTTTTCCTTTCGCTTTTCTTGGTTGACGTAGGAAGCGCCGAACGTCGCTTCGATATATGCCGCCGCCTCTTGTTGGGCTGTTTCGGCAATGCGCGTCGAGTCGGTGCGCATATACGTGATCAGCCCGACCGTCCCTTCACTGCCGAGGTCGATCCCTTCATACAGCTGCTGGGCGACCATCATCGTCTTTTTTGTGCGGAAATTCAGCTTGCGCGCGGCTTCCTGCTGAAGCGACGACGTTGTAAACGGCGGCACCGGGCTGCGCTTGCGCTCGCGTTTTGTCACCGTTTTCACCGTAAACGCCCGCCCCTTTAAACGGGCGAGCACTCCTTTTACGTCCGCTTCCGTTTTTAACTCGAGCTTTTCCCCATCAACGCCGTAAAACGAGGCGGCAAATATCTCCGTCCCTTTTTGAAACTTCGCTTGAATCGTCCAATATTCTTCCGGTTGAAATTGGCGGATTTCTTTTTCCCGGTCGGTGATGAGGCGCAGCGCGACCGATTGGACGCGGCCGGCGCTCAGCCCTTTTTTCACTTTTTTCCACAGGAGGGGGCTGATGTTATAGCCGACGAGGCGGTCGAGCACGCGCCGCGCCTGCTGGGCGTCGACGAGATTCATATTGATTGAGCGCGGTTGCTGAAACGATTGTTGAATAGCGTCTTTTGTAATTTCATGAAAGACGACGCGGCAATCGGAGTGAATATCGAGATCGAGCATGTTGGCCAAATGCCAGGCGATCGCCTCCCCTTCGCGGTCCGGGTCGGCAGCGAGAAACACTTTTTTCGCCTTTTTGGCCGCCGTTTTCAGCTCTTTAATCACCTGACCTTTGCCGCGGATTGTGATGTATTTCGGCGCATAGCCGTGATCTATATCAACGCCCATTTGGCTTTTTGGCAAATCGCGAACGTGGCCCATCGAAGCTTTGACCGTATATTTTTTTCCTAAGTACCGTTCGATCGTCTTCGCTTTCGTTGGCGATTCGACGATAACCAAGTAGTCTGACATCCATCTTCCACCCCTAGGAAGTAAATTGAAATCTTCATTATTATTAATGATTATTGCCGTGTTTGTCAAACATGATCATTGCACGTACGGGAATTCGACAGTAATGTCCGTTGCCTCCTGCACTAGTTTTGCCCCGTGCTGAATGAGCATATTCGGTCCGGCAGCCTCCGCCAAGTGGATCGGGCCGGGGACGGCGAACACTTCCCGCCCTTGCTCGAGCGCGTACGACGCCGTAATGAGCGACCCACTTTTCACTTTCGCCTGCACGACGAGCGTGCCGAGCGACAGCCCGCTAATGATGCGGTTGCGCGCCGGAAACTGCCACGTTTGCGGCTTCGTTGCCGGCGGATGTTCGGCGATGATGAGCTGCTCGTTCATGAGCCGCCGGGCGAAGGAGCGGTGCTCCCTCGGGTAAATATGGTTAAGCCCGCCGGCGATGACCGCGATCGTCGTTCCGCCGTGCCGTACGGCGAGCTGATGGGCGCAAACATCAATGCCAAAGGCAAGCCCGCTCACGATCGTCCAACCGGCGGCGACAAGCGGCGGCACCAGTTTTTCGAGCGCTTCGATTCCTTCTTTTGTCGGACTTCTCGTGCCGACGATGCTAATCAGCTTAGTTTCTCGAAGCAACCGTATATTTCCTTTCGCATACAGCACCCAAGGGGGATCGTATATATGCTTGAGCAGGGGGGGATAGTCAAGATCGAACACAGTGATGATGCGAATGCCTTGATCGCTATATGTTTTTACTACACTTTGCACGTCAATGGAATGCAAATCATGGAAAAAAGCAGCCCATTGGGCGCTGGGGAGTGGAACGAGCGGACGGAGGGCAGCGGGGGGCAAAGAAAATGGTGCAGACAAGGTCGGGTCAGCCTCAATCAAATAGCGGATCGTCTTCCATCCTGCTCCGCGGCAATGATGGAGATGGATGAGCCGGTCGCGGACCGTATCGTACATCGTATTCTCCTTTCTCGCAAAATGATAAACAGCACCCCGCACGCGATCGTGCGGGGCAGGAACATTAATGCGTTTTGCATTTTTCGTACAATCCGCGCTCTTTCAGGACGGAAATGAGCGTTTCGCCGATGACGGCCGGCGTCTCCGCCACTTTGATGCCGCACTCAGCCATTTTTTTGATTTTTTCCGCGGCTGTACCTTTGCCGCCGGAAATGATCGCGCCGGCATGGCCCATCCGTTTGCCCGGAGGCGCCGTTTGCCCGCCGATAAAGCCGACGACCGGCTTCGTCATATTCGCTTTCACCCATTCGGCCGCTTCTTCCTCAGCTGTGCCGCCGATTTCGCCGATCATAATGACCGCATACGTCTCCTCGTCCTCGTTAAACGCCTTCAGCACATCGATAAAGTTCGTGCCGTTGACCGGGTCGCCGCCGATGCCGACCGCTGTTGACTGGCCGATGCCGGCTTGCGTCAATTGATGGACCGCTTCGTACGTCAGTGTGCCGGAGCGCGAGACGATGCCGACATGCCCTTTTTTATGGATGTAGCCCGGCATAATGCCGATTTTGCACTCTTCCGGCGTAATGACGCCCGGGCAGTTCGGGCCGATCAAGCGTGTCTTTTTGCCTTCCATGTACCGTTTCACTTTCACCATATCAAGCACCGGAATGCCCTCGGTGATGCAGACGACGAGATCAAGCCCGGCGTCGACCGCTTCCATGATGGCATCAGCTGCAAACGCCGGCGGAACGTAAATAACCGAGGCGTTCGCCCCCGTTTTTTCGACCGCTTCCGAAACGGTGTCAAACACCGGCACGCCTTCGACTTCCGTGCCGCCTTTGCCTGGCGTGACCCCGCCGACAATGTTCGTTCCGTATTCAATCATCTGTTTTGTATGAAACAGCCCTTGCGAACCGGTAATCCCTTGTACGATTACTTTCGTGTCTTTATTGACAAAAACGCTCACGTGTCTCCCTCGCTTTCTTAACGTACTAGCTCGACGATTTTTTGCGCGCCGTCCGCCATCGATTCCGCCGCCGTAATGTTCAAGCCCGACTCTTGTAAAATCTTTTTCCCGAGCTCGACGTTCGTTCCTTCGAGGCGAACGACAAGCGGCAAAGTGAGGCCGACTTGCTTCGTCGCTGCGACGATGCCGCTCGCAATAACGTCGCATTTCATAATGCCGCCGAAAATATTGACGAAAATGCCTTTCACGTTCGGATCAGACAAAATGATTTTGAACGCTTCCGTCACTTTTTCCTCGCTGGCGCCGCCGCCGACATCGAGGAAGTTGGCCGGCTCGCCGCCGTAATATTTAATGATGTCCATCGTCGCCATCGCCAAGCCGGCGCCGTTGACCATGCAGCCGATGTTGCCGTCAAGAGCGATGTAGTTTAAATCATATTTC
The DNA here is from genome assembly GCF_014679505.1 of Geobacillus sp. 46C-IIa. GTDB lineage: Bacteria > Bacillota > Bacilli > Bacillales > Anoxybacillaceae > Geobacillus. The sequence goes on from NZ_CP061474.1 coordinate 2,260,280, forward strand.
GACGCTTCGACTTCTTTCGGGTCTTCCTCGTCCAAATCACGGTATTCCAAAATATCCGGATGGCGATAAAGCGCGTTCGAGTCAAAGTTCAATTTCGCATCGAGCGCCATCACTTTGCCGTCGCCGGTGACAACAAGCGGGTTGATTTCCGCAATCGAGCAATCTTTATCGACAAACACTTGGTACAAGCCCATCATAAATTTCACCGCTTGGTTGACGAGCTGTTTCGGGATGTTGATGTTGAACGCCAGGCGGCGCGCTTGGAACGCTTGCAACCCGACCACCGGATCGACGTATTCTTTAAAAATTTTCTCCGGTGTTTTCGCCGCCACTTCTTCGATCTCCGTGCCGCCTTCTTCCGAACCCATTAAGACGACGCGCGAGGTGGCGCGGTCGACGACAAGTCCGATGTAATATTCTTTTTGGATGTCGCACCCTTCTTCAATAAGAAGCCGCTTAACTTCTTTCCCTTCCGGGCCGGTTTGGTGGGTGACGAGCACTTTGCCAAGCAATTCGCTGGCGTATGTACGAACTTCCTCTAAGCTTTTTGCCACTTTCACCCCGCCCGCCTTGCCGCGCCCGCCGGCATGAATTTGCGCCTTGACGACGCACACCGGCGTGCCGAGCGCTTTCGCCGCTTCGACCGCTTCATCGACCGTAAACGCGACGCGGCCGTTCGGAACGCTTACGCCATAGCTTCGCAAAATTTCTTTTGCTTGGTATTCATGAATGTTCATGCGCCAACCTCCTATGTATAAACTAAAAAAGTCTTAGCGCTTTCATTTTATACCTAACGTTTCTCAGTTGTCCACCGTTTCGCCGCAAAATTAAGAAATTGGGGAATAGGAAAATTATCCCTCCCCCAATGTCTCTTCTTTCACCGCCCGGTCGAGCTGATAAAGAAAGGCAAACAACTCCGCTACGAGGGCATACAGCCCTTCCGGGATCGCTTCATTGATCTCCACTTCGCTTAACAGCTCAACAAGCGACGGGTCTTTTCGCACCGGCACGCCGTGCTGCTCAGCTGCGGCGATGATCGCCTCGGCGATCTCCCCGCTTCCTTTTGCCTTGACGACCGGCGCCTCATCGACTGCCGCATCGTACGACAAAGCGACCGCTTTTTTCCGCTCTTCATTCATATGCGCCAATCCACCTCACTGTACTGGCCGGAAAACGGGAAACGAGACGGGGGCGGCGGTGCGGCATCCGTTGTTTTCACATCGACGCCCGAGAGCGTATAGCCGTGCGCCTGCAATCGCTCTTTCACAAGCGGGGCGAAACGGGCGGTGAGCGCCGGCAGCCGCGGGTCGCTGTGAAATATCGAAATGTGGACAATCCGCCGCTGGATGCGCACATCGACAACGATCTCCTGCAGCGCCTCAAGCGTTAAGCAGCAAACAATGCGGCTATAATCGTCATCAAGCCGTCCGTTAGGTGTCCGCTTCCCTTGACAGCAGACGGCAAAATCGCTCAAACGCGCGCCAAGCGGCAGCGGAAACGCAAGCCATACATGTTCGAGCGGCCCATCGCCCCCAGCGGTGATGGCCATTCCGTCCATCTGGGTGAGGAGCGCTTCGGCTGCCTGTTTCGCCTCCCTGTCCCCCGGCGCGCGGAGAAAGTGAAGAAGCAGCCTTTTCAACGATGGGGGTCCTGCCGGCAAAGCTCCCGCTTTCACGGCACGGGCGAGCGCCGCCTCGTCTTCAAGGCCGAGGCGTCCTGCGATCCGGCGCAGCCAGTGAAACAACGACAACGCCGGGTCGCTCGCAGCTCTGGCGGCTGCCCACAGCTTCGCTTCTGCTTCGGAAAGCCCCCCGTTTTTGCAGGCGGCATCCACAGCGGCAAACCGTGCGAAAAACGCTTCCTCATCAGCCAAGCCAAGCTGCCTGTACGCCTCGGCAAACTGCCGTTGCCGCACCGCCTCTTGAAGCGCTGAATGCCGATCCTCCGGCAGCGGGGCCAATCCGAGGCGGGCGAGAAGCGCACGCGCCGGCCCCGCTTCTTCCCCCTCGGTCGAAAGAAGCAAGTGCACAACCGTCTCATAGACGAACAGCGGTGGGGAAAGAAGCCGCTCGATCGCCCGTCCGAGCTCGGGCGCTGCCGGATGGGCGGAAAGTGCGGCGAGCGCCGCTTTCAGCTTAGCCAACCCGGAAGCGAGCGGCTCCCCTGTTTTTGCCGCCCATAATGCCCGAAACGCGGCCGCAGACGGCGGCAGACGGCGGCGGAACAAGTATGCGAGCATCTCTTCGGCATCGTCCGGCCGCTCTGTTTCCCTCACCGCCTCGGTCAGTTCCGCAATCTCCCCCTTCGTCACGGCCGCGCCCGCTTTGAACGCCTGGCGGAGCACCGGCAAGGCGGCGTCCGGCAGCTTCCACGTCTGCTGCCATCGACGCGCGGCGTCCTCGTCAGACAAAACAGACGCCCGCCCGGGGAAAGAGGCGGCTTTCCAATAAATCGTTCCCTCCTGTTGCTTGATTTCAAACAAGTACGTGCGCCCGGGGAGAAGCGGCGCCTCGAGGCGGGCGCGTACGAGCTGGCTGCCGACGCGAACGAACGCCACCCGTTCTCCGCTTTTCGTTTCCTCCACCTGCTCGATCCGGCCGACGACCGCCTGTCCGGGCTGAAACCGCTGGCTGAATGTTGCGTCACGGACAGCGGTCACTGGAACGGTTCGTTCCATCCGCTCTACCATTCGCTTCTCATCCTTTCATTCCGGCCTAACTTAGGCAGGGCATCCCTCTTCCATCCGCGCCGTCAAAACGCGCCTTGGCCGCTATGCTCGAACATTGAGCGCTTCCTTTACCGGGGCGAACGAGCGGCGGTGCTCGTCTGTCACGCCATAGCGGCGAATCGCCGCAAGATGTTCCGGCGTCCCGTAGCCCATATGGCGGGCAAAACCATATTGCGGATAGCGGCGATCGAGCTCATGCATCCACCGGTCGCGCGTCACTTTGGCGATGATGGACGCGGCAGCGATCGAGGCGCTATTGGCATCGCCTTTTACGAGGCGCTGCTGCGGCAGCGCACACGGCACGGTCATCGCATCGACAAGCAAATGCTCTGGCGGCGGCGAGAGCGCGGCGACCGCTTTGGCCATCGCTTGCCTTGTCGCCTCGTAAATGTTCCACTCATCAATTTCGGCCGCACTAACAATGCCGACGCCAATCGCCACGGCGCACACCCCAATTTGCGCAAACAGCGCCTCGCGCTTGGCTGGCGTCAGCCGTTTCGAATCATCAAGCCCCGGCAAGTAAGCGTCTTTCGGCAAAATGACGGCCGCGGCGACGACCGGGCCGGCCAGCGGTCCGCGCCCAGCCTCGTCAATGCCGGCAATCCGCTCGATGCCGGCGGCATATAATTCACGCTCATAGCGCATCAGCTCTTCCCAGCGCTGCCGCGCCGCTTCCTCCCGTTCCTTTTGCTTAACAAAGCGGGCCAGAAGCGCCTGCACGCTTTTTCGTTCATCGCGCTGCAGCATCTCCCAGCGCGGGTCGCTTTCTCCCCCGAGCTCTGGAAGCAGCGCTTCAATTTCTTTCACCGTATACTGTTTCATAATCCTCTCCCTTTTCTACTTATACTATCGGCTGCATTCCGACCGTTGTGAAGCGAAAAGTTCAATCCAATGAAAAACGCCCGCCGGACGCATTACGTCCATAAAGCGGGCGTTTCAAAGCTGAGCCTTCCTAACTTTTCTGTGCGGATGTCATACAAAACGATATCGGCTACTTTATCGTAATCGATGCCGCCGCCCGCCGTCAGGCAGCCGCGCCGCCGGCCGATGGCGTCAAACAAGGCGACCATGTCATCGGGAATGCTGTCGAGGCCATATCGCTCCATAAGCCGCTCCGGATAATGGTCAGATAAAAAGCGGAGCGCATACACCGCAACGTCTTGCAAATTTAAAATTTCATCCTTAATCGCGCCGGTGACCGCCAGCCTGTAGCCGACATCCTCGTCCTCAAACTTCGGCCATAAAATGCCGGGTGTATCAAGAAGCTCCATCTCTTTGCCGACTTTGATCCATTGCTGCGCTTTAGTCACCCCCGGCTTATCGCCGGTTTTGGCGATATGGCGGCCGGCAAGCCGATTGATGAGCGTCGATTTGCCGACGTTTGGAATGCCGACGATGAGCGCCCGCACCGGACGCGGGTTTTTAATTCCTTTCGCCCGCATTTTGTCGAACTTGTCTTTCACCATCTCTTTCGCTGCAGCGGTGATTTGCTTCACCCCTGTTCCGCTTTGTGCGTCGATGGCTATAGCGGTTCTCCCTCGGTCGCGGAAATAGCCGATCCATTGCTCCGTCACCGCCTCGTCGGCCATATCGGCTTTATTGAGCAGAATGAGACGCGGCTTTTGCCCGAGAATCTCGTCAATCATCGGGTTGCGCGACGACATCGGCACGCGGGCGTCCAGCAGTTCGAACGCCACATCGATCAGCTTTAGTTTTTCTTGCACTTCCCGCTTCGCTTTCGCCATATGGCCGGGAAACCATTGAATCGTCGTCATTGGCATCACCTGCCTCGTTTATTTCGCAATCCGAGCGTCATCAAGCGGCCAGTAGACAATATTCGCCTTGCCGACGACTTTCTCCATCGGAACGAAGCCGATATGGCGGCTGTCTTTGCTGAAACGGCGATTGTCGCCCATGACGAACAAATGCCCTTCCGGCACGGTGCTCCGCCCGGTCAGCTCCTCTAACGTAAACGGTTCGGTCAGCGGTCCGTCGGCCACCTGCTTTTTATATTCGTCCAAATACGGCTCTTCATACGGCTTGCCGTTGACATAGAGCGTGTCATTTTTATATTCGATCCGGTCGCCCGGCAGACCGATGACCCGTTTAATATAGTCTCTCCCTTCTTCGGCGTGAAAAACAATAATGTCAAAGCGGTGCGGCATGCCGATTTTATACGCCAATTTATTGACGATCATCCGTTCGTGGTTATGTAATGTTGGCATCATCGAATAGCCGTCGACAATGATCGGGGCGAAAATAAAATAGCGGATGCCCCCGGCCAGCAACACCGCGACGACAATGGCTTTCAACCACTCGCGCCATTCGCTTTTCTTCTGTTCCATCTTTCTCCCACCTAAATGATAATTTAGCCGCTTCGCTGACGGATAGTGAAAAAAGGAGCTTGAAAGCAAGCTCCTTTTTCGCTGCGACCCACCGATGTCCGTTATTGAGCCGTTTTTTCTTTAATGCGCGCCGCTTTGCCGCGAAGTTCACGCAAGTAGTACAGTTTCGCGCGGCGGACTTTCCCGCGGCGGACAATTTCGAGCTTGGCGATTTTCGGCGTATGCACCGGGAACGTGCGCTCAACGCCGACGCCGTAGGACACTTTGCGGACGGTGAACGTCTCGCTGATGCCCGCCCCGCGCCGTTTAATGACGACGCCTTCAAACACTTGAATGCGCTCGCGGTTGCCTTCCACGACTTTTACGTGGACGCGCACCGTGTCACCCGGGCGGAAATCCGGCAAATCGGTCCGCAATTGTTCTTTCGTAATTTCTTGGATTAAATGATGCATCATTTTCCACTCCTTCCACAGATGTTCATGCTAATGCGTCTCCTTCATTGCAGCGGAACATCGTTTTCCATCCTTAAGCATGCCGCTTAAGTCACACAAAGAATATGATAGCATAAACACCGGCTGCAGGCAATAGCTATTCGCGCTCTCGCTCCCATTCTTTCAGCCATTGCTTTTGCTTGTCGGTAAGCGGGTAATCGGCAAGCAAATCCGGGCGGCGCAAAAACGTCCGGCGAAGCGATTCCTTCTCGCGCCACTCGGCGATGAGCTGATGGTTTCCTGACAGCAACACATCGGGCACTTTCATGCCGCGGAAATCGGCCGGCCTTGTGTATTGCGGATACTCGAGCAGCCCGGAGCTGAACGAGTCATCAACTGGCGACGCCTCGTTGCCAAGCACCCCGGGAAGGAGGCGGACAACGCTGTCAACAATCACCATCGCGCCGAGCTCCCCACCGGTCAAAATATAATCGCCGATCGAAATTTCATCGGTCGCTAAATGTTGGCGAATGCGCTCATCATAGCCTTCATAATGACCGCAAATGAGCACCAAATGTTCTTCTTTGGCGAACTCTTCCGCCTTTTTTTGCGTGTAGCGCTCACCTTGCGGGCAAAGCAAAACGATGCGCGCATCTGGCGACTCCGCCGTCACGTGCTCCACCGCATCAAAAATCGGCTGCGGCTTCAACACCATGCCGGCGCCGCCGCCGTACGGATAATCGTCGACCGTTTTATGCTTGTTGTCGGCAAACTCGCGAAAGTCAACGAGGCGGATAGTCACCGCTCCCTTTTCTTGCGCCTTCTTTAAAATCGACTCATTCAGCACGGCGGAAAACATGCCGGGAAACAGCGTTAAAATATCGATCCGCATCATTCAAGCAGCCCTTCCATCGGCCGGATGATGATCGTTTTCCGCCCCGTGTCGACGCGCAAAACGACATCATCAATATACGGAATGAGCGCGTCAGTGCCATCTTGGCGCCGAACGACCCAAACGTCGTTCGCCCCCGGCGTTAAAATTTCCCGCACCGTGCCGATTGTCTCCCCATTTTCTGTCACGACCGTGCAGCCGATAATCTCATGGAAATAATACTCGCCTTCATCGAGTTGGCCAAGCTGGCTCTCCGGCACTTTCAGCATCGCCCCTTTAAACGGCTCGACGTCGTTAATGCTGTCATACCCTTCAAACGACAGCAAATCGAACGATTTATGGACGCGGTGGCTTTTTACGGTCACCTCGACCGGTTGGGCGTCGCGTTCACGGAAAATGTACAGTTTGTTTCCTTTTTTGTACCGCTCTTCGGGAAAATCGGTCCGCGAAATGACGCGCACCTCGCCGCGAATGCCGTGCGTATTGACGATCTTGCCGACGTTAAACCATCGTTCCATCACCTTCATCCCTTCTTAACGAATCTCTTTGACGACGCCATCTTCAACGATGATGGCGCGCGCCTTTGTCACCTCTTCCCAGCGGTCGCCGACGTTCACCTCAACGAGCGCCTCGACTTCCCGCTCCTTCAGTTCGCTTCCTAACGGTAGCATATGTAATTGTTCAAGCTGAAACTCAAGCAGCTTTATTTTCTCTATGCGGTCATCAATTTCTTTTGCAAAATATTGTTTCACTAAAGCGGGTGAATATTTTCCGCTTTTCTCCATTTTCTTTTGTTCGAAACGAAGCTGGTCGCACTCGCGCTCGAGCTGCTGCTTGCGCGCCGCAAACGCAGCGGCGAGCGTCTGTTTGCTTCGCTCGGTGACAACTTGCCGCACCTCGACCGTTTGAATGAGCTTCATCCTCATCCCCCTTTACGGCGATATCAAAAAAGGGAGAGGAACATCCTCACCCTTTTTCTTTCACTTGCACGATGACCCGCTTTGGCGACCCGGCCGCGGCAGCATAGACGACCGTACGAATGGCATGGATCGTCCTTCCTTGCTTGCCGATCACTTTGCCGACATCCTCATCATGCACCGACAGCTCATAGACGACCGCCGTCTCTTCTTCGCGGCTGTCGACCGCCACCGCTTCCGGATGATCAACAAGCGCCTTAACGATCGTTTCAATGAGCGGTTTCATGCCTGTCTCGCTTATTTGCCGTATTTTAAGTTATGGAACTTCTCTAAAATGCCTTGTTTCGACAGCAAGCTGCGCACCGTATCCGACGGTTTGGCGCCGTTTTGCAGCCATTTGAGCGCCAGCTCTTCGTTGATTTTAATTTCCGCCGGCTCGGCGACCGGGTTGTACGTGCCGATCGTTTCAATAAAACGGCCGTCGCGCGGCGAGCGCGAGTCTGCCACAACGATGCGGTAGAACGGGTTTTTCTTTGCACCCATGCGTTTTAAACGAATTTTTACTGCCATAGTTTGTACGCACCTCCGTATATAGTTCACACAAGATAGTATATTAACAATTCTTTTTCCGTTTGTAAAGGTTTTTCGCTTAACAGAACATCATTTACATAAATGGGAAGCGAAATCCTTTTTTCTTCCCTTTGGGCATATTCGTCATCATTTTCATCATTTTTTTCATGTCGTCAAACTGCTTCAAAAGCCGGTTTACTTCCTGCACGGTCGTGCCGCTTCCTTTGGCGATCCGCTTTTTCCGGCTGCCGTTAATGATTTCCGGATGCATTTTTTCTTCTTTCGTCATCGAGCGGATGATCGCTTCAACGCGGGCGATTTGCTTTTCGTCGACTTGGATGTTATCGAGCCCTTTGATTTTATTGGCTCCCGGCAGCATTTTTAAAATTTCGTCGAGCGGGCCGAGCTTGCGCACTTGGCCGAGCTGGTCCAAAAAGTCGTCGAACGTGAACGTTGCCGTGCGCATTTTTTGCTCGAGCTCTTTCGCCTTCTCCTCGTCAACGGCGGCCTGCGCTTTTTCAATGAGCGTCAAGACGTCGCCCATTCCTAAAATGCGCGACGCCATCCGCTCCGGATGGAACGGCTCTAAAGCGTCGAGCTTTTCGCCCATCCCAGCAAACTTGATCGGCGCCCCGGTGACGGCGCGGATTGACAGCGCCGCCCCGCCGCGCGTATCGCCGTCGAGCTTCGTTAAAATGACGCCGGTAATGCCGAGCTGCTCATGAAAGCTTTGTGCGACATTGACGGCATCTTGCCCGGTCATGGCGTCAACGACAAGGAAAATTTCATCTGGCTTGACCGCTTCTTTCATTTGCTTCAGCTCATCCATGAGCGCCTCGTCGACGTGAAGACGGCCGGCCGTATCGATGAGCACGTAGTCGTAATGCTCCTCTTTCGCTCGCTCGAGCGCCTGTTTGGCGATCTCCACCGGGTTAGCGTGCTCGCCTAGCGAAAAAACGGGCACGTTCAGCTGCTTGCCGAGCGTCTCGAGCTGCTTGATCGCCGCCGGACGATAGACATCAGCGGCTACAAGCAGCGGCTTGCGGTTATGCCGCTTGCGCAGCAAGTTGGCGAGCTTCCCGGTCGTCGTCGTTTTCCCGGCCCCTTGCAGCCCGACCATCATGACGACCGTCGGCGGCTTCTTCGCGACGGCGATTTTGCTTTGCTCGCCGCCCATGAGCGCTGTCAGCTCTTCTTTTACGACCTTAATGACTTGCTGGCCGGGCGTTAAGCTTTTCATCACTTCCTGCCCGACGGCCCGCTCGCTCACCCGTTTAATAAAGTCTTTCACGACTTTAAAGTTGACGTCGGCCTCTAACAAGGCAAGACGCACTTCGCGCATCATCTCTTTTACGTCGGCCTCGGTCACTTTCCCTTTGCCGCGGATTCGATTCATGACATGTTGCAAGCGTTCGGACAACCCTTCAAACGCCATAGCGGTCACCCCCTTAATCGAGCTCATCAAGCTCGTTGACTAGCGCCGCCAATTCAGCATCGGTGCTATAATGTTGGCGAACGTAGTCTTTTAGTCGCCCAATGAGCCGCTGTCGCCGTTCATATTTTTGCAGCAGTCCGAGTTTTTCCTCATATTGCTCCAGCATCGCTTCCGTGCGCCGGATATTATCGTACACCGCCTGGCGGCTCACCTCATATTGTTCGGCAATTTCCCCGAGGGAGTAGTCGTCCAAGTAGTAAAGCGCCATGTAATTGCGCTGTTTCGGTGTCAGCAGCGCTTGATAGAAATCGTACAAATAGTTCATGCGCATCGTTTTTTCGAGCACCGGACTCTCCCTCCCTCATTGTTAAGTGAAAATCCTTTACAAGAGTGAGTGTACTTTGTTTCCCGGCAATTGTCAAGATAACGCCCATTCGTTTTGTTTCACTTCCTTGTCGCAACAAAAGCAGGGCTGGCGGCGATGGCCGCCAGCCCCGACGAGAAGCGGATGCCGTTTCAGTGCGGGCCGCCCCGCTGCCGAAAAACGATATGATCCGGCAAGCAGCATCTTGCTTTGAACCGGCTGCTTGCACGATGACTTGCGAACAAGGCGGCGTTATTGTTCATCAAACAACCCGGCAAACAGCCCGTAAACGTATTTTTCCGGATCAAACGGCTGCAAGTCGTCCATTTTTTCGCCGAGGCCGACAAATTTCACCGGGATGGCAAGCTCGTTGCGAATGGCAAGCACGATGCCGCCTTTCGCCGTGCCGTCGAGCTTCGTCAACACAATGCCGGTGACATCGGTCGCTTCCTTAAACAGCTTCGCCTGGCTCATGGCGTTTTGTCCGGTCGTCGCATCGAGCACAAGCAGCACTTCATGCGGCGCGCCCGGAATTTCGCGGCTGATGACGCGCTTCACTTTTTCAAGCTCCTTCATTAAATTCACTTTGTTTTGCAGCCGCCCGGCTGTATCGCATAACAATACATCGACGCCGCGCGCCTTTGCCGCTTGGATCGCGTCGTACATGACCGCTGCCGGGTCAGAGCCGGCCGCTTGCTTAATGACGTCGACACCGACGCGCTCGCCCCACACCTCGAGCTGCTCGATCGCCCCAGCGCGGAACGTGTCACCGGCGGCCAACAGCACCGATTTTCCTTCCGATTTCAGCTTATGGGCAAGTTTTCCGATCGTCGTCGTTTTGCCGACGCCGTTGACGCCGACGAACAAAATGACGGTCAGCCCGCCTTCTTGCATAGTTAAGGCGGCCAGTTCCTCATCGCCGGCGCCGGCGCGATAAATGTCGATGAGCTTCTCGGCGATGACGTCGCGCATTTGCGCCGAGTCTTGAATGTTGCGGCGCTTCACTTCCATTTTCAGCTCGTCAACCAACTCCATGACGGTCGCGACGCCGACATCGGCGGCGATTAAAATTTCCTCGAGCTCTTCAAAAAACTCTTCATCCACTTTCCGGTAGCGGGCGATCAGATCGTTCACCTTTCCGGCAAGCGAATCGCGCGTTTTTGACAGCCCTTCTTTAAACTTTTCGGTGACGGCATCGGCTTGTTTCGTCCATTTTTCTTTCAACTTTTGAAAAAAGCCCATGAAGGCTCCTCCTTTCCACTATGACTGCACAAGCTGCTTCGAATCTTCAAGGCGAACGGAAACGAGCTTCGAGACGCCCGATTCCTGCATTGTGACGCCATAAAGCACGTCGGCCTCTTCCATCGTCCCTTTTCGATGGGTGATGACGATAAACTGCGTTTGCCTGCTAAACTGTTTTAAATATTGCGCGTACCGCTGTACGTTCGCCTCGTCGAGCGCTGCCTCGACTTCGTCAAGAACGCAAAACGGCACCGGGCGCACTTTTAAAATAGAAAACAAAAGGGCGATTGCCGTCAGCGCCCGCTCGCCGCCAGAGAGCAAGCTTAAATGCTGCAGCTTTTTCCCGGGCGGCTGGGCGACGATGTCGACTCCGGTTTCTAGCAGGTCGCTCGGATCGGTCAGCCGCAAATCGGCGCGGCCGCCGCCAAACAGCTCGCGGAACACCTCGCCAAACTGAGCGCGGATTTGTTCAAACGTCGAGAAAAACCGTTTTTTCATTTCCCCATCCATTTCGTCAATCACTTGGTGAAGCGTCGCTTTCGCTTCTTCGAGGTCGGTTTTTTGCTCGCTTAAAAAGCGGTGCCGCTCGGAAACGCGCTCATATTCGTCGATCGCCCCTAAATTGACAGTGCCAAGCTCATCAATGGCGCGCTTGATGAGCTTCACCCGCTTGCGCGCCTCCTCGGCCTCGATATGAAGCGGGTACGCGGAACGGGCCGCATCAAACGACAGCCCGTACTCTTCACGGAGGCGGGCAAGCAAGTTGTCGAGTTCCACATCCAGCCGGTTCAGCTTCACTTCCTCATCTTTCACCGCCTCGGCGAGCTGTTTATGCTGCCGCTTCGCTTCTTTCCATTCCCGCTCCAAATGCTCGAGCCGCCCTTGGCAGTCAAGCCGCTGCTCGCGGCGGCTGGCGATCAGTTCAATCGTTTTTTGCTTGTCTTCCAGTTTTTGCTGACGCTGCGCTTCGAGTTCGTCCTCGTTCCACGCCGGTGCGTTCATTTCCGCGGCCAAAGCGGCCCGCTCCTGTTCGGCTGCCCGAAGCTCGCCGTCGGTTTCCGCCAGTTCGGCTTCCAACTCCTCCGCTTTCCGGCGCGCGTGCTTCACCCGCTCCCTCGTTTCCGCCAAGGCGATTTTTTCCTCGGTGATCGCCGCCTGAAGCGCCTCTTTTGTCGTTTGTTCCGTCTGTTTTTGCGCCTGCAGCCGGCCGATGTCCCTATCGATCGCCTGCAGCTTCTCGGCCAGCTGCTGAAGCTGCCCGTCAATGGCGTGCAGGCGGTTGTTCAGCTCCGCGATTTCACGCTCATCGTTTGCTTTTTCTTCGTCATATAAGGCGAGCCGCTCATCGATTCGCTTTTTTTGCCATTCGAGTTCGCGCTGCTCATCTTTTTGTGCCTGCATCGCCTGCTGCAACCCCGAGAGCTCTTGCTCGAGCGCGGCCGCCTCTGCTTCCCGTTCCGCCCGTTCGCGCTGTTTCGCCGCGATGTCGCGCTCAAGCTGCGCGATTTTTTCATCCATTTCCTGTAGTTTCACCGCAAGCGTTTCGAGCTCGCGGTTTCGGCTTAATAGGGAGGCCGCCTTTTTCGCCGCCCCGCCGCCCGTCATGGCCCCGCCCGGGCTGACGACATCGCCGTCGAGCGTCACGAGCCGGTAGCGATAATGGAGAAGCTTTGCCAGCTCGTTTGCCCCTTTTAAGTCAACCGTCACGATGACGTGGCCGAGCAAATGGGCGATCGCCGCCGCATACGCGCGCTCACACTCGACGAGCTCGCTCGCAACGCCGACAAACGCCGGGTGGCCGCTAACCGCCGCCCGCTCTCGTTCGGAAAGGGAGCGCGCCTGGATGACCTCAAGCGGCAAAAACGTCGCCCGTCCGTAGCCGTTCGCCTTCAAATAATGAATGGCTTGCCGCGCCGCCGATTCGCTGTCGACGACAATGTGCTGCATCGCCCCGCCGAGCGCCGTTTCGATCGCGGTTTCGTAGCGGTCTGGGACGCGGATGAGCTCAACGACCGCACCGTGAATGCCAGGCAGCCGGCCGCGCGCTTTTAATACTTCTTTCACCCCTTGAAAAAAGCCGGCGTAATCGTGCTGCATCTCTTCAAGCCATTGCTGGCGCGCCTTTGCCTGTTGCCGATATTGGCGCGCTTGATGGAGCAGCGTTTCTTTCTGTTCAAGCTCCGTTTTTTGCGCCTTAAGCGCGGCAGCGAGGGCGGCTTGTTTGTCGCGCGCTTCGGCCATGGCCCGTTCGAGGCGGGATTGCTCGGCGGATAAAGCCATCCGCTTTCGCTCGAGCTGTTCGCGTTCGGCGAGATGATGGCCGTTCGCTTCCGCCAGCGACGCCTGCTTGGCGCGCAGCCTGCTGATCGCTTGCTCTACATGCATACGCTCGTTTTTCAACACCGCCTGTTCGTGGACAAGGTCAATGTAGTCGCTCTTTCGCTGTTCAATTTCTTCGTCAATATCCATCTCATACGCCGAAAGCGACGCCTGCTTCTCTTTCAACGCTTTCTCAAGCGCCGCGGCGGCTGTCTCGAGCTCGGCGAGCGCTGCCTGCTCCGAATGGAGCTGTTCCGTGAGGCGGCGCCGTTTCGCCGCTAGGGCAGCGGTCGCTTCATCGAGCTGCGCGATTCGTTTGGCGGCATGTTTTTTCCGCTCTTTCAGCACTTCTTTCCGCCCTTCCAGCTTTTCAAGCTCCTCGCTCGCTAAGAGGAGCACTTGCTGCAAGCCGTCGACGGATTCGTCAATAGCGGTGATTTGGTCGCGCAACTGCTCAATGTCCGCTTCCATTTTTTGCAACACCGCCGCCAGCGCCCCTTCGTCTTGCTGGTGCTGATCAAACGCTGCCTTCAGCTCGTTCCATTGCTCATACAGCTGCTCGATGTCGTGCACCATGAGCGCCACTTCAAACCGCTCGAGCTCCTCCCGTTTCTCCAAATATTCTTTGGCGGCCGACGCCTGCATCCGGAGCGGTTCAAGCTGCTGCTCAAGCTCGTGCAAAATGTCGTTGATGCGGTGCAAGTTATCTTGCGTTTCCGCCAGTTTCGTCTCCGCCTTTTTTTTTCGCAGCTTATATTTCAAGACGCCGGCTGCTTCTTCAAAAATCGTGCGCCGCTCTTCCGGCTTGCTGCTTAAAATTTCTTCGACCCGGCCTTGGCCGATGATCGAAAACGCCTCCTTGCCGAGCCCGGAGTCGAGAAACAAGTCGACAATATCTTTAAGGCGGCACGGCTGACGGTTGATGAAAAATTCGCTTTCCCCGGAGCGATAGACGCGCCGGGTTACGCTGACTTCCTGGTACTCTAACGGCAAAAAGCCGTCCTCGTTATCAAGCGTGATCGTCACTTCGGCCACGTTGAGCGGCTTGCGCGAATCGCTGCCGGCGAAAATGACGTCTTCCATTTTCGCGCCGCGCAGCGACTTCGCGGACTGTTCTCCGAGCACCCAACGGATCGCATCCGTAATGTTGCTTTTGCCGCTTCCGTTCGGGCCGACGACCGCCGTCACGCCGGGAACGAAGTCAATCGATACGCGATCGGCGAACGATTTGAAGCCGATCACATCCAACCGTTTGAGGAACATGGTCTGGTGCCTCACCATCTTTCCGCTGTAATCCGTTGTGAACATCCCCTCCCGCCGGACAGGACGGCGGACGAGGAGATTGTATCTTTTATCACTATACCATACAAAGACAAAAAAAACGCTAATAGGAAAAATGTTCATAGAAAAAGACTGACGTCAAGCGCCAGCCTTCTATTGCCTGTCGGCGGCCCGCAGCGTTTCGAGCGCCATTTGCGCCGCATGCTGCTCCGCCTCTTTTTTCGAGCGGCCGACGCCGATGCCAAGTTCTTGGCCGTTCAGCGCCACCCGGGCGACAAATTCTTTGTTGTGGGCCGGTCCTTTTTCTTCCAAAATGGCGTATTCAAGCGTTCCGCTCCCGTCGCGTTGCACCAATTCCTGCAATTGGCTTTTAAAATCCATCACATGAGAAAAAGCACCTTCGTCGATCTTCGGGAACATCGTTTGGCCTAAAAAACGAATGACCGCGTCCATTCCTTGGTCCAAATAAAGAGCGCCGATAAACGCCTCGAACACATCAGCGAGCAGCGCCGGACGCGTCCGCCCGCCGGTCAGCTCTTCGCCTTTGCCGAGCAAAACAAGCTCGCCGAACGACAAAGCGTTGGCAAATTTCACAAGCGACGGCTCGCAGACGATGGCCGCCCTTAGCTTCGTCAATTGCCCTTCGCTCATATGCGGAAACTTTTGAAACAAATATTGGGAAACGGTCAGCTCCAGCACGGCATCGCCTAAAAACTCGAGCCGCTCGTTGTCCTCATGGAGCCGCCGCCGATGCTCATTCACATACGATGAATGGGTGAACGCCTGCATCAACAGCCTTTCATTTTGGAAGGTGATGCCGATCTTCTTCTGCAGTTCTTGAAACTTCACCCGCCTTTTTTCATAAATGCGCTCTTTATCTTTTTGTTTTGACATAAAAATGCCCTCCGACTTCGTTCCAGACAAACTGGCCGTATGCTATCTTTATTATATCCGTTCGCCGCCCCGCTACGCCAACGGGGACGGTTTGCTTTCCCCCAGGAACTGCCGAGCATTCTTAAAAAAGCAGAGAAAGCCCCGTTCGGAGCAACGGGACTTTGCAAAAAAGCGGCATTACAGATGGCTTTTTATGTAGTTCACAGCATCTCCGACTGTGACGATTTTTTCCGCTTCTTCATCGGAAATTTCCATGTTGAATTCATCTTCGAGCTCCATGACCAGTTCGACGATGTCGAGCGAGTCGGCGCCCAAATCATCTTTGAACGACGCCTCAAGCGTCACTTGTGATTCGTCAACCCCTAAGCGGTCGACAATAATTTTCGTTACACGCTCCAATACGTCTGCCATTGCGTTCACCTCCCTTCATGATTATAGTCCATTCGCCAAAAAAATACTAGAGGCGTTTGACTATGGCATAACCATGCCGCCATCGACATGAAGCGTCTGGCCGGTCATATAGCCGGCCGCGTCCGAAGCGAGAAACGCGGCGACGCGGGCGACGTCACCCGGCTCGCCGAAGCGGGCGAGCGGAATTTGCTTTAACATTTCTTCTTTCAGCTCCGCGCTGAGCGCCTCCGTCATGTCGGTCGTAATAAATCCCGGCGCGATGGCGTTGACCGTAATGTTGCGGCTGGCGAGTTCACGCGCCGCCGTCTTCGTCAGCCCGATGACGCCGGCTTTGGCGGCAACGTAATTCGCCTGCCCGGGGTTGCCGATCACGCCGACGACCGAAGCGACGTTGATGATCCGCCCATAGCGCTGTTTCATCATCGGTCGTGTGACGGCCTTCGTACAAAGAAATACCCCTTTTAAGTTCGTGTTAATCACGGCATCCCATTCTTCTTCTTTCATCCGCATCAATAAATTGTCGCGCGTAATGCCGGCGTTGTTCACCAAAATGTCGAGGCGGCCAAATTGGTCGAGCACCGTTTTTACCATGCGCTCCACATCCTCGGCGCGGGCGACATCCGCCTGCACGGCGAACGCCTCGCGGCCAAGCGAACGGATCGTTTCGACAACTTCGTTCGCCTTTGCTTCGCTGCCGGCATAGTTGACGGCAACGTTCGCCCCTTGGCGGGCGAGCTCAAGAGCGACTGCCCGGCCGATGCCGCGCGACGCTCCGGTGACGAGGGCGATTTTTCCTTCGAGCATCGTTATTCTCCTTTCAGCGCCGCAACGGCCGCTTCCAGGGAAGCAAGATCGTTTACCGCATAAACGCGGGCGTTGCGGTCGATTTTTTTCACGAGGCCGGACAACACTTTCCCCGGCCCAATTTCCACAAACGTGTCGACACCAAGCGCCAAAAGCGTGCGCACCGACTGCTCCCAGCGCACCGGCGAATACAGCTGCTCAATAAGCAGGCGGGCGATGTCTTCTTTCTTCGTCACCGGCTCAGCAGTCACATTGGCGATTACCGGAATGTCGGCATCCCGGATGCTCAAGCCGGCAAGGACTTGTTGCAGCTGCTCCGATGCCGGTTTCATGAGCACGGAATGAAACGGCCCGCTCACCTCAAGCGGAATGACGCGCTTGGCGCCGCGCTCTTTTGCCAGCTGCCCCGCTTTTTCCACTCCCGCTTTCGAGCCGGAGATGACAATTTGCCCCGGGCAGTTGAAGTTGGCCGGCTCGACCGGATCGCCTTGGGCAGCAATTTCGTTCGTCACCGCCTCGAGCGCTTCCGCTTCCATTCCCAACACCGCAGCCATCGTACCTTCGCCGGCCGGCACCGCTTCGTCCATCAGTTCGCCGCGGCGGCGCACCGCGTAGACGGCGTCGGCAAACGACATGGCGCCGGCGGCGACGAGCGCTGTATATTCGCCTAAACTATGACCGGCGACATAATGAGCCTTGAACCCGGCGGCTTTGACGAGCTCCAACAAAGCGATGCTCGCGGTCAAGAGCGCCGGCTGGGCGTTGTACGTGAGCGTCAACTCCTCTTGCGGCCCGTTGAACATGAGCGCTGAAAGCGGAAATCCGAGCCGTTCGTCGGCCGCTTCGATGACCGCTCGGGCGCGGGCGTCATGGTCGGCGGCGTCTTTCGCCATGCCGACCGTTTGTGATCCTTGACCTGGAAATAAAAAGGCGATTTTCCCCATTCCCGTTCCTCCTTGATTTATGATGTCCGTTCCAGCTCCGCTTTGATCGTGCCGATCACGTCATTCGCCACCATTTCGCGCGCCTGGCGGACGGCGTGGAAAATGGCGTTCGCATCGGATGAACCGTGCGCTTTAATGACCGGAGCGTTCAAGCCAAACAGCGCTGCACCGCCGTATTCGGAGTAGTCCATCATCTTTTTCAGCCCGGAAAGCTTCGGCTTGAGCACAGCGGCGGCGAGTTTGGCCGCCACGCTGCTTGTCAGCGTCTGCTTGAGCAAAGAAAAGAGCGCCATCGCCGTCCCTTCAATCGTTTTTAAAGCGACATTGCCGGAAAAGCCGTCGGCGACGACGACATCGGCCACTCCTTGCAGCAAGTCGCGCGCTTCGACGTTGCCGATGAAATGAAGGTTCGTTTCTTTCAGCAGAGCAAACGCCCGCTTCATCGTTTCATTCCCTTTCTGGTCTTCTGTGCCGACATTGAGCAAACCGATGCGCGGATTCGCGATGCCCCGCACTTGCTTGGCGTACACATGCCCCATCAGCGCATATTGCTGCAAGTGTTCCGGGCGGGCGTCCACGTTGGCGCCGACGTCTAAAAAGACAAACCCTTTTCCGTCCACCGTCGGCAGCGTCGGCGCGAGCGCCGGCCGGTCGATGCCGGCTGCCCGTCCGACGACAAACAGCCCGGCGGCCATGAGCGCCCCGGTATTGCCGGCGGAAATGCAGGCGTCCGCGCGCCCTTCTTTCACCTCTTCGGCCATGCGCACCAGCGACGAATGTTTTTTGCGCCGCACCGCCCGCACCGGCTCATCGGTCGCTTCAATCACTTCATCAGCGTGGATGATCGAAATGCGCTCCTCACTCGGCAAGTACGGGCGAATTTTCGCTTCATCGCCAATTAAGGTAATGCGAATATCGGAAAAATGCGCGGCGGCTCTTGCCGCACCAAGCACGATTTCTTGCGGGGCATGGTCTCCCCCCATAGCGTCAATCGCGATGTTCATTGCTGTCGCCATCCTTTTTTTCCATGTTTGAGCGATACATTTCGAACGTTCCCGAAAACACGAGCTCTTGGCCGACATAGCTGTTCACGTCAACGACCGTGCGCCCGCTCTTCGTTTTGCCGGTCACTTTCGCCTTCGCCACGACCCGCTCGCCTTCTTTCACTTGACGCACGAAGCGGATCGTCGCTTTCGCCGTCAGCGCCAATTCGTCGTGGATGACGGCAACAGCAAGCGAATTCGCCTGGGCGAACAAATGGTGGCCGCGGGCGATGCGGGTGCGCCGAAAGACGTGTTCCTCTTTGACATCGAAAATCGAAATGGCGCTCGCGTCCGGCTCGATGTCAATGATGTCACCAATCACTTCCTCAAGCGGCAACGCCCGCACTTTATCGGCGAACGACTGGCGGGCGACGTGTTTGATGCGCTCGCGCAGCTCGGGAATGGACAACTCAAGCCGGTCGAGGCGGATCGTCTGCACGCTGACGGAAAATTTCTCCGCCAGCTCTTCGTCAGTCACAAACGGGTTTTCCCGGATCGTCTCCTGCAGCAGCCGTTGCCGTTCGCGTTTGCTTTTTCTCATCGATTTGTTACACCGTCCGATTCTATGACTAGGTACTAAAGGTAATATATAATATCAAAAAACGGAATGCAAGCGGAAAAAGTGAAAAGCGTCCACATTTTGCCGAAAACCGTCTGTCAGCAAAAAATGTGATTCGGGCTCAGCCCGCCATGGCGGCAACCTCCTAGAAGGCCGACGAAAAGCCACCGTTTCCTTCCATCCATGATGTTTTATCACCCAAAAATCAAGTTTTTTCAATTAGAGAAATCTATTCATCCATCCTCTAGAAAGCCGGTGAAAAACGCCTGTCACGAGCAAATCAGCGGCATTTCGCTAAAAAAGAAAGTGGATTCCGCAAGGTTTCTCTAATTGAGAAACAGCTGGAACTAGCAGTATTTTGTACGAAATCACCAGTCCTCTAGGCTTTGAAAGAAAACAGCCATAAAAACAGCGGGGCGCGCATGTGCGCCAACCGCTTCGCTCGCCTATTAATCTAGCTTTTCCCCGTCGAGCACGCCGGACGCTTCCAGCTCGGCGCGCAACCCGGCGTACATCTCGTCGCGCCAAAACGCGGCAGATGAAACGAGCTTGGCCGCATCCCGGCGGGCGACTTCTAAAATGCGGTAATCATGCACCGGGTCGCCGAACCGGAATTCCGGGAGCCCGCTTTGCTTCGTGCCGAAAAAATCGCCCGGCCCGCGCAGCTCTAGGTCTTTTTCCGCAAGCACGAACCCGTCTGCCGTTTCCGTCATAATATGCATTCGTTCTTTGCCGATTTCCGACTTCGGATCAGCGATTAAAATGCAGTACGACTGGGCGTCGCCGCGTCCGACCCGGCCGCGCAATTGGTGAAGCTGGGCAAGCCCGAACCGCTCGGCATCATAAATGACCATCACCGTCGCGTTCGGCACGTTCACCCCGACTTCGACGACCGTCGTTGAAACGAGCACATGAATGCGGTTTTCGCTGAACGCCCGCATGACCGCTTCTTTTTCATCGGCCGACAGCCGGCCGTGCATGAGACCGACTTCGTATTTCCCGCGATAGTAGTGAACGAGCTGGCTATGGACATCAATGGCGTTTTGCACATCCAATTTTTCCGACTCTTCAATGAGCGGGCAAATCACGTACGCTTGATGGCCGCGGCGCAGTTCTTTTTCAATAAAATCGAGCACGCGGGCAAACTGGTTATGCTTCACCCAATACGTCTCCACTTTTTTCCGTCCGGCTGGCATTTCATCGAGCACCGAGACATCCATATCGCCAAACGCTGTGATGGCGAGCGTCCGCGGGATTGGCGTCGCCGTCATCATCAAGACATCCGGCGCGTGCCCTTTCTCGCGCAGGATGCGGCGCTGCTCGACGCCGAACCGGTGCTGTTCATCGGTAATGACGAGACCGAGCCGGCGGAACTGCACCCCTTCTTGAATTAAGGCGTGCGTGCCGATGACAATATCCACCATCCCGTTCTCTAACTCCGCAAGCAACTCTTTGCGCCGTTTTCCTTTCACCGAGCTTGTGAGGAGCGCGGCGGTCACGCCCGTATCAGCAAGCAGTTCAGCGAGCGAGCGGGCGTGCTGTTCAGCCAAAATTTCCGTCGGCACCATCAGCGCCCCTTGGAACCCGGACAGCACGGCGGCGTAAAGCGCAACCGCGGCGACGACCGTCTTGCCGGAGCCGACGTCGCCTTGCAAGAGCCGGTTCATTTGCCTTGGCGCCCGCATGTCAGCCAAAATTTCTCCGATGACGCGCCGCTGGGCGTTCGTTAACGAAAACGGCAACCCGGAAACAAACGATGCGACCGGCTCTTCCGGAAACGAATGGATGATGCCGCGCCGTTCGTCGCGCATAATCTTCCTTAGTGCCTGCATTTTCAGCTGATAAAGCAAAAACTCTTCGTAGACGAGCCGGCGCCGCGCCTGATGCAATTCTTCGCGCGAGCGCGGAAAATGAAGGGCGCGAACCGCCTCTTGTTTGTCAACAAGCCGGTAGGCCCGGCGCAAGGCGGTCGGCAGCAAGTCAGGAATGTGCGCGCCGAACTGGGCGAACGCCGACTTGATCAGGCGGCGCATCGATTTGACCGTCAGCGGGCTGCGCACCGAATAGACCGGCTCGATGCCGGCCGCCTCCGGAGCCGCCCCGAACCGGAGCTCATATGCGTTGATCGTCTGCCGATGCCGATCCCATTTGCCGATGACCGTCACTGTTTCGTTTAAAACGATTTTTTCCTTCAAATACGGGCGGTTAAAGCAAACGACGGTGACCAAATAGCGGCCGGCCAACAGCCGAAAGGAAAGGCGCGACTTTTTTTTTCCGTAATACGTCAAAAGCGGAGCGCTATGCACTTTCCCTTCCACCGTCACCTTTTCTTCATGACGGACGGCGGCCAAATCTTTTTGTTCGTAGTCATCGTATCGGTATGGCGCGTAGCTAAGCAGCTCGCCGACCGTCGCGATGCCGAGGTCGGCGAGCGCGGCGGCCGTTTCTTCGCCGATGCCTTTGACCGCCGTCACCGGTTGTTGCATCATTTCATTCACTTTGTTGCCGCAGCAGCGCCGAAAATGCGAGCCGCAATGGCGCGGCCTGTCGGCGTGGCGGCCAGCCCCCCTTGCGCAGTTTCTTTGAGCGCTACCGGCATGGCCGCACCGATGCGATACATCGCTTCGATCACTTCGTCGCATGGAATGCGGCTTTTGATGCCGGCTAGCGCCATATCGGCGGCAATCATGGCGTTGGCCGCTCCCATGGCGTTCCGCTTCACACACGGCACTTCAACAAGGCCAGCGACAGGGTCACAAACCAATCCAAGCATATTTTTTAACGCGATCGCCATCGCTTCCGCCGCTTGGCTTGGCGTCCCACCGGCCAGCTCGACAAGCGCGGCGGCAGCCATGCCGGCCGCTGAGCCGACTTCCGCCTGGCAGCCGCCGGCAGCGCCGGAAATGGACGCGTTATTGGCGACGACATACCCAAACGCTCCGGCTGTAAACAAAAATTCGATCATTTCCTTTCTTGACGGCTGTAATTTTTCTTTTACTGCAAACAGCGTCCCCGGGACGACGCCGGCCGAGCCCGCTGTCGGTGTAGCGCAAATGACGCCCATTGCCGCGTTCACTTCGTTTGTCGCCATCGCTTTGCTGACGGCATCCAAAATCGTTTCTCCTGACAAAAACCGGCCCGCCTCAATATAGCGTTGCATCCGCATCGCATCGCCGCCGGTCAACCCGGAGCGGGACACGACCCCTTGCAGCCCTCTCTCGACCGCCCGCTCCATCACCTCAAGATGCCGATCCATTTGCGCGACAATCTCTTCCCGGCTGCGCCCGCTCACCTCTACTTCTTGGCGGATCATCACTTCAGCAATTTTGATTTGCTCTTTTTCGGCTAGCTCGACAAGCTCAGCGACATTGCGAAACATTCGTTATCCCATCCTTTCCTAGCAAAGCATCGCTGCTGTTTAACTCCCGCACCCATTCGCAACCGCTTTCTTTTTTAATCGACAAGCTTTGTGACTTGAATGATGTTCGGCAGCTGTTCCAATTCTCGGATAAGATCATCCGTCAGCGGCTGATCGACCTCGATCGTCATCAACGCCTCTTTCCCCTTTTCCTTGCGCGACACTTCCATATGGCCGATGTTAATCGCATGCCTCGCCAACGCGCTGGCCACTGCTCCAATCGTTCCGTAGCGGTCATTATGCATGATTAATAGCGCCGGATGGTGGCCGGACAACTTCAAGTCAAAGCCGTTCAACTCGACGATTTCGATTTTCCCCCCGCCGATGGAAACACCAACAAGCTCGAGTTTTCCCCTGTCATCGCCAATCCGCAGACGCGCCGTATTCGGGTGATGCGGAATCGCTTCCTCGGTGAAAAAGGATACATCGAGCCCTTCGATACGGGCGATTTCGAGCGCGTTCGGCAGGCGGTCATCAAACGTGTCAAAACCGAGCAGTCCGGCGACGATGGCGACATCGGTGCCGTGCCCGCGGTACGTTTCAGCGAACGAGCCGTAAAACGAAATGCGCGCCCACGCCGGTTTTCTGCCAAACAGTTTGCGCGCGACAAGGCCGATGCGCGCCGCCCCGGCCGTATGCGAGCTCGAAGGCCCCACCATCACCGGACCGATAATATCAAAGACGCTTTTGTATTTCATCGCTGCGACCCCCGTTCGTGTAGAAAAAATAGAAGGGAACTCTCCCTTCTATTATCTTACCATATTACTCAACAGAAATGACAAACGGGTATAGCGGCTGTTGGCCGTTATGCACTTCGACTTCCACTTCGTCATGTTCCTTTTCAAGATAGGCAACGATCGTTTCCACTTCCACTTCGGTCGCATCTTCACCGTACAGGATGGTGACGATTTCGCCTTCCTCGTCGATCAGCGCGTCAAGCAGCTGCTTCGTGACCGCGATCTTGTCCTTGTCAGCGACGATAATGCGGTCGTCAAACAGCCCCATGTAATCCCCTTTTTGAATCTCGATGCCATCGATCGTCGTATCGCGCACGGAAACCGTCACTTGCCCTGTTTTCACCTTTGAAAGCGCCGCCATCATCGCCCGTTCATTTTGCTCAGCCGGTTGCGCCGGACTGAAGGCTAAAAGCGCCGCCATGCCTTGCGGAACGGTTTTCGACGGAATGACAATCACGCGCCGTTCCGAAAGTTCCGCTGCCTGCTTGGCCGCCATCACAACGTTTTTGTTGTTCGGCAGCACAAACACCGTTTCCGCGTTGGCGCGGCGGATGGCGTCGGCGATTTCTTCCGTGCTTGGATTCATCGTCTGCCCGCCTTCAATGACCGCGTGTGCACCGAGGCTTCGAAACAGTTCGGCCACACCGGCGCCCATCGCCACCGTGACAATACCGTATGGCTTCGCTTCCTCCGCAGCGGCGCGGGACGGTGTTTCCGCCTCTTTGCCGACGATGCGGGCATGCTGCTCGCGCATGTTTTCAATTTTAATGTTGATTAAGCTTCCATAGCGCTGGCCGTAAGTCAATACCTCACCCGGCGTTTCCGAATGAATGTGCACTTTGACAAGCTCGTCGTCAGCGACAACAAGCAACGAGTCGCCAAACCGGCTCAGCTCACGGCGAAACGTTTCTTCGGAAAACGGATGCCGCGCCAGCTTGTCCGCCTCAAAGCGAACCATAAATTCCGTGCAATAGCCGAATTCGATGTCATCGGTGTGAATATGGCTTTGCGCGCTTTGATGATGCGCCATTTTCACTAAATCGTCCATCGACACTTCGGCGCGTGCCGTTGTGATCGTCTCCCCTTTCAAGGCGGCGAGAAATCCTTCGTACACATATACGAGCCCTTGGCCGCCGCTGTCGACAACCCCGACTTCCTTTAGGACGGGCAGCAGCTCCGGCGTGCGCTGCAATGCTGCCTTGGCCTCGGTGAGCGCCGCTTCCATCACCGCGGCGACGTCGCGCTCTTTTTTCGCCACTTCAATCGCTTTGCGCGCTGCTTCTTTCGCAACGGTGAGAATCGTCCCTTCGACCGGCTTCATGACCGCCTTGTAAGCCGTATCGACCCCCGCTTGCAAAGCAGCGGCGAATTCGAAGCCGTCCACTTGCTGTTTGCCTTCGACCGCCTTAGCAAACCCGCGGAACAGCTGCGACAAAATGACGCCGGAATTGCCGCGCGCCCCCATCAACAATCCTTTCGCCAGCGCCGCGGCGACGTTGCCGATATGGTCGGAGACGTTCGCCTTCACTTCCTTCGCCCCGGACGTCATCGACAAGTTCATGTTTGTTCCTGTATCACCATCTGGAACCGGAAAGACGTTCAGCGCATCGACCGCTTTGGCGTTGTCCGCTAAGTGCGCGGCCCCTTGCTGCACCATATCGGCAAACCGTCTTCCGTCAAGCGTCCTCATTGTCACCGACTAATTCCTCCTTACTACGGATTCGTCACCCGAACCCCTTGAACGTAAATGTTGATCGACTGAACCGCCAACCCGAGCGTTTGGTCGAGCGTATACTTCACTTTTGACTGCACGTTATGGGCGACTTCGGAAATTTTCGTCCCGTAGCTGACGATGATGTACATATCGATATGTACTTCGCCGTTTTCCTCCCGGACGATGACCCCTTTCGAGAAGTTTTCGCGGCGCAAAATTTCCGACAACCCGTCGCGAATTTGGTTTTTGGACGCCATTCCAACAATGCCGTAGCAATCGACGGCCGCTCCCCCCGCAATCATGGCGATGACTTCATTGGCGATTTCAATGCGCCCGTATTTTGTTTGCCATTCGATCGACATGCTCGTTCCCCCTTTTTCGTATCATCGCACAGCTACCTTTATTGTACTATAATGCTTATCGTTTTCAAAGCGCTCCGGCCGCCCACTAGTATTATTTAGCCGAAAACTGAAATATATGTCAAGGACATTTTCTTGAAAGGGAAAAGGCGCGTCTATTGCAATCCCTCCGGTTGTATGATAAATTATAATAGTGTTTTTAGAGGGATGTTAAAGCAAGGAGGGAAAACAAATGGCGAAATGCTTTGTCACCGGCAAGAAAAAATCGTTCGGCAACACGCGTTCACACGCTATGAATGCCAATCGCCGCACGTGGAAAGCCAACTTGCAAAAAGTGCGCATTTTAGTCGACGGCAAACCGAAACGCGTCTGGGTTTCGGCGCGCGCACTGAAATCCGGGAAAATTAAACGCGTCTAATCATTCAACAAAAAAAGCACCAAAAATGGTGCTTTTTTCTTATCCTTTTTTGAATGCGTTCAACATCGCCCGCACAATCCCGCCTAAAAACTTCGGCAGCTTAATGGTATAAAACTTCATCCCGATTCCCTCCTCACACCCATCGTAACGAGCTTCCCGCCATTTCCTTATCCAGTATATTCCCGAATTAGCCAATCGCGACTACGGGCAGCTGGAATCGCTGCTCCTTATCATCATTAATATGCCTTCGGAAAACGAAAAAGTACCGGAAGATTGGATAAGTTCGTTACTAATACATAGTGTCGAGCCGCGAGAAATATGACAATTCGTTAACGGATATTTAAATCCGATGAGCGTGAGTTCGGCCACCGTTTCGGAAATCGGGATGTACGATACGTAGCGGTACCGCGCGTCATGCACAACCGTGTATGTGCCGGGCAGATGAACGGTCAGCACGTTTTGCCGGTCGACAATTTCAATTGGCCGGCCGGCGTATTTCAACAACAGCTCGACGTTTCCGAACAAATGATCGAGCCGTCCGCCGGTCGCGCCGAACAAGCGGATGCAGCGGGCCGTTTGTTCCACCGCCCAATCGAGGGCGATCTCCATATCGGTTTTGTCTTTTTCCGCCGGCCATACGTCAAGATTAGGAAACGCCTGCTGCAGCTTGGCAACGTCCCCGGCCGGCAGTGAATCGAAGTCGCCAAACGCCCGCACCGGCCGAAAACCTGCCTCAAGCAGCGCTGCTGTTCCGCGATCGACGCCGACCCAGCACACGTCTCCTCCGTCATACAAGCGCAAGTCAGGGAGAAGCTCGCGCGGGCCGCCGCCGACGATATGGATGATCATTCTCTCCCCCCTTTGTCTCTCGCAAGAAGAATGGCCATTTGGCTGTGTCCCTTTTATTCCTTACACCGCTGATTGCCAAAAGGCAGGGTTGCCGCTTAACACCGTTTGCGGCGGCTCGAATGGGAAGCGGTCTATAGAGCGTTGGACGCCGCCTCTAGCGCTATTTGGCGCACGCCTCACGGAGGGCGCGAATGGCGGCTGCCCGGTCGGGGGCATTGTAAATGGCTGACCCTGCAACAAGCACATTCGCCCCCGCTTCGACGCAAAGCGGCGCCGTCTTCGCATTGACGCCGCCGTCGACCTCAATGTCGATCGCCTTGTTTTGTTCATTAGCGAGCTCGGCGACCTCGCGGATTTTCGGCACCACGGCCGGAATAAACGCCTGTCCGCCAAATCCTGGGTTGACCGTCATCAATAAGACGAGATCCACCTCGGCCATGATATGGCGGATCATATCAACCGGCGTATGCGGATTTAACACCACTCCGGCTTTCACGCCTTGTTCTTTAATCAACTGGATCGTCCGGTGCAAATGCACACACGCCTCGACATGGACGGAAATGAGATCCGCCCCAGCCTCGGCAAACGCCGGAATATACCGGTCCGGGTCAGTGATCATTAAATGGACATCCAGCGGCAGCTTCGTCACCGGACGAATGGCGGCCACAATCGGCGGACCGAGCGTCAAGTTCGGCACAAAGTGTCCGTCCATCACGTCAACATGAATCCAGTCGGCCCCGCCTTCTTCCACAGAACGAATCTCCTCGGCCAAACGGGCAAAATCGGCCGATAAAATCGATGGCGCAATTCGGATCATTGTTCAATACCTCGGCTTTCGTTCTTTCATTTCAGCGACAAAACTTAAATAATGGTCATAGCGGTACGGTGCGATGTCCCCGGCTGCCGCCGCTTCGCGCACCGCGCATTTCGGTTCGGCGAGATGGAGGCAGCCGCGGAACTTGCACCCCTCTTCGTACACCCGGAATTCTGGAAAATAATGCGGCAACTCATCAAGCTCAATCTGATCCAACTCAAGCGCGCTAAACCCGGGAGTATCGGCAACGAGCCCGCCGGCGACCTCAAGCAGCTCAACATGGCGGGTCGTATGTTTGCCGCGCCCTAAATGGGTGGAAATATCGCCCGTTTTCAGCTGCAAGTCCGGGCGGAGCGCGTTTAACAGCGATGACTTGCCGACGCCCGACTGCCCGGCGACGACGGAGACGCGGCCGCAAAGACGCGAGGCCAGCTCGTCGAGGCCTCCTTTTGTCACCGCCGACGTCTCAATCACCTCATAGCCGATGCGCCGGTAATCGCGCACATATTGGGTGATTGTCTCTTTCGCCTCGCCGTCAAGCAAGTCGATTTTGCTAATGACAATGATCGGGGTGATGTTCTTTGACTCGACTAAGACGAGAAAGCGGTCAAGCAGCTTGGCGCTGAAGTCCGGGCTTACAGCAGAAAAAACTAAGATCGCCTGTTCGACGTTAGCGACCGGCGGCCGCACCAGTTCATTTTGCCGTTCACAAATTTCCAAAATATAGCCTTCCGTCTCGCCCGTCGCCGTAAAGACGACACGGTCGCCGACAAGCGGCGTCACTTTTTGCTTGCGAAACACGCCGCGCCCCCGGCATTGAAACACGTTGCCCTCGGACAGGACATAGTAAAATCCGCTCAACGCTTTAATGATTTGCCCTTCTGCCATAGCTTCACTCCTTTTTCCCGCCGTTTTCTGGATACGGAATCGCCCCTTCATCTTTGACGACATTGTTGACAATGACGCGGTAATAGGCCGTCTCCCCATACGGAATTTCAAACTCGACCGTCTCTGTCACCGGATGTGTCAGCCGATACGTTTTATATGGCGTTGTCATATTATGGTTGGCGTCTTGAATGTACAGCTGCGCTTCGACCATTTGCCCGTCTTCCGCCGGTTCGTACGGGATGGCGATGTCTTTAATCACCGTTTTTGACGGCTTCGGCTCCGGACCGCGGGAAATAACGACCATGATGGTTTCACCCTTTGCCACCTGTTCGCCTGCCGCCGGCGTTTGCGAAATGACAAGCCCTTCCGACACATTATCGGAATATTCATACGCCACTTCGATGCGCAACCCTTGGTCTTCGCCGTAGTCGCGCACGCTCTTCTCTGTGTAGCCGCTCAAATCTTTGAGCTTCACTTTTTCCGGCCCTAAGCTGACGGTAAACATGACTTCTGTTTCATCCGGTACGACTTCATCGCCGGCGTAGGGGTATTGATCCAAAATCGTCCCTTCCGGTTTGTCGCTGTAGCGGCCATTGCGCGTAATGCGGGTAAACCCTTCGGCGCGCAGTTCCTCTTCCGCCACCGAAACATCATCGCCAATAAAGCTCGGAAATTCGATTTTCTTTTTTCCGACACTTTTATAAATGACGACGCCAGCCCCCGGCTTCACCGTCATGCCGGCTTCCGGATCGGTGCGCACGACTTTTCCTTCTTCTATTTTATCATCTTCCACATCGATCGTATCCTTAATTTCGAGCCCGAGCGCCGACAGCTGTTCAACGGCTTCATCGTAATCTTTATTGATGACATCAGGCATGGTCACGTCCTTCGGAAAGACAAGATCCGGAATCCAAGTCAGCGCGCTTACGCCAGCTGCGCCTAACAGCAACAAGACAGCTGCGAGCCAGGCGATCCACGCCCGCTTCCGTTTCGGCTTCGGCCCGTCGTCCGCCTTCGCCGGTTCGTTCGCTTTTTCCTCATACACGAGCGTCTCTTGCTCTAGCGCCGCGCTTTCCGGTCGTTTTATAATCGGAATGGCTTTCGTCGCCTCTTCGTCATCATCGGGAATCGTAAACTTCGCTTCATTGCGCCGGCTTGGGTCAAGCGCCGTCCGAATATCCTCGTTCATTTCACGCGCGGATGGATAGCGATAAAACGGATCTTTCGCCATCGCTTTTAAAATAATGTTTTCCACGCTTTGCGGAATCTCCGGATTCCACGCCTTCGGCGACGGCGTTTCCCCCTGCAAGTGCTTTAGCACGATCGAAACGGCCGATTCGCCGGAAAATGGCAGCCGGCCGGTGACGAGTTCAAACATGACGATGCCAAGTGAATACACGTCCGACTTTTCCGTGGCGATGCCGCCGCGCGCCTGTTCCGGCGACAAATAATGAACCGAACCGAGCACTGAATTCGTTTGTGTGATCGTCGTCCCGCTCAGCGCCACAGCGATGCCGAAGTCGGTGACTTTCACATTGCCATGCTCATCGATCAAAATGTTTTGCGGTTTAATGTCGCGGTGGATGATGCCGTTCTCATGCGCATGGGCGATCGCTGAGGTCAGCTGGTTCATGATGCGGAGCGCCTGTTCGACCGGAAGCGGGGCGTGCTGCTGAATGTATTGCTTGAGCGTCGAGCCGCGCACATACTCCATGACGATATAATAGACGCCTTCCTCTTCACCGACGTCATAAATGGAGACGATATGTTCATGGTTTAAGCTCGTTGCCGCCTGGGCTTCACGGCGAAACCGTTTAATAAACTGGTCATCGTTGGCAAAATCAAGGCGAAGCACTTTAACAGCGACATCGCGTTCCAAAATGATGTCGCGCGCTAAATAGACGTTGGCCATGCCGCCGCCGCCGATGAGGCTGATGATTTTATAGCGGTCGTTCAATCGCTTTCCAATGAGCACGCTGATCACCCACCTTCACGTTCCGCTGAAAAATCGATGACCGCCAGCGAAATGTTATCTTCTCCGCCCCGCTCATTCGCTAAATCGATGAGCGCCTCGGCCTTCTCCTCGAGCGTGCCGCTGCCTGTCAAAATATGTACGATGTCTGCTTCCGGCACCTTGTTTGACAACCCGTCGGAACATAAAAGAAGCATGTCGCCATCGTCAATGGAGACGGTTTTGACATCGATCTTCACCGCCGGTTCGGTGCCGAGCGCCCGCAAGAGCACATTTTTGCGCGGGTGGTGCTCGGCATCTTCCTTGGAAATTTGGCCGCTTTTGACAAGCTCATTGACAAGGGAGTGGTCATCCGTCAGCTGCTGGATTCCGTTTTGATTCAACAAATAGCAGCGGCTGTCGCCAATATGGGCGATCGTGACAAACGGGCCGGCGCAAATCGCGCCGACAACCGTCGTCCCCATCCCTTGGCACTCCGGGTGGGAAAGCGCATAGCGAAACAATCGCTCGTTCGCGGCCGCGATATGCAATTTCAGCCATTGTTCAGCCTCAGCCGGCGAGGGAAGATGGTCCTCCTGCTCCCATTGTTCTTGCAAATGGGCGACCGCCATCGCGCTCGCCACATCGCCGGCGCGGTGACCGCCCATCCCGTCGGCGACGACCGCTAAATATTGGCCGCTTTGGTTGGCAAATACGCCGCCGTTGTCTTCGTTATGTTCGCGAATTTGCCCGATATCGGTTCGGAAAACGGCTCGCATCCGATTCACCTCGTCTCTTCTTTTCGCTCCTTCGCGCGAAGCTGTCCGCAGGCGGCATCGATGTCATGTCCATGTTCGCGGCGAATGGTGACGTTCATTCCGTGTTTTTTCAACGCCCGTTCAAAGGCGAAAATTTGGCTGCGCGGCGTGCGCACATAGTTGCGCTCCGGTACGTAGTTGACCGGAATTAAGTTCACATGGCATTTCAGCCCTTTCAGCAGCTGGGCGAGCTGCTCAGCATGCTCGAGCTGGTCATTCACCCCGCCGAACAGCCCATATTCAAACGTGACGCGCCGCCCCGTCTTTTCAATGTAATACTGAACTGCCTCCATCAGCTTCGGCAGCGGATACGCCTTATTGATCGGCATAAGCTTTGTCCGCAGCTCGGTCGTCGGCGCGTGCAGCGAGATGGCGAAATTCACTTGCATCCCTTCATCAGCAAATTGGTAAATTTTTGGGATGATGCCGCTCGTGGAAACAGTAATATGGCGGGCCCCGATGTTCAGCCCTTTCGGATGGTTGACAATGCGCAAAAACTTGATGAGCGCATCATAATTGTCAAACGGCTCACCGATGCCCATCACGACGATGCTGCTGACGCGCTCCTCGGTTTCGTCGAGCGCCTTTTGCACTTGCACGACTTGGGCGACGATTTCGCCCGCCTCTAAATGGCGTTTCAGTCCGCCGAGCGTCGAGGCGCAAAACGTGCAGCCGATGCGGCAGCCGACTTGCGTCGTCACGCACACTGAATTCCCGTAGTTATGGCGCATGAGCACCGTCTCGATCGAATAGCCGTCGTGCAGCTCGAACAAAAATTTGATCGTTCCATCTTTCGATGTTTGTTTCACGATCGTTTTCAATGTGGTGATGGAAAACGCCGCGGCGAGCTGTTCGCGCAGCCGTTTGGGCAAATTCGTCATCTCAGCAAAATCGGTGACGCGCTTTTCGTACAGCCATTCGTAAATTTGCGTGGCGCGAAACGGCTTTTCGCCGTGAGCGACGAGCCATTCTTTCCATTCGTCAAGCGTCAGCGAGTAAATCGACGGCAAGGTTGGCAGCTGCGCTTCGCCGGCGGACCGGCGGGCAGCTGTATGAGTGATTTCCATTTATTACCCCTTCTTTCGTAACCGGGCGATAAAAAACCCGTCGGAATCAAAATCATGCGGCAACAGCTGCAGCATGCCGCCTTTCACATGCGGCCGCACCGCTTCCGGCAGCCGCTCGGCGAGACGGTCATCAAGCGAAAAGTCCGGATGATCGGCCAAAAAGCGGGCGACAGCTTCTTCATTTTCCACGCGCTCGACCGTACACGTGCTGTAGACAAGCGTACCCCCTTTTTTCAAGAGCGGGGCCGCGGCTCGCAAAATGGCTTGCTGGATGTCGGCAAGCGCCGCGACATCGTCTTTCCCTTTCGTATACTTGATCTCCGGTTTGCGGCGGATGACGCCGAACCCGGTGCACGGCGCATCGACTAAAATGCGGTCGAACGACTCGGGAGCAAACCGCTCGCCGAGCCGGCGGCTGTCAAGGGCGAGCGCCGTGATATTGTCAAGGCCGAGCCTTTGCGCCTGCTGTTCAATGAGCTTCACTTTATGCTCGTGCACGTCGACAGCGACCACTTCGCCGCGGCCGTCCATCCGTTCGGCGATATGGGTCGTTTTCCCGCCCGGCGCCGCACAACAGTCGAGCACCCGCTCCCCTGCTGCCGGATCGAGCGCCCGGGCGACGAGCATCGAGCTTTCATCTTGGATCGTCAGCCAGCCGGAGCGAAACGTCTCCGTATGGGCCAAATTCCCTTTTTCAGCTCGGATGGCTTCCGGAGCGAGATGACCTTGAACAGCCTTCACTCCTTCGCCGGTAAGCCGCTCAAGCGCTTCCCTTACCGTCGCCCGCAGCTGATTGACGCGGGCGGTCGATTGCGGCGGGCGCAAATTGATCTCGCACATGCGCGCCGTCTCCTCAAGGCCATATTGTTCGATCCAGCGCCGGACAAGCCACTCCGGGTGGCTCGTCGCGACAGCGAGCCGCTTTCCGGGATCATGAATCGCATCGAGCGACGGCAGCCCCGCGCGGCCAATGGCGCGCAAAACGCCGTTCACGAGCGAAGCGATGCCGCGATGGCCGCGCTGCTTCGCGATTTCCACCGCTTCAAAGATGGCGGCGCGATCCGGGACGCGGTCCAAATAGACCATTTGGTACAGCGTCAGCCGGAGAAGCACCCGCACCCACGGCTCGAGCCGGCGCGCCTTGCGCAAAAACGGCGTCAAATAATAGTCAAGCGTATCGCGCCGCTGCACCGTTCCGTACACGATTTCCGTCAGCAGCGCCGCATCGCGCCCGTCAAGACGCCCTTTCCGGATGGCGTCATTCAACTGCAAGTGACTGTATGCTCCTTTTTGTTCGATGGCTAACAGCGTATCTAAAGCAAGTTCACGTACGTTCATTGTCCTCTCCTAGCTTCATGCCGGCCGCAAGCCGGCTGCCGGCGCCGCGCAAAAACTCGCCGGCGGCCATCCGCTTTTTGCCGGCCGGCTGCAATTCAGTAATTTTAATGGCGGTCTCATTGCCGGTAGCGACGACGATGCCATCCTCCTCAAGCGCCAAAATCGTCCCCGGCGGCGCTAGGCTTGGCGCCGGCACTTTGTCGCCCCACCAGATTTTCCAAACGTTCCCGTCGTGCATCGTATACGTAACCGGCCACGGGTGGAAGGCGCGGATATGGTTGTAAATGGCCTCGCCAGGCTGCGTCCAGTCAATCCGCTCTTGTTCGCGCCGGATATTTGGGGCATATGTTGCCCTCTCTTCGTCTTGTGGAACAGGCGTGATGGTTCCTTCGAGTAAAAGCGGGAGCGTTTCTGATAATAGTTTAGCCCCGGCAGCGCTCAATTTATCATGCAGCGCGCCGACGGTATCCGTTTCTTCAATCGGCACTTCGACTTGCGCCAACATGTCGCCGGCATCCAGCCGCTCCACCATATACATGATCGTGACGCCCGTTTTCGTTTTTCCCTGCCAAATGGCGTAATGGATCGGCGCCCCGCCGCGCAGCTCGGGAAGAAGCGAAGCATGGACGTTGATGCAGCCGTATTTGGGCGCATCGAGCAGCGCCTTCGGCAAAATTTGCCCAAACGCCGCCGTCACGATCAAGTCAGGCGCGAACGCCAGCACTTGTTCGTATTGTTCCGGGTCGCGAATTTTTGTCGGCTGCAGCACCGGAATGCCATGCTTCTCAGCCTCCACTTTCACCGGGGGCGGAACGAGCTCGCGCTTTCGCCCTTTCGGCTTGTCCGGCTGCGTGACAACGGCTACAACCCGATACCCGTCATCAAGCAGCTGCCGTAAAACCGGCACAGCAAAGTCAGGCGTCCCCATAAAGACAATGTTCGTCATTGGCATCTATCCTTCCAATTCTTCAAGATCGCAGTAACGGATCACTTTCGACGTAAACAGCACGCCGTGCAAATGGTCGATTTCGTGCTGAAGCGCGCGCGCTAAAAAGCCGGTCGCAGAGAGGGTAAACAGGCGCCCGCGCCGGTTTTGCGCCCGCACTTTCACATGCTCGGCGCGCGGCACTTCGCCAAACAGGCCGGGAAAGCTCAAGCAGCCTTCGACATCAATTTGTTCGCCGTGCGCCTCGACAATGACCGGATTGACGAGCTCAATCCGGCCGTGCTCATCGCCGACATCGACGACAGCAATCTGTTTGGCGATGCCGACTTGCGGAGCGGCCAAGCCAACCCCGTCTGCGGCAAGCATCGTCTCATACATATCGTCAAGCAGCCGGCCGAGCTGGCGGTCAAAGGCCGTCACCGGCGCGCACGGCTGTTCCAAAACCGGAGCAGGGTAAGTGACAATCGGCAGTACAGACAACGTCATTCCTCCATTTTCACATCATCATATACGGGTTTGTATCGACGGTAATCGCCACCCCGCCGTGGGCGGCATCCGCCTGGTAGCGGTCGATGACCGCTTTGAGTGCCGCCGTTACGTTCGGTTCCCGCTTGTATTTTATCATGCATTGGTAACGATATCTATCATGAAGGCGGGCGATCGGTGAGGCGACCGGGCCGAGGATGACCGCTTCGTTCGACAGCTGCTTGCGCAAATAGGCGGCGATTTTTTCAGCCGCTTTGGCCGCGGCTGGCGCTTCTTCGTGCGCGGCGGTAATGAGCGCCAAATAATAGTACGGCGGATAACCGTGCGCCTTGCGCAGCGTCATCTCCCGCCGGTAAAAGGCGCGGTAATCATGGCGGGCGGCGAGCTCAATGCTGTAGTGGTCCGGCGTATACGTCTGGATGACGACTTCACCGGGCAGCTCATGCCGGCCGGCGCGCCCGCTCACTTGCGTCAGCAGCTGAAATGTTTTCTCCGCGGCGCGGAAATCAGGCAGATGGAGCATCGTATCGGCGGCGAGCACGCCGACGAGCGTCACGTCAGGAAAATCAAGCCCTTTGGCGATCATTTGCGTGCCGAGCAAAATATCGGCTTCTTTGGCGGCAAAGCGGGACAGCAGCTCTTCATGCGCCCCTTTCCGCCCGGTCGTGTCGACATCCATGCGGATGACGCGCGCTTCCGGCAACAGCTTGGCCAACTCTTCTTCCACCTTTTGCGTGCCGGTGCCGAAAAAGCGGATATGTTCGCTCCCGCACGACGGACAGCGGGGGGCCATCGGCTCTTCATGGCCGCAATAATGGCATTTCATCCGCTCCCCGGCGCGATGGTATGTGAGTGAAATGTCACAATGCGGACAGCGGATGACATAGCCGCAGCCGCGGCACATGACAAACGTCGAATAGCCGCGCCGGTTTAAAAACAATACCGCCTGCTCGCCGCGTTCGAGCCGAAGGCGCAGCTCATCAAGCAACCGGCGCGAAAACATCGAACGGTTGCCGCTGCGCAGTTCCTCGCGCATATCGACAATATGAACGTCCGGCATGCCGCGGTCAGCAATCCGTTCCGGCAGTTCAAGCAGCTCATACACCCCTTTGGCGGCGCGGGCGAACGTCTCGAGCGACGGAGTGGCGCTGCCGAGCACGACCGGACAGCCGTGGCGGCGGGCGCGGTAAATGGCGACATCCCGTGCGTGGTAGCGCGGCATCTCCTCTTGCTTATAGCTCGTCTCATGCTCCTCATCGATA
Source organism: Geobacillus sp. 46C-IIa (assembly GCF_014679505.1). GTDB lineage: Bacteria > Bacillota > Bacilli > Bacillales > Anoxybacillaceae > Geobacillus. The sequence goes on from NZ_CP061474.1 coordinate 2,296,524, forward strand.
ATGATCATCCCTAAGTTTTCAAACGGGGCAAACACTGCAGAGCGCGCGCCGACGACAAGCTGCACTTCTTTGCGGTGAATTTTCCGCCATTCGTCGTATTTTTCGCCGATTGACAGCCCGCTGTGGAGCACGGCTACTTTCGGGCCAAACCGGCCTTTAAAGCGCTCAACCATTTGCGGCGTCAACGAAATTTCCGGCACGAGAACGATCGCCTCTTTCCCGTGGCGCAACACTTCCTCGATCGCCTGCATGTACACTTCCGTCTTTCCGCTGCCAGTGACGCCATAAAGCAAAAACGTGCGGTGCTCCCCGGCGCGCACCGAAGCGGCGATGGCCGCCAACGCCCCGGCTTGCGCTTCAGTGAGCGGCGGCGGCGCGCTCGGCTGAAACGTGCGATGTCCATATGGATCGCGGTACACTTCAACATCGTGCATCATAATGAATCCTTTGTCGGCGAGCGCTTTCAGCGGCGCGGATGAAACGCCAAGCGCCGCTTGCAGCTCGGCAACCGGCATCGCTTCCTCTTTTTCAAGCAAAAATGAAAGCACGTCTTTTTGTCTTGAAGGCAGCGACGCTAACGCGTCTCTCGCCTGTTCCGCTGGAACAGCCAAAACCGCATGCTTCACTGTTTTCTTGCCTGCTTTTTCCTTCACTTCGTAAACCGCTTCAAGCACACCTTGCTGCACCGCCTTTTGCGCTGCCCGCCATAAACCGGCGGTTTCAACATCTTTCCAGCTAGTTGCTATCCGGCCGGCAAACAGCGGCTGTAAGTCGTCCGGCAGCGCCGTGCGCTTCCGCTCATCCGTCAGGCGGAGCGTTTTTTCATACTTCGCCCGCATCGCCGCCGGCAACATCGCTTGGTACGCGGAAATGGCAAAACAAAGCGTCGTCTCCGTCAAATAGCGGCCAAGGTCGAGCAGCTCTTCATTTAACACCGGCACGACATCGAGTACGTGTTCGATCGGCTTCAGCTGCTTGATCTCGGAGTGGTCTTTTACCTCAATGACAAATCCTTGCAGACGCCGCGCCCCGAACGGCACCGTCACCCGCATGCCCGGCTGGATGACGCCATGCCAGCGCTCGGGAATCAAATAATCAAACGGGCGATCCGTTTGCCGCGTCGGGACATCGACAATGACCGATGCTACTTTCATCGAATCCCCTCGATATACGCATAAATTTCTTTTAAAAGTTCCTCGGCGGCCTCGCGTTTTGTCATGAGCGGCAGCGAACGGACGACGCCGTCACGGCGGAAAATGGTGACGATGTTCGTATCACCGGCAAAGCCTGCCCCTTCTTCGGTGACATTGTTGGCGACGACAAGGTCAAGCCGCTTTTCTTCGAGTTTTTTTAACGCATATTGTTCAAGGTTGTCCGTTTCAGCCGCAAATCCGACTAAAATTTGCCTTGTTTTCCGCTCACCGAGCGTTTTTAAAATGTCGACTGTCCGCTCCATCTCGACGACGTAATCGCCGGGCTGCTTTTTAATTTTCGCCGCCGCTACATATTTCGGCCGGTAATCGGCCACCGCCGCCGCTTTAATGACAACGTCCGTTTCCGCAAAGCGGGACAAGACCGCTTCATACATCTCAGCTGCCGACTCAACCGGCACCGTCTCGATACCATCGGGCGAAGAAAGGGCTGTGGGGCCGGAGACAAGCGTGACGGATGCACCAAAGCGGGCCGCCGCTTCGGCGATCGCATAACCCATTTTGCCGCTCGAATAGTTGGAAAAATAGCGAACCGGATCGAGCTTTTCCCTTGTCGGCCCGGCGGTCACAAGGATGCGTTTCCCGCGGAACAAAGGCGGATCGGCGGCGAAAAACCGCTCGATATGGGCGATGATGGTTTCCGGCTCTTCAAGCCGCCCTTTTCCGATATAGCCGCACGCCAAGTAGCCTTCCGACGGCTCGATGAACCAATAGCCGAACCGGTGCAGCGTTTCAATGTTCGCCTGCACGGCCGGATGTTCGTACATATGGACGTTCATCGCCGGGGCGATCCACACCGGCGCTTTCGTCGCCAAAATCGTCGTCGTCGCCATATTGTCGGCGATGCCGGCTGCCAGCTTGGCGATCGTATTCGCCGTCGCCGGGGCGACAAGAACGAGGTCAGCCCAATCGGCCAAATCGATATGGGCAATGACGGCCGGATTGTTTTCTGCGAACGTGTCAACATATACCTCTTGGCGTGACAACGCTTGAAACGTAAGCGGCGTAATAAACTGGCACGCCCCTTCGGTCATGATGACTCTCACTTCTGCGCCGCGCTGGGTTAACTGGCTTGTCAGCGCTGCGGCCTTGTAAGCGGCAACCCCCCCGGTTACACAAAGCAAAATATGTTTCCCCTTGATCATCTTGACCACCCCCGATATTGAAAAAAATAACAACCTAACAGCTAGGTTGTTATTTTTCCTCTTCCACTAATTCGACCTTGTCGCCGGCAATTTCCTCTAACGCCTGGCCGACAAATTTTTTCGACACCGGCTTTTTCACCATCAGCTCGGCCCCGTCTTGAAGCTCGCGCGCCCGTTTGGCGACAACGGTCACAAGCTTATATTTCGAGTCCACTTTTTTCATAAGCAAATCAATGGAAGGATACAGCATCGTCATTCCACCCCCAACATCCGTTTATACCGCTCGGCGACGCGCTCGCGCCGGCAATGCTCGGCGATGACGATCGCCTTAATCCGCTCGCAGGCAAGATCAACCTCGTCGTTTTCGACGACATAGTCGTACGCATCCATCATTTCGAGCTCCTCTTTCGCTGCCTGCAGCCGATTTTCGATCAGCTCCTTTGACTCGGTGCCGCGCCCGATGATCCGCTTCTCAAGCTCCGACAAGCTCGGCGGAGCGAGGAAGATAAAGAGCGCTTCCGGAAACGCGCGGCGCACTTTCATCGCCCCTTGCACTTCGATTTCCAAAAACACGTCTTTTCCCTCGGCGAGCGTTTTTTCCACATAGTCAATCGGCGTTCCGTAATAGTTGCCGACGTACTCGGCCCATTCGAGCAGCTTGTTTTCGCGGATCATTTGTTCAAACTGCTCGCGCGTCCGGAAGAAGTAATCGACGCCTTCCACTTCGCCTTCCCGCGGCTTGCGGGTCGTGACCGACACCGAATAATGAAGTTTGATGTCCGGGCGCGAAAACAGCGCTTTGCGCACCGTTCCTTTGCCGACGCCGGACGGCCCTGACATGACGATTAACAACCCTCGTTCGTTCCTCAACGTTGAAAACCCTACCCTTCCTCGGAGAAATCGTCGCTTCCGTACAAGCGGTTCGCTACCGTCTCCGGCTGCACGGACGATAAAATGACGTGATCGCTGTCTGTAATGATCACCGCACGCGTCCTCCGGCCGTGCGTGGCGTCGACGAGCTTGCCGCTTTCGCGCGCATCCTGGATCATCCGTTTGATCGGCGCCGAATCGGGGCTGACAATCGTAATGATGCGGGCGGCCGACACCATGTTTCCGTACCCGATATTAATAAATTTCATCATCATGACACGCCCACCTGCCATATTCGTTATTGTTGCCGCCGGCAAGCCGTTTTAAACGGTTATTCCACGTTTTGCACTTGCTCGCGCATTTTCTCGAGCGCGCTTTTCATCCCGACGACTTGCGCGGCAATGACGCTGTCATTCGCCTTGGCGCCGATCGTGTTCACTTCGCGGTTTAGCTCCTGCACTAAAAAGTCCAACTTCCGCCCGACCGGTTCGTCCGCTTCGAGCGCGTCCGCCATTTGCGTCAAATGGCTGCGAATGCGCTTCAACTCCTCGTGAATGTCCGCTTTCTCGGCAAACACCGCCACTTCCGTAAGCAACCGCGCCTCGTCGACCGGAGCGGGCGCCCATTCGCGGAGACGGCGCTCAAGCCGCCCGCGGTATTGCTCGACGACGAGCGGCGCCCGCTGCTCAATGGCGGCGGCGCCTGCTTCGATCTCATGCAAACGGGCGCGCAAATCAGCGGCGAGCGCCTCCCCCTCTTGTTTGCGCATGGCCATAAGCGCCTTTGCCGCCTCATCGACGGCGGCGAGAAGAAGCGGCTCGATCTCCTCATTGCCGCCTTCCTCCTCCGCCATTTCGACGACCCCGTCAAGCCGAAGCAGCTCGGCGGCCGTCACGCTGCCGTCAACGGAAAATCGCTTTGCCGCCTCCTGCACCCCGGCCCAATATTGACCGAGCAAATCCCAATCGATATGTACTTTCCGCTTCACGAGCCCTTCGCCGGCGATCGTGACGAACACTTCGACTTTTCCGCGCCGCACATAGGACAAAATCGCTTTTTTTATTTTATCTTCAAACACGAGCCATTGTCTAGGGAGGCGGATGGAAATTTCGCAAAACCGGTGGTTGACCGATTTCATTTCCACCGTCACCATCAGGCGGTCTGTTTTTTTCGTGCTCGCACCAAAGCCAGTCATGCTGTAAACCATGCCATCACACCCGTTGCTGTCATTGATGAAAAAAGAAAAGGCCATAGAGTGGATCTCTATCACCTTTTTCATTATATCATACGCGTTATTTATTTTCTCGCAAAAAACGAACCGGCAAACAAAAACGTCGGCAAGGCGGACAACCCGGCAATGAGCAGCCAGTCGAGCGTAGCGATCGGTTTCGTATGGAACACATTTTGCAGCGGCGGATAGTAAATCACGACAAACAGGAGCAGCAGCGACACGACGACCGCCGCAACAAGATAGCCGTTCCCCAACGGATTGCGGTCAAAAATCGAACGCTCGCAACGGCAGTCAAACACGTGAATTAATTGAGCGAGCACAAGCGTCGCAAACGCCGTCGTCTGGCCGTAAACTAAATCATCGCCGCTCCGCTCATACGCGGTCATAAACGCCGCCAGCGTGACAAGGCCGATCAAAAAGCCGCGGCTTACGATTTTCCAGCCAAGCCCGCGGGCGAACACCCCTTCATCAGGACGGCGCGGCGGCCGCTTCATCACATTTTCTTCCGGCCGATCAAGCCCAAGCGCCATCGCCGGCAAGCCGTCCGTCACGAGGTTGACCCATAAAATTTGAATCGGCACAAGCGGCAGCGGCAGCGCGAGCAGCATGGCAAACAGCATCACTAAAATTTCCCCGACGTTCGAGGCGAGCAAATAGCGGATAAATTTGCGAATGTTTTCGTAAATGTTGCGTCCTTCTTCAATCGCCGCTTGGATCGTCGCAAAGTTGTCATCAAGCAAGACGAGCGATGCCGCCTCTTTCGCCACATCCGTCCCTGACCGGCCCATGGCAACGCCGATATCAGCCGCTTTAATCGCCGGCGCGTCGTTCACCCCGTCGCCCGTCATGGCGACGATATGGCCGCGCCGCTTGAAGGCGTTGACAATTTTCAACTTATGTTCCGGCGCGACGCGGGCAAACACATAAATATTGTCGATCTCGCGCTCAAGCTCATCGACCGACAGGCGCGATAACGTCGCCCCGTCCATCACTTGGCCGCCGGGCGGCAATATGCCAAGCTGTTTGGCGATCGCGGCGGCCGTCACCACATGGTCGCCGGTAATCATCACCGTTTTCATGCCCGCCTCTTTACAGCGCGCCACCGCCTCTTTCACCTCGGGGCGCGGCGGGTCAATCATCCCGGCGACACCAAGAAAAATCAATTGTGTTTCCGCCTCTTCTTCCGATTTGATTTTCGCATTGTCGGCCAGCGGCCGGTAGGCGACGGCGATCGTGCGCAAAGCTGAGGCCGCCATCTGGTGAACCGCCTTCTCGACCGCCTCTTTCCATGCCGGGGTCAGCGCCTGCTCGCGGCCGTTCCATTCAAGGCGCGCCGCCCGTTCAAGCAACACGTCCGGAGCGCCTTTCGTCACGGAAAACCGGCGGCCGTTTCGGTCGCGGACGATGACCGTCATCATTTTCCGCTCGGAATCAAACGGAAACTCCCGTTCAATGATATAGTCACGAAGGAGCTGGCCTTTTTTTATGCCCGCTTTTTCCGCAGCGACAAGCAGCGCTCCTTCCGTCGGATCGCCGTCGACATAGCGGCGTCCGTTTTCCTCTTTCACATCCGAACTGTTGCAAAGCGCCGCCATCGTCAATAGGCGGTCAAGCGCCGGAACCCGGCGCGGATCGACCATCCGGCCGCGTTCCGAAAACTCCCCATCCGTGTTCAAGCCGACGCCGCTTACCGAAAACGTCCGTCCGCCGGCCCATAGCTGCGTGACCGTCATCATGTTTTCCGTCATCGTTCCTGTTTTATCAGAACAAATGACCGAAGCGCAGCCGAGCGTTTCCACCGCCGGAAGCTTGCGGACGATGGCGTTTCGCTTAATCATTCGCTGCACGCCAAGCGCCAACACGACCGTCACAATGGCCGGCAGGCCTTCTGGAATGGCCGCAACCGCGAGCGATACACCCGCTAAAAACATTTCATACAGATCATGTCCTTGAATGACGCCAACCACCACCACCGCCGCCGTCAGCGCCAACGCCACGATAAGCAAAATTTTCCCCAGCTGCTCTAAGCGGCGCTGCAGCGGGGTCATGCCGGCATCCGCTTCTTCAAGCATCGTCGCGATTTGCCCCATCGCCGTTTTCATTCCGGTGGCAATGACGATGCCGACGCCGCTCCCCCTTGTTACTAACGTCCCCATAAACGCCATATTATGCAAATCGCCTAATGACGCCTGCTCGGTCGGAAGCGGGGCGGCAGATTTCGCCACCGGCACTGATTCGCCCGTTAACGCCGATTCCTCAATCTCTAGCCCGTTCGCCTCAATGATCCGGAGATCAGCCCCGACCCGGTCGCCGCTTGTCAATTTGACAATATCCCCAACGACCAACTCCCTTGCCTGAATTTTCAGCCACTCGCCATTGCGCAGCACCACCGCTTGCGGCGCGGACAGCTGCTTTAAAGCGGCAAGCGACTTTTCCGCCCGCCGCTCTTGGATAAAACCAAGCACGGCGTTCATGATGACGATGACGACAATGGCGGCCGCATCAACATATTCACCTAAAAACGCCGAAATGATGGTCGCCAAAAGCAAAACGAGCACCATAAAATCTTGAAACTGACGGAAAAAGACCGCGATGGCCGGTGTCGCTTTCCCTTCCGCCAACTCATTATAGCCGAACTGCCGCAGCCGCTTCTCCGCCTCCGCCGCGGTCAATCCGGCAGCGACATTCGTTTTCGCCTCGTGCGCGACATCGTTGGCAGCCAGCATATGCCACTGCATCCCGTTTCCCCTCCGTTTCTTCCGTCTTTTCGGCGCACCGCTCCCGCTTTTTTATGCTTATTCACACATGTCCGAAAAAATGATCGATTGGGCGATGTAAACAAACGACCGAAATCGATTTGCCGCGCATTTCCTTTTCATTTTTATATAACCGTTTGGATGAACGCCGCCATCCATTCCCCGAAATGTTCGCAAAAATGTTCAAAACAGTGGATCTATGGTAAGATCGAAGTAGTAAAGAAACGAATAGAAAGGTGTTTTCCATGTCGTTTGACGGAGTGTTTACATACGCCATTGTCGATGAATTGCAGAAGGCGCTTGCGGGCGGACGAATCACGAAAATCCATCAGCCGTCAGCGCATGAGATCGTCTTGCTCGTGCGCGCCCGCGGCCATAACCATAAAGTGATGCTTTCAGCGCATCCGACGTACGCGCGCGTCCATTTGACAAACGAAACGTACGACAACCCGCCGGAACCGCCGATGTTTTGCATGCGGCTGCGCAAACAGTTGGAAGGAAGCATTATCGAAGCGGTTCGCCAAGTCGATTTTGACCGCATCATCGTCATGAGCGTGAAAGGCCGTGATGAACTCGGCGACGTGCAAACAAAGCGGCTCATGATCGAAGTGATGGGCCGCCATAGCAACATCATCCTCGTTGATGCATCGACCGACACGATCATCGACAGCTTGAAACATTTGCCGCCGTCCGTCAACCGCTACCGGACGGTGCTCCCCGGGCATCCGTACGTCGCCCCGCCGATGCACGGCAAGCTGAACCCGCTTGAGGCGACGGAAGAAACGGTGCTAAAAAAACTTGATTTTCACGCCGGCAAGCTCGCCCATCAGCTCGTTTCCGCCTTCAGCGGCCTTTCGCCGCTGTTCGCCAATGAGGCCGTCTTCCGCGCCGGACTCGCCAACCGGGCGACGCTGCCGAAAAGCTTCCTCGCGCTCATCGATGACGTCCGGCACCACCGCTTTGCCCCGATGATGTACACGAACGGGGAAAAAGAATGGTTCTACGTGTTGCCGCTTAAGCACATAAAAATCGAAGGCCAACCGTTTGCGAGCGCAAGCGAGCTGCTCGACCGCTTTTATTTCGGCAAAGCCGAGCGCGACCGCGTCAAGCAGCAAGCCCACGACATCGAGCGGCTCATGGCGAACGAAAAGGCGAAAAACGAAAAAAAGCTCCTCAAGCTCGCACAGACGCTCGAAGAAGCCAAAAAGGCTGATGTTTACCGACTGTATGGGGAGCTGCTCACCGGCCATTTGTACGCCGCAAAGCGCGGCATGACGGAAATCGAAGTCACCAACTACTATGATGAAAACGGCGGCACGGTCACGATTCCGCTCGACCCGCAAAAGTCGCCGTCTGAGAACGCGCAACAGTACTTCCAAAAATACCAAAAAGCGAAAAACTCGCTCGCCGTCGTGCAAGAACAAATCGAACAGACGAAAGAAGACATCGCCTATTGCGACACGATTTTAAGCCAGCTCGAAACCGCCTCGCCGAAAGATGTCGAGGAAATCCGCGATGAGCTCATTGAACAAGGCTACTTGCGCCCGCACGCGGCGAAAGGAGCGAAAAAGCGCAAACCCACCGCGCCCGAGCTGGACCGCTACGTCGCCAGCGACGGCACGGAAATAGTGGTTGGCAAAAACAATAAACAAAACGACTATCTCACGACCAAACTCGCCCATAAGGACGAGGTTTGGCTGCATGTGAAAAACATTCCCGGCTCGCACGTCGTCATCCGGAGCAAGCAGCCGTCGGAACAAACGCTCTTGGAAGCGGCGAACTTGGCCGCCTACTTCAGCAAAGCCCGCCACTCCGGCTCCGTGCCGGTCGATTACACGCGCGTCCGCTACGTGAAAAAACCGAGCGGCGCCAAACCCGGATTCGTCATTTATGAAAATGAGCAAACGCTCTACGTCACACCGGACGAAGAGCTCGTCCGCGCCATGAAACAGCGGCAAAAAGAACACGCGGTGAAACCATCGTAAACGGTACAAAAAAACACAGAATGTGAAGTGACCCCTGTCTACTTGACAGGGGTCACTTCATTTATAAGGTGGTCTTTGGTTCATGCCGGATATATTTTCTTTCAGGTTCAAAGCTTTCACAAAAGTTTCAACTGATCTGGTCACAGTAGCAGGTCCGATTGTCCTTTGTGCTCTTCTAAATATTTGTTTTTTCTATCGCGCTTCGCTTGGTGGCCCCGGCGAGTGTAACGAGCAAATGTTTGCAACCCTCGTCAGGGGAATCATTCCGGAGCGTCACCCACAAATATTTTACTCACCCGTGTTCGATACACCTCGTTTCTTCAAGTGGGATGAAGAACGTTGTGAATATAATTATACTGGGAATGGCAAAAAGGAAATAATCAAAAAGTGCAGAATTAAATGGCCGTTGACGGATTCATTTCCTCCCAGCCATCGCGTGGGATGAGGCGTATGACGGGTGAGGCATCCCCCCACCGCTTAACGACAAAGCGCGAACCATCCTTTGGTCCGCGCTTCTTTCTTCTCGTCTATTTCCCCCACTCTTCCGGATTTTCCCGCCATTGCCGCAATGTCGCCAGGTCGTGTTCGCTGACGGCGCCAAGGCGGACGGCCGTTTCGATGAGCGTGTCGTAGTCGGTGAGGGTGTAGGCAGGCAAATTCGCTTCGGCAAACGCCTGTTTCGCTTTTTCGAGTCCGTACGTGAAGATGGCGGCGACGCCAAGCACCTCGCAGCCTGCTTCTTTCAAGGCGCGGACGGCCGCAAGCGAGCTGCCGCCGGTCGAGATTAAGTCTTCGATGACGACGACGCGTTGGCCCGGTTCGGCTTTGCCTTCGATTTGCTTCCCTTTTCCGTGCGCTTTCGCCTGGCTGCGGACGTAGCACATCGGCAAATCAAGCCGCTCGCTCACCCACGCGGCGTGCGGGATGCCGGCCGTGGCTGTGCCAGAGATGAGGTCCGCTTCAGGAAAATGGGTGCGGATGAGGTTCGCGAGGCCGTCGGCGATCAGGCGGCGCACGTCCGGATAGGCAAGCGTCAGGCGGTTGTCGCAATAAATCGGCGCTTGTAAGCCCGATGACCAAGTGAATGGGTCGTTCGGCCGCAAAGCGACCGCTCCCATTTCAAGCAGTTGGGCGGCAATGTCGTGTTTCATTCTCTCTCTCCTCCGTTCCATTCATGCTGCAGGCGGGCGTACGCGGCAAGCGGGTCGGCGGCGCGGGTGATGCTGCGGCCGATGACGATGTAGTCAGAACCAAGCGCATGCGCTTCCCTTGGCGTGACGACGCGCACTTGGTCGTGCGCCGCATCATCGGCAAAGCGAATTCCCGGGGTGACCGCGAGAAACGCAGCGCCGCACCGTTCTTTGATGAGCGGCACTTCGTTCGCTGAGCAGACGACGCCGTCAAGGCCGCTTTCTTTCGCCACCGCCGCGTAATGGCTGACCGTGTCGGCAAGCGGGCGGGAAATGCAAAGCTCTTCATGAAGCATGCGCTCGTCCGTGCTTGTCAGCTGAGTGACGGCGATGCAGCGCGGTCGGGCGGCGCCGCTTGGCGTGCCGGCGTCAAGCCCCTCGATCGCCGCTTCCATCATGCGCCGTCCGCCGGCGGCGTGGACGTTCACCAAATTGGCGCCGGCACGGGCGAGCCCTTTCATCGCCTGTTTCACTGTATTCGGGATGTCGTGCAGTTTTAAGTCTAAAAAGATGGCGTGTCCTTGTTCTTTGAGAAACGCGACGATCGATGGGCCTTCTTGATAGTATAGCTCCATGCCGACTTTCACAAACAGCGGCGTGCCGGCAAACGGCCGTAAAAACGATTCAACGTCTTGTTTTGATGGAAAATCAAGGGCGACAATGAACGGCGTGTGCACCGGTTTTCCAGCTCCTTCCCGTACATTCGGAGATCCGATCAATCCCAAGCTCGTCAAGCAGCGCTGGCAGTTCGTTGATGATCGTCGGGCAAACGAACGGATCGACGAAGTTGGCCGTACCGACAGCAACCGCGCTCGCGCCGGCGCAGAAAAATTCGAGCACATCTTCCGCCGTTTGCACGCCGCCCATGCCGATGATTGGAATCGACACCGCCTGGCTCACTTCGTAAATCATGCGGATGGCGATCGGTTTGACCGCCGGTCCGGATAAGCCGCCGGTGCCGTTGGTCAAAATCGGCCGGCCTGTTTTCACGTCGATGCGCATGCCCACGAGCGTGTTGATCATCGTCAGGCCGTCAGCGCCCGCTTGTTCAATCGCTTTCGCCATCGCGACGATGTCGGTGACGTTCGGAGACAGCTTCACGTAAACTGGCACGGCGGACACTTCTTTGACAAGCCGCGTCAGTTCCGCAGCCACGTCTGGCACGGTGCCAAACGCAATCCCGCCTTTTTTCACGTTTGGGCAGGAAATGTTGAGCTCTAACGCATGGACGTTCGGCGCTTTGGAAATTGCTTCGGCTACCTCGACGTATTCTTCCACCGTCGAGCCGGCGATGTTGGCGATGATCGGCACGTCAAACTGTTCAAGCCACGGCAGTTCTTCCGTCAGCACCTTATCAAGACCGGGGTTTTGCAGGCCGATGGCGTTTAACATCCCGCCCGGCGTTTCCGCCACCCTTGGTGTCGGGTTGCCAAAGCGCGGCTCTTTGGTCGTCGCTTTGATCATGATGGCGCCTAACACATTTAAATCGTAAAACTGGGCGTACTCGCGGCCAAACCCGAAACAGCCGGACGCCGGCATGATCGGGTTTTTGAGCGAAAGCCCCGGCAGTTCGACCGCCAGCCGGTTCATAACACCACCTCCCCGGCCCGAAACACCGGACCGTCGCTGCATACTTTTTTATACGCCGTTTCGCTTCCCGGAACATGGCAGACGCAGGCGAAACACGCCCCGACGCCGCAGCCCATCCGCTCTTCTAGCGACAAGTACACCGGCCGGCCGCGGAATCGTTCGTCGAGCGCCTTTAACATCGGCTTCGGGCCGCAGGCGTACAACACGTCAAACTCGAGCGCGCGCGCTTCGATCACATCGGTGACGCGGCCCGCCGCCCCATGCGACCCGTCATCGGTGGCGATATACGTCTCGCCGAACGCGGCAAATTCTTCTTCGTAAAAGACCGCCGCTTTCGTTTGGAACCCGAGCACACTCACCACTTCAACGCCCCGGTTCACTAAATGTTTCGCCAGTTCATAGAGCGGCGGGACGCCGATGCCGCCGCCCACCAACAGCGCCCGGCCGCCCGCCGGCGCAGCCTCGAGCGGAAAACCGTTGCCGAGCGGGCCGAGCACATCGACCGTGTCGCCCGGCTGTTTTTGCGCCAACAGCGCGGTCCCCTTCCCTTCCTGGCGGTAAATGATCGTGCATTGCCCCTGCTTGTGGTCGATCCGGCAAAGGCTGAGCGGGCGGCGCAAGAGCGGATCGGTGGATGCGGCCACTTTCACATGAACGAACTGGCCCGGCTGCTTCATCTGTTGCACGAGGCGGCCTGAAAGCGTCAATTCATACGTGCGCTCGGCGATCCGCCGCTGGCTTGCGACCGCCATTTGTTCGCGGCCGATCATGACCGCACCAGCCCTTCCGTCATCGCCATTGTCGAGAACGTCATCGATTCGAGCACTTGCAGCATCGCTCGCGCCGTATCGAGCGATGTCAAGCACGGAATGCCGTTTTCGACCGCTTCGCGGCGAATGCGGAAGCCGTCGCTTTCCGGCTGTTTCCCTTTCGTCAGCGTGTTGATGACGACTTGCGCCTTCCCTTGGCGAATGACATCCAAAATGTTCGGCGACGCCGAATGGATTTTATTGACGACCGTCACCGGGATACCGGCCGCTTTCAACGTTTCCGCCGTGCCGTTCGTCGCCAGCAGCTGGTAGCCGATGTCGGCAAAGCGGCGGGCCAGCTCGACCGCTTCTTCTTTGTCTTTGTCCGCGACCGTCAACAGCACCGCCCCGTGCGGCTGAATGTGGATGCCTGAGGCAACAAGCCCTTTATAGAGCGCTTTTTCAAACGTTACATCCTTGCCGATCACTTCGCCGGTCGACTTCATTTCCGGCCCAAGCGAAATGTCGACGTTGCGCAGTTTGGCAAACGAGAACACCGGCACTTTCACGTACACGCCAGGACGCACCGGACAAACGCCGGTCTCATAGCCCATCTCAGCAAGCTTCGCCCCTAAAATAGCTTTCGTGGCCAGATTCGCCATCGGCACGCCGGTGATTTTGCTTAAAAACGGCACGGTGCGGCTTGAACGCGGGTTCACTTCCAACACGTAGACGGCGCTTCCCGAGACGACGAACTGGATGTTCAGCAGCCCGACAATATGGAGCCCGCGCGCCAACCGGATCGTGTAATCGGCGATCTTATCGATCACTTCGACACTTAACGTTTGCGGCGGGTAGACGGCGATCGAGTCGCCGGAATGGACGCCGGCCCGTTCGATATGCTCCATAATGCCGGGGATCACGACCGTCTCGCCGTCGGAAATGGCGTCGACTTCGACTTCCTTGCCGGTGATGTAGCGGTCGACGAGCACCGGGTGCTGCGGGTTGACGCGCACGGCATGCTCCATGTAATGGAGCAGCTCCTCACGATTGTACACAATCTCCATCGCCCGGCCGCCGAGCACGTACGATGGGCGGACGAGCACCGGATAGCCGATCTCTTCGGCGATAGCGACCGCCTCTTCGACCGAAACGGCCGTTTTGCCGGCCGGTTTCGGGATGCCGAGTTCGGAAAGCGCCTGTTCAAATTTGTCGCGGTCTTCGGCGCGGTCCAAATCCTCAAGCGTCGTCCCGAGCAAGCGGACGCCGCGGGCTTCGAGTTCGGCCGCCAAGTTGATCGCCGTCTGGCCGCCAAACTGAACGATGACGCCGACCGGCTTCTCAAGGTCGATGACATGCATCACGTCTTCGGCCGTCAGCGGCTCGAAGTACAGTTTGTCCGACGTGCTGAAGTCGGTCGAGACTGTCTCCGGATTGTTGTTAATGATGATCGCCTCATAGCCGGCTTGTTTAATGGCCCAGACGCAATGGACGGTTGCGTAGTCAAATTCGATCCCTTGGCCGATGCGGATCGGGCCTGAACCGAGCACGATGACGCTCGGTGTTTCCGTCACGACTGATTCGTTTTCTTCCTCATACGTGCTGTAGTAATACGGCGTTTCCGACGTGAACTCGGCCGCGCACGTATCGACCATTTTGTACACCGGCACGATGCCTTCCTGGCGGCGCAGCGCGTAAATGTCGCGCTCCGTTTTGTTCCATAATGCCGCCACCGCGGCGTCCGAGAAGCCGAGCGCTTTCGCCTTCCTCAACACGTCAAGGTCGCCCGGGCGGTTTTTCAAGGTCGTTTCCATCTCAATGATGTTTTGAATTTTATGCAAGAAAAAGCGGTCGATTTGGCTCCATTCATGCACGGTGTCGACCGTCACCCCGCGGCGGAGCGCTTCGGCGATGTAAAAGAGCCGCTCATCACCCGCCTTGCGGATCCGTTTTTCGATCACGTCGTCGGCGGCGGTGTCCGCCTCTTTTAATGCGAGATGGTGGACGCCGATCTCGAGCGAACGGACTGCTTTTAACAGCGATTCTTCAAACGTCCGGCCGATCGCCATCACTTCGCCGGTCGCTTTCATTTGCGTGCCAAGGCGGCGGTTCGCCGATTCGAATTTGTCAAACGGGAAGCGCGGAATTTTCGTCACGACATAATCAAGCGCCGGCTCAAAGCAGGCGTACGTTTTCCCGGTGACCGGGTTGATCATCTCATCCAGCGTCAGCCCGACAGCGATTTTCGCCGCCAGTTTCGCGATCGGGTAACCGGTCGCTTTTGAGGCGAGCGCCGACGAGCGGCTGACGCGCGGATTCACTTCGATGACGTAATAGCGGAAGCTGTCCGGGTCGAGCGCCAGCTGGACGTTGCAGCCGCCTTCGATGCCAAGGGCGCGGATGATTTTCAAGGACGCGTTGCGCAGCAGCTGGTATTCGCGGTCGCTTAACGTCTGGCTGGGCGCGACGACGACCGAGTCACCCGTATGGATGCCGACCGGGTCGATGTTTTCCATGTTGCAGACGACGATCGCGTTGTCGTTGGCATCGCGCATCACTTCATACTCGATTTCTTTGTAGCCGGCGATGCTCCGCTCAAGCAAGCATTGATGCACCGGGCTCAGCTTCAAGCCGGTCGAAACGATGTCGATCAGCTCTTGTTCGTTCGTGCAAATGCCGCCACCCGTGCCGCCGAGCGTAAACGCTGGGCGGACGATGACCGGATAGCCGATCTGTTCGACAAACGCATACGCCTCTTCCAGGCTGTGAATAATGGCGCTCTCCGGCACCGGTTCGCCAAGCTCGTTCATGAGGGCGCGGAACTGTTCGCGGTCTTCCGCCTTTTCGATCGCCTCGAGTTTCGTGCCGAGAATTTCGACGCCGCACTCCGCAAGCATGCCGGCCTTGGCGAGCTCAACCGCCAAGTTGAGGCCCGTTTGGCCGCCGAGCGTCGGCAAAATCGCATCCGGCCGCTCTTTGCGGATGATGCGGGCGACAAACTCAAGCGTCAGCGGCTCCATATACACTTTATCGGCGATTTCCGTATCGGTCATGATCGTCGCCGGGTTCGAGTTGACGAGAATGACTTTATAGCCTTCTTCTTTCAAGGCGAGGCACGCTTGCGTCCCGGCGTAGTCAAACTCGGCTGCCTGGCCGATGACGATCGGGCCGGAGCCGATGACCAAAATCGTTTCGATGTCGCGGCGTTTAGGCATGGATGACTTCCCCTTTCTTGTTGAACTCGCGGATGAGCGCCAAAAACTCGTCAAACAGCGGATTGGCATCTTCCGGCCCCGGCGACGCTTCCGGATGGTATTGCACCGTAAATGCCGGGAAATCGAGATGGCGCAGCCCTTCGACTGTGCCGTCATTCAAGGCGACGTGCGTCACTTCCAAGCGGGTGCCGGCGAGCGACTCATGCGTCACAGCGTATCCGTGGTTTTGCGCTGTGATGGCCACTTTGCCGGTGCGCAAATCTTTCACCGGATGGTTCGAGCCGCGATGGCCGAATTTCAATTTTTCCGTATTCGCCCCGCACGCCAAGGCAAACAGCTGATGGCCGAGGCAAATGCCAAAGAGCGGCACTTTGCCCAAAACCCCGCGAATCATGTCGATCGCTTCCGGCACGTCTTTCGGGTCGCCCGGGCCGTTCGAGAGCATCACCCCATCCGGATGCCAGCTTACTACTTCTTCGGCGGTGGCGTTGTACGGCAAGACGATGACATCGCAATTTCGTTTGTTGAGCTCGCGCAAAATGCCGTGCTTCATCCCAAAATCGATCAAGACAACGCGCTCGCCGCGCCCCGGGCTCGGATAGGCGCTTTTCGTCGAGACGCGCCGCACTTGGTCGCGCGGCCACTCCATCGCCCGCAGGTGGGCCGCCGCTTCCGCCGGGTGGACGTCCAAGCCGCAAATCATCCCTCTTAGCGTTCCGTGCTGGCGAATGAGGCGCGTCAGTTTGCGCGTATCGATACCGGCCAGCCCTGGGATGTCTTTTTCTTTTAAATAGTCATCGAGCGTCGTTTCGCCGCGCCAGTTGGACGGCCTCACGCACGCCTCTTTCACGATGAATCCGTGCACGTACGGGCGAATCGCTTCAAAGTCATCGCGGTTGATGCCGTAGTTGCCGATCAACGGATACGTCATCGTCACGATTTGTCCGCAATACGACGGATCGGTCAAAATTTCTTGGTATCCAGTCATGCCGGTGTTAAACACGACTTCCCCGGTCGTGTCTTTCAAGCTGCCAAACGCTTCCCCGACAAAAAACGAACCGTCTTCCAACACAAGCTGCCGTTTCATCTTATGCCCTTCCTTTCTCCCATACGATTGTTCCGCCGACCAACGTCATCACCGGCCAGCCTTGGCATGCCCAACCGGCAAACGGCGTATTGTTTCCTTTTGAAGCAAACGTCTCTGGATTGATCGTTTCTTCTGTTTCCAAATCAATGACCGTCAGATCGGCCGGCGCCCCGACTTCAAGCCGTCCGGCGTCAAGGCCAAAGCATTGCGCCGGCTTGATCGTCAGCCAATCGATAAGCTGTTTCAACGTAATGAGGCCCGTTTTAACCAAATGCGTATATAAGAGCGGAAACGCCGTTTCCAATCCGACGATGCCAAACGGCGCCGCCTCGATCCCTTTTGCTTTTTCCGCCGCCGTATGCGGTGCGTGGTCGGTGGCGATCAAATCGATCGTCCCATCGAGCAGGCCCTCGATCAATGCCTCGCGGTCCGCGCGGCTGCGCAGCGGCGGATTCATTTTGTAATTCGCATCCAGCCCCGGAATGTCCTCATCACACAAGAGGAGATGGTGCGGTGTCACTTCGGCGGTGACGCGGATGCCGGCCCGCTTCGCATCGCGGACGACGCGCACCGATTCTTTCGTGCTGATGTGGCAGACGTGATAATGGCATCCGGCTGCTTCAGCAAGCAGCACATCGCGGGCGATGTGCACCGCCTCGCAGACAGAAGGGATGCCGGCGAGCCCATATCGGCGGGCGAAATCGCCATCATGCACCGCGCCGCCGTTTTTCAATGTATCGTCTTCACAGTGAGCGACGATTGCCATATCGAGGGCCGCGGCTCGTTTCATCGCTTCGAACATCATCCCGGCCGACTGGACGCCGACGCCGTCATCGGTAAAGGCGAACGCCCCCGCTTCTTTTAACGCCGCAAAATCGGTCAGCTCTTCCCCTTTTTGCCCGATCGTAATCGCCGCGTACGGCAGCACATGGACGTGCGCCGTCTCGCGGATGCGGCGCGAAAGCCACTCCATCTGCTCCTTCCGGTCCGGCACCGGATTCGTGTTTGGCATCGCCGCCACCGTCGTAAAGCCGCCTTTCGCTGCGGCGAGCGTGCCCGTTTCAATCGTTTCTTTCGCTTCGCCGCCCGGCTCGCGCAAATGGACGTGCACATCAATCAAACCGGGGACAATGAGTTTGCCGCTGACATCGATCACTTCTTCCCCATCGGCTGCAAGCGGCTGTTCATGACGGATCGCCGCAATGTTCCCTTGTTCCATTTTGATATGTGTCCGTACCAATTGTCCATGTTCATTGAACGACATGCCATTTCTCAACCATACGGCCATATTGCATTCTCCCTTCCATTGCCCGTTTTAAGACCGCCATCCGCACGTAGACGCCGTTTTCCATTTGTTTAAAAATGCGTGACGGTTTCGCTTCAACCAGTTCGCTCGCAATTTCGACCCCGCGGTTGACCGGCGCCGGGTGCAAGATGATGGCGCCCGGCTTCATCTGCCGCGCCCGTTCGAGCGTCAGCCCGTATTGTCGGTGGTACTCTTCTTTTGTCAATCCCATTTTTTCAGCGTGACGCTCGTGCTGGATGCGCAGGAGCATGACGACATCCGCTTTCGCCACCGCCTCGTCGAGATCAACATACATCCCGTGCACATTCGTCTCGTCTTTCCACTCGTCCGGGCTGGCGAACAGGACGTTCGCGCCGAGCCTTGTGAGCACTTCCGCATTGGAGCGGGCGACGCGGCTATGGCGGATGTCGCCGATGATCGCCACCATCAGCCCGGCAAACGCACCGAACTCTTGGCGAATCGTGAGCAGATCGAGGAGCGATTGAGTCGGATGGTGCCCGCAGCCGTCGCCGGCGTTAATGATCGAAACGCCGACCGAATGACGGAGCGCTTCGAAATAGGCATCTTCGTGATGGCGGATGACAACAGCGTCAACACCGATCGCTTCCAGCGTTCTTACCGTGTCGTACAGCGTTTCCCCTTTTTGCACGCTCGAGTGTTCTGGGTCAAACGGAATGACGTGAAGCCCTAACTTTCGTTCCGCCATCTCGAAGCTGCATTTCGTGCGCGTGCTCGGTTCGAAAAACAAGTTGGCCACATACATCGGTGCCGCCGGACGCCACGGGCACCCGTTGCGAAACGCTTCCGCTTCATCGAGCAAACGGTTGATTTCCGTCAAAGACAGTTCACCTAGTGTCAGCAGATGGGTCATCGGTCTCGCTCCTTTTCGTTTTTTACAAAAAAACACCTTGCCGGCGAGGCAAGGTGTGATGATCGGCGTATAGCGGGGCCGAGGATAGACGACGGTCCTCCATGCACCTTCTTTTTCACACCTTTTTAAGCCTCGCGGGACTCAATTAAAAGGTGTTTTTTATTGAATTAGGCGACGTGGTCGCTGCTTTTTTCTTCTTCAAATAAGTTTTCCGCTGCTTGCGGCCGCCCTGGCAGCACTAAATTGAGCAGGACGCCGACAATCGCTGAGAGCGCCATTCCCGTGATTTGGAAACTCTCGCTGATTTTGAGCACCGCTCCGCCGATGCCGATCACCAAAATGACCGAGGCGATGACTAAGTTGCGCGTCTCGCCGAAATCAACGCGGCTGTCGACCAACATGCGCAAGCCGGACGAGGCGATAATGCCGAACAGCAAGATCGAGACGCCGCCCATGACCGGTGTCGGAATGGAGCTGATCAGCGCCGTCACTTTGCCGACAAAGCCGAACACGATGGCGATCACCGCGGCGCCGGCGAGCACGTAGACGCTGTAGACACGCGTGATCGCGAGCACGCCGATGTTTTCCCCGTACGTCGTTTTCGGCGGCCCGCCGAGCAACGCGGAAATCATCGTCGCCGTTCCGTCACCTAAAATCGAGCGGTGCAACCCCGGCTTTTGGATGAGGTCGCGACCGACGACTTTGCTTAAGACGAGCTGGTGGCCGATATGTTCCGACAAGGTGACGATGGCGACCGGCACCATGAGCATCACAATCTCCGCGGTGATGCGCACCGTATAGTCAGCAAACGGGAGAAGGAAATCCGGCATTTGTATCCACTTTGCGTCCGCTACGTTCGATAAGTCGACGAGTCCAACCGCAAGGGCATAGACGTAACCGACGATGATGCCGACAAGCACCGGAATTAAGCTCAATATGCCGCGCGCCAGCACCGAGCAAATGATCGTGGCGGCGAGCGTCACCAACGCAACGGAAAAGTGGAGCAGACTGTAGTTGCCGTCCGGGCCGTTCATCGCCATCCCGACCGCCGTGCCCGCTAAGCCGAGACCGATGACGATGATGACCGGACCGACGACAACGGGCGGCAACAGTTTCATCACCCAGCGATAACCCGCTTTTTTAATGATGAGAGCAACAATGCCGTATACAAGCCCTGCAAGGAAGCTGCCGATCATGGCCGCCCCCGGGCCGCCGGCCGTTTTCGCCGCGATGATGGGCGCGATGTAGGCGAACGATGAGCCGAGGTACGCTGGCACTTGCCATTTCGTGATGAGCAAAAACGCGAGCGTCCCAAGCCCGCTCGTGAGCAAGGCGATTGACGGATCTAAGCCGACCAAATACGGCACCAAAATCGTTGCCCCGAACATGGCGAACAAATGCTGCAAGCTTAACGTCACCCATTGCCCGGCCGTCGGGCGGTCTTGAATATCCAATATCGGTTTGTTCACTTTCCGCCACTCCTTTCGCAATATAAGCGAATGTATCTTCTAGTGTGCACAAAAAAACCCTCTTGGCCCGCGAAGGCACAAAGAGGGTGCAGAAACAGCCGAAACCATTCCGCCCCTTTTGCAGCCTCGCGGGACTGCGCTTAAAAGGGAGCTTGCTTTATTTTTCATGAATCGATACTTGATCAACGCCATCCACTTCCGACAATTCGACGACAATGACTTCGGCGCTTGACGTCGGGACGTTTTTGCCGACGAAATCGGCGCGGATCGGGAGTTCCCTGTGTCCGCGGTCAACGAGCACGGCGAGCTGGATGCGCGCCGGGCGGCCCAAATCCATGACCGCATCCATCGCCGCCCGCACCGTCCGGCCGGTAAACAGCACATCATCAACCAAAATGACTTTCTGTTCGTTCACCGGAAACGGTACGTTCGTCCCTTTCACAAGCGGCTCATGGTCATCCGTTTTTACCGTCAAATCGTCGCGATACAGCGTAATATCGAGTTCACCGACCGGAACGGACGCCCCTTCAATTTGTTCGATCCGCTCGGCCAAGCGGCGCGCCAAGTAAATGCCGCGCGTTTTAATTCCGACCAGCACGCAGCCGTCAATGCCTTTGTTCCGTTCGATGATTTCATGGGCGATGCGTGTCAACGCGCGGCGAATCGCCTGCTCATCCATCACAACCGCTTTTTGCATCCCAGCCACCTCCGTTGGCATAAAAAAATCCCCCGCCTGTGAAGCGGGGGTGCGGCTTACAGCCGCGGAACGAAATGGACATACGCCGCCTATTTCCTTGATCCGACCCCTTCTCAGCCTCACAGGACTGAACTTAAAGGTTCCTGTTCACTTGTTTTCATTGTAAAGCGGCCGCGTCCGTTTGTCAATCGTTTTTTCGCAGCCATTCGAGCAGTTCGGCAAACTCCGGTGGCAGCGGCGCGTCAAATTCCAAATAGTCGCCGCTCCGCGGATGACGGAAGCCAAGCACCCCAGCATGAAGCGCCTGACCGTCGATCGAAAGCGTCTTTTTCGACCCATATTGCGGGTCGCCGGCGAGCGGATAGCCGATGTATTTCATATGGACGCGAATTTGATGCGTCCGCCCCGTTTCCAGTTGGCACTCCACATACGTATAATGGCGGAACCGCTCGAGGACGCGGAAATGGGTGACCGCTTCCTTGCCGTTTTCTTCAGTGACCGCCATTTTTTTTCGGTCGCGTTTGTCGCGGCCGATCGGCGCGTCAATCGTGCCGTAATCGTGCGGAATGACGCCATGGACGATCGCCTTGTAGCGGCGCGTCACCGTTTTGTTGACGAGCTGCTCAACAAGCGAGCGATGGGCGGCGTCATTTTTTGCCACCATCAACAGTCCTGATGTATCTTTGTCAATCCGGTGGACGATGCCGGGGCGCAGCACGCCGTTGATGCCGGAGAGGTCACGGCAATGGGCGAGCAAAGCGTTCACCAACGTGCCGCGCATATGCCCAGGCGCCGGGTGGACGACCATGCCGCGCGGTTTGTTGACGACAAGAACATCCTCGTCTTCGTAATAAATGTCAAGCGGAATCGGCTCCGGCTCCACATGAAGCGGCTCCGGATCCGGCGGTGAGACGGCGACCGAGTCGCCCGCTTCGCATTTGTAATTCGCCTTCACCGTGCGGCCGTTGACCGTCACGAGCCCGTTTTTGATCCATTGCTGCACTTGCGAACGCGACCATTCGCCATTTAGCGCCGCGATCACTTTATCGATCCGCTCGCCGTCATATTCTTCTTCGATGTGAAAGGTGATCGTCTCCATCTACTCATTCCCTTTCTCTGGTGTCGCGAAAAAAAACATATGGATAAACAACAGCACAACGCCAACCGTCAGCGCCGAGTCGGCGATATTGAACACCGGAAAACTGTACGTGCCGATGTACGTATGAATAAAGTCGACCACTTCTTTCCGGAATACGCGGTCGATAAAATTGCCGATCGCCCCGCCAAGCATCAGGCCAAGCCCCACGCCGGCCAATCGTTCCGAAGGCTGCAAGCGGCGGATGTAGATAATGATTCCTGCCACAACGATGACTGTCACTAAATAAAACAACCAAAACTGCCCTTGCAGCATGCCCCACGCCGCCCCGCGATTGCGATGCGACGTAATGTAGAGCACGTTGTCGATGATCGGGATGCTTTCCCCAAGCCGCATATAGCGGACGACAAGCCATTTCGTCCATTGATCGAGGATGATGACCGCCGCCGCAATCCAATAGTATACCACCGTGCCAAGTCCCCCTGTCCTTCTCATTCATCCTTTTTGCATTGTAACATAATTCGCCATGGCAAACAAACGAAGCGGCAAAGCTGCCGAAGCAGCCCCGCCGCTTTTGTTATGCCGAATAATGTTCGTTTACGATGTGCGCACAGCGTGGACAAAGCGTCGGATGGGACGCGTCAGCACCAACATCCAGCGTCACCGTCCAGCACCGCTCGCACGTCTCGCCTTCCGCCGGGCGGACGAGAACCGCCACATGGTTGAGTCGTTCGGCTTCGGCCGGCGCGGCGTCATACGGTTCATCGGCGACCGAAAACGCAGAGACGATGAGAAGCTGACGCAAATCCTCATCGATCGAAGCCAAGAGCGCCCGCGCCTCGTCTTTCGGATAAACGGTGACGCTTGCCGTCAGCGATTTGCCGATCACTTTTTCATTGCGGGCATTCTCGAGCGCTTTTAAAATGTCATCGCGCACATCCATAAACGCATCCCATTTCGCCAAGAGCGCTTCTTCGCCATCGATGGCGATCGGCTCCGGCATGTCGGTGAGCTGGACGCTTTCGACTGGCTCTTTCCGGTTCGGGATATGCTCCCACACTTCATCGGCTGTGTGCGGCAAAATCGGCGCGATGAGCTTCGCCAACGCGATGACCGTCTCATACAGCACCGTCTGCACGGCGCGGCGGGCGCGCGAATCGGCCGCTTCGATGTATAAGATGTCTTTCGCCATATCCAAATAAAACGCGCTCAACTCAACCGTGCAAAAATGGTTCATCTCATGATAGACGGCGGCGAAATCGTAGCTGTCATACGCCTTTTTCACTTTGGCGATGAGTTTATTTAATTTCGCTAACATGTAGCGGTCGATCTCGCCAAGCTCCCCAACCGGCACGGCATGTTGGCTCGGGTCAAAGTCA
This sequence comes from Geobacillus sp. 46C-IIa, assembly GCF_014679505.1. GTDB lineage: Bacteria > Bacillota > Bacilli > Bacillales > Anoxybacillaceae > Geobacillus. The sequence continues at coordinate 2,320,371 of NZ_CP061474.1, forward strand.
AACAAGTTGCCGAGCATAAACCGGAACGTATTGCGGATTTTCCGGTACACTTCGGACACTTGTTTCAAAATATGGTCGGAGATGCGCACGTCCGCCTGATAGTCGACCGAGGCGACCCAAAGGCGCAAAATGTCGGCGCCGAGCTGTTCCATGACTTTGGCCGGCACGACGACGTTGCCGAGCGATTTGCTCATTTTCCGCCCCTCGCCGTCTAAAACGAAGCCGTGGCTTAACACCCCTTTATACGGCGCTTTGCCGGTAACAGCAACGGCTGTCGACAACGACGAGTTAAACCAACCGCGATATTGGTCAGACCCTTCCAAGTACAAATCAGCCGGACGCGCGAGATCATCGCGTTCAACAAGCACCGCTTGGTGGGATGAACCGGAGTCAAACCAGACGTCCATAATATCCGTTTCTTTCGTAAACAGGCCGTTCGGGCTCGACGGATGGGTGAACCCTTCCGGCAATAACTCTTTCGCCTCGCGCTCAAACCAAACGTTCGAGCCGTACTGGCGGAACAAGTTCGACACATGCTCGATCGTCTCATCGGTGATGATCGGCTCACCGTTTTCGCCGTAAAAGACCGGAATCGGCACGCCCCACGCGCGCTGGCGGGAGATGCACCAGTCGCCGCGGTCGCGCACCATGTTATGGATGCGGATTTCGCCCCATTCTGGCACCCATTTCGTTTCCTTAATGGCGTCAAGGAGCTGGCCGCGAATTTTATCAATCGAGGCAAACCATTGCGTCGTCGCCCGGAAGATCGTCGGCTGCTTCGTCCGCCAATCGTGCGGATACGAGTGGGTGATGAAACCGAGCTTCAGGAGCGCTCCAACTTCTTCGAGCTTTTGCGTAATCGCTTTGTTCGCCTCATCGTAAAACATTCCTGCAAACCCGGGCGCTTCCTCAGTCATATAGCCGCGTTCATCGACCGGACAGAGAACCGGAAGCCCGTATTTTTGCCCGACAACAAAGTCGTCTTCCCCGTGGCCTGGCGCCGTATGGACGCAGCCGGTGCCGGCGTCGGTCGTGACGTGCTCACCGCAGACGACCAACGAATCGCGCTCATAGAACGGATGTTTCGCGACGACGTACTCAAGTTCTTTTCCTTTTACGGTTTTAACGACGGACCACGCCTCCCAGCCGACTTCTTGCGCTACCGATTCGGCCAAGGCGGCGGCGACGACGTATTTCTGCCCGTTTGCTTCAACGACACGGTAGTCCAGGTCCGGGTGAACAGCAATCGCCAAGTTCGCCGGAATCGTCCACGGCGTCGTCGTCCAAATGACGATCCGCTCATCACCGTCAAGCACACCCTTGCCGTCTTTGACCGGAAACGCGACATAAATTGACGGCGACCGTTTATCTTTATATTCGATTTCCGCTTCAGCGAGCGCCGATTCGCTCGACGGGGACCAATACACCGGCTTGAGTCCTTTATAAATAAGCCCTTTTTTCGCCATTTCGCCGAACACTTTAATTTGCTGGGCTTCGTATTCCGGTTTGAGGGTGATATACGGGTTGTCCCAATCGCCGCGCACCCCGAGCCGCTTAAACTGCCGGCGCTGGTTGTCAATTTGTTCATACGCGTATTGTTCGCACAGCTTGCGGAACTCAGCGACGCTCATTGATTTGCGGTCGACGCCTTGTTTCGTAAGCGCCGTTTCAATCGGCAGGCCGTGCGTGTCCCAACCAGGCACGTACGGGGCGCAATAGCCGTTCATCGATTTGTAGCGGACGATGATGTCTTTTAAAATTTTGTTTAACGCATGGCCCATATGAATGTCGCCGTTGGCATACGGCGGGCCGTCATGCAGGACAAACAGCGGCCGGCCTTTCGTCCGCTCCTGCACTTTCCGGTAAATGTCCATGTCCTCCCATTTTTTTTGCATTTCCGGCTCCCGCTTCGGCAAGTTGCCGCGCATCGGAAACTCGGTCTTCGGCATGAGCAGCGTCTCTTTGTAGTCCATCTTTCTTTGCTCCTCCTCCAAGTATCAAATCAAAATAAAAAACCGTCCTCTCCCGGCAAGGGACGAGAACGGTCTCGCGGTACCACCCTTTTTGGCCATGGCAACTCAACGCATAGCCCACTTTTCATTCGTAACGGGAATGACGCGCCATGGCCTACTTGACGTTCGGCATGGAACTCCAGGGTGATGTTCACTCTTGCGCCGATGCCGGGCTTCCACCGTCCCCGGCTCGCTGCGATCAGCTGTTCAAGAGCTACTGTCCCTTTCATCGTCGCTCGCATGTTTTCGTCGACAAAAGTCAACCGCACCAATGACGGTCAGCACAGCGATTTTTGCCATTTATTATAAATGAGACAAATAGCGCTCGTCAAGGCTGGGACAGCGGTTCTTTTGCCTCTTCTTCCAAATCGGGCGTCTCGTATTCCATCAAATCGTCCCAGTCGCGGCTGTTGATCATGTCGAGCTGCGCCTCGACCAACATGCGGAAGCGGGCGCGGAACACCTTCGACTGCCGCTTGAGTTCCTCGATTTCCAGCGCGATTTTCCGCGATTTGGCCAGCGCATCGCCGATAATGCGTTCAGCGTTTTTCTCCGCTTCTTTAATGATCAGCTTCGCCTCTTTTTGTGCATTGCGCTTTACTTCCTCCGCCGTTTCTTGGGCGACAAGAATCGACTTGTTCAACGTTTCCTCAATATTGGAAAAATAGTTTAGTTTTTCTGTCAGCTCCGCAACTTTTTCTTCGAGCTGCCGCTTTTCGCGAATGAGCATTTCATAGTCTTTAATGACTTGATCAAGAAACTCGTTCACTTCATCTTCGTCATACCCGCGAAATCCGCGGCTGAATTCCTTGTTGTGAATATCTAATGGCGTTAACGGCACAACGGCCACCTCCGTCTCCATCGTTCCTTTTCTTCGTTAATTCGACACGATTTGCCCATTTCCTGCTCCCGCTCGATTATTTTTGTCGGCCGATGCGCACGAGCCAGCGTTCCTTTTTCGTCGGCCCTTCCACCGAAAACAGCTTGCAGCGGCCAAACCCGCGCGCCGACAACACATCGCCCGGCCCGCAGACGAAATCAGGCTTGTCCACCACCTTCCAATTCACTTTGACAAGTCCGCTTTCGACAAGCGTCCGCGCCTTGTCGCGCGCGAGGCGGAATGCTTGGGCGAGCACAGCATCGAGCCGCAGCGAAGAGACCGTCACCGTCCCTTCTTGCCACGTTTCTTCAAGCGGCATGGCAGCTGACAGCGGCAACAACTCAAGCGAAACCGGCGCTTTGCCGATCGTCCCGACATGGAGGCGAATGTAATCGGCCACCTCGGCGGCGGCAAAAAATTGGATCTCTCCTCCTTGGACGAGAATATCGCCGAACTTGCCGCGCCGCAAGCCGAGCGACATGAGCGCTCCTAAGACGTCGCGGTGTTCAAGGGAAATGAATTTATCCGGATAGCGGACAGCAAACAAGACGATGCCATAGTCGCCTTCATCCGGCTCAATATACGTCGGATAAAGAAACGCCCGCCTCCGCTCGGCGAACGGGGCGCCGCCGAAAAAGGATACGCGCACATCCTCATCGCTGCCAATGACGCTTTGGACGATTTGCTGCTCGCGCGGGTCAAGGAAATCCGTCAGCTTCGGCGCGTATTGGCGGCTCACCGTTTCCTTCCACTCGAGCACTTGGTCAATGAATTGGTGTTCCTCTTTACGAAAGTGCTGATACAATTCCATTCCCGTTCACTCCGTATCCATTAAAGAAAGGAACCCGCAATGGATTCCTCTCGATGAGTGCCGCCCATTGACCTTTATCATCAGGCTGCAGCGGACGCCGCCAGCGCGAAAAAACGGCGGCTAAAACTGCGCTTCAAGGATATCAAACAACGCATACAGCCCTCTTGTCGCAAATTCAAGGACAATAAAGGCGATGATCGGGGAGATGTCAATGATGCCAAGCGGCGGAATGACGCGCCGAAACGGCTCCAAATACGGCTCGCAAATGGCGGCAAGCAGCTGGCCAAACCGCGTCTCGCGGGCGTTCGGAAACCATGACATTAAAATATAAATGATCAACGCATATGAATATACTTGAATGAGCGTCGTCAAAAACGTAAGCACATAATCCAACGGCTACCACCTCTTCATCGGTCTGTCATCCTCGCCGTCAAGCGAAATTGCGCCGCTGACGTCGACGTTTTCCGGCGTGCATAAAAAAATTTTCGTGCCGACTTGCTGAATGTCGCCGCCAATGGCATACACGGTGCCGCTTAAAAAGTCGACGATCCGCTTCGCCTGCTCATGCTGGATGCGCTGCAAATTGACGATGACCGCCCGCCGGCTTTTCAAATGGTCGGCAATCTCTTGCGCCTCGGCATACACCCGCGGCTCGGCGAGCACGACCTTCGCCGATTTTTGCACGCTTTGCAAGCTGACGACATTCGCCTTGTTTGCCGCCTTCAGCGGCGGCGCCTCCTCTTCCGGATGCGGCGCTTCATATTCCTCTTCATAGTCTTCGTAGTCTTCCTCTAAAAAATAATCGCGAAATTTTTTCATCAATCCCACCGGTCTCACCTCCTACATTGATCCGACAAGTGCGCTGCCGATGCGTACAAACGTCGCCCCTTCCTCGATCGCGATCTCATAGTCGTTTGACATGCCCATCGACAGCTCGGTGCATGGCGCATGAGCCAAATTTAACGCCTGAACGCGTTCTTTAAGCGTTCGCAATCGGCGGAAACAGGCGCGCAATATGGCTTCATCCTCCGTATGCGGCGCCATCGTCATCAACCCGATCACTTCAATGCGCGAAAACGAACGAAGCTGTTCGATAAACGGGACCGTCTCCTCAGGGGCGAGCCCGTGCTTCGTCGCTTCGCCTAATACGTTCACCTGCACAAAACATTTCACCGGACGCACCGCCCGCTTTTCGATCTCCTTCGCGAGCGACAGGCGGTCAAGCGAATGAATGTAATCGACTTTATCGATAATCTCCTTCACTTTGCGCGACTGAAGCGTCCCAATAAAATGCCACGTCGCTCGCTTCCCGATCGCCTCGTACTTTTCGAGCAGTTGGTCGGAACGGTTCTCGCCGAGGTCAGCGATGCCGGCGTCAAGCACTTCTTGCGCCCTTGCCGCATCAATATATTTCGTTACAGCTACGATGTGTACGTCGGCCGGATCGCGGCCAACGCGGGCGCAAGCCGCTTCAATTTGCCGGCGAATGGCAGCCAAGTTGTCGCGCACCGTCATGATCATTCCTCCCTTCGGCCGATGAACGCCAGCATCCGTCCTGTCGTCCCGCGATCGCGGCGGTGGGAAAAAAACAACGTCTCCTCACAGCTTGTACAGCGTTCCGACACGTAAATATGGCTGTCCGGAACGCCGGCAGCGATAAGCTGCAGCCGATTCGCCTCCTTTAAGTCAAGCGCATATTGCCTTGGGCTTGTTTCGCGCCATGGCAACGGGCTGCCTGCAGGAAGGATCGAGCGCAAACCGTTGATCACCCGATCATCGACCGTGTAGCAGCACGGGCCGATGGCTGGCCCGATGGCAGCATACATATCAGTGGGCGCGATGCGCTCTTGCTCCTGCCAAAGACGCACCATATTTTTGGCGATGCCGCCGGCCGTTCCCCGCCACCCGGCATGGGCAAGGCCGACCAAGCCGGCCGCTGGAGCCAGAAAATAGACAGGTACACAGTCAGCAAAACAAAGTGCAAGCAACACTCCCGCTTCGTCCGTATACAATCCGTCAGCGCCCCGAATCGCTGCGGCGAAGTCGTGCGCCCCGTTCCCCCGGTCGCTTTTTGTCACTTTCCGAATCACGGCGCCGTGCACTTGCTCACAGCATACCCAATCATCGAGCGGAAAAGCGAGCCATTCCGCCAAGCGGCGCCGGTTGTTGACGACAGCGGTGCGGTCGTCGCCAACATGCAACCCCATATTCAACGAAGCGAACGGCCCTTTGCTTTCTCCGCCTTGTTTCGTCGTCATCCCTGCGACGGCTCCGGCGAACGGGGATGCCCCGCAGCGGAGCCATCCGTGGGCCATTTGTTGAAAAATGTCCGGCATTCGCGTCAACCTCACGCTTTTTTTGTAGATTTTTATCACTTTTTTTCCTATTTTATCATAGTTTGCTTAAACGTGATAACCTTTATTTGCAATTTTGTCGAAACATTCGTGGCATCACGCCGTCTCCTCGCTTCAGTCCGTATCGTGAAGGCGGACTAAAATGACATCGGTCCCGATTTTGACGATGTTTTGCCACGGAATGACGACCGCTTCCTCACGCCCGAACAGCCCGAGCACCTTTCCGGCGCCTAAAATAATCAATGAACGAATTTTTCCTGTATCGAGATCGATGTCAATATCCCCGATATTGCCGAGCTTTTTCCCATTGGCCACATTGACAACATCTTTCGTCTGAAATTCGGAAATCCTCATCACGGTTCATTCCCCCGCCTTTCCTCTCCTCTTTTTCATCTATATGACACCGCCAAACCGGTTATGTGCCAAAGAAAAAAGGCTGCTCCAGCAGCCGCTCACACTTGGATATTTTTATTCATTTGCCGGATCGCTGCTTTTTCCAGCCGCGATACTTGCGCCTGGGAAATGCCGATTTCTTCAGCCACTTCCATTTGTGTTTTCCCTTGGAAAAACCGTTTGCGGATGATCATTTTTTCGCGCTCATTTAACCGCCTCAAGCCCTCTTTCAATGCGATTTCTTCAATCCATTGGCTGTCGCGGTTGCGCTCGTCGCTCAGCTGATCCATCACATAAATCGGGTCGCCGCCGTCATTGTAAATCGGTTCGAATAATGAAACCGGATCTTGAATGGCATCAAGGGCAAAAACGACTTCTTCATGGGCGACGCCAAGCTCTTTCGCGATCTCTTCCGTCGAAGGCTCTTTCGCCGTCTCGCTCATGAGCCGCTCCCGCACTTGCAGCGCTTTGTAGGCGATGTCGCGCAGCGAACGCGAGACGCGGATCGGATTATTGTCACGCAAATAGCGGCGGATTTCGCCGATAATCATCGGCACCGCATAGGTGGAAAACTTGACATTTTGATTTAAATCAAAATTATCAATCGATTTCATAAGTCCGATGCAGCCGACTTGAAACAAATCATCAACAAACTCGCCGCGGTTGTTAAAGCGCTGGATGACGCTCAACACGAGGCGCAAATTGCCGTTTACTAATTTTTCTCTCGCTTCCAAATCCCCTTCATGCATCCGTTGAAACAGTTCGCGCATTTCTTCATTTTTGAGGACGGGAAGCTTTGAAGTATCCACGCCGCAAATCTCGACTTTGTTCCTCGTCAAGTTGTTCCCTCCCATCAGGAGATGCTAAGTCGTCAGTTTTCAGTATCTCCTTGGGAGGGAAAAATATGCACAGCCCGTCCGCGCCGAAAAAAGCGGCGGAGCATCCGCCCTCGCCGCCAGCTACATCATTTTATTGAATTCTTTGCGCAACCGTTTAATGATCCGCTTTTCAAGCCGCGATATGTACGATTGCGAAATGCCGAGCAAATCGGCGACATCTTTTTGCGTTTTTTCTTCACCGCCGGAAAGGCCAAAACGCAGTTCCATAATTTGTTTTTCGCGGTCGCTCAACTGGCGCAAGGCGTTCAGCAGCAGGCGCCGATCAACGTCCGCTTCCAAGTCTTTCGTAATCACGTCGTCTTCCGTGCCGAGCACATCGGACAGCAGCAGTTCATTGCCGTCCCAGTCAATATTCAACGGCTCATCAAACGACACTTCCGCCCGCACTTTGTTGTTGCGTCGCAAATACATTAAAATTTCGTTTTCAATGCAGCGCGACGCATATGTCGCCAGCTTGATCTTCTTCTCTGGGTTGAATGTGTTGACCGCCTTAATGAGGCCGATCGTTCCAATGCTGATCAAATCTTCAATGTGAATGCCGGTGTTTTCAAATTTGCGCGCGATGTAAACGACAAGGCGCAAGTTGCGCTCGATGAGCAGCGACCGCGCCGTCTCATCGCCGGTTGCCAACCGTTCGATCAGCCGTTCCTCTTCCTCTTTCGTCAGCGGCGGAGGGAGCGCTTCACTGCCGCCGATATAGTAAATCTCATCCGTCTTCAAACCGAGCTTGGCAAGGAGCTTATACAACCAATACATGAAGCGAAGTTTCCACCTTTTCATCAAAATCCCCCTTCTAAACGGATAAAAAGCGAGTATGATATAGTAACGAACTACGAAGCGGTCAGTTTTCTTCCCGCCTGCACCATTTTCGGATGAACGATGCAGTCGTACTCCCCATCGACCGATAGCGGATCGGCGCTTAAGGCGACGAGCCCTTGTTTCACCTCAAGCCATTGATCTTCATACAAAAGCAGCATGCGGTCCGGCTTGACCGCCATCATCATTTGCGGGCCGCTCCCGATCGCGCGGTACGGAATGAGGCGGAGGCGATGGGCCCACTGCCTGGGCGGATCGTCAAACGTCATGGCCGCCATGTGCATCGTCAGCTCCTCGGGCAGCACTTCCTTTGCTTTTTCTCGGTCAACAACCATCACCGGCGTTTTCGTCACCGGATCGAACAGCTGGTTGCCGCTGTCAATGAGCCCGCGCAGCGCCAGCGGCCGGCCCTCCCAGACAACGATGACATCGATAATATGTTCAAAACGCAGTTTTTTCTCACGAATATTTTCCACACGATGGCGGGAAAAGAGCCATAAAGCCGGGAACCCGATCACGACAAACAGCCAGCTGACCGGATCGCCCGCCCCAGGGGGCACCATCAACCATTCTTGCTGAACGGACAGCTGCGGCGCGAACAAATAATGAACTGCCAGCATGCCGCCGCCGACCGCGAACGTGGCAAAGTAAAACGCCAGCATGTTCTCGATTATATAGCGCGGCCGCTTAAAGCCAAAAGCAGCGAGCACGATCAAGACCGACACAGCCACTTTCACAAGCGGATGCTGGGCGATGGCGGAAAACGGGGTAAACAGCAACACGACAAGCAGCGAACCGATCAACGCCCCAGCCAACAGACGCCACCAGACGATCGGCCGCTTGAGCATGAGCGCCGTCAGCCAAAGAAGCAATGCGTCAAAACAGACGTTCAACAGCCAAATCACATCGACGTAAACGACCAAACGGCAAGCCCCCTCCCCCGCCCACATTGGCTTTGTCTGAAACAAGTATATAGCACCTTACGAGGGAAAGTCTGTCAATCGGTGATGGTGAAAAAAAGGATGTTTTGTCAAAGCGTGAGGAAATACGGCGGATCCATCAGACCGGGCGCAACTAGGCGAGGGGAAAAACGTGATGTCAATAAAAACAGGCATGAACAAACCAGTTGTTCATGCCTGTTTTCAGCTTAACGGCGGCGGTTGCGGTTGCGCAAGAAGGCTGGGATGTCAAGCGGATCTTCTGCTTGCCCCGAACGGAGCGCCGCATAGTCTTGTGCCGGCTCTTCGCGCTTTTCCCGTTTCGCAGCGGGCGTCACTTTGGGCGCAGTGCTGATGCCGACGCGCGATGGCCGCGGCTGCGAAGCAACGTTTTCGTTAAACCCAGTCGCGATGACCGTGACGACAATTTCGTCTTTTAAGTTTTCATTGATGACCGAGCCGAAAATCATGTTCACTTCTTGATCGGCTGCCGAAGCGACGATGTCAGCCGCTTCCTGTACTTCGTACAAGCTTAAGTTCATCCCGCCGGTGATGTTCATGAGCACACCTTGCGCCCCGTCAATGGACGTTTCCAACAGCGGGCTGGAAATCGCCTTTTTCGCCGCCTCTGCAGCCCGGTTTTCGCCGCTGGCCACCCCAATGCCCATCAACGCTGAACCTTTGTTCGACATGATCGTTTTCACGTCAGCGAAATCAAGGTTGATGAGCCCCGGTACAGCGATCAAGTCGGAGATGCCTTGCACCCCTTGGCGCAGCACGTTGTCCGCCTCGCGAAACGCCTCGAGCATCGGCGTATTTTTATCGACGATTTCAAGCAACCGGTCGTTCGGGATGACGATCAGTGTATCGACCGCTTCTTTCATGGCGGCGATGCCGCTTGCGGCCTGCGTCGCCCGTTTCCGTCCTTCAAATGTGAACGGACGCGTAACGACGCCGACCGTCAGCGCTCCTAATTCGCGCGCGATTTGGGCGATGACCGGCGCCGCGCCTGTTCCTGTGCCGCCGCCCATCCCGGCGGTGACAAACACCATATCCGCGCCGCGGAGCGCTTCTTCAATTTGTTCTTTGCTCTCTTCCGCCGCTTTTTTTCCAACTTCCGGGTTCGCGCCTGCACCCAAGCCGCGCGTCAGCTTCGCCCCGATTTGCAGCTTCGTCGGCGCCTTCGACAAGTTGAGCGCCTGCGCGTCCGTGTTGACCGCAATAAACTCCACGCCTTGCACTCCGTGTTCAATCATCCGATTGACGGCGTTGTTGCCGCCGCCCCCGACCCCAATCACTTTGATCGTTGCTAACTGATCGACTGTTGTATCAAACTCCAACATGGCCAAATCCTCCTAAATTTCAATCTCTATTCAAAGAAAGACCCGAAAAATTTCTTGACCTTCTTCCCAAAATGGTCTTCTTTCTTTTTTGGTTTCGGCTGCTGTTTTTGCGCGGGGCGCTCGACCGGCTCTGCCGCAGCGGCAACCGGAACTGTTTTTCCTTGCAGCTGCGCCTGCCGATAGGCGAATTTGAGCAAGCCGACGCCGATCGTATATTGCGGGTCGCGCACCCCGATATAATCCGGCATGGCGACACGGACGCTCGTCCCTAAGACGACGTGCGCCAGCTCCAACACTCCTGGCATATTCGCCACGCCGCCCGTCAGCACATAGCCGCCTGGAAGGTCGCGAAACCCGAGCCGGCGCACTTCATGCTGAACCATTTGCAAAATTTCCTCCAGCCTCGCTTCAATAATGTCGGCGATCTCAAGCTGGCTGAACTGCTGGTGTTGATCGGTGCCCATGATGGGCACGGTGAATACCTCTTCTTCCGAAGCGTAATCGTAGAATGCATGCCCATGCTTCAGCTTAATTTTTTCGGCGTCTTCTGTTGTCGTGCGCAACCCGATGGCCAAATCTTTTGTAATATGCTCCCCGCCGACTGGAAGCGACGATACAGCCTGCAGCCCGCCTTGCTCAAAGACAGCAACCGTTGTCGAGCCGCCCCCGAGGTCGACGAGCGCGACGCCTAAATGCCGTTCGTCATCGGATAACGCAAGTGAACCGGCCGCCAACGGTTGAAGGCAAATATCGCTGATTTCCAAGCCGGCCCGTTCCACGCAGCGAAGGAGATTATGTAAAACCGTCTTCGCTCCGGTTACCATTGTCCCTTCCATTTCGAGACGGACGCCAAGCATGCCGCGCGGATCATGGATGCCGTCTAGTCCATCAACGATAAACTGGCGCGGAACGATCCCGATAATTTCCCGGTCCGGCGGGATGGAAACGACTTGCGCGGCATCGATGACGCGAGCGACATCCTCGTCGCCAATTTCGCGATTTTCACTTGCGACAGCGACGATGCCATGACAGTCATGGAGCTGAATATGGCCGCCTGCCACCCCGACGATCACGCGGCGAATCGACAGGCCGACCATCCGCTCTGCTTGCTCGACCGCCCGCTTGATCGAGTGCACTGTTTTATCTATATCAACAATCGCCCCTTTTTTGAGCCCTTCCGCTTTTACATTGCCTACTCCGATAATGTTAATCGAGCTGCCTAACATCTCCCCAATGATGACTTTGACGCTCGATGTCCCGACATCCAGGCTAACGACGATCTCATTGCTGCTCATCTTTTGGCATCTGCCTACTAAAAACCCGCCGGTGTCGGCCGGCGTTTCAGTAAGCAGCGACACCTCCTTTTTCGGCTGAAATTTCTCGATCCATCTCTTTGTCTATTTGTCTATGTCCAGTTTGTGAATTCCGCAAAAACACCACATTTTGTTTTACTCCATATAATTCAACATGCCAAAAGACTTTCCCTGTCTTTTGCTTAACTTTTTTCGCGATTTTGCCGCCGCTCCGCCCATTCGGCAAGCCAAAGGCGGCGGATGATGGCGATGTTTTGAAAAAGGCGGACACCGAACGCAAACACGGCCGCTAAATACAAGTCTACACCAAGATGTACACCAAGAAAAGTTAAAGTTGTGGCAAGGAGAATGTTGAAAAAAAACCCGGTTATAAATACAAGTTCGTCGTATGTCCCCTGTAAATGGGCGCGCCATCCTCCTATTAATGTATCAAAGGCCGCCAAAATGGCAATCGACAAATAATTGGAATATTCATCGGGGACTTCCCAGCCGGCAAGAACGCCGATGGCAAACCCGAGCAACAACCCGAGAAGCGGGAGCCACATGCTACTTCTCCTCCTTGCCGACGCTCGCCGTCTCCATGTATTTGATCTTCGGCCGTTCGGTTGATGGCGGAATGACGATCGCCGGTTTTGGCTTGGAAATCGAAAGCTCCAAGTTTTCGACGATGAAATCGTCGCGGATCGGCGAAACCGTTAATCCGCTATAGAGCTTGTCCGCATCGTCCGCAATCGCCTTCACCTCAACCGGCAGCTTGATTGGGCGGCGTCCGACGTTCGTCATGCCGTTGATATCGCGAATCGCCGTCCAGTTTGTCAGCCGCTCGCCGTCGATAGCGATTTCCTTTGCTCCATATTTGTTCAACTCGTTCACTAATCGTTGCAGCAGCTCCGGGGACACGGTAGCAGTGACCGGCCCGACGTAGCCGGCTGTCGAGAACGGCGCAATCATCAGGACGATGCCGCTTCCTTTCACTTCCGTCAGGCCGGCTTCCTCCCTCAGTTCAGCGACGGTCGCCTCGAGCGCCGCCCCGCCGCCCGCCTCCTCCTTCTGCCGATAATGGCGCAATTTCTCCTCGTAATCTTCGAGCTCCTCAAGCAGCTGCCGCTCGAGCTGCTGCTCTTTCGTTAAATCGGCGCGCAGTTCCCAAATGTCGCGCGTGTCACGCCCTTCCGAAGGCATCGTCGTCCGCAGCCCGACCGCAAGCATCACGCCGAACACGGCGGCAACAAAGGCAAAAGATAACCGTCTTTTTCTCTCCAATGCACTTCACCGCCCCTTCCCGCCCTCTTTTTATGGTTTTTATGGTTTGGGCGCAAATACCGGATCGAGAACGATGTCCTTTTGTTTTTCCACTTTCACATCGACATGGTCTTCGACAAGTTCGTCGATGACGCCGCCGGCCAATCCAAGAGCGGATGACAGCACGTCCGGATCGCCGATCGCCGAAATGACAAACGGAGCGGCATGCTGCGTCCCGTCCACTTCAATGACCGGGCCATTGCAGACAATGTACGAGCGATGGGAAATGCGCTGCCCATTAATAGCGACCGCTTCAGCGCCGGAAATCAGCAGTTCGTGAACGACTTTCCATACATGCTGTTCGTGAACGATGTAATCGGTAGCACTCGCTTCAGAGGGGATATAAGAGGAATCGGAAAGCGTGACTGCTACGCCTTTCCCTTTAACCCTCGCCTTTCCGACATGCATGCGCAGCTGTTCGGCCTCTTTCACCAATTCAGCCTCGTTCGACCGGTCTTCGGCCAATTTTTCTTCCCATGTGGCCAGTTCCTCTTGCTTTTCGACAAGCTGCTGCTTTAGCGACCGGTTTTCTTTTTGCAAAGCGATCAGCGCCGAGCGATACTCGTATTCCTTTTTCCACTCGCTGTCGCCCCATTGGCGGCGGGGCGCCTCCTTTTGCGCATGCTGGTACGAAAACCCGAGCATGGCGCCAAAGACAAAACAAATAAAAGTAAGGAGGACGCGGCTACGGGCTTGTCGTCTCATCGTCATCCTCCTTTTTCGTCGGTTCGTACGGAACAAAATAGCTGCCCACTTCCAGGTGAATGACTCCTTTGACGTTCCGGTCGAGCTCGGCGATAATCGACGGATAATGCGACAGCCTGTCGGCAAAGTTATGGATGGTCGCACTCACCTCATAGCCGTCGTTCATATAGACGACGACGCGGTCTTCGTACTCACTGTTCGGCTTGTAGTGAATTTCCGACATGGCGCCAAGCACCGCCGCCGGCAGTTCAGCAAGCTGCCCGGTCATTTCCGCAATGGCATCGCCGTTTTTCCAGCCGACTAATACCGGCGCATCGCTCGGAGCCGTTTTCGCCGCTTCCTGCTTTAGCAGCCGTCCGTTTTCAAGCAGCGGAAAAAACGTTTGCCGGTTATATACGTAGGCGATCCGCCGCCATTCACGGACGTGGATGGCGATCGTATTCGGCAGCCGCTTCTCCACCGTAGCTTCTTTAATTTCAGGATGACGGGCGATTTTCGCCTCGACGTTTTGTTCGTCCACTTTCCAAAAGCTTGTCCGCTTTGTGATGCCGCTCAAACTGATGATGCGCTCCGCCGGCAGATGACGGTTGCCGCTCACTTCCACATGCTTCACCGCGCTGAGCGGCGATTGAAAGTAAAGGACGCATAAGATGAACAGGAAAAAGAAGGACAAATACAAAATCAGCCGGCGGTTTGCCTTTTGGCGGCGCCGCTCTTTCAGTTTCGGCACGCGGTCCTCTAGAACGACGATCTTTCCTTTTTCCATCGCATTCACCGCTTTCTTGTCCAACGCCCGCATTCTTGCCCACGGACCAACACATTGCCGCATCGCATATAGATAAAAACAAACGGCATCTGCTGCCGTTTTCATGTTCTTTGCACTTGCTTTCATTATATCACAAATAGACTGCGAGAGAGAGCCTGTTTTTTATCCCATTTGCCGCCACTATTCGACGGTATACCAGAATGATATCAAGGCAAATAAAAGCGGCGGACAGCCGCCGCCTGCCTAGGCCTAGTAGCGGGCATGCCGGCTAATATTGAGCAGCACGCCGACCGCCATCAGCATAAGCGTCAGCGATGACCCGCCATAGCTTAAAAACGGGAGGGTAATGCCGGTGACGGGCATCAGCCCGGTGACAACGCCGATATTGATCATCACCTGAATGGCGATCATCGAAATGATGCCGAGCGCCAAAAAGCTGCCGTACAAGTCGGGAGCGCCAAGGGCGATGCGCACGCCGCGCCAGAGAAGGAGGCTAAACAAAAGAAGGACGAGCGAACCGCCGATAAAACCGAGTTCTTCAGCTAAAATCGCGAAAATAAAATCCGTTTGCGGCTCCGGCAAATAAAAAAACTTTTGCCGGCTTTGCCCAAGCCCAAGGCCGAACAAGCCGCCCGGCCCGATGGCGTACAGCGACTGGATGATTTGAAACCCGCTTCCGAGCGGATCCTCCCACGGGTTTAAAAACGACGTAATCCGCTTAATCCGGTACGGTGCCGATAAGACGAGGGCGACAAACCCGGCGAGCCCCAATACACCGAGGCCGGCAAAATGACTGAGGCGGGCGCCGGCGACGAAAATCATCGTCACACATGTCCCGACCATGACGGTGCCCGTCCCTAAGTCCGGCTGCAGCATGATCATGCCGAAGGCGGCAAACACGAGCAACAGCGCCGGCAGCAGCCCTTGCTTAAACGACGTAATCTTTTTTTGATTTTCGGATAAATATTTGGCCAAAAAGGCGATCATAGCGAGTTTCATAAACTCGGACGGCTGAATGGAAAACGCCCCGACGCCGATCCAGCTGCGCGACCCGTTGCGCACCATGCCGATCCCCGGAATGAGCACCAGAACAAGCAGCACAAAACAAACGCCAAGCAGCACTTTCGACCAGTCACGCCACGTCCAATAATCGATGTTCATTACAAAAAACATCGCGATCACGCCAACGCCGGCAAACAACAGCTGGCGCTTGGCAAAGAAAAAGGAATCGTTAAACTTGTACTCCGCCCAGATGGCGCTCGCGCTGTACACCATGATCAGCCCGATGGCTAAGAGCGAAAACGTTAAAATAATGAGCAAAAAATCCGGCGCAGACTTTTTCCGCGGCAATGCCCAACACCTCTATTTTGTAAACTAGAGGGAAAGGGCTGTCCCTTTCCCTCTATTTCAACTTATGCACGGCGTGAATAAAAATGTCCCCTCTCTCCTCGAAAGTTTTGTATTGATCCCAGCTGGCACATGCCGGAGAGAGCAAAATGACATCGCCTGGCTCTGAGAGCCGAAAGGCAACCGGGACAGCCTTTTCCACATTATCGACATATTCCACCGTTTCTATTCCCGCTTCCCGGGCGACACGGCCGATCTTGGCCGCCGTTTGGCCAAACAGCACGACAGCTTTCACCCGTTGCAAGTACGGAAGAAGCGCATCAAATTCATTGCCGCGGTCAAGCCCGCCAGCCAGCAAAATGACCGGCTCGCCGGCGAATGCCGAGAGCGCCTTTTGCGTCGCTAATATGTTCGTCGCCTTCGAATCGTTGTAAAACCGCCGCCCGTTGACCTCGTCCACATACTGAAGCCGATGTTTCACGCCCGCAAACGTCGTCAACACCCGGCGGATCGCTTCATTGCCTGCGCCGGCTAGTTTCGCAGCCGCGATCGCTGCTAAAATATTTTCCAAATTGTGTTGACCGGGAAGAACGATGTCGGCGGTGCTGATGACCGGCTCACCGTTCCAATAGACGGCTCCGTCTTGGACGTACACCCCTTCACCAAGCGGCTTCGTCGTCGAAAACAGCACCTTTTGCGCCCGAACGGACGAGGCGGCGTCCATCACAATGGGATCATCCGCGTTCACAACGGCGTAATCGCGTTCCGTCTGGTTGCGGAAAATATTCGCTTTCGCCGCCACATACGCCGCTTTCGTCCCATGGTAATCCAAATGGGCGTCAAAAATGTTGAGCAAGACGGCGATCGCCGGACGAAACTCGCCGATGCCAGCGAGCTGAAACGAAGACAGCTCGGTGACAAGCCATTGATCCGGTTTCGCTTCCTTTGCCACCTCGCAGGCGACAAGGCCGATATTGCCGGCAAGCAGCGCGCCTTGTCCGTCCGCCTTTAACATCTCATAAATGAGCGTCGTTGTTGTCGTTTTTCCGTTCGACCCAGTAATGCCGATAAACGGCGCCTCAGAAATATGATAGGCAAGCTCCACTTCCGTCACGACCGGGAGCCCTTTTTCGAGCGCCTTTTCGACCAACGGGTTTGTATACGGAATGCCCGGATTTTTCACGACGAGGTCAAACGGCTCATCAAGCAGCTCGAGCGGATGGCCGCCGCATACGACGCGGATGCCGAGCTCTTCAAGCTGCTTCGCTTCCGTATTTTCCGCCAACGGCTTCTTGTCGTTGGCGACGACTTCAGCGCCTAATTCCGCAAGCAGCCGAGCCGCCGCCGCTCCGCTTTTCGCCAATCCAATGACAAGCACACGACGATGTTGATAAAAAGGAGTCGGTTTCAATTAAATCCACACCTCGATATAAATTCCTAGCATTGCGAATAAAAGGCCGACGGCCCAAAACGTGACGACAATGCGCCATTCCGACCAGCCGATGAGCTCGTAGTGGTGGTGGAGCGGACTCATGCGAAAGACGCGCTTGCCCGTCATTTTGAATGAGGCGACTTGAATGATGACCGACAGCGTCTCAATGACAAACACGCCGCCGATCACGACAAGCAGCAGCTCAAGCTTCGTTAAGACAGCGACGGCCGCAATCGCCCCGCCGAGCGCCAGTGAACCGGTATCACCCATAAACACTTTCGCCGGGTGGGCGTTAAACACTAAAAAGCCGAGCACGGCGCCGACAACAGCCACACAAAATACGGCGACGTCGTACTGGCCTTGGTTCCAAGCCAAGACGGCGTAAGCGCCAAAGGCGATCGCCGCCGTCCCAGCGAGCAGCCCGTCAAGCCCATCGGTCAAGTTGACAGCGTTCGAGCCGCCGACGAGCATGAGCAACAGCAGCACCCCGTACGCCCAACCGAGGTCAAACGACCAGTCGGTGCCGGGAATATGTAGCGCCGTCGAAAAGCCGCTTTGTCGATAGACAAAAAAGAAAATGACCGCGATGATGAGTTGGCCGACAAATTTTTGCCGGCTTGTCAGCCCAAGATTTCGCTTCATCACGACTTTAATCATGTCGTCCAAAAAGCCGAGCACCCCGTAGCCGACCGTAACCAGCAGCAATAAATACGTTCCCGCTGAAAGAGCGGCGAATTTCGCCGTCATCCATACAGTCGTTGCGACGATGGAAAGCAAAATCATGATGCCGCCCATCGTCGGAGTGCCCGATTTTTTTTGATGCGACTTCGGTCCTTCCTCGCGGATGCTTTGCCCAAATTTTAACCGTCGCAAAAACGGGATGAACAGCGGCGACAAAATGACCGTGACCAAAAAAGAGACCGCCATCGCAATGACGATTAGTTGCTCTGGCATGAATCGTCACACCCTTCTGCCGGCCGTGCGCCTAGCCACCGTTTTTGCAATTCGGCGAGCCGCAGACGGACCGCGGCATCAGCCGGAGCGTACGTCCCGCCTTTTTCCGGGAACGCAAACGAAAATTCCGTGTCCCCGTCGCCCCCGCTTTGCGCTAAGTACCGCTCAAGCAATACGGCGGCCGCTTCAAGCGGCGACGGAACGAAAAAGAGCGGAAATTGGTTTGGGATATAGCGGGGCAGCGGCTCGCCGATCGGCCAAAATGAGGCGATCGCCCCATGCTCAATGGCCGTTTTCAACGTTTCCGCCCCGTTTTCGAGCGGAACGAACAACCCTTTTTTCACTTGCTTCTCCGGGTTGACAAACACCGCGTGAAAGCGAATCGTCTCATCAACGATGCCGCGCGCCTCCGCTGCGATTGATTGCACCATTCCATACGTGACCATCGTCATCTTCTCTCCTTCACCGCCGCTCGGGCGACGGCGCGATCGTCAAAGTCGATCACATCGTCGCCGATAATTTGATACGTTTCATGCCCTTTGCCGGCGATTAACACGACATCCCCTTCTTGCGCCTGCCCAATGGCGTACCGGATCGCCTCTTCGCGGTCCGGAATGGTCACATACGTCCCATCCCCGGCGCTGACGCCGGCCTCCATATCGCGCAAAATTTGCTTCGGGTCTTCCGAGCGCGGATTGTCGGAGGTAAAAATGGCAACATCCGCATAACGCACCGCCGCTTGCGCCATGAGCGGCCGCTTTGTCCGGTCGCGGTCGCCGCCGCAACCGATCACAACATACACGTTCCGCTTCGCAAACTGTCGCACTGTTTTCAGCGCGTTTTCCACGCTATCCGGGGTATGGGCATAGTCGACGATAATAGTAAAATTTTGCCCTTCATCAACCGTTTCAAACCGCCCCGGCACCGGCGCGGCATCAGCGAGCGCTGCGGCAATCGTCGCAAGCGAAAAGCCGGAGGCAAGGCAAGCGGCCGCGGCAGCGAGGAGGTTATAGACGTTAAACAAGCCGACCAGCTTCGTTTCGACCGCCGCCGTTCCGTGCGGGGTGCGCAGTTGAAACGCCATGCCGCCGGAAGTCATTTGGATCTGCTCTGCCATCACATCGCTTTTTTCCTTTATGCCGTACGTGATGATCGGTGCAGCCGTCATATGTTTATAATATTGTGAAACGGGGTCATCATGATTGAGAACGGCAAATTTTGGCCGCCGCTCGTCATAGCGGTTGCCAAGCTGGGCAAACAAGAGCCCTTTGGCGTTCCGATATTCTTCCATTGTCCCGTGATAGTCTAAATGGTCTTGCGTCAAGTTCGTAAACACGGCGACATCGTAATCGCAGCCGTGCACCCGTCCTTGGTGAAGGGCATGCGATGACACTTCCATGGCTGCAAACTCCACACCTTCGTCGACCATTTGTTTAAATGTGCGCTGCAAAACGAGCGACTCCGGCGTCGTATTCACCGCCGGGTAGGAACGGTCGCCGATTTTCGTCCCGACCGTGCCGATGAGGCCGGTTTTCTTGCCGGCCTTTCTGGCAACCTGCTCAATGATATGAGTCGTCGTCGTTTTGCCGTTTGTGCCCGTCACCCCGATTAAATGGAGATGGTGGGTCGGCTGCCCGTAAAACGCATCCGCTAAAATCGCCATCGCCCGCCGGCTGTCTGGCACAAGGACGACCGGCACGTTCACTGAGAGCGGACGCTCAGCGACAATCGCCACCGCCCCGCGCGCCACCGCCTGTTCGGCGAAGTTGTGCCCGTCCACGGTAAATCCTTTCACACAAAAAAAGAGCGAACCGGGCGTGACATGACGCGAGTCCATCTCCAGCGCAACGATGTCCGGGTTGCCCCCGCGGTGCACCCAAAAGCCGGGCAAGCGTGACAGCAGCGTTTGTAATTTCATGATTGCTTCATCCCTTTCGCTTATAATAGCCCGCCCAACGATGCGGACAGCGGAAAAAGGGGCCCAACCAACCCGATGAGTCATCGCATCGGCCGCCCCTTGCGTGATCTTTACTGCTCCTCTGCCGCCTCGTTTTTCGCCAAATAAATGCGAATCGTCGATCCCTCTTTCACTTTCGCCCCTGGCTCTGGGGATTGTTCAACGACCACATTTCCCTCGCCACTAACATCTAATTTTAAGTCAAAAAGCTGTTCTTGCAAATCATTTTTTGTCAATCCAATTAAATTGGGCACTTCGATCACTTTTGGCTCGTTCCAGTCCCGCTCTTTAGCAAGTTGATCTTTGCGCGGCTTCACGTTCATGGCGCGCAGGCTGTCTTCCATCACTTTGCCGACGATCGGCGCGGCGACCGTGCCGCCAAACTGAACCGTCCCTTTCGGATTGTCAACGGCGACGTATACGACAAGCTGCGGATCATCAGCCGGAGCGAAACCGATGAACGATACGATATGGTTGTTTTGCAAATAGCGGCCGCCTTGCGCTTTTTGCGCCGTCCCGGTTTTTCCGCCGACCCGGTATCCTTCGACATACGCCTTTTTCCCTGTTCCTTGGGCGACGACACTCTCAAGCGCATACCGGACTTGTTTCGACGTTTCCTCGGAAATAACGCGCCGTTTCGCTTTTGGCGTACTGCGGCGGACGATTTCGCCCGTTTCTGGGTCGACCCATTCCTTGGCAATGTATGGTGTGTACAACACACCGCCATTGATTGCAGCCGATACGGCGGCGACTTGCTGGATCGGCGTCACCGACACCCCTTGGCCGAACGCGGTCGTCGCGAGTTCAACCGGCCCAACCCGTTTTAAATCAAACAAAATTCCGGTTCCTTCCCCTTGCAAGTCGATGCCGGTTTTCTCGCCAAACCCGAACTGCTTAATGTACTTAAACAACGTTTCTTTTCCAAGCCGTTCGCCCAGCGCCACAAACCCCGGGTTGCACGAGTTTTGCACGACTTCTAAAAACGTTTGCTCTCCGTGGCCGCCTTTTTTCCAGCAGCGCAGCGTAGCGCCGGCTACTTTGGCATAGCCTGGATCAAAAAAGTGGTCTTTGAGCAAATTCACTTTCTCTTCCTCAAGAGCAGCCGCAAGCGTAATGATTTTGAACGTTGACCCTGGCTCATATGTACTCCAAATCGGCAAGTTGCGGTTGTAAATTTCCGGAGGGACGTTGCGATAGTTGGCCGGGTCGAAGGTCGGGCGGCTCGCCATCGCCAAAATTTCCCCCGTATTCGGATTCATGGCGATGGCGATGATGCCGTCCGGATTGTATTTCGCCTCCGCGATATCAAGCTCCCGTTCGATAATCGTCTGGATGCGCGAGTCAATGGTCAGCACTAAGTCCAAGCCGTCGGTCGGCGGCGTATAATCATCCGCCATATCAGGCATGCGCCGTCCTTTTGCATCGGAATAAAATTGGACCGAACCGCGCTCGCCGCTTAGTTCTTTGTCATAATACAGCTCAAGTCCGGTGAGCCCTTGATTGTCAATGCCGGTAAAGCCGAGCACATGCGACAAATAGCTGCCAAACGGGTAGTAGCGCTTCGTATCTTCGGCGATATACACCCCGTCCAAATCGAGCGCGCGCACGTTCGCCGCCTTTTCATCAGAAATTTTCCGTCCTTCCTTTAGGCGGACGATCGACGTTTTTTGCGTAATTTGCCTATAGATCGATTCGACTGAAGCGCCCAACACAGCAGACAGCTTTTCCGACGCTTCCGCTGGATTTTTCACTTGCCGGGGGATGATATACACTGTCGGCGCGCTCATATTTGTCGCCAGCGGGACGCCGTTGCGGTCCAAAATTTCGCCGCGCTTCGGCTCAAACGGGATGTTCCGGCCCCATAGCCCTTTCGCCCGTTCCGCTAACATATCGCCGAGCCAAAATTGAACGTAGCCAAGACGGAGATCGATAATCGCAAAGATGAAAATACCGATCAAAAACACGATCGTCAACCGCTTGCGCACGGTAACGTACGACACGCGCATATGGCGGAACCTCCTTCGTGATGGGCTCGTTCCACTATATGCTTGTACGCCCCGTTATAGAACGGCAAAAATCATTCGTGCGGCTCGTCGTCTTTCCGTTCAGCCGCCTCTTTTTCTTTCCTCGCCGCTGTTTCTTCCCATTGGCGCGGCGGGGCCAACTCGACAATCAAATAATCCCCTTCGCGCACTTCCGCTCCCGGACGAATGTTTTGGCTGACGACATAACCGGTTCCTTTCGTGCTCGGCCGCAGCCCAAGCACGTTGGCCACTTTCATGGCATCCCGCAGCGAAAAGCCGCGCAAATCGGGCATCGTTGCCGATCCGTCCGTTTTCAGCACGACCCGCTCTCCCGGAAGAACGTGCTCCCCACCGCTCGGAAGCTGCTGTTCGACATATTTGCCGCTGCCGATGACGACCGGCACATATCCTTTTTCTTTCAGCTGTTCCGCCGCCGCGACGGCCGTTTGGCCGATCAATGAGTCAAGCGCGCGCCGCTCCGTCGTTTTCGTTTCCGGTCGTTTCCCCTCTACTGGCTCGATATGCAAATATTGCAGACTGCTTTTCATCACCGTCGTAAAAATTTGCGACACCGGCGCCGCCCCGGTTTCGGTGACATCGAGCTGCGGCTGCTGGACGGCCACGTACATCACGAGCCGCGGATCATCAGCTGGCGCCATGCCTAAAAACGAGAAAATATAGTTTTCCCGGCCGGTCAAGTAGCCGCCGGCGGCCGACGGAATTTGCGCCGTCCCGGTTTTACCGGCGACACGGTAGCCATCAATTTGGTACGGGCGGCCGGTGCCGTGTTCCGAGGTGACGACCGTTTCTAAAATGTCGCGCACTTTGCGCGCCGTTTCCGCCGTGATCGGTTCACCGGCTACGGTCGGCTCATGATCAAGAACGACTTTGCCGGTGTCCGGATCAACCACTTTTTCAATGACGTACGGCTTCATCATTTTTCCACCGTTCGCGATCGCTGTTGCCGCTTGAATTTGCTGAATCGGCGTCACCGACGTCCCTTGGCCAAAACCGGTCGTAATCCGTTCGATCGGATATCGGTAGCGGATTTGCCCGACCGCTTCGTTCGGCAAGTCGATGCCGGTTTTCCGGTCGAAACGGAAACGGTGCAAATATTGCAAAAACCGGTCTTCGCCGAGTTTTTCTTTCACTAAAATGGAAAAGGCGACATTCGATGAACGCTGCACCCCTTCATTAAACGTAATCGTCCCCCAACCGACATCGTTATGGTCGCGAATGATGTTGGGCCCGACCTTGTACGACCCGGAGCGGTACGTTTCCTTGCCGTTATATACTCCTTCATTAATGGCCGCAGCGAGCGTAAACACTTTCATCGTCGACCCCGGCTCGTACGGATAGGAAATGGCGTCATTCAAAAAGTTCGTAATGTCGCGCTTGTTCGGATCAAAACTTGGACGGGTCCCCATGGCTAAAATTTTTCCCGTTTTCGGATCGGCGACGATGGCGATCATTTTTTTCGGT
The DNA here is from genome assembly GCF_014679505.1 of Geobacillus sp. 46C-IIa. GTDB lineage: Bacteria > Bacillota > Bacilli > Bacillales > Anoxybacillaceae > Geobacillus. The sequence goes on from NZ_CP061474.1 coordinate 2,344,099, forward strand.
TTGTACTGCTTCTCGACGCTGTTCATGGCGTCTTCTAAAAACGTTTGGATTTTTCCGTCGATCGTCAAATAGACGTTCGCTCCATTGTCCGGCTTGACGATCCGTTCTTTTGCCTCCGGCAGGCGAAAGCCGTTCACATCGCCGGCAAATGATACATAGCCGTCCGTTTCGCGCAAATAGCGATCGAGCCATTTTTCCACTCCCATTTTGCCCACTGTTTCGTTTTCCGCATTTTTTTGCGCGTAGCCGATCACATGTGAAGCGAACGTGCCGTTTGGATAAAAACGGTTTGTATCGCGGATGAAAGCGATGCCCGGCAAATCGAGCGCCTCAATTTTTTGTTTGAGTGCAAAGCTGATATTGCGTCCGTAGGAGCCGAATTCGACTTGCTTCGCCTTTTTCGTTAAAATGCGCTCCATGTCCTCGACATCCATGCCAAGCAGCGGAGCAAGCTTTTCCGCCGTTTTTTCCGGATCGACAACATGGCGCGGATGGTCCGGGTCGGTCGTCATCTTTGGATCCAAAATGGCCACGACCGTGTACGACGGCACATCCTGCGCCAAAATGGTGCCGTTGCGGTCAAAAATTGTCCCGCGCTTCGCTTCGATCGTCCGCGTTTGTTTATGCTGCTGTTCGGCTTTCGCGGCCAACACATGGCCGTCCGCTTTTCCGGTCCACTGAAGCTGGACAAAACGGGCAAAGAGCAGGAAAAAGAGCAGGCCGAAAACGATAAACAAAACTCCTGCCCCCCGATGGGTGTTGGCATGCTTTTTCATTTCCATCGCCCATCATTCCTGCACGACTTTCACATGGTTTTCGTTAAGCGAAAGCCCGAGCTCCTTTGCCTTTTCCAAAATGCGTTCATATGCGCTCAATCGCTGCACTTCGACATACAGGTCATTATTTTCCTTCTTTTGTTCAGCAATGGCCGTCTCCAACTTTTGCACTTCTTTATTCAGCTCGTAAATTTGCACTTGGCTTGAGATGAACTGAACCGCCACATAAAAGACAAACAGCAAAAACGAGACAATCAACAGCTTCTCAGCCAGCGTAAGACGAAAGCGCCGTTTTCGCTGCGGCTGCGGGCTCGGCGGTGCAGCCGGGCGCTTTTGCTCGCGCACTACTTTGACTGCCAAATCGTTCACAGCTTTCCCCTCCTGTTTCTCCACTCGTTCTTTTTCATCATCCGCGTCACCGTTTTTCAGCGATGCGGAGCTTTGCCGAACGGGCGCGGTTGTTTCGCTCCAGCTCCTCGGCAGAAGGAACGATCGGTTTTTTTGTAATGATTTTCAGCACGGGGCGGTAGTCATCGGGGAGAACCGGAAGCCCCGGAGGCAATGGCGGGCTCTCGCTTGCTTTTTTAAACGTTTCTTTGCAAATGCGGTCTTCGAGCGAATGAAACGTAATGACGCTCACCCGCCCGCCCGGCGCCAACAATTCAATCGCCTGCTCGAGCGCCTCGCGAAACGCCTCGAGTTCATCGTTGACGGCGATGCGGAGCGCTTGGAAAATGCGCTTGGCCGGGTGTCCGCCGCTGCGTCGCGCCGGCGCCGGAATCGCCGCTTTGATCACCTCAACGAGCTCCCCGGTCGTTTCGATCGGCCTTTCACGGCGCACCTCCTCAATTTTGCGCGCCACCTGCTTTGAAAACTTTTCCTCACCGTAGCGGAAAAAAATGCGGACAAGATCCTCGTATGACCAGCGGTTGACGATCTCCGCCGCCGTAAGCCGCTGTTTGCGGTCCATCCGCATGTCAAGCGGCGCATCATGCTGATAGCTGAAGCCGCGCTCCGGCTCGTCGAGCTGCGGCGAAGAAACGCCTAAATCAAACAATATGCCGTCAACAGTATCGGTGCCAAGGGCCAAAAGCTCCTCGCGCAAAAACCGGAAGTTCCGGTTTATAAACTGCACTTGTTCGCCGTAGCGGGCAAGCCGCTCGCGCGCGTGCAAAATGGCGGTCTCGTCTTGGTCAAAAGCAAACAGTTTCCCTTGTTTCGAGAGACGGGAGAGCAAATATTCGCTATGGCCGCCGCCGCCTAACGTGCAATCGACATAGACGCCGTCTGGACGGACGTTCAGCCCATCGACCGCTTCCTTTAACAACACGGTTGTATGTTGAAACACATGTCCACCACCTTTGCTGCTTCCGAACGCACTTGCATCGGCCAGTGGCCGCTTCCTTATTATATCGCAAAGATGGACAAAATTTTAGCTTTTTTTGTAAAAAAGCGTCCCTTTTTGTTTATTTTTGTCGGACGCAACCGATAAAACCCTTAATTGTAAAACCACCCCTTTACTTTTATTTCCATCCATTTCGTGTTGTTTTGTTACTATTCATTTCAACAAAAAAAAATCCTGCTCGAAACAGGATTTTTCTTTTCGACTTTTTCTTTGAAAAAGCCTTATATATATACAATTTTGTGCATTCCGTTTTCCGGATGGCGGATGGCCAAAAGTTTTTCTACAAAATCAAATCCGTAACGGTTCACGTAGTAAAACACGTTCCAAACCCGCTCTTGGGGCGCACCGCTTGGGCGCAGCGCCGTTTCCACACGCCAAAATTTCCGCCACTCGGCCTCATGTTTGCGCAACAGCGCCCGCTCCAACGTTTGCTGAAGAAACTCGATTTGTGCCTGAATGATGGCGGCATTTTTCGCCACCAATCCTTCTAATCCGCGGTCAATTTCCATGCCGAGCTCGCGCAGCGGCCGATGCGCCGCTTCAATGTCGTCTTTCGCTTTGGCAAACGCCTCCGCCAGCGGGGCTTCGGCCGTTGCCTTGAGCCATTGCTGCTTGGCCTCCTCAAGGCGCCCGGACAGTACCTCATCCGCCTCAAGACCGATATCGGCCAGGTCGGTCTGCAGCGAACGGCTGACGATCGTCGCCTGCAAACGCGGCACCACTGGCGGCATTTCCATCCTAAACAGCGGGAACACCTCTTTCAACTCCGCCCAATAGGCGATCTCCCCAGGACCGGCAACAAAAGCGAGCGTCGGCAGCAAATATTCTTGCATAAGCGGACGGGTGACAACATTGTTGCTTAAACAGACCGGCTTCGTTTCAGCGAGCTTGAGCAGCTGTTGCTTCGTCAAAATGACGCTCCCTGCTTTATTGCGAAACAGGCCGCTCTCCTCATCATAGTGCAAAAGAGAGCGCTCATGGCCGTCGTAATAAAACAAGTTGGCCGCATCCGGCGCGATCTCAATGAGCGGTGCATATCCGAGCGCACGCAGCGCCCCTTGCTGAGACAGCACGGCTGACGTCACATCGCGATGGCGGTCAACGAGCGCGGCGAAGAAACAGCGCTCGAGCGGGCGCACCGCCGCATCGCCGGCATTGAGGACGACTAGGCCGTCATCGGCAAACAAGCGCAGAACAATAGCGGCAAAAAAGTCGACAAACGTGCGGGAATCGTCCAAGCACGCCGCTAGAAATGAGAGCAGTTCATTCGTCACGTCCGTTTCCCCATATGTTTTGACGACGCGCTCAATCCACTCATCAGCAAGCTGACGATCGAGCGGGACATCGGCCGCCATCCGCCTTTCTTTCCGCCTGTGCGGGTACACCGCTTTTTTGACTTCGCCGCCCTCGACGATATATACATGGTCGACTTCGGCGATGTCATGGTCTTCGCCGGCGATCCAAAACAGCGGCACAACCGGTACACCGAGTTTTTGCTCCTGCTCTTTGGCCAGCTGAATGATCGTAACGATTTTATAAATCGTATAAAGCGGTCCGGTCAATAGTCCGGCTTGCTGCCCGCCGACGATGACAACGCTGTTTTCATCGCGCAGCTTGTCGATATTGTTCATTGTTGCCGCGCTGGCCGAAAACCGGCGGTGATAGGCGTCTAAGTAATCAGCCAGCCCACGGCGGTCATACGTCCTTCCTTGCAAGTGGGACAATCGCCGGCGAAACGCCTCATCATCCGCCCGGGCATAGGCAAACCCTTTCTCAGCCGGGAATGCACCGGTTATGTAATCAGCAGCCAGCTTCGTTGCCGCCGGCAGCGGAACCTCGCGAACTTCCATGGCGAAAACTCCCTTTCCTATGTATTCTTTCATGAGTATAGCACGTTCGGTGCAAAGAGAGAAAAATCATTGCTCAAAGGTTGGCGGCGACGCGCGCCACCATGCCGTATGCGAGCAACCCGGCATAAAGGGAAGCAAAAATGAGAAAACTCGCCCGCCAAAATAGACGGAACACCGCCGCTAAGCGAAAATCTCCCTTTTTCCTCCAATAACCGAGCGCGATAGCGGCGTGCAGCCCAAGCAAAAAGAGAAGGAGATGAATAAAATACGATTTTCCGAACAACACAGTCAGCAAAAAATAGACCGCGGCGATGAAAAACGCGGTCGCGGCGTTGACCGCGGCGTAAAACGCCGCCCGCTTCCGCCTGCCAAACAGGCGCGCTCCAAAATAGACGAGCAAAAATAGCAAGAGCGGCAGCGTCACAAATGTCGCCAGCATCGGCGCAAGCCAATCACCCATCCGCATTCCCCCCTTCCTTCCCTTTCAACGCGCAAAAGACAAAACGGACGAGCGGCAGCGCCACGCCGCGCGCTTCTCCTTGCTTCAGCACATAGCCTAAAATCGCATCGATTTCCGTTCGGCGCCCGTTCGCCACATCCATATACATCGACGAATAGTTGTCCGCCGTGTTTCGGCATATGTGGACAATGCGCTGCCACGCCTGCTCGGCGCTATGAAGCGGCAGCACTTGCCGCACTTCCTCAAACAGCTGCGCCATCATGTCCCGATACGGCGCCACCTCAAGGAGCGCCCCGTTTTTCACCTGCAATAGCGCCGTGAGCGGATTGATGACCGCGTTAACGACGAGCTTATCGACAAGAATCCGCTCCCAATCATCCGCCCATTCGATCGGAAAATCATCGTCCCCGGCCAATTCGGCGGCCATAGCAGGCGACCCGTATAACGGTGCGAGCGTCAACTTGCCGGCGCCTGTATGCGCCACCGTCCGGTCGTCAAGCTTCAGCGCGCCATGCTCCACGACGCCAACGGCGACGTTTTTGCCGGCAAAAGCGGACAACGTCTCGAGATGGCCCATGCCATTTTGCAAAAACACAAGCGTGCGGATGCAGCAAAACGAATCAAGTTGTGCGCAAACAGCAGCAAGATCATACTGTTTGACGGTCACAAACACGAGCGGCTCGGCGAACTCCGCTCCGGCAAACGGCCGCGCCCGAACCGCCACGACCGCTGTTTTCCCATCTTTTTTCAGCGCAACACCGTGCTTGGCCAGCTGCTCTGCTTGGGACAAGCGTTTCGTATAAACCGTCACTTCGTGGCGCTGCCCGAGATAGGCGGCAAGCAGCAGCCCGACCGCCCCGCCGCCGATAATGCCAATGTTCACGCCCCTCCCCCGCTTTCTCGCAAAGTCACGTTAGCCTTATTTTAGCAAATGTCCCCCTGATCCGTTAAGAAAAAAAGCCGGCTAAAAAGCCAGCTTTTATCCTTCGCCGACGCCCTCGGCCGCCGCCTGTTCCGCTTGTTTTTCCGCGCCCGCCACCATTTTCCGCGCCCGCTCCATAATGGCGAGCAGCGTTTTATACTCCTCTTGGACAGCCGCGAGCTGTTTTTGCAGCGCTTCTTTTTCCAGTTGCAATTTTGTGACCATTTGCTGCAGCTGTTCCATATCGTTTTTTAACGCCCGATTCTCATCGGCTGCCCGCCGGGCGTCGCGCGCCTTTTGCCCTTCGGCTTGCAAAAAGGCCAGCACCTCCGGCCATGACAGCTTGCTCTCAACCGCCGCTTCCATTTCCGTTTGCCCCCCGCCTTCTTTTCCGGTTGCCGTCTCTTTTTTCCGCGTTTTCCGCTCCTGTTTTGCCTGCTCGATCTCCTCTTTATACTGCTTGCGGACATACGAGTTCCAGCGAAATCCGCACGCCGCGGCCGTCCGCGACAAGCGCCGCCCTACTTCAGCAAACGCTTCAAGCTGGGTGCCGCCTTCGCGAATATACTGGAGCACGACGTCGGCCAACAGTTCATCCTCTTCTTTCGTCCATGCGTCCTGGCGTACTCCCGTCATCCCCTTCCCCTCCTTATCGCCGCTTTGTCATTATATGTATGCGGCTAATAGAAACGGTAGAAGGAAAAATTTACTTTTTGCGTAAAAAAGGACGCAGTGCCTGTTCATGCTCCGCCGATCCCCAAAGCCCGGCACAACGATCGATCTCGGCGAAAAACTGCTCGCGAAACCAAGCTGTTCGCCATTTTTCGCCCGATACAGCCTTATAGGCTTGCAAGACAGCGAGCGATCGCGCCGCATAAGGGGCAAGCTGCGCCTGCCATTGTTCGCGCCAACGATCAGCCGGCAGAACGGCATCGGCCCAGCCGCACGCCGCCATCGCCTCTGCCGTCATCGGCTCGGCGCGCAACAACAAGTCGAGCGCCCGCGCGTATGGAAGCTTTTCCAACAGCATGGACGCGCCGCCCCAGCCGGTCGTAATGCCGAGCCGGCCTTGGACAAACCCAATCCGGCTTCCCTCCTTGACAAAGCGGAAATCACAGGCGGTCGCGAGCTCGCAGCCCCCTCCCATTGCCGTTCCGTTGACGAGCGCTGCCGTCGGTTTCGGAAACGTCAATAGTTTGTACAGCAGCTCCCCCATGCGCGTAAGCATTTGTTTTGCCTCCGCGCCGCGCAAATGCCCGAACTCGCTTAAATCGCCGCCCGAACAAAACGCCTCGCCGCCGGCGCCCGTAATGGCGAACACTTTTACGCCGTCATCGGCCGCCGCTTGCTCGATTGCCTGTTCGAGGGCATGCATAACGGCAAAGTTGATCGCGTTGCGCTTTTCCGGGCGGCAAATCGTAAACAGCGCGACGCCGTTATGATGTTCCACCATCGCTTCCATGGCACGTCTCCCCCTTCGTATGATAAATTGGGCATGGACGCGCCATTTTCCTGCCCCGCGGCGAAAAAACGAATCCGCGGACAAACAGCGTTGATTTTCCATAACCAATAAAAAAGGCTGTCCTGTTTTCGGACAGCCTGTCGCGCGATGCCGGCGATTATTTGTTGACGACATCTTTTCCTTTGTACGTTCCGCATGCTTTGCAGACGCGGTGCGCCAACTTCCATTCGCCGCAGTTCGGGCATTGCACCATGCCTGGCACTTGCAGTTTAAAGTGTGTACGGCGCAGTCTTTTTCGCGTTTTCGATGTTCTTCTAAAAGGTACTGCCATCGTTTCCACCTCCTTGTCCGGCACATTCAGCTTATCGATGCCGGCAGGCGGACGGCCGCTTGTGTTGGACTTCCGCCAGCCGGCAAACAAGGCAGCTGCCGGACGGTGCGCATTTCATCGGCGCCATCGACCGGCAACGCCGGTAAATGTCATTCCTCGTTTTTCTCTTCAAAAAACTTGGCCAACCCTGCTAGACGAGGATCGACTTTGCTCGCCGCCCGCTCTTCCATCGCCTTCTCCCATTGCTCTTCCGAGAGGACATCCCATCCTTCCCCGTGCTGCGGCGCCCCGTCGGCGGCCGGATTGTGAGCAATGAGCTGCAGCGGGATTTCAAGCAAAATAAGTTCGCGAATAATCGGATTCAAATCAATCGTTTCCCCGGTTGCGATATGAGTATCCTCGTCCGTTTCGACAAAGTCGCCGCCGTCAGCAAAAAACGTCTCCGTCGTCTCGATGGAAAACGGATACGCCACATCGACGAGCGTCCGGGAACAAGGCAACACCATCGTCCCCGACAACGTCAAGTGAAACGTAAACTTTGTCGAACCGACGTCCGCTTTTCCTTGGACGCGAACCGGTGAAATATCACGGATCAACGTGTCGATTTGCTTTAAATCAGACACATCGACCGTCTCATCAATCGCCATTTCTTTATGCTGGAAACGGCGAAGCTGTTGAACCGTCCATTTCATATGATCACCTCAAGGCAACGAATAAAATTATACGTTCCGTTTTTATTTTTGTCAATGTTTTTTCTTTACAACCGTTTGCCCTTTCGGAAAGGAGAAATGAGGCGGGAGGAAAGGCATACTCCCATCATTGCCAAATTTCGCTGCCGGCATGCACGCTTTCGCCTCGCGGCAACTGCGCAAAAGTCGACACCGTTCCACCTGCCTGCCGGCGGCGCTTTTATCCCTTTGGCAGGCGGCATCCTTATACCCGGAGTTGATCTCCGCTGCCGCTTATTCCATACTAGATGACATACAGGAGGTGTAGCCATTGACAAACGATCGTTTTGGCATCGGACAGCATGGATTCCGTTGGGGAGGGCGGCCATGAAAGCCGTCGGCATCATCGTTGAATACAATCCGTTTCATAACGGCCATTGGCATCATCTGCAAGAGACAAAAAAAACGACGGAGGCAGACTGCGTAATTGCCGTCATGAGCGGGAATTTCCTGCAGCGCGGCGAACCGGCCATCGTTTCGAAATGGGCGCGGGCGAAAATGGCGCTGGCGGCAGGCGTTGATCTCGTCATCGAGCTGCCGTACGTGTTCGCTGTTCAAGCGGCGGAGCAGTTTGCATATGGAGCGGTGCAGCTGCTTGATGCCCTCGGCTGTCAGGAGCTTTGCTTCGGCAGCGAGTCAGGAGACATTACCGCCTTTTTGGCTGCCGCGGAAACATTGTTTCAACAAAAAGGAAAGTTTGACGTCCTCGTCCGCGCCGGGCTTGCGCGCGGACAAAGCTTCCCGAAAGCGAACGCTGAAGCATGGCGGCAGCTCGGTTCCGCCCCGCTCGACTTATCCAAACCGAACAACGTGCTCGGCTTTGCGTACGTGAAAGCGATTCGGCAACATAAGCTGGCGATCGTCCCGCGCACCATCCCGCGTCTAGCGGCCGGGTATCATGACGAATCGTTTTCCCATCCGTCCATCGCCAGCGCGACAAGCTTGCGGAAAGCGCTTGGGAAAACCGGACAGCTGGAACAAATCGCCGCGTACATCCCGCCTGCCACCGCCGAACAGCTGCGGCGATACCGAGAGACGTACGGGCGCTGGCACGATTGGGAGGCGTATTTTCCGTTGCTGAAATATCGGCTGCTGACGGCCACTGAAGGGGAACTGCGCCGCATTGCCGGAGTTGAGGAAGGCATCGAATACCGACTGAAGCAAAAAATTTCCGGCGCCGAAACGTTCGCCGCCTTCATCGCCGCAACGAAGACAAAACGGTACACATGGACAAGGCTTCAACGCCTATGCGTGCATGTGCTGACGAATTTCACGAAGGAGGAACAAAATCAGGCGTCCGCCCCGACGTACATCCGGCTGCTCGGCATGAACGACAACGGCCGCCGCTACTTGCAGCAGGTGAAAAAGAAGCTGATGCTACCGCTCGCCGCCAAAGCAGCCAAACTGAACGGCGACCCGCTGTACGAGCAGGAAAAAAAGGCGACAGCCGTCTATGCTGCCGCCTTCCCTGAGCCGTTATACAGCACCGCGCTGAAGGAAGAATACGCGACGGCACCCATTTACGCCTCCGGCATGGAACGCAAATAGCGGATCGCTTCGTCAAACGTATCGACCGGGACGATTTTCATCTTCGTCCCGATTTTTTTGGCCGTCCGGACCGCCTCGCGGTAGTTCGATGATGGTGCACCGTGTTCGTTCGGAGCGAAGAACACATCCGCCCCTTCGCGGTCGGCCGCCACCACTTTTTGCGAAATGCCGCCGATCGGGCCGACCTCCCCGTGAATGTCAATCGTTCCGGTGCCGGCGATTTTCCGTCCTTTTGCAATATCCTCATCGACGAGCTGATTGTAAATTTCAAGCGAAAACATGAGTCCGGCCGACGGGCCGCCGATTTGTTCCGAATCGACGTCCACCGGCGGGTCGGTGCGAACGTCATAATCCGTCATCAATGTCACGCCAAGGCCGACCTGATTCGGATGGTTCGGAAACGGCTTCAACGCAAGCTCCGCTTCATGCCGCTCCCTGCCGCGGACAAACGTGACACGGACACGATCGCCGGCCTTTTTTCCCCGAACGTAGTTCACCATTTGTTCGAGCGTGTTGAGCGGCCGGCCGTCGATCGCGGCAATGCGGTCACCGGCTTCGAGGCGCCCGGCTGCCGGCATATTAGGGAGGACGCTCATCACGTACACGCCTTTCGCCTCATACGCGGCCGGCTTTCCGGCATGCCGGTAGGCCACGACGATCGCCGCCTCTTTCGACTGTTCCATCAGCTGAAGCTGGCGCATCGTATATTCTTTATCGCTCTCCCCCTCCCGCTTGATCTCCTCCACTGGGTGCAGCTCATAAAACGGGCGGATATGGGCGAGCAAATACGCGACAACGTTCGCCCGCCCCATGCGGACCGTCGTCAGCATGAACGTTCCCGCATCGCGGTCGCCGTGTTCGACATGAACGAGCGGCTTTAAACTTTGCGCGCTTCCCGGCATCGTCACATAATACGGCAGTTTCATAAAAATCAGCAAAAAAGCGAGGACGATGCCAAAGAAAAATGCTGCGATGTATGTCCGTTTTTTCATTCGTGCCCTGGCTCCTTCCACTGTTCAATCGCTTGGCGGATCGCTCCGATCTGTCTCCGCGCCTCTTCCTCGCCGCGGGCGATGATTTCCTCAACATCGGTAAACGCCCGCGAACTGTACCGCTCAACACGCGGCCGGATCATCACATCGGAGGCGAGCTGGCGGTAAGCGACGAGCTCGGCTTGCAAAATATCGAGGCTCTGCCAGATGACATCGACAATCGATGCAATTTCCACCTCCGTGTTAAGCGGGGCGACATCGACGGCGATGACGACATCCGCTCCCATCGACCGGGCGACCGACACCGGCACCCGGTCGACGACGCCGCCGTCGACAAGCAGCCGTCCGTCTATCTCGGCCGGCACAAAAATGCCGGGAATTGAGATGCTCGCCCGCACCGCCTGGGCTGCTTCCCCTTGCCGGAATACGACTTTTTCCCCCGTCTGCAAATCGGCGGCGACAACCGCGACCGGCGGAGAAAGCTCCTCGATTTGCTTCCCTTTCGTCAACAACCGGATGAACTCGGCGATGCGCTCGCCGGCGATCAATCCCATTTTCGGCACCGTCCAGTCGAGAAAATCGTTGCGCCGGAACGATTTGGCGAGCCGGTAGAGTCGGTTGAGGCCGTGGCCGCTCGCATAAAGGACGGCGATCAGCGCCCCGATGCTGCTGCCGGCCAAGCAGGACACCGGAATGTCTTCTTCCTCCAATACTTTCAATACGCCAAGATGGGCAAATCCGCGCGCCCCTCCCGAGCCGAGCGCCAATCCGACTTTCGGCGGCACGATCCTTCCCCCTTTCGCTACGGCGCTCCCCGCTTTCATCTTATGGTCTAAAACGCCCCCCTATGCTCGTATATTAGGTTATATGAGGTTGTACCGCGCGAAGCCGCACAGCGAGAAAAGGGGGGAGAACGTTGAAACGAAACTGGGGAACGAAACTGAAAACGGCACTGCTCGCTTCCGCCGTCACCTTATTTGCGTTTTCACTCATTTGCTACCCGAAGCAGTCGCTTGAGGCGTCCATTCGCGGGTTAAATATGTGGTGGGAAGTCGTCTTTCCGTCGCTCTTGCCGTTTTTCATCGTCTCGGAACTGCTGATTAGCTTTGGCGTCGTCAACTTTCTCGGCGTCCTGCTTGAACCGCTGATGCGCCCGTTGTTTCGTGTCCCGGGCGTCGGCGGGTTTGCCTGGGCGATGGGAATGGCGTCCGGCTACCCGTCCGGAGCAAAGCTGACTGCCCGCCTGTACCAGGAAAAGCAACTGTCTACCATTGAGGCTGAGCGGCTTGCTTCCTTCACCAATTCATCGAACCCGCTGTTCATTTTTGGCGCGGTCTCGGCCGGATTTTTCAACAACCCGCATCTCGGTCTTGTACTGGCTGTTTCTCATTATTTAGGGAACATTAGCGTTGGATTGATCATGCGGTTTCACGGCATCCGGAAAGAAAAAGGGCGGCCAAAGCGAAGCCCCCGGCCGTTTTCATTTCCGTACGCGCTGCGCACGTTGCACAAAACGCGATTGAAAAACGAGCAGCCGCTTGGCAAGCTGCTCGGCGACGCTGTCCGCTCTTCCGTCCAAACGCTGCTAATGATCGGCGGTTTCATTATTCTCTTTTCTGTCGTCAACAAACTGCTGTACATGATGCACTTGACTGAACAGCTCGCCCCGTTGCTGCGCCAGCTGCTTCGCCTCGTCCAGCTGCCGGAGCAACTTGACATCCCGGTGTTTTCCGGCTTGTTTGAAATTACACTCGGCAGTCAAATGATCAGCCAAACAGAGGAAGCCATGCTGTTTGAAAAAGCGGTGGCGACAAGTTTCATCCTCGCTTTCGGCGGATTTTCCGTCCAAGCGCAAGTAGCCAGCATCCTTGCCGAGGCCAACATTCGCTTTCAGCCGTTTTTCGTCGCCCGTCTGATGCATGGAGTGTTCGCGGCTTCATTTACATACTTGCTTTGGAAGCCGTTGTATGTACGGACAGCCACCGGAGAGCCGGGCAGCATTCCGGCGTTTCTCCCCGCCGTCCCGGGCGGCGCGTGGGACGAAGGCTGGCGGCTGCTGCAGCAATATGGACCGCTCGTGACGCTTCTCTTTCTTTGCCTTTATATATGGCTGACCGCCAAAGCGGCCAATGGAACCCGCGGGCGCTTGTAACCGTTAGGCGCCCGGCCTTCGGGCTCATCTACCGAGCAAAGCTGCATGGTTTTGGTTCGGTTGTCAGTCGGCTTCATCTGCTCATCAATATGCGGCCGGCTTCAAAGCCGCGCTTCAGCTGCCAACTGGGTAGTGTTCTCCCCTTGGCTGTCATTCGGCGGCTGCGGACGCAAATTTCCGCTTTAACGCCGCTTCCACAACCGGGGGGACGAGCTCGGAAATGTCGCCATTATATTTTGCCACTTCCTTGACGATGCTTGAGCTTAAAAACGCATACTGGCTGTTTGTCATCATAAAAAACGTTTCGATGTTCTCATCGAGGACGCGGTTCATCGACGTAATTTGCATTTCGTACTCAAAATCGGACACCGCACGCAAGCCGCGCAAAATGGCGTTCGCCTTTTTGCTGCGGGCATAATCGACAAGCAGGCCGTGGAACGATTCAACATGAACATTTTCGAGCGTCCGCGTCACCTCGCGCAGCAACTCCATCCGCTCCTCGACGGTAAACAGCGGCTTTTTCGACGAATTATTTAACACCGCCACATAAACTTGGTCAAACACTTTCGCTCCCCGCTTAATAATATCCAAATGCCCATACGTCACAGGGTCAAAGCTCCCCGGGCAAACGGCAATGCTCGCCATCGCTTTCGTCCCCTTTCTGTTCGTCTATCCGACGATAAATGGTGATGCCGGTAATGCCATACGTTTCGCGTTTCCATTGCCTCAAGTTGCCGACTTCTTCCGGCAGCTCGGCCCCGGCGGGATGTTCGGCGACGACAACGCCGTCCGCCTCTAGCAGGTCACGCTCGGCGATCAACGATAAAAGCGTCGGCCACTTTTTCTCCTTGTACGGCGGATCGAGAAAAATGGCAGAGAAGCGCAAGCCGCGTTTCGCAACCGCCTTTAAGGCCCGCTCGGCATCATTGCGGTAAATTTCCGCCCGTTTCTCAAGCCCGCAGGCGGCAACGTTTTTTCGGACCGTTTGCACCGCCTTCGCATCGTGATCAACAAAAACGACACGCTCGAGCCCGCGGCTGAGCGCTTCAATGCCTAAACCGCCGCTGCCGGCGAACAAGTCAAGGCCGATGCCGTCCGCAAAATACGGCCCGATCATATTGAAGATCGCCTCTTTGACTTTATCGGTCGTCGGACGTGTCGACATCCCTGGAACCGCTTGCAGATGCCGGCCTTTGCACATTCCGGAAATGACTCTCATCGCGTTTCACCTAATTCGTCGTTTTCACCGTAATCTTACCATAAAGTCGTCCATCGTCAAACCGAAGAATTTTTTATCAGCGCATGTATAGAAATCGGCAAACCGTCCATAATGAGTAATGGCAACATCGTTAATGGCGTTGTTGCCAATGACGGAGAAGACTTACGTTTCCCCATAAGTTCTTCCTCCGGTTTCTCCTCTCCCTTTTCTTTTTCTTTCCGTTCCTTGTTCCGCTCCACGCGGAGGCAAGGAACTGGAAAGGGCCTTGCGGATCGTTTGGACCGCAAGGTTTTTTTTTGATTGCAATTTTGGCAGATGGCCGGTAAAGTTAAGGATGGACGATGATTACAAGGGGGACCATACATGATCCAACGTTTTATCGAACTTGGCGAAGGCTACTCCGATATATATGAATTGATCGAGCTGGCGCGGGCCAATCGTCATCGCTTATCCGGCTTCTTTGCTTTCCATACGGTGAAAAAAGACCGGCCCGTCGTGTCCTTGGCTGTTGTTCTTCACCCAACCGACCCGGGTGACTTTCAGCCGCTTTATATTTGCCGCGAAGGCATTCCCGATCCGTCCGTCAATCCGAACAAACGGTACGAACTGTTCGCGGAAACCGCAAAAGAGCTTAACACAACCGTCATCCATCTCGATGTCAAGCCATCGACAATGTTCGCTGATCTTGACCTATACTATCATCACTTAATCGGCATTATGCGGATGAACCGCTTCATCCCGCCGCTTCAATAGCGAGAAAAGAGCAGACCCTGCGGCTGATGCTAGCCGGGGTCTGCTCTTTTCTTTCATCCAAGCGGATACGGGGAGTCTTTTTCCTTCTCCCCTTTCGATTCAAATTCCAGCCTTAAAAACGGTCGGTACGACGGCTCGACCCGCTTGACAAACGGGAGTGCGGCAAGCTTTTTCATCACATGGTCAACTTGTTCCATATCGCAGTAAAGAACCGCATACTTCAGCCGCTTGGAAATGTAATGAATGTTGCCAAACTTGCGCAGCTGTTTCCCGTACTTCAGCGAATGAAGCCAAACGATAATCCCTTGCCGTTTTGGAAACATAGTCCCTTCCCCTTTTTTCTATGTGCGGCAGCCGCAGCCTCCGCCGCTCCCGCAACCAACGGAACAGCCAGCCGACAAAAAATACGGATTCCCGGTGGGCACTTTCACGTGTTCCGATACGGCCTTGCCGATCAGCACGCTAATGTCGTCGAGCAGCTGCTGCAGCGCCTTTTCCGCCTCTTTAAAGGCGGCGACCGTTTCATGCAAGTCAAGCTCCCGTTTCGCTTCGCGCACTTCTTTCATCACATCGCGGTAATCGGGATGGTATTTGCCGAAGCGCTGCACTTCCTCGTACCGTTCCTTCAGCTTGACGAAGCGGGCGATCAGCTGCTGGGCGCGGCGGTCTTGCTTGAGCCGCCAAAACGCGCGGCGATAGTCGTCCGCTACGTCTGATTCTACAACCATGTTCGCTAATGCTTCTGCTTTATCCAAAATCTCGATGCGCTCGAGAGTAGCAATCCTCACAAATATGGCACCTCCATCATTCATCATACCATGAATGACGGAAAAATGGAAACAGAAGAGATGAGACGAGGAAAGCATGGCAAAAAAGGCTATCCGAAAGCCGGAAAGGCTTTATCGGATAGCCTTTTTAGCGAACTGCCGATCCCGCAGTGCCACCTTACCTATGCCAGCGCGCTGGCGCGGATATTCGAGCGCCTTGTATATGTTTAGTGGGCGGCAGACTGCACAGGCCTCTTTATGGAATCTCGACGTCAAACTCATGTGCCATGCCAGTCATCTTTCCATCGTTATAGGCGAGCTCAAGACGAATGACATGCTTTCCGCTTGGCAGACCGCGCACGACAAAGGCGGCTGTATACACTTCCGTCATCTTTTGCCCGTTGATATACACGTTAATGTGCCCGCCGCCGTTCCCTTTGCGAAACGGAAATTGAGCGGCAAAACACTCAATGAAGACGTCGTTCCCTTTCACCTCATGCTTTACTTCGAGCAACCCGGCTGCCGATGATGCATGAGGGGTGGCCGCCGTTGCGGCCGTCCGGCCGATCGCAGGCATCAATAACAGTATAGCACATCCGAGCCATACAATCCATCTCAGCAAAGACATCACTCCCTTTCAAGGCTAGTCTTTGCCGTTTGCCGCCAAATTAATCGCGCAACGCTTTAAACATTTGCCACATGAGCGAGGCCATTTGCAGCGACTGAGCCATTTTTTCTACCTTATCGGGGATTGTTTGCTCATAATGGCGCAAGGCGGCCAACTGAAACGCCGACAGCTCATGCGGGCGGCGGGCAAGCAGCCGATACCAGCGCGGCTGTTCGCGCAAAAACGCACGCAACATCGGGTTTGCCTGCACATATTGCCATACGTCCTTTCTCATCGCCACCACCCTTTAGTCTTTGCGGAACGAAAACGGATGCTCCTCTTTGTTTGGGCGCTGCAAGTCAGCCCCTTGAAATTCAGAAAGAATGCGTTGGATCGCGGTGATCGCCTGTTGGACGTTCGCCAAATGTTTTTGCACTTCTGCCGCATCAAGCTGCCCGAGCATTGCAGCCAGCTTATCAAGCCATTTGTTTGTTCCTTTTTCTTCCTCTTTCTTCTTACCGCTTGCTTCGCGATACGAATCCCATATTTCATCGTCTTCCCCGAACAAATACCAATCCTCGTACACTTGCTTCCACGTCTTTTTGCCGCTGCGCACCTCTTGGACGATTTTTGGGTGTTTTTTCACAAACTGTTTGAATTGTTCAACCGAAGGATGCAGAGGCTTGGCCATGGCGGTTCTCATCCCTTTCATCCACTCATGCCTATCTGCCATATCATATCGCGCCCAGCAAGCGAAGGTGCGCCCAATTTTTACAGCGGGGTAAAGAAGTTTTGCGTGTAATACCCATCATAGACGCCAACGCCGAGGTGGGTGAATTCCTCGTTTAGCATAATTTCCCGATGTTTCTCACTGTTCAGCCATCCAGCGGTCGCCTCTACACCATCCACCTGGTGGGCAGCGATATTTTCCCCAGCCAATTGGAAAGAAACGTTCAACGCGCCGAGCCGTTTGGACAAATCGCCGTATTGCGGCGACTCGTGGGAGAAAAACCGATGGTCATGCATATCCCGGCTATGCTTGGCGGCGGCAGCAGCCGCTTTGCTATCCCAAATAAGAGGAGGGAGTCCATGGCGACGGCGGATCAAATTCGTCCAGTCAAAAATTTGTTTCGCATTGGCCTCATCAACCTTTCGTTGCCCTTCTTCCGACAAAGAGGCGGCCGCGGGCAGGCGGCCGCGGTAAACAAGCTCGTACGGCCGCAGCTTAACGAACGTTTCCGCGTCCATCAGGCGAACGGCCGCCACGCTTCCGGTAAACCGGTCGATGTACAGCTGAGCATACGCATCGCCGACTTTGACGACCGGCCTTGACGAGTAGTCTTGTTCAGACAGCTCAAACCGGTATGTTCCACTGCTTAGCTTAATTTCAACGTTCGATAAGACCGGCATTGTTTGGAAAATCGTCTGCAGGCGCTGACCTACCGCAAACGGCTCGACGTTCACCTTTTCTCCGCCGACCAAAGCGGTGACGACCTTGCCCCGAAGCACGCCGATTTGCACGTACGATTCAGGACGGCGGCTGTACACCCACCAATCATAACCATAGGCGGATGGGTCGATCCGATCTGGCGCACCGAGCTGTTTTTCCGCCTCTTGCGCCGGTTGGCCGATTAAGGCGACGATGCCAGCGGTCGCCTTTGGCTCTTTCAGCAAGTAGCCGTCTGTCTTCGGTTGCTCCGGAGGGCTTGGCGGCGGCGGACTCGGTGCGAAGTAATAAAACCCAATCAGGAATAACAAAAAAAGGAAGAACCATTTCACGCAGCAACTCCCGCTTTCTACACAATATCCTTACTGCCATTATAGCCGTTTTTCAAAGACAAAAAAAAGAGGACGCCCAAAAAGAGCGTCTTATCCGGTGAAAAGAAGGCACGTCTTGCCCGTTTGGTTAATGGACGGTATGTTGTTCGGAAATCTCGCTCAGCGCACGGCCGGCGCTTTCGTCGGAATAGCGGTTCGTCGCTAAATCACCGAGCGCCACAATGCCGACTAAACGGCCATTTTCAACAACTGGAAGGCGGCGAATTTGATGGCGCGCCATCACGTCTGCCGCCTTTTGCACCGAATCGTCCGGAGACAGCGTCACAAGATCGCGGCTCATTACTTCCGTCACTGCCGTCGAGCCGGGGTGCTTTTCCGCCATACCGCGCACGACTAAATCGCGATCTGTAATCATCCCAACAAGACGGCCATCATCGACGATCGGAATGGCGCCAACATTAAATTCACGCATTTTCACCGCCACTTCGTAAATGTTGTCGAGCGGAGTGCAATATTGCACATCGGTGGACATGACGTCCCGTACTGTTTGCATGGTCCGTCTCTCCTTTCTGTTTGTTATTGTGCGCGTCGTAGCGAGAAAAATACACGCAAAACGGAAACAATGGGAAACAATTCGTTGAAAAGCAAACCGTTTTCGTACTATTATAAATGAGGGGATAATTTCCGTTTTCGCGCTTTCCATACTGCGTTGTTAGGAGGAAGAAAGATGAAATTTGAAAATAGCGGACTGGAAAATCAGACGGTTGAACTGTCCCGCCTTGATGACATTATGGAGCGGCTCGGTTTTGTGCGCGCGGCGCAATGGGATTATGAACGAGTCACGTACGACCGGAAATACGTTATTAAGGAAGGGACATACTATTTGCGCGTTCAAGGGTATGCGGTCGAGGGGGATGTCGATTCGCGTTATGCCCTTATCAAGCTGCTCACGCCGATTTTAGGGAAACATTATTACCCGCATGGCGTCGAATACGGCGAGGGCGAGCATTTTCCATCTTCTCTTGTCAGCCAGTGCCAAAAAGTATTATCACAAATCAAAAGCGAACTCGAGAACATTAAAGAATAATGAAAAAACGCATGAGAGCTCGTTTCTCATGCGTTTTTTACGGCATGACAAGCCGCTTGACCATGACATCGATGGCCTCAGCCGCATACGGCGTCATAGCGGCAATCTCCTCGGCAATTTGCTGCTGCAGCCCGCGGCAAACAGCGAGCACCGGCGCCCCATACCGGATCGACAGCTTCACGGTGATGCGGCATCGGCCGTTTTGGGAGACAACTACAAACACATCGCAGTCATCGAGAACAACCTCTTCCCACTCACGCACACACATCATGACAACCGTCAGCAGCGTCGCTTCCACAGCGCTTCGCTTCCGGTATCGGAACGTATTCACCGCACACTCCCCCCGCTGCGCATTCTCTGCTTATGTTATGCTATGCAGCGCCGGCGGCCGATGCTACCCGATTGGCTAAAAACCGAATACTGCTTTAATGAGCGAGGTCGTCTGTCCCCCCGGGTAAAGCACGTAAAGCAGGCAATATACAACAACCCCAGTTGAGGCGCTGCCAAACCAAATGATGCTTGTCACCGGACCGAGACGGCGGTGGCGGGCTCGCTGATCTTTTAATCCGGTCCAAATCGTCACGAGACCAAACACCGCCCCCACCGTCGCTAAAACAATATGGAAAATGAGGAATGCTGTATAATACAACTTGATGTCCTCCGGTCCGCCAAAACTCGTATTGCCAATAAACAACGTCCGCGACATATAAATGACAAAAAACAAAAGCGCAAAGGCGGCAGCGGTCAACATCACCTTTTTGTGCGCTTCCGTCCGCCTGCGGCCAATCAAGTACCAGCCGTAGGCGACAAGCAAAGCACTGATCACAATGCAACTCGTGCTGATCGTCGGTAAAATTGCCATAGCTTCTCTCCCTTTCCTTCGTCTCTTTACGATTTACGATGGATGGCGCCTTACAGTTTCGTCGGCCGCGGTGCCATATCCATGCTCGGTTCTTTTTCCCGTTCTTTCCGATACCACTCGCTAAAAATAAAGAACAACATAACCCCGTATATAATTTCTTGAATAACTTTCATCAATACCCCGCCGAGCTGCTGATCATGAAGCGGGGACATCGACAAAAACATTTGCGGTCCGGTCAAGTCAAGCGAAGCTAATATTCCTGACGGGACGCAAAGCGCCAACCCAGTCATCCATGCTTCCGGATCCGTGTACGTCTCATACAGCGGAGTGCCGGCGAAAATAATGAGCGCACAGGCCGGTGTGAGCAGCATGCCGTCGGCAAAAATATAGCCCATTTTTTTTAACCCGGATAATGTCGTCCATCCGGAAAGTTTATTCACAAGCGGCCACCACATGAAGAAGGCTGCAATGAAAATGGCTGTTGTGACAGACGCATGCAAAAACATGTTCGTTTTCACGACGTCAAAAACCATTGGGACGTGGTACAAAGAAAATAACCCATTAAACAAAAGCAAAGACACAATCGGCTTTGTCAACAGCTGAAACGAACGGCGCACCACTGCAATCCGGAACATCCGCTCATAAAACAGCTCCGGAATCCCTAAAATAAAGCATTGCGGCACCGTTAAGTAAAGCAGCGCCATTTGCACCATGTGAGCGGTGAACGTCAAATGGCCCATCAAATCAAGCGGAGAGCCTTTGCATACGTAAAGAAGCACTATTCCTGTCAAAAAGTACGCTTTTTGTTTTCTCGAAACGGGGGCATCAAGGCCAAACCGCTGCCGCCACGGTCCGGTGACTCCGAGATACAACAAAGCAACAGCCGCCAACGCCAACAGAAAAAACGGACTCCAAAGCGCAACTGGACCAAACATTTGCAGCGATTGAAACATAGAAATTCCCTCCTGCTTTGTCCTTTTCTCATTATACTACATGCAGCACCCGAAGAGCTATGGAAAAAGGGGAAACCGGTATCTGCACCGATTCCCCCTTGTGTTTACCACCAAATGACCGTCGAAAACGCCCAAACGAGCAGCAACATGACAAGCACACCGCCGTACATAAACATCGATGGAAATTCATGCCCTTTATGACTCATATGCATAAAATAGTACAACTGAAACGCCACTTGCACGCCAGCTAAAAGCAAAATAAACGGAATGACAAACCAATGGGAAAACTCTTCATAACCGACCGCGGCAAAGGCAATGAGCGTCAATAAAATCATCAGCACAAAGGCAATCACTTGATGACGCATTTCTTCCGCATTTTTCCGGCGGCGATATGCTAAGTCGATGCGCTCATTTCCTGAATTCGTTTGGTTCGCCATACGTTCACCCCACCATTCCCATTAAATATACGACGGTAAAAATGAACACCCAGACGACGTCGATAAAGTGCCAATAAAGGCTCGCGACGTAAAACTTCGGGGCATTATATAAGTTTAACCCGCGCTTGGCATTGCGAATCATCAATGTTAAAATCCAAAGCAACCCAAACGCAACGTGGGCGCCGTGCGTGCCGACGAGCGTGTAAAAGGCGGACGCGAAGGCGCTCGTCGTAAACTTATGGCCTTCATGAACATACTCATAAAACTCATAAATTTCCAAGGCCAAAAACCCAGCGCCAAGCAGCACAGTAATGCCAAACCAAAGCTGCATTTTTTGAAAATCAAAGTTTTTCATATGATAAATGGCGTAAACGCTCGTTAAACTGCTCGTTAACAGAAGCATCGTCGCCATAAACACGATCGGCATTTGGAACAGCTCTTCCGCGGAAGGGCCGCCGTTCGTTTTGTCTTTGAGCGCCAAATAGGTGGCGAAGAGAGAGGCGAACAGCACCGTCTCTCCGCCTAAAAAGAGCCAGAAACCGAGAAACTTGTTTTTCCCCTCAAGGGTGGCACGTTCCGGCGCCGCCGGGAACGTCTCGGCCGTCAGTTTTTCCTCCACGTGCATCAGGCGTTCGCCCCCTTCTTCTCAAGTTCAAGCACTTCCTCTTTATGAATGTGGAAGCCGTGATCATCAATCACCGAGCGCAAGAACATCGAACCGAGCGTAATGAGCAAGCCGAGAACGCCGACCGGCAAGCCCCAAGCCGCCTCTTGATGATACGTAAAACCGAATGCCGCGACAAACAAGCCAAATGAAATGATAAACGGCAAGAATGATGAATTCGGCATATGAATATCGCCAAGCGGCTCGGCCGGCGTCAATTCTTTTTTGCCTTCCATTTTTTCAAGCCAGAAAGCGTCCAACCCGCGGACGAGCGGCAGTTGGGCAAAGTTGTACACCGGCGGCGGCGAAGCGATGGCCCATTCGAGCGTGCGGCCGTCCCCCCAAGCATCGCCCGGCACTTTTTCGCCTTTTGCGGTCGTAATCACAATGTTAATGAGTAAAATGACCGTGGCGATCGCCATAAAGAACGCCCCAACCGTACTGATGAAGTTACCGGTCTCCAATCCTTGCCCCGGCAAGAATGTGAACACACGGCGCGGCATTCCCATTAGACCAAGAAAATGTTGGATAAAGAACGTCAAATGGAAGCCGATAAAGAACAGCCAGAACGTAATTTTGCCAAGCGTCTCATTCAGCATGCGGCCAAACATTTTCGGCCACCAGTAATGCGTGCCGGCAAGCAAGGCGAACGCAACCCCGCCGACAATGACGTAATGGAAGTGGGCGACGACGAAATAGCTGTCATGATACTGATAGTCAGCTGCTGCTGATGCCAACATAACGCCGGTCACCCCACCCATGACGAACGACGGGATGAAAGCGACCGCATAGTGCATCGGGGTCGTAAACTTGATGCTTCCGCCCCACATTGTAAACAGCCAGTTGAAAATTTTCACCCCTGTCGGAACGGCGATCGCCATCGTCGCGACGGCAAAGATGGCGTTCGCAATCGGCCCCATCCCGACCGTAAACATATGGTGCGCCCATACCATGAACCCTAAGAATGCGATCAATACCGTCGCAAACACCATCGACGAATAGCCGAACAGACGCTTTCGCGAGAACGTAGCGAAAATCTCAGAGAAAATGCCGAACGCCGGCAATATAAGAATGTATACTTCCGGATGGCCGAACACCCAGAACAAGTGCTCCCAAATGATCGTATTGCCGCCGGCAGCTGGATTAAAGAAGTTGCCGCCAAACAGCCGATCCATCATCATGAAAATTAACGCCACAGTCAGCGGCGGAAACGCAAACAAAATGAGCGCCGACGTCACAAACGTCGCCCATGTGAACATCGGCATGCGCATAAACGTCATGCCCGGGGCGCGCATATTAATGATCGTAACAAGAAAGTTAATGCCACCTATTAACGTGCCTATGCCAGAAATTTGCAATCCGAGCGTGTAAAAGTCGACACCGTGGTGCGCTTTCGAATCGAGCGCCAACGACGCATACGACGTCCAACCGGCGTCAGGCGCTCCCCCTAAAAACCACGAACAGTTTAAAAACACTCCGCCGAAGAAAAAGAGCCAAAATCCTAGCGCGTTCAAGAACGGAAACGCGACGTCACGCGCACCGATTTGCAGCGGTACAACTGCGTTCATAAACGCGAAAATAAGCGGCATGGCAGCCAAGAAAATCATCGTCGTTCCATGCATCGTCAGCACTTCGTTGTACAAACCACCGACAAGAAAATCATTGTTCGGCTTCGCGAGCTGAATCCGGATGAACAGCGCCTCAAGACCACCAAGCAGGAAGAAAAAGCCCCCAGCGATCAAATACAGATGGGCGATCTTTTTATGGTCGACCGTCGTTAGGTAATCCCATAAAACGGCGCCAACACCCTTTTTGCGAGTGATTGTGCTCACAGTGAAACCTCCCTTTACGCCTTATTCCACTTTTAAGCTCATTAAATATTTCGTCAATGCATCAAGCTGCTCTTCTGTCAGTTGGTCGTATGTACCTGTCATTTTGTTTCCAGGTTTTACACTTTCAGGGTCACGCAGCCATCTTTTTAAGTTTTCTTCATTGTGTTCTAAAATACCGGCAATCCGTTCACGATCGCCAAAGTTCGCCAAATTCGGCGCTGTGCGTGCCTGTTCCGGACGCTTGTCCACCGGCGACACGGCATGGCAGCCAATACAGCTTTTATTGAAAATGGCTTCCCCTTGTTTGGCGACCGGATCTGTCACAACCGGTTTTTTCGCATTTTGCATTTTTTCGACCCATGCATCAAACTCCGCGCGCGGCAGCGGACGCACTTTGAAGTCCATCAACGCATGGGACGGACCGCAAAGCTCCGCACATTTGCCGTAAAAGACGCCGCCCGCCTTGTCTGTCGCTTCTTGGTCAAAGACAAGCCAAAACTGGTTTTTGTTGTCGGTGTTTGTGTCCATTTTGCCGCCGACTGGCGGAATCCAGAACGAGTGTTTCACGTCTGACGCAATCAAATTAAAATAGACTTTTTCGTTCGTCGGCACGACTAAGTCTTGGCTCGTAATAATGCCGTAATCCGGGTATTCAAATTCCCACCAGTACAAGTTGGCGCGCACGTTGACAACAACCGTATCTTTATCGCGGTTTTTGTCATTCATCGGCTTTACATCCGCCAGCTTAAACGTCGCCGATACTGTCGGCACCGCTAAAATCAGCAAGAGGATAATCGGAATGACAGTCCAAATGATTTCCAGTTTATGGCTTCCTTCCACTTGCTTCGGAATTTTATTTTCTTCCCCTTTGCGCCGCCGGAAGCGGATGACAACATAGACGAAGATGATCGCTACGACGACAATGACGAGAACCATGATCGATGTGCTCAACAACATGAGCGAATACTGCATGTCCGCTACTTCACCGGCAGGCTGGAGCGTCGATAAAAACGGCTTCCCGCAGCCGGCGAGCAACAGCGCCATCATCCCGAACAAGGAAAATAAGCGCCAGTTCCGTAGCCCTTTCTTCATAGCCTAATCAAACCCCTCTTTCTTTGATGGATAAATGTATATAAATTCTTTCGCGGAGAAAGAATTTTAACCTGTTCACCAAAGCGTGGCGATGACCATCGCCACGAACAGAATCGTCAAATAATTGAGCGAGTAGACGAACATCCACTTCGCCCACTTGATGTCGTCTTTCATTTTCAAGCCCCGCAAACCTAGCAGCAGCCAGCCGACGTTCAGCAGCGTCGCGACTGCTAAAAACGGCACGCCAAGCGGGAACAAATAAAACGGCAGCGGCAACAAACATGCCACCCAGACGATGATTTGCCGCTTCGTCATGGCAAAACCGTGGACGACCGGCAGCATCGGGATGCCGGCAGCGCGGTATTCTTCACACCGCTTCATCGCCAGGGCCAAAAAGTGAGGCGGCTGCCATAAAAACATGATTAAAAATAAGACGAGCGGAACGATATGGAAATCCGAGTCGACCGCCGTCCAGCCGATCACCGGGGGAACAGCACCAGAAACGCTGCCGACGACGGTGTTGAGCGTATAGTTGCGCTTCGTCCAGAGCGTGTACAGAAAAACGTACGTCACCATGCCGATCAGCCCGACAACCGCAGCCGTAACCGTTGTCATGAGCAGGCTCATCGTCCCGATGGCAACAAGCGTCACCCCAAGCCAAAGCACGCGCCGCGGCTCCATCGCCCCTGTCACTGTCGGCCGCGCCTTCGTCCGCTCCATGTGCTGGTCAATGTCGCGGTCAATAAAATTGTTGATGCTGCACGATCCGGCGATGACAAGCGCCGCCCCGAACAGCGTAAAAAAGACGAGATGCAAGTTTTCTAAAAACCGCTCCCCGGTAAAATAAAACGCCAGCCACATCCCAGCAAATGTCGTGATCAAGTTGGAATTGACAATCCCGATTTTCACAACCGCTGACACTTCTCTCCAAAGTGCCTTTATGCTTGCCTGCGGGCGATGCCCGGCATCGGCCGCGGCCCCATGCACCGCTTTCAAATCGGCCATTTCTCCTGCTCCTCCTCGCTGCACCGCCTGCGATGAGACAGCGCCGTCATATGTCCAAAATTTCATCCAATGCGAACGCGAAAAAAGAATAAAAAGGGTCGTTTTCTCTTTATATTAAATCACATTTTTTTCTCATCATGTGAACTTTTTTTGAATAATTTGTGTCAAATTTTTGAATCCCTGATGTCGAAAGTGGTCTATACGCTTGTCCCATTAATATTTCTAGCAAACTTAACCGACTTATTCAATATGTAAACGTCATTTTGTGTTTCTTCGCCGCATCGTGTAAAATAGACTTGACTTGGACGCACCGTTGGCTGCAATAAATTCCATCACTTTACTAATATGGACAAAATCATAATTTCTCAATACAAGAAGGTGAAGATTTTGCAACGTTCATTAAAATGGTTTGCTTCGGCAACAACGCTGGCAATGCTGTTTGTGCTGATCGGCGGGGCGCTCGTGACAAAAACGGGCTCCGGCATGGGATGCGGCCGGTCGTGGCCGCTGTGCAACGGTCAATGGGTGCCGGACGACATCACGCCAGAACTCGTTATCGAACTGAGCCATCGCCTCGTTTCCGGGCTCGCCGGCATCATGGTGCTCATCCTTTCCATTTGGGCGTGGCGGGCCGTCGGCCATGTGCGGGAAACGAAGTTTTTGGCTGTCGTTTCGTTCGTCTTTCTCGTCCTGCAAGGTTTAATCGGCGCCGCCGCGGTCGTCTGGGGGCAGTCCGATTTCGTTTTGGCCTTGCACTTTGGCATTTCCCTCATTTCGTTTGCCGCTGTGCTGTTGCTGACGTTGCTTATTTTTGAAATCGACAAAAGGTTTTCCGCCGCTTCGCTCAATCTTGACAGGCCAATGCGGTTTCATATTTACGGCATCATCATTTACTCGTACATCGTTGTTTATACCGGGGCGCTCGTCCGCCATACGAACGCCAGCCTTGCCTGTCCGAGCTGGCCGCTATGCGCCAAGTCGCGCCCCCTCCCCATGCAGTTTCACGAGTGGGTGCAAATGGGCCATCGGCTGGCGGCTGCCGTTATCATCGTTTGGATTGCCGCCGCAGCGGTGCATGCCATCCGTCATTACCGCGCACAGCCGGTCATTTACTGCGGATGGATCATCGCCCTTCTTCTGGCTCTCGCGCAAATGGCGACCGGAGCCCTTGTCGTTTTTACCGGGCTGAATTTGTATATCGCTTTGGCACACGCCTTTTTCATCTCCTGCCTGTTCGGCGTGCTCAGCTATTTGCTGCTCTTGGCGCTCCGCACCCGCCGCAAGCCGGAGAAGGCCGCTGGCCATCCGGTCAGGGAAACGGCGCCGGCGACGTTAAAATAACGGTTAGACTCCTCAAAAAAGGGATGCCCGCAAACGTTGGGCATCCCTTGTTTTTGGCAAACCGGTTTGTGGCGGTCGCGATGATTTTATTTGGACAGCTCAATCAACAGGTCTCCCGCTTGGATCGCATCGCCACTTTTGACGTAAATGTCTTTGACGACGCCGGCAAACGGGGCTTGCACCGTCGTTTCCATTTTCATCGCTTCCGTGACCATTAAATGGTCGCCTTTATCGACTTTTTCCCCTTTTTCGACGAGCACTTTTACGACCGTGCCCGGCATTGTCGCCGCAATGTGGTTTGGATTCGTCCGGTCCGCTTTAATACGCTCGACGACCGCAGCTTTAATGCTTTCGTCACGGATGACGACTTCACGCGGCTGGCCGTTCAGCTCAAAGTAGACGACGCGCGTCCCGTCCGCCTGCGGCTGGCCGATCGACACAAGCTTAACGATCAGCGTTTTTCCGCGCTCGATTTCCACTTCGATTTCCTCGCCGAGGCGCATGCCGTACAAGAACGTCGGTGTATCGAGCACAGACACATCGCCGTATTTTTCAACCGTTTCCGCATACTCAAGAAACACTTTCGGATAAAGGGCGTACGCGATGGCGTCAAAGTCGGTCACTTCGCGGCCGAGCTTGTCGTACAGCTCTTTTTTGATTTGCTCAAAATCCACCGGCTCGAGCAGTTCTCCCGGACGGACGGTGATTGGCTCGCGCCCTTTCAAAATAATGCGCTGCAGCTCTTTCGGGAATCCGCCGTGCGGCTGGCCTAAATAGCCCTCAAACAGCTCGACGACCGAATCCGGGAAGTTCAGCGTTTCTCCGCGCTCGAAAATATCTTGCTCTGTCAAGTTGTTTTGCACCATATAAAGCGCCATATCGCCGACGACTTTCGATGACGGCGTCACTTTAACGATATCGCCGAACAAGTCGTTGACGCGGCGGTACATTTCTTTCACTTCATCCCACCGGTCGCCGAGGCCGACCGCCTTCGCCTGTTGCTGCAAGTTGCTGTATTGGCCGCCCGGCATTTCGTGCATGTACACTTCCGTATGCGGCGCGTTCATGCCACTTTCAAACTCCTGGTAAAACTTGCGCACATCCTCCCAATAGCGCGCCAGCTGCTCAAGGCCGTAAATGTCGACTTCCGGCGCCCGCTCAGTCCCTTCGAGCGCATAGTAAAGCGTATTGGCGCTCGGCTGTGACGTTAAGCCGGCCATCGAGCTGATGGCGACATCCACAATGTCGACGCCGGCTTCGATCGCTTTCGCGTACGTATAAATGCCGTTGCCGCTCGTGTCGTGCGTATGCAAATGAATCGGAATGCCGACCGTTTCCTTGAGCGCGGAAATGAGCACGTGCGCGGCCTGCGGCTTCAAGAGCCCGGCCATATCTTTAATGGCCAAAATGTGCGCGCCGGCCTGTTCAAGTTCTTTTGCAAGCGTCTTATAGTAGTCTAAATTGTACTTCGGCCGGCTTGGGTCTAAAATATCGCCCGTATAGCAAATCGCTGCCTCAGCGATTTTGCCGCTCTGCCGAACGGCGTCGATCGCCACCGTCATTCCTTTCACCCAGTTTAAGCTGTCAAAAATGCGGAACACATCAATGCCGGCTTGCGCCGATTTGTTAACGAACTCGCGGATGACGTTGTCCGGATAGTTTTTATATCCCACGGCGTTGGCCGAGCGGAGCAGCATTTGGAACAACACGTTCGGGATGCGCTCGCGCAGCTTGAGCAGCCGATCCCACGGATCCTCTTTTAAAAAGCGGTACGCCACATCAAACGTCGCCCCGCCCCACATCTCAAGCGAGAACAAATTCGGCAATAGGCGCGCCGTCGGTTCTGCTGCGCGCACTAAATCGACCGTGCGGACGCGCGTCGCCAACAGCGACTGATGGGCGTCCCGGAACGTCGTATCGGTCAAAAGCACGCGCGGCTGTTCTTGAATCCAGCGGACAAGGCCCTCTGGGCCGCGCTCATCCAAAATTTGTTTCGTTCCGGCCGGAATCGGCTCCGCCTCGCTCAATTTCGGCAAGCGCGGCTTATCAAACACCGGCTTTTTCTTTTTGCCGATGCCCGGGAAGCCGTTGACCGTCACCGTGCCGATGTACGTGAGCATTTTCGTTCCGCGGTCTTTCCGGCGCGGGAACACAAACAGTTCCGGCGTCGTATCGATGAACGACGTATCGTATTCGCCCGATAAAAACTTCGGATGTTGGACGACGTTTTCCAAAAACGGAATGTTCGTTTTGATGCCGCGAATGCGGAACTCGCGCAAGTTGCGCAGCATTTTTCTTGCCGCCTGCTCAAACGTCAGCGCCCATGTCGACAGTTTAACAAGCAAGGAATCGTAATACGGCGTAATGACGGCTCCCTGGAAGCCGTTGCCGGCGTCCAAACGCACGCCGAAGCCGCCGCCGGAGCGGTACGCCATAATTTTCCCAGTGTCCGGCATAAAGTTGTTGAGCGGGTCTTCCGTCGTCACCCGCGACTGAATGGCATAGCCGTTAATGCGGATGTCTTCCTGCTTCGGAATGCCGACTTCATGGCTGTGAAGCGAAAAGCCGTCAGCGATTAAAATTTGTGACTGGACGATATCAATGCCGGTGATCATTTCGGTGATCGTATGCTCGACTTGAATGCGCGGGTTGACTTCGATGAAATAAAACTCGTCGCCCGAAACGAGAAACTCGACCGTGCCGGCATTGACGTAACCGACGCTTCTCATCAGCTGGACCGCCGCCTCGCAAATGCGCTGGCGCAGCTCGTCCGACAGCGAGACGCTCGGCGCGACTTCGACGACTTTTTGATGGCGGCGCTGCACCGAGCAGTCGCGTTCATAAAGGTGAACGATATTTCCTTCATGGTCGCCTAAAATTTGCACTTCAATGTGCTTTGGCTTTTCGATCAATTTTTCAGCGTACACGTCATCGCTGCCAAACGCCGCCTTCGCTTCCGATTTGGCGCGCTCGAACGCTTCTTTCACTTCCGACTTCGAGCGGACGATGCGCATGCCGCGCCCGCCGCCGCCGAGAGCCGCTTTAATGATGAGCGGATAACCGTGCGTTTCAGCGAAGCGGACGACATCTTCGAGGCCGCCGACCGGCCCGTCGCTGCCCGGAATGACCGGAATGCCGGCGTTCACCGCCGCATGGCGCGCTTTCACCTTGTCGCCGAACATGTCCAAATGATCTTCATTCGGGCCAATAAAAATAATTCCTTCTTCGCGGCACCGTCTGGCAAATTGAATATTTTCCGACAAAAACCCGTATCCGGGGTGAATGGCATCGACATCGTGGGCCTTGGCGATCTCGATGATCCCTTCAATATCCAAATACGCCTCAATCGGCTTTTTCCCTTCGCCGACTAAGTACGCTTCATCCGCTTTATAGCGGTGGTACGAGCCGGCATCTTCCTTCGAGTAAATGGCCACGGTGCGGATGCCAAGCTCCGTGCAGGCGCGGAAGACGCGAATAGCGATCTCCCCGCGGTTGGCTACGAGCACTTTGCGAATTCGTCTTGTCCTCATCGTCTCTCCTCCTTTCTAATTAAACTATAAAAATTTTTCTATTTTGTAAATACAGTTTCTAAAAAGTCAGACCTTTTTTCTGCCGGTCAGCAACCATTTTTTCACCCTTTTTATACCGTTGTTCATACTTCGTAAACATCGAAATGTTGACGAGCAAGCCAAGCGAAGCCATCATGAGAACGAGCGACGTCCCCCCGTAGCTGACAAGCGGCAGCGGCACCCCGGTGATCGGGATGAGCCCCGTGACTCCGCCGACGTTAATAAACGTTTGAAAACCGATCATGACGGAAATGCCGATGGCGAGCAAACTGCCGAACGCATCGTTGGAACGGCGGGCAATCCAAAACCCGCGCAGCACGATAAACGAAAGCAACCCGAGCGTGAACATCACGCCAAACAGCCCGAGTTCCTCAGCAATGACCGCCATAATAAAATCCGTATGCGATTCCGGCAAATAACCGTATTTTTGCACGCCTTTTCCGAGGCCGAGCCCTTTCAGCCCGCCAAGCCCAATCGCCAAGTACGAATTGACAAGCTGGTAGCCGTCGCTGCTCGCGTATTGAAACGGATCCAAATAGCTATAAAGGCGCGACATCCGTTCATCGGAAAAAATCTTTTCCCCCACAACCGGAAACCAAAACGGCGACAACACCGCGCCAATGAGGGTAAAAAAGAGCAGCTGCTTTAGGAGCAAAGTGAGGCGCAGCCCGGATGAAACGATGATGCACATCGCGATGAAAAACACGATCGCTGCCGTCCCAAAGTCCGGCTGAATAGCGATTAAAAAACAAATAAACAGCGTGTAATAAATCGGGAACAAATTGCTTTTCACCGGCTCAGCCAACCGTTTCTGCTTGTTGGCAAACGCCGCCGCCAAGTACAGGATCAAGCCGAGCTTCGCCAGCTCCGCCGGTTGGACGGACAGCGCCCCGACGCGAAACCAGCTCGTGGCGTTGTTGGCCGTATGGCCGAGAAAGGCGACCGCAACAAGCATCAATGGGGAAGCAAAAAACACAAGTTTCACCCATCGTTCTTTCCGCCACACTTTATAGGGGATCATAGCCATGACAGCGAAGGCGACCAACGCAGCGATCAGCCATCGCTTTTGCCGTTCGTAAAAATAGTCGCTCGGCACTTCAAAGCGGATGACAGCGGTGACCATGCTCGAACTGTACACCATAATCAATCCGAACAACGACAGCATAATGACCGCGGTCACAAGCGGATAATCGTAGCATTTCAGCACTTTCTTCCACAATTGTCGTTCCATCTTCCCTCTTCCCCATTTACACATATGTACATAAATCATTCGCAGCGGCGCACCGTTTTCCTGCCGAAAAACAGAAAAACTCAAACGACGGCAGGCCAATCGTTTGAGTTGCCATGTATGGTTATCGTACGCGCTTTTTTGTTACTGCCTCATGCAACGCGGAGAGCTCACGCTCGAGCCGGTCAAGGAGCGCCTTCCCGTCTTTTGCCTCGACAAGGCCGAGGCGCACCGCAAAATCAATTTCTCGCGACAAGCCGAACATTTGCGTGTCCAACACTTCTTCATACAACGGGCATTGCGGCATCGTCAAATGGTCCATTTGCACGCGGATGAGCTGAATAATTTTTTCCGCATCCGCTTGCAAAAGCGCGTACGCCTTTTCCCGATAGCTCATCGATCCGTCCGTCACATCGATCCCTCCGTTCTCTCCCCTATCCTTCTTTCAATCTTAACGTGAAACAAGCCATTTTGCAAGTTGAAACAGTTGACAGCCAAACGGCTTGGAACATGACAAACCTTTTATTTATTATTATACTAAAAACAGCGGGAAAATGCAGAGGAGAGGATGCTTTGATGAGCGATATTATGATGCTGACTGGAAAAGTAAAGTTCACGATCACGCTCGACCCCGGCGTGTGGATTTTTGACGACCGGAAAATCGATTTGGACACGTATTTTTCGCAACCGAAGCCGGAAGTGACAGAAACGGACCAAGAGGAAGAGGAAATCAAAAGATGGTCGGCTTTTTGGGACCGGGAAATTCAGGAGGGCGCCGTTTTTCCGCCGACGTTGAAAACAGAGCGGCGCTTTTTGAAGGAGAAAATCATCACCGGTTCGTTCGGCATGCCGTTTGCCCCGTTTTTGCGAAACGCCGAACCGCATGAGGACGCTTCCGAACTTGTTATCGTGACGGAAAACGGAGAAGTTGCACTCCCGCTTGAGAAGGCGTATGACTTGATTTTCGCTTTTTCAAAAAATGGAAAACCGCTGCGCGATGACGGTCCGGTACATATTTATTTTGGCGACGGCTCAAACCGCGAAGCCCCGATTACGAATGTGCGCCAGCTGATCGTCCGCTAACCGGGCGCCCCATGAAGGGGCCGCCCGGTTTTTGACTCATTTTAGGGTGTCCGCTTTGGGCGGCCATTCGTTCCGGGAAGCGGGGCTAAAGCAAGTCGGCGGCAAGCTGCGCGAGCGCCGAGCGCTCCCCTTTGATGAGGCGGATATGGCCGGCGATTTTTTGATCTTTAAACTTTTCGACCACATACGTCAAGCCGTTGTTATATTCGTCCAAATACGGATGGTCGATCTGCTCCGGATCACCCATTAAAATAATTTTGCTTTTCTCGCCGACGCGCGTTAAAATCGTCTTCACTTCATGCTTCGTTAAATTTTGCGCCTCATCGATGATGATAAACTGCTCTGGCAAGCTGCGGCCTCGAATGTAGGTAAGCGCCTCAACTTCGATCGAGCTCATGCCGGCTAAAATGGCGTCCAGCTCTCCGGGTTTTTTCGTGTTGAACAAATATTCAAGGTTATCAAAAATCGGCTGCATCCATGGGCGCAGTTTTTCTTCTTTTTCCCCCGGCAAGAAGCCGAGATCCTTCCCCATCGGCACAATGGGCCGGGCGACGAGCAGTTTTTTATACGTTCGCAAGTCCTCGGTTTGCATCAGCCCGGCGGCAAGGGCGAGCAAGGTTTTTCCGGTTCCGGCTTTCCCGATTAATGTCACGAGCGGAATGTCGTCGCGCATGAGCAACTCAAACGCCATCGTTTGCTGCACGTTGCGCGGGCGAATGCCCCATATATGCTCGTGATGGAAGACGAGCTTTTTCACCTTTTTTCCGTTTTGATCGACGATGCCAATCGCCGAGGCCGAACTGCCAAACGCATCCTTCATAATGATGAACTGGTGCGGATAAAATGGATGGTCGGCGAGATCGGCCAACACAAGCTCTCCTTTCTCGTAAAACCGCTGCAGGTGGTCTTTTCCTATGTACAGCTCCAAAAACCCGGTGTAAATGTGGTCGACGTCAACGACGCGGTCGCTTAAAAAGTCCTCGGCCTGCAGCCCGATCGCATCGGCTTTGACGCGCACGAGCGCATCCTTGCTCACCAAAATGACAGAACGTCCGTTTTCTTTCGCCTGTTCCTCGAGCGATAAATTTTTTGCCACTGCCAAAATGCGGTTATCGTTTGTTTTTTCGACAAAAATTTCTTGCAGTTGGTGAAAGGAGCGGTGGTTCAGTTCAATGCGCAGCACCCCTCCGTTTTCCAGCGGAATTTTCTCGTGCAGCTTGCCGTTTTCACGCAGGCGGTCGATCAGCTTCGACACTTGGCGGGCGTTTCTCCCGACTTCATCCATATACCGCTTTTTTGAATCCACTTCCTCCAACACAACAGCCGGGATGACGACCTCGTTATCCTCAAAGGAAAAGATCGAATACGGATCCTGCAGCAGCACGTTCGTATCGAGCACATAGATTTTCTTTCCCAAATTCCGCTTCCCCCTATAATATCCGTTTTTCACCTTTTGCACCGGATGGGAATGGCTGTGGTATAGCATATGAAAAAATGTATAAAGATAGAAGGATATTTGCAAAATAAAGTAAAAAAAGTCGAGGTGGACAGATGATGAAGAGAAACTGCTGGCTGGCTGTTTTATGCTTTCTCCTTTTAAGCGCGTGTACCATCGGAAACGATGATGAGGCGAGGGAGTCCGACCGCTCGCTCGTGCGCGTGAAAAATACGGTCGATGAGCGAGTGGAAAACAAATCCGGGCAGGAAATCGCCCGCCGGTTGGCAGAGATCGCCAACCGCGTCCCAAACGTTCATGACGCGGCAGCGATCGTCGTCGGCAAGTACGCCATCGTCGGCATTGACGTCGGCGCGAACGTCGATGCCTCGCGCGTCGGCACCATCAAATATTCCGTCGCCGAGGCGCTGCAAAAAGATCCGTACGGTGCCAACGCGGTTATTGTAGCCGACCCGGACCTTTACGCCCGCGTGCGCAACATCGGTCGGCAAATTGATGACGGCCGCCCGGTGCGGGCGTTTATGGACGAGATTGCCGATATCGTTGGGCGGGTGATGCCGGAAGTGCCAAGCGACTTGTTTGAAACAACGCCTGAACCGACCGAGGAAAATGACGGGCAACTGAATGAGCGGGAAGAACGGCAGCTGAACGAACGCCAAGACAAACAGTCGAACGAACATTTAAACCGCTAAACGATTCCGTGCGGCTATGGTGCAAGGAGACGAGGCAACAGCCCGCGACTTCGCTTCCCATTTACGAACGACAATCGGTTTCATCCCATGCACGGCACAAACCGTCTTTCGACATGGGATGAACCCATTGCTTTGGCCTCGTGGAAGATGATATAATGTTCCTGCAGAGAGGAAACATTCCTCGTTTTGAATCGGTCGTACAGGGCGTTAAGCACCACCTGGGGTGTTTGCCCATGAACGTCTTGCGGAACAAGGGTGAGCTTGGCACGCTAGTGCATGAGAACCCCTTCTGTACGCAAGACCTCCGCGGCTTCCGCCGTCGGGAGATTCAGTGAGGTGAACAATGAGAGTCAAATGTGTGCTTTGCGAACAAATTGATACGATTGATGATGAATCACCGCTCGCTAAACGGCTGCGCAACCGCCCGATCCATACGTATATGTGCCGCCAATGCCATGACCGCATTGCTGAAAAAACAAAGCAGCGACTGGCGACCGGAAAATTCCGTTTCTACCGCGGCGTCCGCGCTGACGATGACTGGTGACCGCAAAAAGGGACGGCACTGAAAGGCGATCGCTTTTCAGTGCCGTCTTTCGCTGCTACGAACCGTACTTTTTTGGTTCCGCTTCGATTTGCCGCCACATTGCCTCGGCCAACTCCACAGGAAAATAGGCCGACTTTTTTTTCCCGCCTTGCACATATTTGACAACGTATCGGCCGTTCGTTTCATCTTTAATGGCATTCACCGCCGTCACGCCAAAATCGCTTTCCAAGATGGCAAGAAAAAACGACGCCGTGTCGCGCGCCGCCGCATCGTGCGGGCGGGCGTCAGCGACAAGATGAATCGTCAGCCAATTGTAAAGGGCGTCTTGAACCGATTTCATCGCGCCACCGCCTTTTTATTTATGGCTTCTCTTCCTGTTTCGCCTGCTTGAGGCGAACTTTGTAAATGATTAATACGAGAGCGGCCACCGCCAATCCTTCCGCAACCGGCAAAAAAACAGCGAAAAACGTCAAAATCGTGCAGCCGAGCGCGAGCAACGTATAAATGATGACGCTTTTTAACAGCGGCAGGCGGCGGGCAAACCCGAGCCGATACACGAGCGCCGAAAGCAGCAACACGGTGGCATAAAGCAACCACATGCCGCGCTCGGGATTACCGTGCACGTCATAGAGTGAAGCGAAAAACGTCAGCCGTTCGAGCACATTCACACTGTTCCCTCCCCATTCACCCAGATGGCCTGCCGAAACTAAGCCATTCCAGATTTTTCAAAAACTGAGCGCTGAAGCCAGCAGCCATGCATACGCCCGCTCCCCTCCGCCTAGGGAATGCCGCTGCCTGTTATTTCGCCTGTTGGGCGGCTTTCTTTTTCTTCTCCGCTTTTTCGCGCTCACTTTTGTTTAAGATTTTTTTGCGCAAGCGGATCGATGTTGGCGTCACTTCGCAGTATTCATCGTCATTCAAATATTCAAGTGCTTCTTCAAGCGTCAAAAGGCGCGGCTTTTTCATCGTTACCGTCTGCTCTTTCGTCGACGAGCGCACGTTTGTAATATGTTTTTCGCGGCAGATGTTGACGACAAGGTCGTTTTCGCGGTTGTGTTCGCCGACGATCATCCCTTCATACACTTCCGTACCCGGCTCTACAAAAATCGTGCCGCGGTCTTCAAGCTGCATGATGCTGTAAGCTGTCGCCTTGCCAGTTTCCATCGAGACGAGCACCCCTTGGCGGCGGCCGCCGATTGCACCGGACTGCACCGGGGCGTAATGGTCAAACGAGTGGTTTAAAATGCCATACCCGCGCGTCAGCGACATAAACTCGCTCCGGTAGCCAATCAAGCCGCGCGACGGCACAAGAAAGACGAGGCGCACTTGCCCGTTGCCGCCGTGCACCATATCAGCAAGCTCGCCTTTGCGGCTGCCCAGCGATTCCATAACGGCCCCGGTGTATTCTTCAGGAACATCGATGACAACCCGCTCGATCGGCTCACATAGAGCGCCATCGATCTCCTTGACAATAACCTCTGGCTTCGATACTTGCAATTCGTATCCTTCACGGCGCATATTTTCGATTAAAACGGCTAAATGGAGCTCGCCGCGGCCGGAAACGACCCACGCATCCGGCGACTCGGTCGGCTCGACGCGCAAACTGACGTCAGTCTCAAGCTGAGTGCGCAGCCGCTCTTCCAGCTTGCGGGCGGTGACATGCTTGCCTTCACGCCCGGCAAACGGGCTGTTGTTGACGAGAAACGTCATTTTCAACGTCGGCTCGTCAATGTGAAGCGGCGGCAGCGGCTCTTGGTGGTCAGGCGGGCACACCGTTTCACCGACGTTAATGTCTTCCATTCCGGCGACAGCGACGATATCGCCCGCGTGCGCCTCTTCAATCTCGATCCGCTTTAAGCCGATAAAGCCAAACAGCTTCGTGACGCGGAACAATTTCACGGCGCCGTCGCGCTTTAACAAGGCGACTTGCTGGCCGGCTTTCATCGCGCCGCGAAAGATGCGGCCGATGCCGATGCGGCCGACGTATTCATTGTAATCGAGCAGCGCCACTTGAAATTGCAGCGGCTCGTCGCGGTTGTCAGCCGGCGCCGGAATATGGCGGATGATCGTTTCAAACAAGGCGGTCATGTCGCCATCTTGCCGGTCCGGATCAAGGCTTGATGTTCCGCGCAGCGCCGACGTGTACACAACCGGAAACTCAAGCTGCTCCTCGGAAGCGCCAAGCTCGATAAATAAATCGATCACTTCATCGACGACTTCCGCCGGGCGGGCGAACTCGCGGTCGATTTTGTTGACGACGACGATCGGCACGAGCTGCTGCTCAAGCGCTTTTTTCAGCACGAACCGCGTTTGCGGCATGCAGCCTTCGTATGCGTCGACGACGAGCAAAACACCGTCGACAAGGCGCATAATCCGCTCAACCTCCCCGCCGAAATCGGCGTGTCCCGGCGTATCTAAAATATTAATGCGCGTTCCTTTGTATAACACCGCTGTGTTTTTCGCCAAAATCGTAATGCCGCGCTCCCGCTCTAAATCATTGCGGTCAAGCGCCCGCTCCTCGACTTGCTCGTTTTCGCGAAACGTCCCTGACTGCCGAAGCAGCTGATCGACGAGCGTTGTTTTTCCGTGGTCGACGTGGGCGATAATCGCAATATTGCGCAAATCCAATCGTTGATTCGTCAATGTCGTTCACTCCTATTAGGCAAACTGCTTGTCTATTATATCACAACGATAGAAAATCGGCATATTTTCCGGTAAACTAAAAACAAGTGCCTATTTTGCCAGAAAGGAGTCGAGCGGATGAAACGCATCGAGCTCGTGCCGCTGCTGCTCGCGATTTTCGCGGTTGCCGCCATCATGGCGATCGGCGTTTTTATCGCCGAACAAAGCATCATCGGCATCGCTGCCTCTACACTCATTTTTATCGCCATGATGGGCGTCGGGTTTGCTCATAAAAAACGGACGCGCGAATAAAAAAGGACAAGCTCCAGAGGCTTGTCCTTTTTTGTTGCGGCGCCCCGCGCTGTCATTGTTGCAGATAACGCTGCAAAATTTCCTCGTGCACTCCCGGTTTGGCGGCGAGCACCGAATTGCGGCTGAGCAGATCGAGCGGCTCACCGTCCAAGTTCGTCACGACCCCGCCCGCTTCCTCGATTAAAATCATCCCGCCGGCAAAATCCCATGGCGACAGGCGCGGCGAAATATACGCATCCAAACGTCCGGCAGCGACATACGCCAGCTCGAGCGCCGCCGACCCATACGAGCGCGTGCCGCGCGCCTCTTTAGCCAGCCGCACGAGCGGACGGTGGTCGATGCGGCGGTTTTCCATCAGCCATGTCGCATTGACAGCGATGATCGATTCCGCGATCGGCACCGGCTGCAGGCGGTCAAGCGGCTTGCCGTTGAAAAACAGCCCCCGCCCTTTTTGAGCGGAGTACAGCTCGTCAAAGACGACGTCATACACATAGCCAAGCTGGCCGTCTCCATCTTCAAAAATGCCGACCGACACAGCGAAATGACGCTGCTGGTGGATGAAGTTCATCGTTCCGTCAATCGGGTCAATGACCCATACAATGCCGTCCAAGGCGGCCAGCTCATCGCCGAACCCTTCTTCGCCCAATACATGATGGCCGGGAAACTGACGGCGGATGTGTTCGGCAAAAAATTGTTCAATGCCGCGATCGACGTTTGTTACTAAGTCGTTGCGATTTTCTTTCGCTTCTACAGTCAGCTGTTCGGCAAACGAGGCGCGAATGCGCCGTCCTGCTTCTTTAATCCATTGCCGGGCATATTGGTCGATCTCTTCCCATTTTCCTGCCATGTCGATTCCTCCTGCCTTCGCTATGTATGCAGCAACCGGAAAGGGGGGGCACCGTTCAAGAAAAAAACGAACCGCAAAGATGGTTCGCCTTAAAAATGGTCATACTTGAAGGCGCATCAGTTCTTGGCGCAGCTTTTCAAGCCGCCGTTTGCACTCTCTTTTCTTTTCTTCATCATTTTCCAT
The DNA here is from genome assembly GCF_014679505.1 of Geobacillus sp. 46C-IIa. GTDB lineage: Bacteria > Bacillota > Bacilli > Bacillales > Anoxybacillaceae > Geobacillus. Next base: position 2,383,659 of record NZ_CP061474.1, read on the forward strand.
CATGGCTTCATACAGCGTCGCTAATTCGTAATCAAGCTCGAGCCGCAACACCGCCATGCGTTTGTCTCCGTCTGGCCGTTTCAGCGAATTGGCGGTTTTTTTCATCCCCGTCCGCACCCCTTTCCATATCATCCGCTAAACTTCCGGCGCCCTTCACGGAATGTGCTGCTTCGTTTTGTTTTATATTATATTATGTGGAAAAAGGGGTGTATGCAACTAATTTGTGCGTTTACCTACCGCGCTTCGGCCCGCTTGGTTCGATGCGGATCCAGTCGCCGTTTTTCGCCTCTTTCGCCCGCTTCATGACTGCATACGACGAATAGCCGCTTTCTTTTTCAAACTCGGCATACAGCCGGTTTTCCTCGCTTTTCGACGGGACGATCTCTTTGAACCGGCGGTAGACGTCCATCAGCTCTTCGCGCCTCATCCCTCGTTCATACACCGTTTCAACCGCCGTAAAAAATTTAATGACATCAATGATTTCCTTTGTTGACCAATCATAGGAAAACGGGTAGGAATAAGCCATTGTTTCACCTCCGCCGTTAGTTTGCCCAGCGGCGCCGAATTTGTTCCGCCTCACCGATCATGCGGGCAAACAGTTCCGCAACGGACGGAATGTCGCGAATGAGCCCGATCGCCTGCCCGGCCCAAGCGAACCCTTCATCCACCTTTCCTTCATAAATGAAGCGCCGGTTGGCCTCCCCGCTAATATATTCCTTCAAGTCTTCGTACGTGCCGCCTTGGCGCTCGATTTCCAATATTTTTTCCGTCCACTGGTTGGCGATCGCCCGCCCCGGCGCCCCGAGCGACCGTTTAATGACAACCGTGTCATGCTCCGTGGCGTTAACGATCATTTCTTTATACACCGGATGGGCGTGGACGCATTCTTTCGTGGCAATAAACCGCGTCCCCATTTCGATTCCTTCGGCCCCGAGCGCCAGCGCCGCCATCAGCCCGCGCCCATCGGCGATGCCGCCAGAGGCGATGACTGGAATCGATACCGATTCAACAACTTTCGGAATAAGAACGAACGTACCGGTGTCATATTTGCCGAGATGCCCTCCCCCCTCTTGGCCGACGACCATTACCGCATCAGCGCCCAATTCCTCCGCTTTGACTGCCTGGCGAACCGCCGCGACAAGCACTAATGTTTTGACGCCCGTTCCTTTCAACTGCTCAAAAAACGGCGCCGGGTTGCCGCCGGTGACCGAAACAACGCGCACTCCCTCGTAGAGCGCGGCTTCAAGCATATGGGAAAATGCGCGGCCGTGCTGGCCGATGGCAAAATTGACGCCAAACGGCCGGTCGGTTTTGTCTTTCACTTTGCGGATTTCCTCGCGCAGCCGTTCCGGGCTTTCAAGCGACATCGCCGTAATTTGTCCGAGGCCGCCCGCATTCGAGACAGCCGCGGCCAAATCGGCGTACGCCAAGTAGGCAAGCCCCCCTTGAATGATCGGGTATGTAATGCCAAGCAGTTCTGTCACTCTCGTTTTCCATTCCATCATCTTGCGCCTCCCTTTTCGTTTTATTCTTCTTTTATTTCTTGTTTGCATCGCCGTTTTCCTTTTTTCGCGTGACATTCATTTCTTCTTTGCAAACGAAAAAATAAATGCTATAATGCATTTGTTTTATTTTAAGGTAAAGAGGTGTGGAAAACCATTGTCGCAACTCGAAACACCATTGTTTACCGGACTGCTCGAACATGCCAAAAAAGATCCGGTTCAATTTCACATTCCCGGCCATAAAAAAGGAGCCGGCATGGATCCGGAATTTCGCGCCTTCATCGGCGAAAACGCCTTGGCGATCGATTTAATCAACATCAGCCCGCTCGATGACTTGCACCATCCGAAAGGGATGATTAAGCGGGCGCAAGAGCTCGCTGCTGAAGCGTTTGGCGCCGATTATACGTTTTTCTCGGTTCAAGGGACGAGCGGCGCGATTATGGCGATGGTCATGTCGGTCGCCGGACCGGGCGATAAAATCATTGTGCCGCGCAACGTCCATAAATCAGTGATGTCGGCGATCGTGTTTTCCGGAGCCACGCCGATTTTTATCCATCCGGAAATCGATAAGGAGCTCGGCATTTCCCACGGCATCACACCGCAGGCGGTGGAAAAAGCGCTTGAGCAGCACCCGGACGCCAAGGGAGTGCTCGTCATCAACCCGACGTACTTCGGCATTGCCGGCGACTTGAAAAAAATCGTCGAGATCGCCCACTCGTATAATGTTCCTGTACTCGTTGACGAAGCGCACGGAGTGCACATCCATTTCCACGAAGACTTGCCGCTCTCGGCGATGCAAGCCGGCGCCGATATGGCGGCGACAAGCGTTCATAAGCTCGGTGGATCGCTGACGCAAAGCTCGATTTTAAACGTGCGCGAAGGGCTCGTCTCGGCTAAACATGTACAGGCGATTTTAAGCATGTTAACGACGACGTCGACATCGTATTTGCTGCTTGCTTCGCTCGATGTCGCCCGCAAACAGCTGGCGACGAAAGGGCGGGAACTCATTGACAAGGCGATCCGCCTCGCCGACTGGACGCGGCGGCAAATCAACGGGATCCCGTATTTATATTGCGTCGGCGAGGAAATTCTAGGCACAGAGGCGACATACGACTACGATCCAACGAAGCTGATCATTTCTGTCAAAGAGCTCGGATTGACCGGCCATGATGTTGAGCAATGGCTCCGGGAAACGTACCACATCGAAGTGGAACTTTCCGATTTATATAACATTTTGTGCATCATCACCCCGGGTGATAGCGAGCGCGAAGCCAGTCTGCTTGTCGAGGCGCTCCGCCGCTTATCAGAGCAATTCAGCCACCAAGCTGAAAAAGGGGTGAAGCCGAAAGTGCTGCTCCCGGACATCCCAGCGCTCGCCTTGACGCCGCGCGATGCGTTTTATGCCGAAACGGAAATCGTTCCGTTTCACGAGTCGGCGGGCCGGATTATCGCCGAGTTTGTGATGGTGTACCCGCCGGGCATCCCGATTTTTATCCCGGGCGAGATCATTACGGAAGAAAACTTGAAGTACATCGAAACGAATTTGGCCGCCGGCCTTCCCGTTCAAGGCCCGGAAGATGATACGCTGCAAACGTTGCGCGTGATTAAAGAATATAAACCGATTCGCTGACCGCACAGGCTGGGCAAACACCGGCTTGTGCTTTTTTTGGCAAAACAAACGGCGCACATGTGCCCCTTTCACATGTGCGCCTATCCGTTCCTTCCCCCGTTTGTTTGACCGTCTTACTCTCTTTCTCCGCCTTCGTCGTCGTGCTCGCAGCAATCGCATTTTCCGTAAAGCGTTGTCACTTTTTCGTCTTCAAAATACGCAATCGTCGCCTCACACGCTTGACATACGATCGTGCCCATCCCCAAAACCCCTTTATGATGATAAATTTCGTTGTTGACTTTATAATAATATATCACATTTTGATTGTCAATCCCTTATTTGTATGTCACATTTAAGATAATGATCACTTTTTCCATCCGCAAACTTTTTCGCCATCGGCCGGAAAAACGTGGTACAATGAACATAAAGAGACAAAAGGTTGGTGAAAGGAGAGAGGAGAGTTGAACACGCGCCTGAAGCTGCCAGAAGGGAAAACGATTACAATCGAGGAAGCGAAACAGCTGCTCGAGCGCTACCGGACGGCGTTAAGCAAAACCGGGGAGCAGCTCGGCTGGGCGTACGAACAGGCCGCTTTCCCGTATACGGTGCATGAACGCGAGGCTGTGCTATATTTGCAAGGGGACGGCCGCCTATACAAAGGAATGGCCATTTCGGTGCAAACAGCCGGAGAAGAAACGTTCATTGATGTGGCGCTGCCGCCGGGAGCGACAAACGGGGATAAAGGGAAAGCGAACGAATTCAGCAAATGGATGGCGAAAACGCTTGGCGGTGAACTGCATTTGTTCAGCGGCCGGACGATGACATTTGGCGGCGTGTAAACAGCGGGTGTTCAACCGCTGTTTTTATGGCTCCAAAGACGGATGGAGAAGCGGCAACCGGACTTGCCTCGCTGGGAGGGGAGCGCCGAAATCCTTGGCTCAAGCCGTGGATAAGCGGGGTGAGTCAATGGATGGCTTGCCAAATAAAATGCTGGCCGGCAAAATAAACAGCGGCCGTCACAACCGTCGTCAGCGCTGCCTTCCGCGTCGCCAGGCCGAGTTGGCGCGCCAGCAAAAACGCGATGTACATAAAGACGCACAACATCAGCCCACGGAAAAACAGCCGATCCCGCCCTGACAACCACTCGATTAATGAAAAACTGCTCCAAATCATCATCTGCAGCAAAAAGGCAACATACGCTTTCATTTTGAACCCATCTCCCGCTTTTCTTTACCATAACGATATGAAACAACAGCGGAAAATAGTATGGGAATTTGGACAAGAAATGGACGATCATCCGCTTTGGTGGGGACATAAACAAACGAAAACCGCCCCTCTTCGGCCAGCCGTTGCTCCGAAACGGCCATCTCAATATAAAAAGCGACCGGATGAAGTCCGCGCTTCAATCCGGTCGCATTGCCGTTACTTCGCAATGATATGAATCGGTGTACCGAGCGCCACTTCCGCTGCTTCCATGGCGATTTCCCCAAGCGTCGGATGGGCATGGATCGTCAAAGCGATGTCTTCTGCCGTCATGCCGGCTTCAATGGCCAATCCCAGCTCGGCGATCATATCGGATGCGCTCGGACCGATGATTTGCGCTCCGATGACGACGCCGTCTTCTTTGCGGACGACAAGCTTCAAGAAGCCGTCGGTGTCGTTTAACGCCAAGGCGCGGCCGTTGGCGGCAAACGGGAACTTCGCTGTGATGACATCGATGCCTTCATCTTTCGCCTGCTGCTCAAAGTAGCCAACCGAAGCGCATTCCGGATCGGAGAAAACGACCGCCGGAATGGCGACATAATCAACGACGGACGGATGGCCGGCGATGGCTTCGGCCGCTACTTTCCCTTCATACGATGCCTTATGGGCAAGCGCTGGCCCCGGCACGATGTCGCCGATGGCGAAAATGTTCGGGGCGCTTGTGCGGCATTGTTGATCCACTTCAATTAAGCCGCGGTCCGTCATTTTAATGCCGATTTGTTCAAGGCCGAGCTCGTCGGTGTTCGGCCGGCGGCCGACCGTCACAAGCACGTAGTCAGCGTCAACGGTTTTCGTTTCGCCGTTGGCTTCGTACGTGACGGTAACGCCATCTTCGCGCTCTTCGGCACCTTTCGCCAGCGCATTCGTTACCACTTCGACCCCTTTTTTCTTTAAGCGGCGTTTAATGATGGCCGCCATTTGCTTTTCAAAACCGGATAAGATTTCGCCGGCTCCTTCTAAAATCGTCACTTTCGTTCCGAAGTTGGCGTAAGCTGTGCCAAGCTCGATGCCGATGTAGCCGCCGCCGATGACGACGAGCGATTTCGGGATTTCCCCGAGGCTGAGCGCTCCGGTCGAATCGAGAATGCGGTTGGAAAACTTGAAGTTCGGCAGCTCAATCGGGCGCGAACCGGTGGCGATAATGGCGTTTTTAAACGTGTACGTCTGCGCACTGTCGCCGTTGACGACACGCACCGTGTTCGCATCGACGAAATACGCTTCCCCTTTGACAATCTCCACTTTGTTTCCTTTTAACAGCCCTTCAACGCCGCCCGTCAACTTTTTGACGACGCTTGCCTTCCATTCCTGCACTTTCGAGAAGTCTACCGTGACGTTTTCCGCCTTAATGCCCATCTCTTCAGAATGTTTCGCCTGCTCATAGCGATGGCTGGCCGAGATGAGCGCTTTCGATGGGATGCAGCCGACATTTAAGCAGACGCCGCCTAAATTTCCTTTTTCAACAATCGTCACTTTTTGGCCGAGCTGTGCGGCGCGGATGGCGGCGACATAGCCGCCAGGGCCGGCGCCGACGACGAGCGTTTCCGTTTCAATTGCAAAATCGCCAACTACCATCGTTTTACGCCTCCATTAATAATAGTTCTGGGTCGCTTAACAGCCGTTTTATGTGGTTGAGTGCTTTTTGCGCCGTCGCTCCGTCGATCATTCGATGGTCAAAGCTCAACGAAAGCGCCAGGACCGGAGCGGCGACGATTTCACCGTCGCGAACGATCGGTTTTTCCGCGATGCGGCCGATGCCAAGAATCGCTACCTCCGGGTGATTGATGACCGGAGTGAACCATTGCCCGCCGGCCGAGCCGATGTTCGTAATCGTGCACGATGCGCCTTTCATTTCATTTGGCGCTAGTTTGCCGTCGCGCGCTTTTTCAGCGAGCTCGTTAATTTCTTGCGCCAAGGCGAAAATCGGCTTCCGGTCGGCATGTTTAATGACCGGCACGAGCAAACCGCGGTCCGTGTCAACGGCGATGCCGATGTTGTAATAATGCTTATGGATGATTTCTTCAGTTTCATCATCGATCGACGTATTCAGCACTGGATATTCACGCAGCGCCGAAACGAGCGCTTTGACGACATACGGCAAGAACGTCAGCTTGATGCCTTTTTCCGCTGCGATCGCCTTGAACTTTTTCCGGTGGGCAACGAGTTTCGTCACATCGGCTTCGTCCATGAGCGTCACGTGCGGAGCTGTATGTTTCGAATGCACCATCGCTTTGGCGATCGCCCGGCGAATGCCGCTCATTTTCTCGCGCGTTTCTGGAAATTCGCCTTCCGGCACAGCCGGTTTCGCCGCTGCTGCCTGCGGTGCTGCTTTTTCCTCGGCTGCCGGAGTCGGTTGGGCTGCCGGTTTCGCGCCGCCGGCGAGGAAAGCATCGACATCTTCTTTTAAGACGCGGCCATTTTTGCCCGTCCCTTGAACGAGGCGAATGTCCACTCCTTTTTCACGCGCATATTTGCGCACAGACGGCATCGCGATGACGCGGCGGTTTGGATCGGCTTCCGCTGCGGCTGCCGGGGCAGCGGCCCCAACGTTTTCCTCTTTCGACACCGTTTCCGTTTTTTCCTCTTTTTTCGTCTCTTCTTCGTGCTCTTGCCCTTTAAACGTCATGTTTTCATATCCCGGTGCATCAAGCGTAATGAGCGTTTGTCCGACCGTTGCGACCGTTCCTTCCGGGACGAGGATCTCAAGCACTTTCCCTTTCACCGGGGACGGAATTTCCACGACCGCCTTGTCGTTTTGCACTTCGCACAATACGTCATCTTCGTTCACTTCATCGCCCGGCTTCACAAACCATTTAACGATCTCGCCTTCATGAATGCCTTCGCCAATGTCCGGCAGCTTAAATTCAAATGCCACTGTAGGTCGACCTCCTATCGTTTGCCGAAAATAGGCGGGGGAAAGCGTTCCGTTCCCCCGGCTTGTCCGCTATTAGAAATTCATCACTTTCTTCGCCGTTTCAATGACATCTTTAAAGTTCGGCAGCCAAACCGATTCCGCTTGGGCGAACGGATACACGGTATCCGGCGCGGCAACGCGGAGCACCGGCGCCTCGAGGCTTAAAATGGCCCGTTCGTTAATTTCAGCAACGACGTTGGCGGCGATGCCAGCCTGCCGCTGCGCTTCTTGAACGACGATGGCGCGGCCTGTTTTCTCCACCGAACCGATGATCGTTTCGATATCGAGCGGCTGCACGGTGCGCAAGTCGACGACTTCGGCAGAAATGCCTTCCTTCTCTAATTCTGCCGCCGCTTTTAACGATTCATGCACCATGGCGCCGTAAGCGATGATCGTGATGTCTTTTCCTTCACGCTTCACGTCCGCCTTGCCGATCGGAATCGTGTACTCCCCTTCCGGCACTTCCTGGCGGAACGAGCGGTACAGCTTCAAATGTTCAAGGAAAATGACCGGATCGTTGTCGCGGATCGCCGAAATGAGCAGCCCTTTGGCGTCATACGGCGTCGACGGAATAACGACCTTCAGCCCCGGCTGCTGGGCGACAAGCCCTTCTAGGCTGTCCGAGTGCAACTCCGGCGTATGGACGCCGCCGCCAAACGGCGAGCGGACCGTAATCGGCATATGGTAGCGGCCGCCGGTGCGATAGCGAATGCGCGCCATTTGTCCGGAAATCGAGTCCATCACTTCGTAAACAAAGCCAAAAAACTGGATTTCCGGCACCGGGCGAAATCCTTGCAGCGCCAAGCCGATTGCCAAGCCGCCGATTCCCGATTCGGCCAGCGGCGTGTCAAACACGCGCTCTTCACCGAATTCGGCTTGCAGCCCTTCGGTCGCCCGGAATACGCCGCCGTTGACCCCAACGTCTTCCCCGAAAACAAGCACGTTCGGATCGTTTTTCAACTCGATGCGCAGCGCATCGGTGATCGCTTGAACCATTGTCATTTGCGCCATGGCTTACTTCGACTCCTTCTCTTTATAAATTTCATACTGCTCTTTCAAGTTAAACGGCAGCTCTTCGTACATGATGCTGATCAAGTCGGTCACTTTTTGCTTCGGCGTTTCGTCTGCTTTTTTGATCGCCTCTTTGATGTCCTCTTTCGCCTGCTCGATGACGCGGTTTTCTTCTTCCTCGCTCCATAAACCTTTCGCTTCTAAAAACTTGCGGAAACGCACAAGCGGATCTTTTTTCGCCCATTCGTTTTCGAGCTCTTTCGAACGATAGCGAGTCGGATCGTCGCCGGACATTGTGTGCGGACCGTAACGGAAGCAAAGCGTTTCGATGAGCGTCGGCCCTTCGCCGTTAATGGCACGCTCGCGGGCTGCTTTCACCGCTGCATAGACCGCAAGCGCATCCATGCCGTCGACTTGGATGCCCGGAATGCCGGCAGCAACCGCTTTTTGCGCCAATGTTTTGGCGATCGTTTGCTTTTCAACCGGCGTCGAGATGGCAAAACGGTTGTTTTGCACGACAAAGATGGCTGGCGCTTTAAACGCCCCCGCAAAGTTGATCCCTTCATAGAAATCGCCTTGCGATGTGCCGCCGTCACCCGTGTATGTAATGGCTACCGCTTTTTTCCCCCGCATTTTCAAGCCGAGCGCCACGCCGGCTGCTTGGATATATTGGGCGCCGATGATGATTTGCGGCGGCAAGACGTTGACGCCTTCTGGAATTTGGTTGCCGTGGAAATGGCCGCGCGAGAACAAAAATGCTTGGTAAAGCGGCAGCCCGTGCCAGATGATTTGCGGGACGTCCCGGTATCCCGGCAAAATGAAGTCCTCTTTTTCAAGCGCAAAATGGCTGGCGATTTGGCTCGCCTCTTGCCCGGCAGTCGGCGCGTAAAAGCCGAGACGGCCTTGGCGGTTTAACGAAATGGAGCGCTGGTCAAGAATGCGCGTATACACCATGCGGCGCATCAGCTCTTTCAGCTGCTCATCGCTTAAGTCCGGCATCGCCTCTTGATTAACGATTTCGCCTTCTTCATTCAAAATTTGGAACATCGGAAACTGCTCGGCCACTTTCTCGAGCTGCTCCGCAAACGGAAACTGGGAGGTCTTCACACCCATTTTGTTCACCTCTGCCTTTCATCAAAAATTTGGAAACCAGGCTACATTCACCCATATACTATTAATGTACCCAAAATGAAGAAGAAATAAAAAATGGCCACCGTCCGGGGCAACGGCAAACAAATAAGACGCCAAAAATCTGTATTATTGTTTTTTCTTTTTAAATTAGTACAATGCCCATTCACAAACTTTAGTTTACACTTTATTTTCAGAGCCGTCAACGTCTTTGATTTGCCCTGCTTTCCTTATCGCTAATAAGGATAAATTTGGAATCCAGCGGCTAGCTTTATAAAACTGTTATATTACATCTTCAACAATCTGTATTAACCCTGTTTTATATTTTTGGAAAAATATAAATCATATTGCCATCTTTCTTATTGTTGAGAGCGTTTTCTAAATTTAAACGTTCTTTTTTCTTTATCCCTCAATAATATATCTAGGCAACCGTGTTTTCATTTACGGAAGCTAGACATTTTTGTTAGACTAACATGTAGACAGCGATGCCAAAGACAGGGAGTGAAAAAAGCGGATGATTACGATGAAAGATATTATTAAAGAAGGGCATCCGACGCTGCGGAAAGTCGCCGAACCAGTTCCGCTGCCGCCTTCAGAGGAGGATAAGCGCATTTTGCAAAGCTTGCTTGATTATGTCAAAATGAGCCAAGATCCGGAGATGGCGGCTAAGTACGGGCTGCGGCCCGGCATCGGACTCGCTGCCCCGCAAATTAACGTATCAAAACGGATGATCGCCGTCCATGTTACTGACGAAAACGGAACGTTATACAGCTATGCCTTGTTCAATCCAAAAATCGTCAGCCACTCCGTACAGCAATGTTATTTGACGACTGGGGAAGGCTGCCTGTCGGTCGACCGCGATGTGCCGGGATATGTGCCGCGCTATAGCCGCATCACCGTCACCGGCACGACGATCGACGGCGAGGAAGTCACCTTGCGCCTGAAAGGACTGCCATCCATCGTCTTCCAACATGAAATTGACCATTTAAACGGCATTATGTTCTACGACCATATTAATCCATCGGATCCCTTTAGCGTTCCGGACGGGGCGGTTCCGATCGGTCGGTAGCAACGACCGGGGGCTAGAAGAGCAGCCGTTTACTGCTAAACGAGTGATTTCTCACATGAAGAAATGTTGTCCTCCGCCGTACCTAACAACTGCTGCGCGAAAGGAAACATGTCCGGGCGGCATCTGACGTGTCTCACAAACAAAAGGCGGTCCCGCCGGATGAGCGGAGACCGCTTTTTATGGAAGCAATTGCAATTGCTTCAGCCCGTACCATATCCCTTCCTCGTTGACCGGTTTCGTAACAAAGTCGGCGACCCGTTTTACCTCCTCATGGGCATTGCCCATCGCCACCCCGGTTCCGACGAACGACAGCATTTCGATGTCATTTAATCCGTCGCCGAACGCATACACATCCTCTTTGCCAATCCCGAGCTTCTCGATCATGAGGCGGATGCCTTCCGCCTTTGAGCCGCCCGCCGGCAGCACGTCCGTCGATACATCGTGCCAGCGGACGAAGCGGAATTCCGGATAATGGCGCACATATGGCGCTTCTTCTTCCGCGCGGCAAAACAACAGCGCTTGATAAATGTCTTTGTTTTCGTAATACAACGGGTCAACGGGCGGATGGGCGAATTTCAGGCTCTCCATGCTGACGTGAATGTGCGGATGATCGTCGACGCTCGCTCTCATTTGCTCCGCATCCATAAAGACGAGCGGGTGGCCGTTTTGGTGGGCCTCTTCCGTCAGCGCCCTCACTTTCTCGCGGCGGAGCGGCTGTTTATACAGCACGTTCCCTTCAAAGACGACGTATTGTCCGTTAAAGCTGACGAACGAATCGATGCCAAGCTGGCGGCGCACATGTTCAAACATAAACGGCGCCCGCCCGGTAGCGATGGCCACATAGACGCCGGCCGTTTTCAACTGACGGATCGCTTCAATGGTTGACGGCGGCAGCTGTTTTTGCTCGTCAAGCAACGTGCCGTCGATGTCGAAAAACACGATTTTTCTGCCCACATTCTCTTCCCCTTGCCGAAAATAAATTCACTGTCTACCGTACTGAAAAACAAGCTGAATGTCAACCAAAACGCCACGATTCGTTCCATTTTTACCCATGAAAAACAAGCCTTCGCCTACATATCATATATAATAGAACATTTACTTTCGCCGCAAAATGAGTACAATAAAAAGTAAGGAGTGATGAAAAATGTTGAAAAAGCTGAAAAAAAAGCTGCTTCAACAATGGAAAGACTTGCTCCGAAAAAAATTGATCGCCTAACCGTTACAACGACAGCCCTTCCGTACGAAGGGCTTCTTTCCCACTTTGGCGAATGAAACGGTCAAAACTCGTCAAAGATGATACATATCGTCGGCACATCTCCCGCCTGTTTTTTGCTTTTGGCAATAAAAAACATGAAAACGAGGATTAATTCCTATATAATAAAAAAGCAATCATTGTACGATAAGGAGAGATTTCGCGATGATTTTCAAAGTGTTTTACCAAGAAAACGCGGACGAAGTGCCCGTGAGAGAAAAAACGAAAACGCTCTACATCGAAGCAGAATCAGAGCGGGACGTACGCCGAAAACTGCAAGATCGTCCGATCAATATCGAGTATATTCAGCCGTTAGAGGGGGCGCATCTGGAGTACGAAAAGCGAAGCACTAACTTTCAAGTATTGGAGACTTCATCATGAAACTATTGACAGATCAACAAGTTGGCGTTTTTGCCCTCGGCGGACTCGGTGAAATTGGGAAGAATACATACGGCGTACAATTTCAGGACGAAATTATTGTCATCGACGCGGGCATTAAATTTCCGGAAGACGAACTGCTCGGCATCGACTACGTCATCCCGGACTATTCGTATTTAGTGAAGCATGCGGAAAAAGTGAAAGGGCTGTTCATTACCCACGGGCACGAAGACCATATTGGCGGCATTCCGTACTTGCTCCGGCAGGTGAACATCCCCATTTACGGCGGCAAACTGGCGCTCGGGCTCATTCGCAACAAACTCGAAGAACACGGATTGCTTCGCCAAGCTAAGCTCATTGAAATTCGCGAAGACGATGTCATTCGTTTCCAAAAAACAGCGGTCACCTTTTTCCGGACGACGCACAGCATTCCGGACAGCTACGGCATCGTCGTCAAAACGCCAGTCGGGCAAATCGTCCATACCGGAGACTTTAAATTCGACTTTACGCCGGTCGGCGAACCAGCCAATTTGACGAAAATGGCTGAAATTGGGAAAGAAGGCGTCCTTTGCCTGCTTTCGGACAGCACGAACAGCGAAATTCCGCATTTCACGATGTCAGAGCGGCGCGTCGGCGAAAGCATTCACGACATTTTCCGCAAAGTGGACGGACGGATTATTTTCGCGACGTTTGCCTCCAACATCCACCGGCTTCAGCAAGTGACGGAAGCAGCAGTCGCCAACAACCGGAAAATCGCCGTCTTTGGCCGCAGCATGGAAGCGGCCATTGAAATCGGCCAAGATCTCGGCTACATTAAATGTCCGAAAGGCACGTTCGTCGATGCAAACGAAATCAACCGACTGCCAGCGAATCGGGTGACGATTTTATGCACCGGCAGCCAAGGTGAACCGATGGCCGCCTTGTCGCGCATCGCCAACGGCACGCACCGGCAAATTCAAATCATCCCGGGTGACACCGTCGTCTTTTCTTCATCACCGATTCCGGGCAACACGGTGAGCGTCAACCGAACGATCAATATGCTGTACCGGGCCGGCGCCGAAGTGATCCATGGCCCGCTCAGCGACATCCACACGTCCGGACACGGCGGGCAGGAAGAACAAAAGCTGATGATCCGGCTCATGAAGCCAAAATATTTTATGCCGATCCACGGCGAATACCGGATGCAAAAAATGCACGCCAAGCTCGCCATCGACTGCGGCGTGCCGGAGGAAAACTGCTTTATTATGGATAACGGCGAAGTGCTCGGCATCAGCGACAGCGAAGCGCGCATCGTCGGCAAAATTCCGTCCGGCTCGGTCTACATCGACGGCAGCGGTGTCGGCGACATCGGCAACATCGTCTTGCGCGACCGCCGCATTTTGTCGGAGGAAGGGCTCGTGATCGTTGTCGTCAGCATCAACATGAAAGAGTTCAAAATCGCTGCCGGGCCTGATATTATCTCCCGCGGCTTCGTCTACATGCGCGAGTCGGGCGATTTGATCAGCGAGGCGCAGGCGCTCATCGCCAAACATCTCGAAAGAGTGCTTGAGCGAAAAACGAATCAATGGTCAGAAATTAAAAATGAAATTACCGAAACCCTCGCCCCGTTCTTGTACGAACGGACGAAACGGCGGCCGATGATCTTGCCGATCATCATGGAGATTTAACAAAAAAGGGGGCTTTCGCAAAGCCCCCCTTTTTCTATGACGTAAACGATATAACGCCGCCGGCTGCTGGATACAGCGCTCGAAAAATCCCCCAAACGACGCGGCTGGGTCGAATTTGAAGAACAACCGTTTCCGATTATGCCGCTAGCCGACGACTTTTTCCTCAAACCGGTCGATGTCGCTGTCAGCACCGATCACGACCAACACATCGCCTTTGCGGATGATTTCCGAAGCAAGCGGTGAGACGATGACACTCGCTCCGCGCTTAATGGCGACGATGTTAATGCCGTAGCGGGCGCGGATGTCAAGCTCGAGCAGCGAATGGCCGTCAAGCCGTTCGCTCGCAACAATCTCGACGATGCTATGTTTGTCCGACAGCTCCAAATAGTCCAAGACGTTGTTCGAAATAAGGTTATGGGCGATCCGCTCACCCATGTCCCGCTCCGGATGCACGATTTGGTCGGCGCCGATTTTTTTCAGCACTTTTTCATGGTAATCGTTCGTCGCCTTGACCGTAATATGGTTGACGCCGAGCTCTTTTAAAATGAGCGTCGTTAAAATGCTCGCCTGAATGTTGTCGCCGATCGCAACAATGACATGGTCAAAGTTGCGGATGCCTAAGCTTTTCAGCACGTTTTCGTCCGTCGTATCGCCAACAACAGCGTGCGAGGCGATGGCCGCAAATTCGTTCACCCGATCTTCGTCAATGTCAATCGCGAGCACTTCCATCCCTTGTTCGCTCAATGTCCGGCAAATGCTGCCTCCAAATCGCCCGAGACCGATCACCGCAAACTGTTTCTTTTTCATCGTTGATTCCTCCACCAATTGTCAATCGTCGCTTCCCCTCCTTATTGTAGCAAAAAAGAAAAGGAACGAAAACGATTCTTCGCTCCTTGTCGAGCGCCGGTTACGCCTGCTCTGCCTTTTCCGTTTCTTCGAGCACGCGGTTGACGCGTTTTTCGAGCATTTTCATGCCGCTGCCGCCTGCCTGGAAATGGCGGAGCTTCCCCTCGGCGTCAAACACGTAATACGCCGGAACGTATTGGTTTTCAAACGCGTCGGTGATTTTATGCTCATTATCGACGAAAATCGGCTGGGTGATGCCGTGCTCTTCAGCTGTTTTTTTCACAAGCTCGATGTCTAAATCGTGTTCCGAGCGCGGCATATGGACGGACACGACATTGAGCTTGTCCTTGTACCGGTCGCGGAACTCGTTCACTTGCGGCATCGCTTCTTTGCACAAATGGCAGCTGACCGACCAAAAATGGATTAACGTTGGCTTTTTTCCGATCAATTCGTCTCTTGATACTTCCCCATTTAACATGGCTGTTGCTCCGGTCAGCTCCGGCATTGGTTCACGCAGTTTCACGCTCATCCCTCCATTGGAAAAGAAAGGCCTAACGCCCCCGTTAGACCTTTCTCCATGATTCATGCACATCGCCTTACACCGTCAACGTCGCTTGCCCCGGCTTCCAGTTGGCCGGGCAGAGGCCGCCGGTTTGCAGCGCTTGCAGCACGCGCAACACTTCATCAACATCGCGGCCGATGTTGTTATGATGAACGACGGCATATTTCAGCTCGCCTTCCGGATCGATGATGAATAATCCGCGCAGCGCGACGCCCTCTTCTTCAATGAGCACGCCGTAATCGCGCGAAACTTGCTGCGTCCGATCGGCGGCGAGCGGGTACTTAATTTGGCCGATGCCGTTTTGGTCGCGCGGCACATCCATCCACGCCTTATGCGAGTAAACCGAGTCGGTCGACGCGCCGATCACGACCGCGTCTAAGTCTTCGAACTCATCATAACGGTCGGAGATGGCCGTAATTTCCGTCGGGCAAACGAACGTAAAATCGAGCGGATAGAAGAACAGCACGGTCCACTTGCCGTTTTTCATGTTTTCTTCAAGGCTGACGCGGCCGAATTCTCCGTTCGGCAGGACAGCCTCCATTTCAAAACGCGGAGCTTGTTTTCCGACTAGGCGCTCTGCCATATGTAATCCCTCCACTGCCAAAAAATAGCGATGCCTACCGTTCGCTGACATCATTCATTGCAACACTCCGAACCATTTAGCCCCATGTGACCGTTAAAAAGAGGCGGAATGATTTCCCATCTTCTTTTCATTGGTTCTGTTTTAAGGAGAAACGGCCGCTATGTCTTGATTTCGCCCAACCTTGATTGGTTTGCTCAGGCGAACGGCCCCACAAAAAACGGGCTGCTGGCGCACACAGCCCGATAATCGTTACCGAAGCTTTTGTTCAATTTTTTGGCAAATTTCTTCCGCGGTAAGTCCGCTCGCTTCAATGACCGGACCGGACGTGACCATGTTTTGAATGCCGGTGACGTTTGTATCTAAGCCGGTAATGACGCAACAATCGCAGCCTTTAGCATCTTGTTCGCTGCGCAGCGGAACAACGTCATACCCTCTTTCCTTCAACGCCTCCTGCACGTCGGTCAGCGATTGCTCGACACCGATTTTCGCCATCACACTCCACCTCCTCACACATAATGTGTCTTAATAGAGGCGGAACTATACTTCATTCCATATTCCCTTTCCACGAAAAATAGTCGATTAAAAAGGCGATGGCCCGGTCGATCGCCGCTTCATTTGGGGCCAGCTTCGCATGGTGCAGCCCGTATGGCGAATCGACGCCAAGCCAAAACATAAAACCGGGGATTTCTGCCAACATATAGCCAAAATCTTCACCGGTCATCGCCTCTTTGCAGCGGATGACATTCATGTCGGCATGCATTTCAGCAAATTGGATAAATTCTGTCGTCAACGACGGGGCGTTGTACACTTCGTGGTACATGGCGCCGTAATCAATCGCCGCCTCACATTCGTAGGCCACTTCCACCCCGCGGACGATCGCTTCAATCCGCCGCTTCACTGCCTGCATCGCCGCCGTCGACAGCGTCCGGATCGTCCCTTCGAGCCGAGCGCGTTCGGCGATGACGTTTTGCACGGTTCCGCCGGTAATTTTTCCGATCGTAATGACGGCGCTGTCAAGCGGATCAACGTTGCGGGCGACGATCGATTGCAACTGGGTGACGAGCGCGCAGGCGGCGACGACCATATCGTTGGCTAAGTGCGGAAACGCCGCATGGCCGCCTTTCCCTTTTAAATCAATAAACAGTTCAGACGTATTGGCAAACAGCAGCCCTTCTTTCGTCGCGATCGTACCGACCGGATATTCCGGGGCGATATGCAAGGCGACGATCATATCCGGCTTCCACTCGCGCATCGTATCGCTTTCTAACATCGGCTTCGCCCCGCCCGGGCCTTCTTCGGCCGGTTGGAAAATAAACAGCAAATCGTCTTTGAGCGGGTGATGGGCAAAATGAGTCAACACGCCAAGAGCGATGCTCATATGGACGTCATGACCGCACGCATGCATTTGCCCTTCATGTTCGGAGCGATACGGCAGGCCGGTTTCTTCGCCGATCGGCAAGCCGTCGATATCAGCGCGGTAGCCGATCGTTTTTTGCGGCGCTGTTCCGTTGACTTTCACAAAAATGCCG
This sequence comes from Geobacillus sp. 46C-IIa, assembly GCF_014679505.1. Classification (GTDB taxonomy): domain Bacteria; phylum Bacillota; class Bacilli; order Bacillales; family Anoxybacillaceae; genus Geobacillus. The sequence continues at coordinate 2,400,969 of NZ_CP061474.1, forward strand.
GTTTTCCACGTCCGGACATCAAGCCGCTCCTGCGGCAGCGACCGAATATACTTCAGCAAATATTGCTGTGTTTTAAACTCTTGAAACCCGAGCTCGGGAATTTTATGCAAGTCGCGGCGAATGGCGACAAATGGGCTGATCGCTTCCATCTTCTCTCCTCCATCGGAAAAAAGCTGCCCTGTGAGCGGACAGCTTTTTCATGTCATTATAATTGGCGAAGCTCTTGTTTAATTTCCGTTTTCGCTCTCGTTTGTTCGTCAATTTGCTTAATGACGCGCGCCGGCACGCCGGCCACGACCGTATACGGCGGCACGTCTTCGACGACGATTGCCCCGGCAGCGACGACCGCCCCTTTGCCGACGGTGACGCCTTCCAAAATGACGGCGTTAGCTCCAACGAGAACATCATCTTCAATCACGACCGGCTTGGCCGATGGCGGTTCAATCACTCCAGCCAACACCGCGCCAGCACCGATATGGCAGTTTTTCCCGACCGTTGCCCGGCCGCCGAGCACGGCGTTCATATCGATCATCGTCCCTTCGCCGACGACGGCGCCGATGTTGATGACTGCTCCCATCATAATGACCGCATTGTCGCCGATCTCGACGTGATCGCGAATAATGGCGCCCGGCTCAATGCGCGCTTTCACCCCTTTTAAATCCAACAGCGGAATGGCCGAGTTGCGGCGGTCATTTTCGACGACATAATCCTCGATTTTGTCCCGATTCGCCTCGATAGCGGCTTGAATGTCTTGCCATTCGCCAAACACCACGCCGGTGTTGCCAGCGATAAACGTTTTCGCGCCCGGGCCGAAGTCGATGCCTTCCACGTTCCCTTTTATGTATACTTTGACCGGGGTTGATTTTTTGCTGTTTTGAATAAATGAGATGATTTCATTCGCATCCATCATTTTCATGGGCCATTGCTCCTCCTTGTCCATGTTCGTTTCTTCTTTACTGTAGCAAAACAAAGATGATCGTGGCAAGCGTCAATTCCCGGGCGCACCCAGCTATGGCTTCGGCGTGCCTTTTTGTTTACGCAGTTCTTTATTTAGCTGCTTTAAAATTTCCCGCCGGGTAAAAATTCCTTCAAAATAGCCGTCATCGTTTTCTACGCAGACGAATGGATGATTGACGACAAGTCCGACCGCCTTCATCAAGCTGTCGTCGAGCCGGAGGCGCGGAATGTTTCGATTCATCACTTCTTCGACCTTCATCGTTTCGAGCCGTTCAAACTCGATGCGCTCTAATCCTAACATCGCATCCATAATCATCGTCATGCTGATGAGCCCATGCAGTTTATACGATGTATCGAGAACTGGGATCGCTGAATAGCCGGTTTTTGTCAAGACGAGCAGCGCATGATCCAAATAGTTTTCAGGCTGAACGTGCGCGACTTTATCCGCAGGGATGAGGAATGGTTTAACCGTCATGTTGGCCGGCTGTTTGTTTCCTAACCATGTCATGCCAATGTTCCGCCTTTCTCTTTTTTGCATCTTTCCCTCTCCACTTTTATCATACCATAAAAAAGACTATCGCTTCTTGCCAAGCGATAGTACAAAACGACATGTTACCTTTCTTCAGTTAAAAGGCGGTCGTACAAACGTAAAAGCTGCCGGTATCGTCGTTCGTCGGCCTCCTTATCCCCGTTTTCAATATCCGCCAGCTCGGAACGGACAAGTTCGAGCGCATATTCCTGGCTGAACAGCACCTCAAGCAACAATGACGCCTCCTCGCCCGACAGCTGCAGCGGCAGCCGCTTCGCCATCTTCACTCCCCCTTTGCCTCTTCCGCTTTCATATATATATTCAGCGGCAAAGGAAAAAAGTCGTGGAAAAAAGCGTCATTTGCAGACAGGCAAAAAAGGCCACCCATATGAATGGAATGGCCTTTTTTTCAATAATAGCGCAACGCCAAATAACCAATGGCAAAAATGGCGAGCAAGGCAGCAAGTACGTAAGCGAGAAGCAACGGATTGCGCAAGTAGGCATGCTCCTCGACCGTTTTCGGAATCGGCCCGTCAAGCTCCCCTTGCCAACGCTGTTGGCGTCCGAGGCGAACCGTATAGACGAACCCGATGATCGCGATCAATACAGAGAGGGCGGATAACACAAAAGTCAACTGTGCCATAAGTTTCACCTCATGTTTACTTTGCCGCAATGAGAGGATTTTATGCGGTCAATAATGGGCGTCATGCTCAAACAAATAGCTGTACGACAAGTCGATAAACAAATAATGGCGCTCATCGATCGGGTATGAATACGTCCGGATCGTCTCCCCGGTTTCGATGTCTGTATATAAATCCGATAAAATCCCTCTCCGGCGCGAACGCATGCGAATAATGTTTTCCAAAAAATACGGACGCCAGCTCCAATTTTTCATGTAATATTGCTGTTGCAACTCCCAGCGGCCGCCGCGCTTAAACATATTGCCCGACTGTTGAAAGCCGTCTTCATCACAGACGTAAATGCGGAAGCAAACGTCATCGAGTTCGTCGGCCAACAGCGAAATCAGCTCATTAAAGCCGCCCGCTTTTTTGTATTTGCCAAGCAGCGCGGCAATCCGTTGCTGAAACTGCTCGGAAATTTGATACAGCATCTCAAGCTTTTTCTTTTCCTGCTGGATAAAGCGATGGCATTCTTGACGCAGCAGTTCTTTCAATAAATCACGCGGCACGACTTCCGGCGCCGGCTTAGCCAAATAGTACCCTTGGTAGTAGCGGCCGCCATGCCGCCATGCGTACTGAAGCTGAAATGATGTTTCAATATCCTCATACAGAAGCGTCGCTCCGATTTTGCGCGCCAACAACGAAATGGAATGAACGATTTCTTGATAAGCTTGGTGGACAGCCGTTTTTCGCAATTCATGCAAGTCGATTTTTAAAATGTCAGGCGACAAAACGCCGATCCGCTCAAGATGAATGCTATGTTCGGCGATATTATCGACCGCCACTTTAATGCCGTACGTGCGGATATACGTCAATAAATGGCTGAGCTGATCCAAGTCGCCTTTAAAATGCTGCTCGTTAATTTCCAATATGATGCGGCTAAGCGCCAATCCTTTCGCCTCGTAACCGAGAAGCAATTGCAAAAACGATTCGCCGCGGTCAAGCATCAATAAATTGGCGTCGCGGTTGAAAAAGATCAACAGCGTCTGGTCATCGAGCGACAGAAAATAATCGAGCGCCTTTTTGGTGATCACATCATCCACTTCCATGCGAAACTCTTCCGGAATCGTTTCATCATGAAAAAACGGCCCGAGACTGATCGGCCCCGCTTCCGTTTGGAATCGCCCGAGCACTTCATATCCGATGACTCCATGCTCATCGGCGCTAAAAATCGGTTGATAGTACGGAATCACTTGCGACAAGTTGGCCATCACGTCTAATGCATCCATCATGCTCACCTCATTCTCGTCGACCATCTTTGCCTTTATTATACCATACTGTCCAACCTTTCCCGGCACGAAAAAAGCGGATCCCCCATGACAGGGAATCCGTTTAGACAGCAGCCATTGTTCCGCATATGCAAGGCAAAAGCTGACTGAATGTTAAAACGGCCGCCGGTTCAGCCATTGCCCGCCGTCGACCGTAATGCAGGCGCCGTTGATGTAAGCGGCTTCATCCGAAAGCAAAAACGCCGCGACCGCCGCGATCTCTTCCGGCGTTCCGAGCCGTCCGAGCGGCACGCTGTCTATCGTCATCCGCTCCGCCTCTTCTGACTCCCAAAGCCGCTCGGCCCCTCCTGTCCGCTCGATCGGCCCCGGAGCGATCGCATTGACGCGGAAGCCGTATTTCTTCCCCCACTCGACCGCCAGTGTGCGCGTCATCGCCAGCACCCCGGCCTTGGCGCTTGCCGAATGAATGACCCCCGCGCCGGCATGCCAGGCGTACGTCGCAATGATGTTGATGATGCTCCCTTTCAAGCCGCGCTGAATCCAATAGTTGCCAACTTCGCGGCTGCAGTAAAACGTTCCGTTCAATACGATATTGATAACGCTGTTCCAGCCGTTGATCGACAGCTTTTCCGCCGGACAAATAAAATTGCCGGCCGCGTTGTTGACGAGAGCATCGATGCGGCCAAACTCCGCGTCGGCTCGTGCGACCATATCCGCGACTTGTTCCGGATTGCGCACATCCATCGGGACAACAAGCACCCGCCCGCCGCCGGGCGTTTCCATTTCCCGCTTAGCCTCTTCCAGCGCTTCAACCCGCCTTCCCGTAATGACGACGTTCGCCCCTTCGGCAACAAACCGCTTCGCCATATATTTGCCCATTCCGCTCGACCCGCCGGTAACAATGATGACTTTTCCGTTCATTCGCCTCTCCCCCTATGACTGATTGCTCATTCATTTTACTGTTCCTTCAGTTCTCTTTCTTTTTCTAGCATAGAGCAAATCCCTCTTCTTTTCAACAAAAATAACTGATTTTTTTGAAAATCAAAACTCACTGATTTCTTTCCTGCTTTCCCTTTTCCTAAGAGTGAGGGGCCTTCTTGATTGAGCAACATGATTTTTCTCCTATTGTTCTTCCCTTCATGTTTTCGTTATAATAAAGCTACTTGTGAAGGGACGACGAGACGATGCATCGCATTGAAACAACCAAAATGAACCGACGCGCGTTTTTGAAAAAGCTGACACGCACCGGCTTCGCCGCGGTGCTGGCGACATCGCTCGCCTACGGCTACGCCCGCTGGGTTGAACCGTCACACTTGACGGTGACGCACCATACACTGTCACACCCGCTCATCCCGAAAGCGTTTCACGGTGTAAAACTGCTGCAATTCAGCGACCTCCATCTCGGGCATTATGACAGCTTGAAACGCTTTTATCACGTGATCGACCGAATCAACGCGCTGGAGCCTGATCTTGTTGTTTTTACCGGCGATTTGCTTCATGAGGCGAACCGATACCCGCACGCTGAGACGGTCGCTGAAGCGCTGGCAAACATCCGCGCCCCGCTTGGGAAATTTAGCGTTTATGGCAACCACGACCACGGCGGCTACGGGACGGACATTTACCGCCGGCTGATGGAACGGGCCGGGTTTCGCGTCCTTGTCAACGAGCATGCGCTCGTTCACCGCGGGCAGGAGGCGATCGCTGTGGCCGGCGGTGACGATATGATGCTCGGCCGGCCCGATTGGGCGAAAATGACGGCTGGCATTCCGCCGGCAACATATACGATCGCCCTCGTTCACGAACCGGACAGCGCCATTGAGACGTGCCGCTATCCGATTCATGTCCAGCTGTCCGGCCATAGCCATGGCGGACAAATTCAGCTGCCGTTTATCGGCCCGCTCATTACTCCGCCGCTGTCTGAACGGTATTACGAAGGATTTTACCACGTCGGCGGGCTTGTGCTGTACGTCAACCGCGGCCTCGGCACAACAAGGGTGCCGCTTCGCTTTTTCGCCCCGCCGGAACTGACGGTCTTTTCGCTTACTAATCGCGAAAAATAGGTCAAGTCAGCCACAACTATGTTATAATAGAAAGAAAAAAGGAGACATGTCGATGAAACCGTTGCAGTTGACGGTCGACAATATCGCCAAAGCCATTTTTACAGTCAACCGCCATGCGAAGACGGCATTGAACCCTTCGTTTCTTTATCTTCTGAAGAAAAAAGCCATCGAAAAGCTGCTTGAGGAAGGCAAGGCGAAAAAGGTCGGCCTCCATTTTTCCCGCAATCCAAAATACAGCCAGCAGCAATCTGATGTGCTCGTGGCCGTCGGCGACTACTATTTCCACATTCCTCCGACAAAACAAGATTTCGCCGCCCTCCCGCACCTCGGCGCGCTCAGCGACGCATACCGAAATCCTTCCGTCCGGATGCCGCTATCGGAGGCAAAAGCAATTCTCATCGCCTACACCGGGATCAAGGAATCGACGGAACGAAAGCCGAAACGATTGACAAAGCCGATGTTTAAGCGGCTCGGCGACCGCTACTAAACAAGGCGCCGGAATGTTCCCGGCGCCTTCTTTTCTTTCCCCTGCTTACTCATGATGGAACGAAGCGCTCCGCTCCCCCGACGGCGAAGGGGATTCATAGGCCATTGTTTCACTTCGCCTGAACGTGGAGGCTTTCCGCTCAAAACTAGAAACAGGAGCGGCCTTTATACATTGGGGAAACGGACCGATTACGGGAGAATTAGACCGATACCCCCTTTCGCTTCATGCTCCCCCATTGTTTTCGGCGGCGGATGGCATCGATGATTCCTTCGCACCGCCACCATGCCGTCAGCGGGCGATACCAAAACGTCTCCGTCAGCGAGAAGAAAAAGAGCCACACAAAATCCGAGACGTTCGGAAACTTCCGCTCGGTCCATTCCTCAAGCAACACGGCGGCAGCGGACAAAAGCGAGCCGTACAAAACAGAAACCACCAACAAGAGAAGAGCAAACTCGATATATAGGCTTCCGAGAAACAGTGAGAGAACCATGACGATATATCCGGCCAGTTCCACAACCGGACCGAGAAACTCAATGAACCAAAAATATGGGAAAGAAAGGAGGCCGATCGAACCGTATTTCGGGTTGAACAACAGCGTCCGGTGGCGCCATAAGCTTTCAAGCAGGCCGCGATGCCAGCGCCGCCGCTGTTTCCGCAAGTCGCCATACGTTTCCGGCGCCTCCGTCCAACAGACCGGATCCGGGATGTAGATAATTTTTTTCTCCTCATTTTTTTCCCGCGCCAGCCGGTGCAGGCGCACGACAAGTTCCATATCCTCGCCGGCTGTATCCGCATACCCCCCTGCCTCGATCACCCACTGTTTGGAAAAAACGCCAAACGCTCCAGAAACAATGAGCAGCAAGTTATGGCGGCTTAAGCCGAGACGGCCGAGCAAAAACGCACGCAAATATTCGATCGTTTGCATAATGACAAGCGGCCGCCGCGACAGCCCGACCTTCACAATGTCACCGCGCTCAATCCGGCAGCCATTGGCGATGCGGATGCTTCCCCCCGAGGCGATCACTTCCCCGTCCGCCTCGATCATCGGCTTCATCACTTTTAAAAAGGCGCGCCGCTCCAACACGGAATCGCCGTCAATCGAACAAATATACGGATAGCGGGAGGCGTTGATCCCCGCGTTTAACGCATCCGCCTTCCCACCGTTTTCTTTGTCCAGGACGAATAAGTGCGGATAGGCCGGCGAGCGGTAAACCATTTTGATTTCTTTTGCCTCCAGCTGGCGGCGAATCACGCGATACACGGGCCGAAGCCCGAAATGCTCAATCAGCTTCTCAAGCGTCCGATCCGTTGAACCATCATTAATGACGATCACCTCATATTGCGGATATTCGATGCTGAGCAGCGAGCGGATCGAGCCGACGATGCCAGCTTCCTCATTATAGGCGGGAACGAGGATGGACACCGGCTTTGCATAGCTCACATCGAGCAGCTCCTCGTACGGCTCCCAGTCATCCAGCCGATGGGTGCGCCGTAAGTGGACGAAGGAAACGGCGAGCAGAAATGTATAAAAAACGACGACACCGGCCATGTAAACGAGCACAGCCTGCCCGATGGCCGCCACAAGTGTCTGCCATGGCCCCACTATATCTCCTCCCCTTCGAGCCATTGCCTTGCCATATCACGGGCGTAGCGGTCGTCCACATTTTGGGCCGCTGTACGCAATACAGCCCGGCCGCCCGGAAGGCGGGCGATGGCCGCGGCCGCCTCCGAACGAACGGCAAAGGAACGGTCTGAAAGCCGCTCGCACAGAAGCGGGAGCAGCTTTTCTTCCCGGCATTTTCCGGCAAGGCGGGCCGCCATCAATCTCTCTTGCCAATGCGGCGAGCGCAAGTGGCGCTCGAGCTGCCGCGCGCCAAGCGGCACACCGATTTCTGCCATCGCCTTGAGCGCACGAACGCGGATTTCCCATTCTTCCGATGCCAGTAGCCACTGCAAAAACAGCTGCTCTTGACGGCGGCGGATGCCGATCATGTCGATCAACGCATATTTTCCCGCCGGCGGCAGTTCAGCAAACCGCTTTTTCACCTGCTGAAGCAGCTGCTCGCCCATATGACCAAAAATAATGCGATACGCAAATTCCGTCAACTCATATCTCGGTTGAAGCACATACGTCACGACCGGACGATAATCAAATTTGGCGAAAATGGCCAATATTTTCGCTGCCTCTCCTTCTGTGACCTCATCGGAGCGGTACAGCCGTTCGATGTCGGGCAGCATCCCTTTCATCTGCAAATCTTCGATGAGAAACAGCGCGTTCATCCGCTCGCTCCATTGCCGGCTTGCCAGCCGGCGGCGCAGCCAGCCTTGAAAGTGCGCTTCAGCAAACGCGCGAAGGCGCGCCTGCACATGCTCCCCTTTCAGTAGCGAGGCAAAGCTGTCCAACAGTTGGAGCACAGCCTCCCGCTCAAGCGGCGATGAAAAACGAAACGAAAGCTCCTCCTCTCCGAGCAAATAGCGGAGCAGCGGGAGACGGCGTTCTTCCTTATAGGCGCGAAGCCGGGCCTGGCGCCGGTTTTCCCGCCATTTGCGCATGACCAAATAAATGAATAGCCCGGTCAGCACCGCCAACAAAGCAGCCGCCATCGCGACGGCGAAAACGAGCGCCATTACTCCTCCAACTCCTTTAGCAGCCGGCGCAGCCGCGCTTCAAGCTCAAGCCATTTGAACGGCTTTGTCACATACTCATCGACCCCTTTTTCGAGAGCATGGGCAATTTCCCGCTCATCTTGGCGCGACGTCAGCATCATCACTTTATGCGGCATTCGCCGACGGCGGAGGCGGTGCAATACCTCGAGGCCGTCCATTTTCGGCATAACCCGGTCTAGAATGACGACGAAGCGCCGTCCATGTTCGCAGAGCGGCGATTCGAGGAAGGAAAGCCCGTCGCCAAACTCATAAATGTCCACTTCCCGCTCCTGCTCGGCGGCAAGCTTGCGAACGAGATCAGCGATGACCGTCCGCGCCAATTCATCGTCGTCGACGATGGCAACAGACCACCGCTGTGTATCCGCCTGGCGATGTTGTTTTTCGGCCTGAGCGCCATTGGCGTGGGACGTTTGCCTCCGCGCTTCTTCAACTCGGTTGCCGCCCTTTCTTTTGGCTTCATACAGCGCTTTGTCGGCCAAGTTGAGCCAATGATCGAGCGGTTCGTTCGGATCGTCGCATTCGACAAAACCGGCGGAAAACGTGCACGACAGGCGCACGCCATCCGCCTCGACTTCCTCGGAAGCGAACTGGCGCTGCAGCCGTCTAAGCACGCGGCGCGCCTCTCCTGTCGATGTTTTTGCCAGCCAAACGACAAACTCCTCGCCCCCAAAGCGGACGACCGTATCCATTCCCCGCGTATGTTGAAGCAAAAAGGCAGCCAGCTTTTTTAACACCGCATCACCCACCAAGTGGCCGAAACGGTCATTGACTTGCTTGAAATGGTCCAAATCGAGCAGCGCCAAACAGCTCGGTGTCCCGGAACGCTCGAGATCGCTGCGCAGGCGGACATACACTCGCGGCAAGTATTTACGATTGTAGACGCCGGTTAACTCATCAATAAGTACAAGTTCATCAATTTTCCGCTTTTTTTCTACGAGACGCCGAACACGAATGAACAGCTCGCCAGCTGCAGCCGGCTTCACGATGACATCGTCGGCGCCAAGCTCATACCATTTTAGATGGACGGCTTTGCGCCCATCCCTGCTGACGATCACTACTGGAATGTAGCAAGGGCGACCGGTGTTCTCGAGCAGCGCAAGGAAAGAAGGAGTTTCCAAATGATCTTCCCCGATGTCGACGATGATGCAGTCCGGGTTGAGGCGAAACATCGATGCCGCCGCCTGTTCGAGGGAAGGAAGCGTGATGAAGCGCCACGGTACGGTTTGCAATGATCCGCGGAGATAAGCAAAAAATAGCGGATCATTTCCGCAAAGGAGAACATCGGCTTCCGTCCCTCCGCGTTGCGGGGGGGAAGCGATTGGAGAATCGGTTTCTTCGGCTTCATAGCAGCGGCGAAGGAGCGGAACCATCTCTGCCAGCGCCTCCTCCGCCGTCCATTGCCGTTCCTTTTGCCTGCTCATTCCCTGGAGAATCCGTTCCGCTTCGGCAGCGATATCATTGCGGCCGATCACCTCCGCCGCCCGGCCGATGGCACCGAAAAACCGGATCAGCTCCGCGCTGCTGAGCGGTGATGAAGCCTCCCATTGTTCATACTGTTCTTTCATCTGGTCTAGTAACGAGACGACATAGGAATCCAACTTCCCTCTCCTTTCTTCATAGTAACCACTTCCTAATTGCGGTAAAAAGAAGTTCTCGCGCTGCTTCCATTTTCGCATCCCCTTTTTGGCGGGGGGTGGTCAAGGGCGAATCCGGCCTTGAGCATCCTCCGCTGCTCATTGGGATGGTCTATGCGGAGTTTTCATAAAACTTTTGACGCTACCTTTTTCCTATTACTAATATAATCGATCCGGAAAAAAACATGAAAAGAAAAGAACACGACCCCCGCGAACTTTCCGCCGACCAAACAAAAAAGCCGCTGCCTTTATGCAACGGCTCTATTCAATACAAAAAGTCAAGCAGGCGGCGGTCCGCCAAATTCGTATCAACCGGACAAACTTCCGCGTCGCGCCCGTACTGCCAGACCCAGACGTTCGCGCTGCAAGGCGGGGCGGCCGGCTGGTAGCGCGGCGCTTTTTGTTCTTTCGTCGTTCCCGGCCTTGGAGCCGCGCTCCAAATGACGGCCTGCACCGCCACTTGATTGTTCCTCCCCACCGCCTCGCAATAAGCGGCGGCGAAATCTCCCTTCGTTGGATCGGCGTACAGTCCCGGGCGATACCCGGTCGGATAGAGTGTTTCCACCCAAGCAGCGATCCAAGCCGCGTCGACGGCAAAAAAGTCTTCAATGTTGGCAAACAGCAATTTATTTTTCGGAATGCCGAGCCGCCGCGCATGGAACACCGCATTGCGCGCCGCCACTTGCCCGTTCGCATAGCCGACCGCCTCACGAAAGGCGTTGTAGATGGGCATCACTTTTACTCCATAGTTGCGGATGCGCGTGATCTCGTCCCGCGTCAACCCTTCCGACACATTGGGCACTTCCACCAAATAGCGGCCCCAAAATTTCGGGTAACCGAGCTCTGTCCGTACGCATTGAAACAATTGGTCCGTTACGACTTGCGCCGAATCAACGCCCCAAACACCTCTTACCATCCTTCCCCCTCCTTCGCGGTCACATTGCCACAGTTATGTATATGAGGGGGACAGCTTGTTTTATACGGCTGCTAGCGGCGCTCCCGATCCTCTTTCGCCCAGTCGCCTTTTAACAGCTGGAACCAGCCGTTGCGCTTAAACCAAATAAACATCGTTATGCCGATGGTTGCCATGACAGCCAATACGGCAAAGTACCCATATTTCCAGCGCAGTTCAGGCATATAGTCAAAGTTCATCCCATAAATGCCGGCAATAAAGGTGAGCGGCATAAAAATCGTCGTAATGGCCGTAAACGTCATCATAATGTTATTCATTCTGTTGGAGTTGAGCGACAAATAGCTGTCCCGAATATCGGCGGTAATTTCCCGATTCGTCTCAATCATTTCCGATAGCTTTAATAAATGATCGTAAATATCATGGAAATACAACTGCCGCTCTTTCATGCGCTGCAGCCGATCGGAGTGGATGATGCGGTACAATAAGTCGCGCATCGGCACAATCGTCCGGCGCAATCTCGATAAATCGCCGCGAATATCAAACACTTTTTCGATCACGTCATGAATCGGCTCGTTGTTCGTATTTTCCTCTAAATCATTCAACACATCTTCAATGTAGTACAGCGGGGGGAAGTAATCATCAACGAGCTTGTCGATCAGCCGATACATGACATGAAACGGCCCCTGCTGCACGTCCTGCTCGCGCTTCAGCCGCTCCCATACGTCCTCGACCGCATGAACCGGCGACTTATGAAACGAAACGATAAAGTTTTGTCCGACAAACAGATCGACTTCCTCAGCCTCAAGCGTCGTCCCCGCAATCGCATGGAGGACAACAAATAAGTAGCGGTCATAAAAATCGAGTTTCGGCCGCTGCACATATTCCAAACAGTCCTCAATCGCGAGCGGGTGGAAACGGAAAAACGAGGCGAGCAAGTCTGCCTCCTCGTCCGTCGGCTCATGAAAATCGACCCAATACCATGAAACGTCCGGGCTGTTGACGAACGTTAAATCGACATCATGTATAACCTCAAACTCTTTTGTTACGACACACGTACGGATCATCGCCATCTCACCTTGCCATTTTTTCTCTTCTTATCATAACCGAAAAGACGTTACACCCCAACAAAAAACGGGTATAGAAATCGTGTAGAGAAAAAATTGACAAAAAATATTTATCTAAATTTTCTTTACATTTTCACCAAAAACGATGATAATATAAAAAAGGGAACTCCTTCGTTCCCATATGGGAGGGAATCAACGATGTACGAAAAACAGTATCCGAACGAAGGCGCCGTATTGTTCAACCAGCCGGAAGAAAAAAGCAGCTATGGTCCAATGGCCGAACGAGTATTGAAAGAAGCGATCTTCCAGTTTCAGAGAAAAAAACTGATGGAAAAAATTGATGAGGCGCTCGCTGCCGGCAACAAGCCGCTGTTTTTCAAACTTTCCGCCCAATATAACGACTTGTTGAAAAAATACGGCGTGTAAAAGGAGCGAACGAAGTTGGAGTGTGAATCATCCATGACAGGGTGAGCCCCATTTCCGTCTGCGGAAACGATCCGAACGGAAAGGGGCTCATTTTTGTTTTTCTGTTTTTCATTCTCAATGGTACAATAGAGAAAAAACGGAAAGGTGGACAACTCGTGAAACACCTCATTCAGCCACGCGTCCAATCCATTCAACTATCAGGCATCCGCCAGTTTTTCAACCTTGTCGCCGGCCGGCCGGGGCTAGTTTCCTTGACGATCGGCCAGCCGGATTTTCCGACACCTGATCATGTCAAAGCGGCCGCCCAAGAAGCGATCGCCGCTGATTTCACCACGTATACGGCGAACGCCGGCCTCCTTGAGCTGCGCCAGGCGGCTTGTCAGTTTGTCGCCGATAAATACGGGCTTCGCTACAGCCCGGATGAAGTGATCGCCACCGTCGGCGCCAGTCAAGCGCTTGATATTACGTTTCGCACCATTTTAGAAGAAGGGACAGAAGTGCTTCTTCCCGCGCCGGTCTACCCTGGCTATGAGCCGCTCATCCGCCTGTGCGGGGCGAAACCGGTGTACATCGACACAAGACAAAACGGCTTTCGTCTGTCGGCCGAGCTGATCGCGCCTTACATCACCGACAAGACGCGCTGTCTCGTCCTTCCGTATCCGTCCAATCCGACCGGAACGACGCTGTCAAGTGAAGCGCTTGAATCGATCGCCGCGCTGATGAAAGGACGGCCGATTTGGATCGTGTCTGATGAAATTTACAGCGAGCTCGTCTATCGCGGCCACCACCGCTCGATCGCTGAATGGCTGCCAGAGCAGACGATCGTCATCAACGGGCTAAGCAAATCGCACTCGATGACCGGCTGGCGCATCGGGTTTGTCTTCGCCCCTTCCTTTGTCATCGAACAGATGCTCAAAGTGCACCAGTACAGCGTCTCCTGCACGTCATCCGTCAGTCAAAAGGCGGCGGTTGCGGCGCTTACTGCCGGCAAAAACGACGCCGAGGCGATGCGCGCCGCTTACGCCGAACGGCTTGAGTACGCATACAATCGCCTCACGGCCATGGGGCTTCCGGTCGAAAAACCGGACGGCGCGTTTTATTTATTTCCATCGATCGCTGCGTTTCATATGCCATCGTTTGATTTTGCCGTTGATGTCGTTGAAAAAGCCGGCGTCGCCCTCGTCCCCGGCAGCGCCTTTTCAGAATACGGCGAAGGCTATGTCCGCCTGTCGTACGCCTATTCGCTCGATGTGCTCAAAGAAGGGCTCGATCGGCTCGAGCGATACATTCAGACGAAGAGGAACAGCCGGTAAAATGAGAGCGGCTTCGTTTTCCTTTCAGCGCGATGCCGCATGCGGCTTCCACCGGCTGATTTGCGCACATATGCAAAAAAGGAGGGCCCGCAAAAGCAACGGGACCCCTTTTTCATCGCTATATACGGCTATATGCGTTTTCTCTTGGAGGAAGGCGGCCTTTTCGGTCAGATCGTTTCCTCTCTTTTTTACGGCACAAGCAACAGCTTGCCGCTCGTTTTCCGCCCTTGCAGCAGCTCGTGCACCATGGCAGCCTGTTCAAGCGGATAGACGCCGCCGATGGTCAGCTCTAAACTTCCTTCTTGCACCCAATGGAGCAGTTCGCGCAAGCTTTGCTCGTACAGCGCCCGCTTCCGCATGATCTGCGGCAAGAAAAAGCCGATGATGGACCAGTTTTTCGCCATCAGGCGAACCGGGTTTAGGCGCGTCATCTCCCCGCTTGCCGCACCGTAGACAACAAGGCGGCCGAACGGGGCAAGGCAATCAAGCGTTTGGTGGAAAATGTCGCCGCCCGCCATTTCCAAAGCAACGTCAACCCCGCGGCCTTGGGTCGCCTCCATCACGGCCTTAGACCAGTCGTTTTTCGTATAATCGACCGTCACATCGGCGCCAAGACGGCGAGCGAGCGCCCGCTTCTCCTCGGTGCTCGCCGTGGCGATGACGGTTTTCGCGCCAAACCGTTTCGCCAGCTGCACAGCGAGCGTGCCGACGCCGCCGGCTGCCGCATGGACGAGCACTGTTTCCCCTTCTTCAAGGCGACCCATCGTTTTCAAAATGTGATAGGCGCTTAACCCTTGCACCGGCAGCGCGGCCGCTTGGCGGGCATCAACTCCGTCCGGCAGCGGCACGACCGCCCGTTCATCAACAACGACATACTCGGCGTAGCCGCCCGCCTCGATCAAGGCGACGACGCGCTGTCCTGGACGGATCGTCTGCACGTTTGGACCGACTTCGCGGACGACGCCGGCCACTTCGGTGCCGGGCACGAATGGAAGCGGCGTCGGTACAACGTAGCGTCCTTCCCGCCTCGCTGTGTCGGCGTAATTGACGCCAATCGCCTCCGCTTCAATCAACACATGCCGTCCGGATGGCGACGGGCGCTCGATCTCTTTCACTTTGAGCACGCCCGGACCGCCGTACTCTGTAAATTGCACAATTCTCATTGCCGTTTCCCCTCCCTTGCTGCTTTCATTTGCGCCATATCGCGCATTTCCGGTCCAACCGGCCCGGGCTCGAGCTTCGGAATGACAGAAAGCGCTCCGTGCCGGTTGATGTAGTCGATCTCCTTTTCAAGGCCGCACGCGGCCATCCAGCGGCCAACAAGCGAGGAGGATAGCACCTCTTTCGCCTTTCCTTCGCCGCCGTATTGCCGGTAAAACAGCCAGGCGGCCATGGCGCTGTCAGAAAGCTCTGCCGCAGCGATTCCTTGCTCAATCAAGCAATGGACAAAATAGCCGGCGCCATAAAAATCTTCAAGGCAAAAGCGGCCGGATGAACCGGAGCAAATGACAATGATCGTCTCATTCTGATGCGCCCGGCAAATATGTTCGCTAACAGCTGGGCTGTTAAGCAAACTCGCCGCATACACGGCCCGGGCTTTCATGGCCTTGCGAAGCGCCACCGTGCCGTTTGTCGTCGACAAAATGACGGTCTTCCCCGGGCAAACCGTTTGCAAAAACAGCGGCGCCGGCGGGTGGAAGCCGGTGATCGTCCTTCCTTCGCTTTCACCGGCAAGTTCATACCCCCCATCCGGCAATCGGCGCCCAACTTCTTCGGCTTCGGCCGCGCTATACACCGGAACGACCGAGCGAGCGCCGGCAGCCAGCGCCGCTGTAATCGATGACGTCGCGAGCAAAATATCAAACACAACGGCTACTTTGCCGTCAGCGAGCGCCGTTTCGTCAATGTCTTCCTTGCGCAGCACAACATGCACTTTCGTGATCATCCTTTTTCACCGCCCTGTCGCCAGCTGCCACGCATGCTCGATGAGCGCCTCGACAAACTGGTTGAAATGACGAAACCGCTCATCATTTGTTTGTCCGCGGCGGTAACGGTAATAAATTTGTTGGCAGATGACGGCCAATTTAAAATAAGCAAACGTTAAATAGATATGCATATCAGAAACGTCGCGGCCGCTTTTTTCCGCATACACAGCAATAAACTGTTCGCGCGTGTAAAAGCCGGGCCGGACGGTGACCGGCGCGCGGCCGAAGCCGTGTTTGACAAGCGGCGGGTCGCCTTCTTCAATCCAATAGCTCATCGCCACTGCCAAATCGGCAAGCGGGTCGCCAACGGTCGACATTTCCCAATCGAACAAGCCGACCATTTTCGTCACATCGTCCTCAGCAAACAAGGCGTTATTCAGCTTAAAATCGTAATGAATCACCGTCGCCTCGCGCTGTGGCGGAATATGGGAAGCAAGCCACTTCATGAGCGCCTCGGCCGCTGGAACGTCGTCTGTTTTCGCCCGCTCGTAGCGCTGAATCCACCCGTGCACTTGCCGCTCCATAAACCCTTCCGGCTTGACCATCTGCACAAGGCGGGTCTTCTTATAATCGATTTGATGGATGTTGACAAGCGTCTCGACCATCGTTTCGGAAATGCCGCGGCACACGTCCTCCGTCGGGTCGATGCCATCTGGGAAATCGCTGTCGATCACCACGCCGCGGCGTCGCTCCATCACAAAAAACGGGCTGCCGATCACTGATTCATCTTCACAAAAGTAGAATGGCTTCGGAGCCAACGGGAACAGCGGATGAATTTCGGCAAGCCACGTGCTCTCCCGCTTCATATCGTGTGCTTTTGGCGGCACCGGGCCAAACGGCGGGCGACGCAGCACCGCTTCCCACTCCCCGCAGCGAAGCAAGTACGTCAAATTCGAGCGGCCGGCGGAAAATTGCTCGATCTCGAGCTCCCCGTTCGGCATATCCGGCAACACCGCGCGTAAAAACGCAGCCAGCTTTTCGGCCGGCAGTTCCTCCCCTTTGCGCACCGGAATAATGGCGCTCATCTCCCTCTCCCCCTTTGCGAACGCGTTTCGATGCACGCCGTTTCGCTTGTTTACGGAATATGCGGCGCACCCATTCCGTCAATCAAAATCGCCACCATTTGTTCAGCCACTTCCGCATCGGTCAGCTCGCCGTCCGGACGGAACCAGTGGTAGCTCCAATTGGCCGCCCCAAGCACCGTGAGCGCGGCAATCGATGGCGACAAATCACGGCGCAGTTCACCGTTTTTCATTCCTTCTTCAATTAACGCCTGCAGCTGATGGCGGAACAAGTCGCGCTTTTCCTTCACCTTTTGCAAATGTTCCTCGCTCAAATGCTTCATCTCACGGAAAAACACGCGCGCTTGCCGTCCTTGCCGCTCGACATTGTGAATGAGCATATATACGATGGCGTACAGCTTTTCCCGCACCGACCGCCGCTCATCATTCATCATGCGCGCCTGCTCGCTAAGCAGCCCCTCAATGTAGCGAAGGTGAATGTCCATGAGCAGCTCTTCTTTGCTTTTGAAGTAGTAGTAAAACGTTCCTTTCGTCACCCCGAGGACATCGACAATATCTTGGATCGACGTTTCGCTGAATCCTTTTTGTTCAAACAGTTCAATGCTGGCAGCGATAATTTTTTCCCTCATGCCTTCCCACCTCTTGCCTCATATGTAGTCACTTGTAGTCACTGCCAGCTATTGTACCATAAAACGGCCAAGTCTGCTCGCGACTTGGCCGTCAGCCGCGCCGCCGTCATTGCGGGCGGGACGCCTCTTCGCGCAAGGCGCGGCGCAAAATTTTGCCGACGTTCGTTTTCGGCAGCTCAGCGCGGAACTCGACGATGCGCGGCACTTTATAAGCTGCCAAGTTTTTTCGGCAGTGGGCGAGAATGTCGTCTTCGCTCGCCTGTTGCCCATCTTTTAAAACGACGACCGCCTTCACCGTTTCGCCGCGGTACGGG
Source organism: Geobacillus sp. 46C-IIa (assembly GCF_014679505.1). Classification (GTDB taxonomy): domain Bacteria; phylum Bacillota; class Bacilli; order Bacillales; family Anoxybacillaceae; genus Geobacillus. Next base: position 2,418,878 of record NZ_CP061474.1, read on the forward strand.
TCCGGCACGCCGATGGCCACCGCCTCTTTCACGGCCGGATGTTCATACAGCACTTCCTCGATCTCGCGCGGATAAACGTTGTAGCCGCCGGCGATGATCATATCTTTTTTTCGGTCGACGATCGTCACATACCCTTCCTCGTCAATCGCGGCCAAATCCCCGGTGTACAACCATCCGTCGCGCAGCGCCGCCGCCGTTTCTTCCGGCATATTCCAATATCCCTTCATCACCTGCGGCCCGCGGATGATGAGTTCACCGACCTCACCCGGCGGCAATTCTTGCGCGCCCGTCGCCACATCGACGACTTTGTATTCAGTGAGCGGCATGCCGATGCCGACCGTGCCCGGCTTGCGTGCAGCAAACGGCGGGTTGCAGTGCGTCACCGGCGATGCTTCGGACAGTCCGTACCCTTCGAGAACGACCGCCCCCGTTTTCGCCTCGAAATCGCGCATGAGCTCAAGCGGCATTGGCGCGCTGCCGCTGTTGCACGTTTTAATGCTGCTGATGCCGTACTGCTCGACTCCCGGCGTGTTCGTAATGGCGACGTACATCGTCGGCACGCCGGGGAACACGGTCGGCTGCTTGTCGCGGATCGTCTCGAGCACTTCTTTCAGCTCAAAGCGCGGCAGCAAAACGTTTTCCGCCCCTTGGTAAATGGCTAAGTTCATTCCTGAAGTCATCGCAAAGACATGGAAGAGCGGGATCACGGTCAAATAGCGCTCTTTTCCCATTTCAAACGTTCCTTTAAAAAACTCGGCGCATTGCAAAACATTGGCAAAAATGTTGCGGTGGGTGAGCATCGCTCCTTTTGAGCGCCCTGTCGTTCCGCCCGTGTATTGCAGCACAGCGACGTCATGCGCCGGTTCGATTGGCACCGGACGCGCTTGCCCGCTTCCTTCGGCGAGAAACTCCTCAAACGTGACGTCTCCGGCGGCCAACGAAGCGGATGGCGGCGCCCCAAAGCTGACGGTGACCGCCCGCTTGACGGCCGTCTCCCCTCTTACCGCAATAAGGCGCGGATAAAGCGGCTCATAAATGATGATCGTCTCAGCCCCGGAATCGTTCAGCAAATACGCCAGCTCGCGCTCGACGAGCATCGGGTTCACTTGGGTGACGATGGCGCCAGCCTGCAAAATGCCGTAATAAGCAATGACGTATTGTGGGCAGTTCGGCAGCATAATCGCGACGCGGTCGCCTTTTTGCACCCCAAGCGCCTGCAGGCTCGAAGTGAAGCGGTTGACCGCGGCGGCGAGCTCAGCGTACGTGATCGTTTTGCTGTAAAACGTCAGCGCCGGCTGGCTGCCAAATTGCGCCGCCCGTTCATGGAGCACATCGCATACCGTTTTGTCCGGAATGTCAATATGAAACGACACATGTTCTGGATAAAGAGACAAGGCCCGTTTTTCGCTCATTTGCTTTTCCCCCTTACTTTCGTTAAATGCCGGTCGCATGACTGCCGCCGTCAACGACAAGAAGCGCGCCGGTGACAAACGAGGATGCCGGCGAAGCGAGGAACAAGACGGCGCCTTTTAGGTCATCTTCACCGCCAAAGCGGCCGAGCGGCGTATGTTCCAATACTTTTTGACCGACTTGCTCAAGGACGACGCGCGACATTTTCGTCGGGAAAAAGCCGGGGGCGACCGCATTGACGCGAATGCCGTGTTTTCCCCATTTAGCAGCCAAATCGCGCGTAAACGTAATGACCGCCCCTTTGCTTGTGTTGTAGCCGATCGTATTTAAAATATCGGGATGCGTGCCGCCAAGGCCGGCGACGGAAGCGATATTGATGATGGCGCCGCCGGTTTGCTTGGCAATCATCACTTTGCCGGCCGCCTGGCTCATCAAAAACGTGCCGGTGACGTTGACGTTGATCACCTTTTGCCACGCTTCGAGCGGCATCTCCTCCACCGGCGCCCCCCATGTCGCCCCGCTGTTGTTCACCAAAATATCGATGCCGCCGAATTCTTTCGCCGTCGTTTCGACAACACGGTTTACGTCATCCGGATTCGTCACGTCGCACGGCAAAGCAAGCGAGCGGACGCCGAGCCGTTCTATTTTTTCTTTCACTTGCTCGCACGCTTCCACCTTGCGCGAGCAGACGACGACATTCGCCCCGGCTTCGGCGAGGCCGATGGCGATCTGTTCGCCGAGGCCTCGCCCACCGCCGGTGACGATGGCCGTTTTTCTTTCAATTTTAAATAAATCGAGTACGTGCATGAATGCCACTTCCTCCCCCGTTATTGATATTGCCGCAGTTCAAGCTTTGCGACCTGCTCTTTGTGCACTTCGTCCGGCCCGTCGGCGAGGCGGAGCGTGCGCGAGTTCGCCCACATGGCGGCCAGCGGGAAGTCGTTGCTCACCCCGGCGGCGCCAAACGCCTGAATGGCACGGTCGATCACTTTTAAGGCGACATTTGGAGCGACCACTTTAATCATGGCAATTTCTTTGCGCGCGACCTTGTTGCCGACCGTATCCATCATGTATGCTGCTTTCATTGTCAACAGGCGCGCCTGCTCGATTTCGATGCGCGACTGCGCAATCCACTCGCGGATCACGCCGTGCTCCGCGAGCGGCCTGCCGAACGCCATCCGCGACTGCACGCGCCGACACATGAGCTCAAGCGCCCGCTCCGCCGCCCCAATCAAGCGCATGCAATGGTGAATCCGCCCCGGGCCGAGCCGCCCTTGGGCGATGGCAAACCCTTTCCCTTCTCCCCAAATGATGTTTTCTTTCGGCACCCGCACGTGGTCATATGTAATCTCCGCATGGCCGTGCGGCGCATGGTCAAAACCAAACACCGGCAGCATCCGTTCAATTTTCACCCCCGGCGTATCGAGCGGGACGATGATCATCGACTGCTGTTCATGTTTTGGTGCGTCCGGGTTCGTTTTGCCCATGACGATGGCGACTTTGCAGCGCGGGTCGCCGGCGCCGGACGACCACCATTTCCGACCGGTAATGACATATTCATCGCCGTCGCGGATGATCGACGCCCGAATGTTCGTCGCATCGCTTGACGCCACATCCGGTTCGGTCATCGAAAAGCACGAGCGGATTTCCCCGTTTAAGAGCGGGATGAGCCATTTTTGTTTTTGTTCCTCGCTGCCGTAGCGGACGAGCACTTCCATGTTGCCGGTATCCGGCGCATTGCAGTTGAACACTTCCGGAGCGATGAGCGACCGGCCCATAATTTCGCAAAGCGGCGCGTACTCGACGTTTGTTAAGCCGGCTCCGTATTCACTGTCCGGCAAAAACAAGTTCCAAAGCCCTTCTTTTTTCGCTTTTTCCTTCAGTTCTTCAATGATCGGGGGCACGCTTGACCATCTCGACTCTTGGGCGTTCAGCTGCTCCTCGTACACTTTTTCATTCGGATAAATGTACCCCTCCATGAAAGCGCTTAATTTTTTGATCAGCTCTTGGACTTTCGGCGAATAGGAAAAGTCCATGCCATCCCCTCCCTTTATACTAACCGGTTAGTATGTGCCCCCTTATTTTTACTATACCTCTGCAGAAAGAAATATTCAATATTTTTTGATAAATATGTTTAACATCAAAAAATGGGGCGAAACCGCCCCATTTTACTCCTGAACGTAGCGCTTATATAACGCTTGTGTGCCACTGTTTTCCTCCCCGGCTTGCGCCAGTTCTTCGTACATCGATTTGGCGAGCGCTAGGCCGGGAAGCGGCAAATTCATTCGTTCCGCTTCTTCAAGCGCAATTTTCATATCCTTAATAAAATGTTTAATGTAAAACCCGGGCGCAAAATCGCCGGTGAGCATGCGCGGTGCCAAGTTGCTCAACGACCAGCTGCCTGCCGCCCCTTTAGCGATGCTCTCAAGCACGCGGAGCGGGTCGAGTCCCGCCTGCTTCGCATACGCCATCGCTTCGCAAACGCCGATCATATTCGTAGCAATGGCGATCTGGTTGCACATTTTCGTATGCTGGCCCGCTCCGGCTTTTCCTTGCAGAACGATGTTCGTCCCGAGGCGCTCAAGAATCGGCTTGCACGCCAAAAACACCTCTTCATCACCGCCGACCATGATCGTCAGCGTTCCTTCGCGGGCGCCGATATCCCCGCCGGACACCGGGGCATCCAACGCGTGGATGCCTTTTTGCTTTGCCGCTTTGTAAATGGCTTGCGCTAGCGTCGGCGTCGAAGTGGTCATATCGATGACATACGTTCCCGGCCGCGCCTGCTCCAAAATGCCGCCCTCACCGAAATACACTTGCTCAACATCGTACGGGTAGCCGACCATGGTCATGACAACGTCCGCTTCCCAAGCCAAATCGGCGACCGTTTCCTTCCATACCGCCCCTTCTTCAAGCAAGTCGAGCGCCTTTTCCTTTGTCCGTGTATGAACGGCTGGCGAACATCACTCTTTCCCGTCACTCAACAGCTTCCAAAAACGGCGGAACGCCGGATTCAAAAAAGTTTCCCCATTGTGAACTACCCGCCACCTGCGTTTCGTTTAGAGGAGGGGGCTTCAGGCGACTTGTGTGTGTTCGCCGAACGGTAAGCCGCGCACAAGAACCCTTTACACTTCCCTTCATTCCGAAGGTGCCCGTTTGAACCATTAACGATCCTATTGATTGGCGATGGCCAGCCAAAATTCATCTCCCATCCACTCATCGGGCTGCGCCCGGCACGTTCCTTGGGGATGGGAGACTTCTTTCGGAAATGACGTAAAAAATCCTTCTCGCACTCCGGATGAGCGACAAGGCATGAGCTTTCTAAATCGCTTTCACCATACCGCCATCGACGATCAACGCCTGCCCGGTGACGTACGAGTTTGCCTCCGACAGCAAAAAGACGACAACGTTGGCAAACTCCTCAGGCGTCCCGTAACGGCCGAGCGGAATGACGCTTCTCATGCGCGCTTCCATTTCCTCTTTCGTAATGCCGAGCTTTTCCGCATTCACCTTGTCTAAAAAGGCGACCCGTTCCGTCGCGATCCGTCCGGGAGCGACTGTGTTGATCAAAATGTTGTCAGGGGCGAACTCCGCCGCAAGCGTTTTCGTCAGCCCGACAATCCCGGTGCGGAACGTATTGGACAAGATGAGCCCCGGAATAGGCTCTTTGATGGACGACGAGGCGATATTGACAATTTTGCCGCCTTTTTTCTTTAAATAAGGCAGCGCTTCACGAATCAGCCGAATGTAGCTCAATAAATTGAGCTCGAACGCGTATTGCCAGTCTTCGTCGCTCACTGTTTCGAACGTTCCCGCCGGAGGGCCGCCGGCGTTATTGACAAGCAAATCGATCGTTCCAAACGTCTCCGCCGTTTTGGCGACAAGCCGACGGATGTCATCCGCTTTCGTCACATCGGCGCGCACATAAGCGACGCGCCCCTTATGTAAACTGCTCAGCTCCTCGGCGACTTCCTGCAGTTTTTCCTCATTCCGGCTTGTAATCATCACGTTCGCTCCTTCAAGCACAAGCGCCCGGGCAATCGCCTTGCCAAGCCCTTGGCTTGAGGCAGCAACAAGCGCCGTTTTCCCGGCCAATCCGAACTCCATGGTCATCCCCCCGAAAAAATAGTCATAACAAGTAACAATATTCGCGCTCGTTCGCCATTTTCCTTCTTTGCGGATCCGCGAAAAAAGCGATTCGCCTGGCGAATCACTTTTTTCCTTCCATTAATGACCGAAATGGTTTCATTCCTTCTTCCACTTCAAGGTGATCAACGTGGAATGGGCCAGGGTTGGCCGACTGCAGCGGATCAGCATCGCTTCGCACCCCGATGGCCTCGGCGCCGTCAGCAGCCGCATCATTGATGATGCTTTCGCGGGCGCCGTCGCGGTAAAACTCGTGCGGATGGTCGTTTCGTCCGCGCTCTGGCATATGATCTCCTCCTTTTTGACGGTAGTTTTCCGTAAAACAGGGAAGTTCATTCGCCGCGCTGTACCGTTTCGCTGATAAAAACGGGGAGCCCGCACGCCGCGGACTCCTTTTTTTTTCGGTATTAACTTTCAAGCAATAAGTCTTCCGGATTTTCGATCAAGTCTTTCACCGTTTTTAAGAACCCAACCGCTTCCTTGCCGTCGATGATGCGGTGATCGTACGACAGGGCGACGTACATCATCGGACGGTTTTCAATCCGCTCCTCATCGATGGCTACCGGACGCAGCTTGATCGAATGCATCCCTAAAATGCCGACCTGCGGACCGTTTAAGAGCGGGGTCGATAAAAGCGAGCCGAATACGCCGCCGTTTGTGATCGTAAACGTGCCGCCTTGCAAATCGGCGAGCGACAGCTTGTTGCTCCGCGCTTTCGCCGCTAATTCGGCGATGTCCCGCTCAATTTCGGCGAAGTTTTTCCGGTCGCAGTCGCGCACAACCGGAACGACAAGCCCTTCATCGGTCGAAACGGCCACGCCGATGTCGTAATATTTTTTCAGCAAAATTTCATCGCCCTGAATTTCCGCGTTGACGTATGGATATTTTTTCAGCGCCGCCACGGCCGCTTTGACGAAAAACGACATAAAGCCAAGGCGGACGTCATGCTCTTCAAAAAACTTGTCTTTTTTCCGTTTGCGCAACTCCATGACCGCTGACATGTCGATTTCGTTGAACGTCGTCAGCATCGCGGTCGATTGCGAAACTTCAAGCAGCCGCTTGGCGATCGTTTGCCGGCGGCGCGACATTTTTTCGCGGATGACCGGCTTGCCGCTTTCCGCTGCGGGAGTCGGCGTTGGCGCCGAAACGGGCGCCGCCGTCGGAGCCGGTTGCGGCGCCGCTTGCGGAACAGCGGCCGGCTGGGCGGCAAATGAAGCAACGTCCTGCTTGCGGACGCGCCCAAGCGGATCAACGGTCGGCACTTGCGCCAAATCGATCCCTTTTTCGCGCGCCATTTTTCGGGCGGCCGGCGAAGCGACCGGGCGTTGGCCCGGCGCTTGGGCGACAGCGACCGGCTGCGGTGCCTGTTGCTCGGCGCGGTCAGCCGGCATGACCGTTTCCGTTTCGTCAACCGGCTTTGGTGCGGCCTGCGGGGCAGCGGCTGGTGCTGCAGCCGCTCCCTCGCCGATGATGGCGATCGCTTGGCCGACGGCGACCGTGTCGCCTTCATTCGCCAGCAACTGCTGCAAAACGCCCGACTCTTCAGCCATAATTTCGACGTTCACTTTATCCGTTTCTAATTCACAAATCGACTCGCCTTTTTCCACATAGTCGCCCGGCTTTTTCAACCATTGAGCGATGGTGCCTTCGGTGATGGACTCTGCTAGTTCCGGGACTTTGATCTCAGCCACGTTGATGCCCTCCTCAAACGTTCAATCATCGTTCATATTTCGTTAATGCACAGCGAATAATGCGCTCCTGCTCTTTCCGGTGGACGACCGGATCGCCTTCCGCCGGACTCGCCCGCCGGCGCCGCCCGATATAGCTGACATCGACGCCGTCTGGGGCAAGGGCCCGCAGGCGCGGCTCCATATACGTCCAAGCGCCCATGTTTTTCGGCTCCTCTTGCACCCAAACGAGCTCTTTTACGTTCGGGTAACGCGCGATAATCGCCTGCACCGCTTCTTCTGGGAACGGATACAGCTCTTCAACGCGCACGACATGCAGCCAGTCAAGCCCTTCCATTTTGCCGATTTGTTCCGCTAAATCAATCATCAGCTTGCCAGTGCCAAACATGATCCGCTCGACCTTGCTGGCGTCAGTCCCTAATCCCGGCTGCTCGAGCACCGGCGAGAATGCGCCATGAACAAGCGCATCAGCGTCGGATGCCGCCAGCGGATGACGGAGCAAGCTTTTCGGCGTCATTAAGACGAGCGGGCGCACTTCTTCTTTTTGCAGCAGCGCCGCTTGCCGACGCAAAATATGGAAATATTGTGCTGCTGTCGACAAGTTGGCGACCGTCCAGTTGTTTTCCGCCGCCAGCTGCAAAAACCGCTCGACGCGGCCGCTCGAATGTTCCGGCCCTTGCCCTTCATAACCGTGCGGCAAAAGCATGACGAGCCCGGACTTTTGACCCCATTTTGCCCGCCCCGACGAGATAAACTGGTCAAACATGACTTGCGCCATGTTGGCGAAGTCGCCAAACTGCGCTTCCCAAAGCACGAGCGTTTCCGGCGCGTACACGTTGTAGCCGTATTCATAACCGAGCACGGCCGCCTCAGTCAACGGGCTGTTGTAAACGACAAACGAAGCTTTCGCGCCGCTGATATGATGAAGCGGAACGTACTCTTTGCCCGTTTTCACATCGTGCAGCACTAAATGGCGCTGGGCAAACGTGCCGCGCTGTGAGTCTTGGCCGGTGAGGCGGATCGGCACGCCATCTTGCAAAATCGTCGCAAACGCCAACGTTTCCGCGTGCGCCCAGTCGATTTTGCCATTTTGCATAAATACGCCGCTGCGCCGCTTTAAAATGCGCTCAAGCTTGTTAAAGACATGGAAGTCAGCCGGGAACTCGAGCAGCTCCTCATTGATGCGGTGAAGCACGTCTTTCGCCACGCCTGTTCTCACTTCCGGCAGCCGGTCGACGACCGGTTTTGGCGGATCCATAATGAAATCGAGCTCCTCTTCGTTTTTCGGCACCCGTTCATAAGCAATTTTCAACCGTTCGGCCACTTCCTGTTCCATTTCTTCGACTTCCTGCTCGGCGATGATCCCCTTTTCAACCAGCTTTTGCGCATACAGCTCGCGCACGGTCGGATGCTGGTGAATGATGCTGTACATGATCGGGTTCGTCGCCATCGGCTCATCCATTTCGTTATGGCCGAAGCGGCGATAGCCGATCAAGTCGATGACAAAATCTTTTTTAAACCGCTGGCGATACGCAAACGCCAAGCTTGCCGCCGCCAGGCAGGCCTCCGGATCGTCGGCATTGACATGCACAATCGGCACTTCAAACCCTTTCGCCATATCGGAAGCATACGTTGTCGAACGGGAATCGTAACTTTCCGTCGTAAAGCCGATCATGTTGTTGGCGATAATATGAATGGCTCCGCCGGTCGTATAGCCGCCCAGCTGGCTTAAGTTGAGCGTTTCAGCCACAATGCCTTGCCCCGGGAAAGCAGCATCGCCATGAATTAAAATGGCAAACGAAGCCTCTGTCTTTTGCTCCGGCACGCCCGGTTTGGTCCGGTCTTCTTGCGCGGCGCGCGTATAACCGAGCACGACCGGATTGACGACTTCAAGATGGCTCGGGTTGTTGGCGAGCGTAATTCGCATCGTATGGGCGCTTTGATTGCGCAGGCGGCGCGCCGCCCCCAAATGGTATTTCACGTCGCCCGTCCAGCCATAGGTAATGGCCACCGCTCCTTCAGACGGAATAAAGTTTTTGCTCTCCGCATGCTGAAACTCGGCGAAAATCATTTCATACGGCTTTCCAAGCACATGCGCAAGCACGTTCAGCCGGCCGCGGTGCGCCATGCCGATGTTGACGGCGTCAATCTCCTGTTCGATCGCCTGGCGAACAAGCTCATCGAGGAGCGGCACCATGGCGTCAAGTCCCTCAATCGAAAAGCGCTTTTGCCCGACATACGTCCGGTGGATGAATTTTTCAAACCCCTCCACTTCCGTCAGGCGGCGCAACAAAGCGACCCGCTCTTTGTTCGCCAAGCTCGGATAGTACGCTCCGGACTCGATTTGCTGGATGAGCCAGTTCCTTTCCTCTAGATTATGTACTTGCGAGAATTCAAAGGCGATTTTATCTGTATAGATTTTGCGCAAGTGCAAGATGGCATCCCAGCCGTTTTTGACATGCGCCGGGGCATGCGGGCAAAGAAATGCGACCGGAATGCGCTTTAAATCTTCCTCCGTCAAATCATACTCATCAAGTTCGAGGCGGCGCAGCTTTTTCTCCTCTTTCACAATCGGGTTCGTATCGGCGGCCAGATGGCCATAATGGCGAATGCTGTCCGCCAATTTGACGGCGGCGACAAGCTTGCTGAACACGGTCGGTGTTTCCGGCAGCCGGAACGTTTGATGCGTCTGCGCCGCTTCATGATCCGCAGGAGAAACCGGCTCCTCGACGACCGGCGCCCCCCATTGTTCAAACAATTGTTTTAGTTCCGGGTCGACGCTGTCCGGGTCATCGAGATACTGTTCGTACATTTCGATGACATAGCCGAGGTTCGGCCCGTAAAACTGGCTCCACGGTTGAGCGTAGTTCGTCTGTTTTGCCATCGTGAAAAAACCTCCAACTAGTTTTCGTGTCCCTCGGGTCAGCCGGCGGCGATGATTAAGACGCCGCGCCCCCATTTGGCTACCATTATTCCCGAATGAACAACAAAATAACTGTATAAACGTTTTCACTGTTTATTTTAGCACTATTAGCCGCTAAAATCGACGCAGAAACTTAAAAAAATTCAACTCATTATCATTGTATGAATAGTATGAATAGAAAAAATAAAATGTCCGTTTGAGAGGCGGCCGGCTAAACGGCGGACAACGCGCGTCCGCAGCCTGGCTGCGCCAATGAAAAAACGCAGCCGGACAAAGGCTGCGCTTTTTTACGAGAGCTTGAATTTTTCCACAAGCTGCTTCAATTGTCGGCTCATCTCGCTTAACGTTTCCGCTGATTCGGTCACTGTCGCAAGCGCCTGCAGCTGGTCATCGGCCGAAGCGGCCACTTCTTCTGCCGCTGCCGCCGATTGCTGGGCAATGGCGGCAATGTTTTGCATCGCGCCAATCACATCGTCTTTGCTTCCGTTCATCCGCTTCGCTTCTTCCATCACAGCGGCGAGCGCAGCTGTTAATTGTTCCATCATGCCGGTGATTTTCATGAACGAATCGCCGGTCGTATGCACCGCTTCCCGCTGCTCGTTGTACGCTTGTTTGGAGCGGCCGACGGCCTCGATCGCCAATCCGGCTTGCTGCTGAATAGCCGCAATGGTCGCACGGATCATTTCGGTCGCTTTTGCTGACTGTTCCGCCAGCTTGCGCACCTCGTCGGCGACAACGGCAAACCCTTTGCCATGCTCGCCGGCGCGCGCTGCCTCAATGCTCGCGTTTAACGCAAGCAAGTTCGTCTGTCCGGAAATGGCGGTAATCGTTTGAATGACTCCATCAATTTCATCCATTTTTTTGACCAGATCGCTAATGACGTTTTCTACTGCGGACAGCTCGTGTTTCGCTTCCTCCGATTTTTGCTGCAAAACATTTAAATGCTCCAGGCCGTCGTAGCTGGCCGTTTTCGTGTCGTTCGACAGCGATTCCATGCCGGCTGTCGCACTTGTGACCGCTTCAATTTGCTGTGACAATGCCGACGTCTGCTCATTGATCGTATCAAGACTTCCGGCTTGATCGGTCGTCCCTTTCGCAATTTCACCGATCGCTTTCGCCACTTGTTCGCTTGTTGCCATCGTTTCTTCCGAGACGGCACTTAAATGGTCGGCTGAAGCCGCCAACTCGTTCACCGATCGATTCACTTCACCGATCAGCGCGCGCATATGCCCGATCATGTCGTTGAAATGGCGGGCGAGGCGTCCGATCTCATCTTTTGCCGCTACACGCGCCTGCACCGTCAAATCGCCGGCCGCCGCCTTTTCGACTTGCTCTTGCAGAACAATAATCGGTTTCGTAATCGAGCGCGCTAAAAAGTAAATGGCAATAAGCGCTACAATCAGCGCGATCACCGTAATGACGAGCATGTTCATCCCAAGCGAGCGGCTCATCGCCGATAAGTCTGCTTCCTTATAGACAGCGCCTATTTTCCAGCCAAGTTCCGGAACCGTCGTAAAATACATGACCCGCTGTTCACCGTCTTGCTCGTATTGCCGCATTCCTTTTTCATGTTCGAGCATATAGCGAACCGCCGCGTTTTTTGCCATGTTTTTTCCTTTATATTGCGGGTGGACGACCGCCGTTCCTTTTGCATCAAACAACACCGGATAGCCGTGATAGCCAACGTCGCTCGCATTGACAATTCTCGTCACTGCATCAAGCGTCATGTCAATGCCGATGACGGCAGCGACGCGGCCATTTTCACTCACTGCCTTGGCCAATGTCACAACATGTTTGCCTGTAATCGCATCGACATACGGTTCTGTCCACACGACTTCGTCCGGGCGTTCTATCGCTTCTTTATACCACGGGCGGCTTGTTGGATCGTATCCGTCCGGAAGCTCCGTCGTCGGCGTAATGTGCATCTTCTTCCGCTCCGTGCCAATATAGATGAACTGCACATTTTCATGAACGCGCAAAAACGTGCGGAACTGCTTTTCAAGTTGCGGCCATGCTTTTTCGTCTTGAATCATTTGCATCGCCGACGGTGATTCGCTGAACTGCATTAGGCTGTTCTCCTCGCTTTGAAAGCTGTCGCGAATATCGCCAAGCAGCCCGTCGAGCGCCGCCTGCGCCCGCTGTTTGACATCGGCGTCAACGAGCTGCCGCATTTGCACAACACCGACGAGCTGCGTTGCCGCCAACGATACAATCAATAATAAGGCCATCAAGACAATCAACTTGCTGCGCAATGTCCGGAACACTCGCTATTTCTCCCCTCTGTTTCCTATTTTTGTCGAGCTATATTCCATTATAAAAGGACGATCGTCCCGCGTCCATAGGATTAGCTTCTTAATTCATACATAGCGGGCGGCGGCGGGCGGAACAATAAAAAACAGGCAGGTGAACAGCGATGGGTGCCATTGAACATGAAGGCTATCGATTCGAAATCGAATACAGCGTCCTGTTGCAAAAAGGAGCACTGCACGTCTACCGTGACGGTGAATTGATCGAGGAAATTGTCTTTCCGTTTCACGGCCAAAAGCCAGACGAGCAGCAGATCGAAGCGTTGGTCAGCGAATACGTTGAACAACACGCCCACAGCCGCTAACAGCGGCTGTTTTCTTTTCTGCGAAAATCCCGTCGGCAAGCGGTGATTTTCATCCCCGAGTCGAGGGCAAACCGTTGCCCATGGATCTTTTCTTGGCGTTTTTTCTAGGTTTCGGTTATGATGAGGGTAAAACGAACGAAAGGGGGATCGGCGTGTACAAAAAACGGCTATACGTCTTTGACGGCGACACGCCGCGACAGGCAGTCATCCGCAACTATACGAAAAGCGATTTTTCCGCACTCATCCGCGTGCAGCAGGAAAGCTTTCCGCCTCCGTTTCCGTCCGAACTGTGGTGGAACGAGGCGCAGCTTGAAAACCATGTCACCTTGTTTCCGGAAGGGGCGCTATGCGCCGAAGTCGATGGGCGCATTGTCGGATCCATGACCGGGCTCATCGTCGACTTTGACCCGAACCATGCCGACCATACATGGGAAGAAATAACCGACGGCGGTTATATTCGCAACCATCGCCCGGACGGCAATACGCTTTATGTCGTTGACATTTGCGTTTCCCCGCCGTACCGGAAGCTCGGCCTTGGCAAGTGGCTCATGCAATCGATGTATGAAGTCGTCGTTCATCTCGGGCTCGACCGGCTGCTCGGGGGCGGACGGATGCCTGGTTATCACCGCTATGCGAACGAACTGTCCCCGGAAGAGTACATTCGCAAAGTGACGGCCGGTGAGTTGAAAGATCCGGTTATTACGTTTTTGCTTCGCTGCGGGCGCACACCGCTTGCGATTGTCCGCAACTATTTAGAAGACGAAGAATCGCTCAACCATGCTGTGTTAATGGAGTGGCGCAATCCGTTTAAAAGGCCGGTGAATTAATGAAAAAGGCGGCTCATCCCAACTCTTGTTCAATTAGAGAAACCTTGTCAGATCTGTTCTCCTTTCTGATCAAATACAATTGGTTTGAGCAAAAAACTCGTTTTTCACCAGCCTTTTAAGCAAACTTAAGGAAAAATTTTCAATCCTGAGAAAGAAAGGAATCGCTGGCAGCGGTCGCGAATAAGAAAGCAAGAACAGAGACGGAAAGGACTCGTAAGCGATGAGACCGATTCCCTACAGCGATCCGCTCGCTCCTTTACTCATTCGCAATGAACTGTTTTCCTTGCTGCCGGCGCACACCCGCCATCTGACCGTTGTTTGTATCGGCAGCAACCGCATTAACGGCGATAGCTTAGGTCCGTTTGTCGGCACGCTGCTTGAGAATGTTTATCCGGATCATCTAACCGTCATCGGCACGCTGCAAGAGCCCGTCGATGCCACCAATCTCCGCTTCGTGCATGAGCGGCTGAACGAACGCGGCTCCTACGTGCTGGCGATCGACAGCATCGTCGGTCCGCGCCCGTTTGTCCATACGATCGCCATTCGCCCCGGCGCGCTCGCTCCCGGCACGGCGCTTGGCAAATCGCTTCCCCGTATCGGCGATGTAAGCATTATGGGCGTGATGATGGAAGAAACAGCTGATATGAGCACGCTGCCGTATACGAATTTGCACATTGTTTATCAAATGGCGAAAGTCATCGCCTTAGGCCTCTCGTTAACGGTCCGGCAACGGTATGGCTATGAATCGTCCGCACCGCTTTTGGCGTAAATAGAAAAAGCGCGGCGAACACGAATGTCGCCGCGCCTTCATTTAGGCGATATGGAACGTTTGTTTGATAAACGCCACAACTTCCTCAGCCGTGCCGAGCGACAGCACCGTCTCTTTGATGCGGGCCGCCTCTTCTTTCGCCAGCTGTTTCAACTGGGCGCGCGCCGGCAAAATCGAAGTGGCGCTCATGCTGAACTCATCAAGCCCGAAAGCAAGCAAAATCGGAATCGCAATCGGGTCGCCGGCCATTTCCCCGCACATGCCAACCCACTTCCCTTCGCGGTGGGCGGCGTCGATGACGTGGCTGATGAGCCGCAAAATCGCCGGATTGTACGGTTGATATAAATACGAAACGCGCTCATTCATCCGGTCGGCGGCCATCGTATATTGGATTAAGTCGTTCGTGCCGATGCTGAAAAAGTCGACTTCTTTCGCGAACTGATCGGCCATCACCGCCGCGGCCGGAATCTCCACCATCATGCCGACTTCAATGTCATCGGCGACCGGCACACCTTGGCGGAGGAGCGCCTCTTTTTCTTCGAGCAAAATCGCTTTCGCTTGGCGGAATTCCTCAAGCGTCGCAATCATCGGAAACATAATTTTCAAATTGCCGTGTACGCTCGCCCGCAGCAAAGCGCGCAGCTGGGTGCGGAACATGTCCTGCATTTCTAGGCAAAGGCGAATCGCCCGGAATCCTAAAAACGGGTTCATTTCTTTCGGCAAGTTTAAATACGGGAGCTCTTTATCGCCGCCAATGTCAAGCGTGCGGACGACGACCGGCTTGCCATTCATTTGTTCAAGCACCGTTTTGTAGGCGGCAAACTGCTCTTCCTCCGTCGGCAGCTCTGAGCGGCCCATGTATAAAAACTCCGTCCGATACAAGCCGATGCCTTCCGCTCCGTTCGCGAGCGCCCCTTTTACATCGTCCGGCGTGCCGATGTTGGCCGCCAGCTCGACGTGTACGCCGTCGGCCGTCACCGTCGGCTCATGGACGAGTTTCGCCCATTCTGCTTTTTGCGCTTCATAGCGGGCTCGTTTTTCTTCATAATGGGCGAGCCGCTCCGGCGACGGGTTGACAACAACTTGTCCATCCAGCCCATCGATGACGACGATGTCGCCGTTTTTCACCTCCGCCGTCACCGCCTTCGTGCCGACGACAGCCGGGATTTCGAGCGACCGGGCCATAATGGCCGAATGCGATGTCCGTCCGCCGATGTCAGTCGCAAACCCTTTGACATATTGCCGGTTCAGCTGCGCCGTATCGGACGGTGTCAAATCTTCGGCGATAATGACGACTTCTTCCGAAATCAAACTCGGGTTTGAAATCGTGACGCCAAGCAAGTGGGCAAGGACGCGCTTCGTTACATCGCGGATGTCGGCAGCCCGCTCCTTCATGTATTCATTGTCCATTCCTTCGAACATGGAAATGAAAAACGATGCGGTTTCGTCAAGCGCATACTCGGCATTTACTTGCTCTGTTTGAATTTTTTCTTTAATCGGGTTCAGCAGCTCCGGATCATCAAGCACAAGCAAATGGGCAGCAAAAATGGCGGCTTTGTCTTCGCCGAGCTTCTCTAAAGCGTGCTGTTTAATCGCCTCGAGCTCTTCTTTCGCCTTGGCGACCGCCGCCTCGAGCCGCGCCACTTCCGCCTCAGCATCGGTGACCGATCGTTTTTCAGCCGCCAAATGAGGGGCTTCTAAGCGGTATGCCTTGGCAATGGCAATACCGCTTGATGCAGCAATCCCATGAATGGTTTTTTCCATTACTCAGCAAGGCCTTCTTTCGCCAACGTGTCCGTTAACGCTGCCATCGCCTCTGCTGCATCGGCCCCTTCTGCCGTAATTTTAATCGTTGCCCCTTTCGGAATGCCTAACGACATGACGCCCATGATCGATTTCAAGTTGACGGTTTTCCCGTTGTATTCGAGCTGGATTTCGCTGTTAAATTTGCTCGCGGTTTGCACTAAAATTGTCGCTGGACGGGCATGGATGCCAGAGTCTGAAGTCACTTTAAACGTTTTTTCCATCGTTCATCAATCCCCTTCTTCATCATTTTTCTTTGCCATCATACCAAATGCATGGCGAGGGAGCAACGGAAAATGCTTGTCCCTCCCCCCGCATCAATGATTGACAGGCGGTTCAGCCGATTTCAACGACGCCGTCTTCGCCTTGAGCAACCGCACCTTGCTTTTTGACGCGCACCACTTCACCGGCTTGCAAGTTCGTGAAAATGATCGGTGTAACAATGGACGGTGCGTTATTTTTCACATAGTCGAGATCGACGCGCAAAATCGGCTGCCCTTTTTTCACTTCGTCGCCTTCCTTGACGAGCGCTTCAAATCCTTCGCCGTTCAGTTTCACTGTATCAATGCCGAAGTGGATTAACACCTCATACCCCCCGACCGACTCGATGCCAATAGCATGCTTTGTCGGGAATACATTGATGATTTTCCCATCGACCGGGGAGACGACCGTGCCATCTGTTGGCATGACCGCGAAGCCGTCGCCCATCATTTTTTGTGAAAATACTTGATCCGGCACGTCGGACAGCGACACGATTTCCCCAGCGAGCGGCGAAGCGATTGCTTCCGCCCGGGCTGCAGCCGGCGCCGCTTCCTTCGGCTCTTCTTTCGTTTTTGCCGGTGCTTTTCCTTGCATAATATCATGAATTTGCCCTTTTAAGATGTCCGACTTCGGACCGAAGATCGCTTGCACGTTGTTGCCGACTTCGAGCACACCGGCAGCGCCGAGCTCTTTCAGCCGGTCTTTATCGACCTGGCCGATGTCACGGACCGACACGCGCAAGCGCGTAATGCACGCATCCAAATGTTCGATATTTTCCTTTCCGCCAAGAGCGGCAAGCACTTCATACGGCAAATCGCCGGCGGCCGCTTCAGCTTTTGGCGCTTCGTCGCCCATTTTTTCACGGCCTGGCGTCGCCAAGTTCCATTTGCGAATCGCAAAGCGGAACCCGAAGTAATAAATGACAGCAAACGCCAATCCGACCGGAATGACAAGCCACCACGCCGTCCGGTTCGGCAGGACGCCGAACAGCAGGAAGTCAATGACCCCACCGGAGAACGTCATCCCGATTTTGACGTTTAATACGTGCATGATCATAAACGATAACCCGGCAAAGACGCAATGAACAGCAAACAAAGCCGGAGCGACGAACAAAAACGAAAACTCGATCGGTTCCGTAATCCCGGTTAAAAACGACGTCAGCGCCGCTGAGCCCATGATGCCGGCGACAACTTTTTTGTTTTCCGGACGCGCTTCATGATAAATCGCGAGCGCTGCTGCCGGAAGACCGAACATCATAAACGGGAACTTCCCGGTCATAAACGTGCCGGCTGTCAGCTCCACGCCATCTTTCAGCTGTTCGAAAAAGATTTTTTGGTCGCCGCGCACAATTTGGCCGGCCTTATTGACATATTCGCCAAACTCATACCAAAACGGTGAATAAAAAATATGGTGGAGGCCAAAAGGGATCAATGCCCGTTCGATCACACCGAAAATGAACGCTGCAACCGTTCTGTTCGCATCAATCATGTTGTGCGAAAACGCATTTAACCCGTGCTGGATCGGCGGCCAGACAAACGTCATAACAATGCCAAGCACAACGGCAGAAGCCGCTGTCACGATCGGCACGAACCGCTTGCCGGCGAAAAAGCCGAGATATTGCGGCAGTTCAATATTAAAATATTTGTTGTACATATACGCGGCCAAAATCCCGACGATAATCCCGCCGAACACGCCCGTTTGCAGCGTCGGAATGCCGAGAATGTTGGCAAATGACGGGTCGGTGCCGACCATATCGGCGGTTACGCCTAAAACGACGCCCATCGTGACGTTCATAATTAAGTAGCCGATGATTGCCGCCAAGCCTGCGACCCCTTCACCGCCGGCAAGACCGATCGCCACACCGACGGCAAACAAAAGCGACAAATTAGCAAAAACGATGCCGCCCGCCTGTTCCATGACGTTTGCGATCAACACGATCCAGTCGGCTTTTAACGCCGGAATTTTGTCAGTGAGCGCCGGGTTTTTCAATGCGTTGCCGAACGCCAGCAAAATCCCTGCCGCCGGCAAAATCGCCACCGGGAGCATGAGCGCTTTCCCGACCCTTTGCAGCGTGCCAAACGCTCGTTTCATCCTCACGACCTCCTTTAGTTTCCTTTTCTTAAGTTTTGCAGCAAACGGCGGATTCATGTACTGAAAAATGGACGGGCAATCATTTTTCAGACAAACCGAGACAATAAAAAAGACATGAATAAAGAGAGACAAAAGAACGCTTACAACGACTCGAATGCAAAAATTCGGTCGTTGCCGCCCTGTTTTGTCCTCTTTACTCATGCCTGATCGAATCAGTAACACGTAAAGCGAGACAATGTTATCCCGTTGTGCCGCTCTTTTTTTCTGCCAGCCGCTGCAAATGCAGCGTCAAATAGACCGCCTCGGCGTCATCAGCCGGCAGATGAAGCGTTTGCTGCATGACTTTAACTAACTTCCATGCTAGATTATAGCATAGCGGGTAAGTGTCTTTCAAGATTTTCGACAAATTTTTTGGTTCTTCGACTTTTTCACCTCTTTTCATCCGATCGATCGCATAGCGCAAATGACGGACGAAACGCAAATAGTGGATGCTCTCACGGTCGATGTCGACGCCCAGCTGTCGTTCGACCATCTCGACGAGCTTAGCAATGAGCTGAGAATATTGATTCGCTTCCGACAAGCTTTGTTTCGAAATCGCGCTATGAATATGAAGAGCGATGAAGCCAGCTTCCCCTTCCGGCAGTGCGACCCCAAGCCGATCGCCGATCAGCTCGGCCACTTCAACAGCGATTTCGTACTCAAGCGGATACAAACTTTTCGTCTCGGCCAAAAACGGGTTTTTGACGTCCAACCCTTGCTCGAGCCGCTTTAGCGTAAACGCGATATGATCGGTCAGCGCGACGTGAATGTGTTCGTTTAACGGTACGCCGACGCGCTGCTTAATATGTTGAATCACCTCGTTCATGAGGGCGATAAACTCTTCGCTCAGTTCAGGGAGCAGTTTTTTGTATTGCTCTTGTTCGCGCTCATTTTTGAGAACAAAGCACTTTTCTACAGCGCTCCCAGCGATCTCATCCCCCTTTTTTTTGCCGAAGCCGATCCCTTTGCCAAGCAAGACGACCTCGCCATACGCTGGGTGGGAAGCGATTAGCACATTGTTATTGAGCGCTTTTTCCACACGAAACGGCTGTTCCATCAAGCCCCCTCCTTTCCGTGACGCTTGCCCGTTATTCATTACGCGATTAATTATAAACCGGAAACGCCATCCCGCTCAATCAAAAAAAGATGGCGTTTTTTTTGGATGGGACGCCGTCCTTCTTTCCATACTATAAAGGGCCAGGCCAAGAGAGGGGGATTGATATGCCATACGTTTCCATTAATGAACGCGTCCGCCTTTATTATGAAGAAAAAGGGGAAGGACCGCCGCTTTTATTCATCCACCCCCCAGGGCTGGGACATGTCATTTTTCGCCAGCAAGAGCCGCTTGCCCGCCATTTTCGCCTGATTTTGTACGATATGCGCGGAAATGGGAGAAGCAGCCCGTCAGACGTGCCAATCACCGTACCGCTGCTTGCGGACGACGTTTCCATATTGCTCCGTTTCCTCGGCGTCGAGCGCGCCATCGTTTGCGGCTATTCCAACGGCGGATCGATCGCGCTCGATTTCGCGCTTCGCTATCCGCAGCACGTTGAACAGCTCGTTTTGATCGGTGGATTTCCGGAAGTGTGCACGCCACTTTTGTACGGCGAGTTTTGTCTTGGCATTTCGGCTGTCAAACTAGGGGCCTTCTCTTTGCTCTCCTCGGCGCTCGCCATCGGACATGGAACGAACCGACGCGAACGGAAGCTGTTCAAACAGTATGTCCAACTCGCTGACAAACGGGATTTAGACACCACGTACCGAGCTGGTCTTGTCTACTGCTGCACAGGGCAGCTGTCTTCCCTGCGCTTGCCCTTGCTGCTCATTTACGGCGCACGCGACCGCTACATTCATCCTTATATCGCTATGTTCCGCCGTTATGTACCGCACGCCGACATCGTGTTTATCGATTGGGCCCGTCATCAAATCCCGACCAAACATAGCAGTGAATTAAACAGCATCCTGCGGGTGTACGGTCGGCGAAAATCAGTTGAACGAAAGGAAGGAAAACGTATGTCCAAAAAAGGAAGGCAAAATAAAGTCAGCCAGGAAGTAGCCAATCCGACCGTCTCAAAGGCGGAAGCAGAAATGGCAAAAGACAGCATCGATACAGCAAAACAAGCGAAGAAAAACCGCTCATAACGACCACGGGGGGATCTCAAAAGCAACGGGACGCCCTCGCGAACTTCGCCAAAGGGGGATTGATTATGCCAGTTGTGACAACGTCGCTCACCAAAGACTTGTTTGCCGTCATTGAGGAACGAAAGGCCGTACGCCAATATGACGCCAATGCGACGATCAGCAAAGATGAGCTGCGTGCCATTCTCACGGCTGCTACGAAAGCGCCGTCTGCTTGGAATTTGCAGCCATGGCACTTTCTTGTCATCCACGGCAAGGAAACGCAACGGCGGCTTCAGCCGATCGCTTACGGCCAACAACAAATCGTCGATGCCTCCGCTGTCGTCGTTGTGCTTGGGGATTTGGAAGCGAACCGGAATACGGATGCCGTTTACGATCCGCTCGTTCGTGAAGGAGCGATGACAGAAGAGGTGAAACGGCAGCTTGCTGAACAAATTGAGACCGCCTATGCCAACAAGCAATACGCCCGTGATGCCGCGTTTCAAAACACCGCTTTCGCTGCGATGCAGCTCATGCTGGCGGCAACGGCGAAAGGCTGGGCGACGTGTCCGATCGGCGGCTTTAACCCTGAGCGGCTGAAAGAAGAGTTTCACATCCCGAACCGCTATGTGCCGACGCTGCTGATCACGATCGGAAAGGCGGCCGCTCCCGCCCATCATTCCATCCGGCTGCCTATTGAGGCCGTGTCGACATGGGTTGAGCAATAGCAAAACAGGCGTCCCCTCACCATGTGGGGACGCCTGTTCCTATGATAGCACCTTCTGTTGGCCATTCGCATCCACAACCGCAAACCCGGACGGAAACGTCAAATGGACAACCGTTCCCTTCCCGACTTCACTTTCAATCTGCATTGTTCCTTTATGTTCCTGAACGATTTTCATGCTTGTTGTCAGCCCGAGCCCCATTCCTTTTTCCTTCAAGGTGAAAAACGGTTCACCGATTTTTTGCAACCGCTCTTTCGAAATGCCGATGCCAGTATCGGCAATGTCTAAGCGGACTATGCCTTCAGCTTCGGAAACACGGACATATAAGTTCCCGCCGTCGGGCATCGCTTCAATGGCGTTTTTCATCACGTTTAAAAGCACTTGAATAATTTGGTTTTGGTCACCGTACACGCAAGCTTTTGGCGCGTTGTTATGAACGGAAATGGACACGTCGTTTAATGTCGCCTCATGACCGATCAGGCTAATGACATACGAAATGGCCTCGTTCAACAAAAACAGCCGGTAATCATGGCTTTGCGGCTTGGCAAGCACCAAGAGCTCGCTGACGATTTGGTTGACGCGGCCAAGCTCACTCAGCATAATGCGCACGTGGTCGTCATTCACTTCGCGCGTTTCTTGCATCATCTGCATAAATCCTTTCATTGATGTGAGCGGATTGCGAATCTCATGAGCGATGCCGGCCGCCAGCTCCCCAAGCACCGACAGCTTCTCTTTTTTCAATAGCAGCTCCTCAGTTCGCTTTTGCTGGGTAATGTCGCGGCCGATCGTCAACAATCCTTTTCTCATGCCATTTTCTTCAAACAACGGCACTTTAATGACGTCAAATGTCTTCCGCTCCCCATCCAACGTCTCGAACGACTCCTCTCGACGCGTCAACGTCCCGCTTTTCCACGCCTCGCGATCTGATTCAATGCACTGCTCGAACGCGTCTTTGAAAAACGGCACAAGCTCGCCAAGCTCGCGATCCGTTTTTCCGACATAGTCAATATGCTCGAGATGGTACAGCCGCCGACCGAAATCATTGACGCGCAGCCAACGCCCTTCACTGTCTTTAAAACAAACAAAGTCGGGCATCGAGTTGATGAGCGTCAGCAGCTGCTGTTCTTTTTCTTCCGCTTTTTCAAGCTGTTCACGCTTTTTTAGCAGCTGGTATAAAAACACGGCCGACAGCAAAATAAAGACCGTCCCTTTGGCGGCGCTAAGCGCAACATACACGCCGCGGCTGACCGGCAGCACATTGAGCAGGGCGTCGGTGACAGCTAGCCATAAAACGCTGCCCGCAACGTAACTTGCCATGACTTTTGATTTGTTTACCACTTTGTCATCGAACCCCTAACATGCAAAGTCAGTGGCGGCCGCACCATCCGCCAAGCTACATTTCCCGCGCCCATCCTAGCAATCGGCCGGCCAGCATGGCAGCGCGTTCATGGCCGATCCGCTTTTGCAGCGACGTCTCGAGCCGCTGCGCCACCGCCTCCGCTTCCTCCTCATAGAAGAATGAAAAGGACCACTCGAGCGCCGGAATGGCGAGAACGATATACTCCTCTTTTCGATTTTCGTAAATATATACATGAGCCGGAGCTTGTCCGTCGACTAGCGGCGTTTTGCGGATTTTCATCGTTCCATCCCACCTTTTTGCTAGTAAGGCATCTCCATTTCATTTATTTTAGCAAACGGCCGCCACCTACTCAATATAAATCATTTTCCTCGTCATCCCCCCGTCGATGACGAAGTTTGCTCCGGTAATAAAATCGTTTTCCTCATTGCATAAATAAAGGCAGGCGCGGGCGATGTCATCGGGTTTGCCGACGCGGCCGGCCGGGTGCTGTCGGTGGTCAATCTCCCGCAATTTTTCGTAATCGCCCGTTTCAATCCAGCCAGGGCTGATGCAGTTGACGCGGATGCGATCGACGGAAAGCGACACAGCGAGCGCATGGGTGAGAGCGATGAGACCGCCTTTAGACGCCGCGTACGCCTCCGAGTTCGGTTCGGACATGAGCGCTCTTGTCGAGGCGATGTTAACGATCGCCCCACCTTTACGGTTGCGGCGCATATGTTTCGCCGCCTCCCGTGAAGCCAAAAAGGCGCTGCGCAAATTCGTCGCCAGCACATCGTCCCACTCATCCACTGTCAGCTCGTACGGCGATTTCCAGCGCGAAACGCCGGCGTTGTTGATTAAATAGTCAATGCGTCCAAAGCGGCTGGCGGTTTCCTCGACAAACCGCTTAATGTCGCCCGCGTTCCGTACATCTGCCGCCACAAATATGGCGGTTCGTCCGCCTGCTCGCAGCTGTTCAACGAGCGCTTCTCCATTTTTCGCATCAACGTCCACAATCACAACGTTCGCCCCTTGTTTGGCAAACATCGCGGCAATCGCCTTGCCAATTCCGTTCGCCCCGCCGGTGACAACCGCCGTTTTCTGTTCCATGCCCATTTTTTCAATTCCCCTTTCTTGCCTCGTTAGCAAATCTTATATTCTTTCCTTTGTTTCGCACGAAAATTTCCTCCTTATTATACCACCAGCGGCAGCCAAAACACATAGATGTCACATAAGGATGTTCGGAGGTTCTCGCCGCCGATGTGAAGTTTGCGGTGAAACAAGGCAATGAAAACACTTTTCCGTCGGTGGCAACCGGCCATCTTTCTGGCACGGAAAAGCGTTTTTCCATCAAAAAAGACCGCGGTCAAGCGGTCTTTTTTGCGGCTTACCGGTATGGGCCGTACGGCATCGGAAAACCGGGCGCATACGGGACTGTTCCGCCGTAATATGGCGGCTGCGGTGCGGCATAGTAGCCGTACGGCGCCACCGGGGCGTACGGCATCGGTGCGGCCACCGACGGATAGTACATCGGCGCATACGGGGCAGGACCTGGTACTGCGCCGGGCAGAACGCCGGGAGTCACGCTCGGCAGCGCGCCCGGAACAGCCTCAGGTGCCATGCCGGTGACGGTCGGTTCCGCCCCCATATACGGAGCAGCCATGTCGTACGGGGCA
Source organism: Geobacillus sp. 46C-IIa (assembly GCF_014679505.1). Taxonomy (GTDB): domain Bacteria; phylum Bacillota; class Bacilli; order Bacillales; family Anoxybacillaceae; genus Geobacillus. Next base: position 2,443,304 of record NZ_CP061474.1, read on the forward strand.
GCGGCCCCACCAAGCGGCGGTACATTTTCTTTCTCGCCCATCGGCCAGACGGAAGCCGTAGCCACATTAGGCACCGCTCCCAAATGAAGCGGCGGCGCTGGAGGCATCATATCGGAGCTGTCAGGGCTGTCAAACCCATCCGGGCTATCATCAAGGTGGACTGGGCTGACAAACGGTACAGACGGCGCGACTGGCGGACACCAATACCCGTGCGGCGCTACCGGTGGATAATAGGCCATCGGCATCACCCCTGTTGGCATCGCTCCAGTTGGCAAGGCTGCCGGCATTGGCGCCATCGGCGGCGCATTATTGTCGATCCGTTCCGTCCCATCGCCATGGCCGGAGGCGTTCAGAAACGGATCATTCGCATAAGAATCCCATTGATTCATTGTCCTCTCCCTTTCTCGCTCATAATTGTCGGGGCGCGTACCCACCCATATTGTATGTCGGAACAAGCAAAGGGTGTTTGCCCGGCCAAAATATAGGTATTTATCCCGCCAGCTGATTGCGCTATGATGAATAGCGACAACGATACTTAGGTGAATGCTTGGGGGGAATGCGATGGACGAAGCACTGGCAGCCAAACAAATCGCCGAATTGCGCACTGGTGTCATTGCCGAACTGTTAGTAAAAAAAGAGGACTTCCTCACGTTTCGGGCCGTGCTCGTCAAACAGCCCGATTTTAAACAGTTTCGCGGCATCGCCCAGCGCGGCGGCCACGTTCTCTACCATTACATGGATACCCCGCGCAGCTGACTTCTTTGTTTTCATCGTTCAACATCCGGCTTTCAGGGGAAGAAAGCCGGATGTTTCTTTTGGCGGAGAAATTTCCAATGTTTCTATGAAACTAGTCATATCAACGCTTCACACACTTTTCCATCATTTAGATAATGAAGAACGACGCCATCCTTGTTACTCTAGTAGCGAGTTTGCGAGAGGAGGGATGTGGATGAAACAAGGAAAGGCATGGGTGATGGCGATATTGTGTGGAATGTTTTTCTTTGCCGGCCACGCCGATGCTGCGACGGTCCATACAGTCAAACGCGGTGATACACTTTGGAAAATCGCAAAACAATACAGTGTGCCGCTGAAACAACTGAAACAAAAAAATCGCAAAGGTGATTTGCTATATCCTGGTGAAAAACTCATCATCCCGAATGCAGGCATTACAGCGGCAGAAAAAGATTTGCTTGCCCGTCTCGTTCATGCCGAAGCGAAGGGAGAACCGTATGCCGGGAAAGTGGCTGTGGCGACGGTCGTGCTTAACCGCGTCGATCACCCTGATTTTCCAGATACCATTCGCGACGTCATTTATGAGCGCTCTGGCGGCCATTATGCCTTCACGCCGGTGGCAAATGGAACGATCAACGAACCGGCTGACCGTGAGGCATATCGCGCTGTTGAAGAAGCACTTGCTTTTCGCGGTTTAGGAAACGGCTCGCTCTATTTCTATAATCCGAAAACGGCGAAAAGCAACTGGCTGCGCTCTCGCCCGGTGACCGTTGTCATCGGCAACCATGTGTTTGCTAAGTAAACGAAAACAAGGGGCGACTTTGTCCCCTTGTTTTTTTAAAATATTAAATTTTAGGAAAGAAACCCCTTTACTTGTGCAGAAAAATAAGGCAAACTAGTAAAAAAGCTGCCGAGCCTCGCCGAGACTGGCGCTGCCGGCAAGAATGGGCGCGCGATCGGCTCAGTTGGCGGCTGAGTAGGTTTATCACTATTCGTTTAAAGGGGAATGATATGATGAAAAAAGCGAAAGTCGGGGATATTATTGAATTTAAAAATGGATTGCGCGGCATCGTGGAAAAAGTAAACGAAAACTCGGTCATCGTGGATTTGACATATATGGAAAATTACCGTGAACTTGATTTGCAAGAACGAACGGTCGTCAATCATAAAAACTATAAAATCATCGAATAGAAAAAAAGAGGCTGCCAACAGCCTCTTTTTTCCTATGAAATGCGGGCTAACTCATCGCATTCATATATATGGATGCCGTCGGCCGCCGATGCCGCCCGGTAAAACATGGCCAAGGCCAGCTGGCTGGCGTCGACCGGCTTATATTTTTTCCACTTGCCGACAAACAAAAACGGCAGCCGGCATAACAGCCATCCGGCGAGCGCCTCGCCGAGGCGGAACTCCCGGCGCTTGCCGACAAGCAGCGACGGGCGAAAAATATGGAGCGATGGAATGGAAAGCCGCTGCAATGCTTCTTCCGTTTCCCCTTTGACGCGCTGGTAAAAAAACGGCGAACACGGGTTGGCGCCAATCGAGGAGATGGTCAGAAAGCTTTTCGCCCGGCACTTTTCCGCCAACGCCGCGGCGCGCAGCGTATATTCATAGTCGACCTGAATGAACTGCTGCTTTGTTTTCGCCTTTTTCCGCGTCGTACCAAGACAGCAAAAGACGTCGTCAACGGAAAAATACCGTTCGTACGACTCAAGCCGGGCAAAATCGGCGACGACTTGCTGCAACTTTTCATGTTCCAACGGAAGCGGGGTGCGGACGAAAATAGTCACTTGCCGGTATAAATCCGACTGCAACAACAGCTTCAGCAACTCTCCACCGACCAAACCGCTCGCTCCAAGCAAAAGCGCTGTTCTTCGCTCCAACACCAAAACCTCCAAGGCAAAACATTCATCGTTCATTATATATGAGTTGGAGCGAAAAAACTACCTCTTTTTTCATCTCTAGCGGTTGTCGATTTTTTCTGGGTATAGGTCATGGTTGAGCAGCCGATATTCAGCCATTTGTTCATATTTTGTCCCGGGGCGTCCCCAGTTGCAATACGGGTCGATGGAAATGCCGCCGCGCGGGGTGAATTTGCCCCATACTTCGATGTAGCGCGGCTCCATCACGTTGATTAAGTCGTTCATAATGATGTTGACGCAGTCTTCGTGAAAGTCGCCATGGTTGCGGAAGCTGAACAAATACAGCTTGAGCGACTTGCTTTCGACGCATTTTTTGTCCGGGATGTAGCTGATGTAAATCGTCGCGAAGTCCGGTTGTCCGGTTTTGGGACACAACGTCGTAAACTCTGGACAATTGAACTTCACGAAATAATCCCGGTCAGGATGTTTGTTGTCAAATACTTCAAGAAGATTCGGATTGTACGTGAACGAATACGTTGTCCCTTGATTGCCAAGCAGTGTCAAATCCCGCAATTCTTCCTCTTTTCTTCCAGTCACTGATCCTTCCTCCTTCGTTGTCCTTTTGCTTGTAGCGCGGTCCCGCTTTACACGCCGCGCTTGTTTCCCCAAAGCAGCGTATGCAGCTGCGGCAGGACAGAGACATTGGCCAGCTCCTCTGACTGAGCGATTTGCTCCACGAGCCACTCCAACCGGCCGAGAAGCTTCGCGCGAAGCGCCTCTACATCCAAATCCCCTACATCGGCGTTGCCCGTCTGCAAATAAAACGGAACGCCCGGGTAACGCCGATGCGCTTCTTTCGCGTACGTCAAATCAGCCTCATCAAAGACGACCACTTTCAGGCTGACGCGCCGCGCCCGGCTTCGATCACCCAGCAGCCGCCCGATGATGGCGTCGAGCGTCGCCCAGTCGGTGTCCATCCCTGAACTTGGCGGTTTCGGGGAAATAGTGACATCATCAACGTCCAGCAGCCAGTCTTGCCAGCGGCTTCCTTGCGTTTCGACCGCCACTCGCACCTCTTTTTCATGAAGGAGCGCGATGAGCTCGTCAAGGGCGGCGATCAGAAGCGGGTTGCCGCCTGAAATCGTCACATGGCGGAAGCGGCGCCCGCCAATGGTTTCAAGTCGCTGCCAAATGTCTTCGGCCGTCAGCTGTTCGATCTGCTCTTTCGCTGACCCGTCCCATGTGAATGCTGAATCGCACCAGCGGCAGCGGTAGTCGCAGCCGGCGGTGCGGACGAACATCGTCTTTTGGCCGATCACCATTCCTTCTCCTTGAATGGTCGGACCGAAAATTTCCAACACCGGGATCGTGCGCACCATCACCGCTCCCCCGCTTTCGGCCGGTAGACGACGTAGCTCGTCGGCGTTTCGCGAACAAATACTTGCAAACATTTCGGTTTATGCGGCAGCATATCCAAATAGCGCTGAATCGTCTCATAAATCGTGCGCGCCACCACTTCTGTCGTTGGAAACCGTTTCGGATCGCGGCGGTCAAACCAATCGGTGTGATCATTGAGCAGTGTGTGATCCAATTTTCCGTGAACAAGCTTCTTTAACATTTGGAAATTGACTAAAAAGCCGCTCTCATCCAGCTCGTCGCCGGCAACCGTCACATTGACGATGTACGTATGCCCGTGCACGTTGGCGCAGCTCCCAGCCGCTTCATGCGGAATAAAATGAGCAGCAGCGATGTGCATATCTTTGTTCAGCTCATAGCGGTAAGGATGATCCACCTGCGGGTACAATTGATAGATCATTACGACTTCACCCCCGCTTTTTCCCGCAAATATTCCTCCAACCCGCGCTTGCGCAGCACGCACGCCGGGCACTCGCCGCACCCGTCAGCGATCACGCCGTTATAGCACGTCAGCGTCTTCGTGCGGACGAATTCAAGCGCCCCAAGCCCATCAGCCAGCTTCCACGTTTCCGCTTTTGTCAGCCACATGAGCGGCGTATGAATGACAAACGGATAATCCATCGCCAAATTCAGCGTCACATTCAGTGATTTGATAAAGATGTCGCGGCAATCCGGGTAGCCGCTAAAATCCGTTTCACACACTCCGGTGACAAGATGGCGCGCCCCCCGCTGTTTGGCAAGCACCGCAGCGAACGATAAAAACAATAAATTGCGCCCGTCGACAAACGTTGTCGGCAACTCGCCTTCCTTTTGTTCAATCGCGATCTCGCCGCGCGTTAAGGCGTTCGGCGCCAATTGCCCAAGAAGCGACATATCAAGCACCGTATGGCGGACACCGAGCTCATCGGCGATCGATGCGGCGACGTCGATTTCCCGCCGATGGCGCTGGCCATAATCAAACGTCACCGCCTCCACTTCCGCAAACTGCTTTTTTGCCCAAAATAAACACGTTGTGCTGTCTTGGCCGCCGCTAAAGACGACAACGGCCTTTTCTTCGTTCATGTTCATCCTAACTAACCTCCCTCTGAATCGGCAGAAGAAGAGGTTTCCGAAACAAAAAAGGCCATACCCCTAGGATACAGCCGTCCCTAGTTTTTTATAGAGGGTTTTGCTAGAAACCTCTCCCGTACCAACGTACGGAATTTCATTCTTCTGTTTTCTTTTTTACTATAACATAACTACCGCTTTTGTTGTAGTGACTTTTTCACTTTTTCCGCCGCCCATACGTACACGTACAAGAGCGGAACATAGACGGCGATGACGGAAAACCCGACCTTGGCCGTCCATTGCATCAACCGTTCGATGGCGGTTTTCTCTTCAAAAAACAACGTCCCGATAAACAGGCAGGCGAGCAGTACCGGCAGCGATCGGCGCTGTCTGACGGAAAACAGCTGTTTGGCGATGCGCGTCGCTGCCCAAACGGAGACGGCAATGATTGGAAACACGACAAGCACATAAATCGAAATGACAATATATTCCATCCGTTCAATAAACGGCACTTCCGGAATTTTCGCGAACGTCAACGTCGGCCATGTAACATGCTCGATCTGCTCTTTGTTGTAAAAAATGATGGAGATAAACATGACGATCAAATAAATGAACATCGTCAACGCGTTGGCCGCATGCGCCCACTTTTGCGATGACGGGGCATTTTTTAAAAACGGGTAATACATAAGCAGCATTTCAAACCCTAAATATTGAAGCGCCATATCGCTTGCTGCTTTGATGAGCTGTGCAGGCGAATGGTCGAACACCGGCAATAAGTTCCGGTATTGTGCATATTCGAGCGGAAAAAACACCATCGGAAAAATCGTCACGAGCGGGATGACAACCCCCCAAAAACATAGGCCGGCGACGACACGAAATCCGCCGGAAACGACGTAGTACGTCAGCACCAAAAAAATGAGACTGAACTGCCACGCTCCCATGAGCGGGAACACCCATACTTTAATGATTTCAATGTATGATTGAAGCACCGTAAACGCCGCCAAGGCATAATAAAAAAGCAACCCGGTGCTTAATACCCCGCCGAACCAGCGCCCGAAATAATGCTCGTGAAGCGACACAATATCGCCGCCGGACGGGGAATAGGCAAGGAGACGATACATCAGCCAAATGAGCGCGTGCGCGGCCAATCCGGCCAGCAATACAGCCATCCAGGCATCCTGCCCCGCCTCTTTCATCAGCGGCCGCTGAAAGCCCAGCATCCCGACGCCGACTTGGGTTGCATGAACGATAAAAAAAACGAGAAACGGGGAGATGAGAAATCGTGCATCGACCGCTTGCTTCATCGCTATCCCTCCTCATGATCCCCGTCTTATTCACCAATTCCCGTATGAATAATGTCCACCGTCACGCGCGGGCGAATGTCTAAATCGGGATATTCGCGATAAAATGATTCGCGGTCCCACTGTCTCGTGACACTGCGGACAAATTCGCCAATTCCAAGCGGATCAATGCGTTTTTCCTGAAAATAGCGAAACAACCGGCGCATATTCTGTTCCAATTCCTTTTCCATTTTCGTTTTTACATCATCAAACAAATTGGCCCCCGGCTCATCAAGCCATGACGGATAGTCTTTCACCGAAGCATGAATATGAACAGATACATCCAGCACATGACGATTTCCATCCCGTTTCCATCGATAAGTCGGCTTCGCCCATAAATTTTGCAGCATCACCCGGTCTTCGCCTTGTTTGCCGCGCTCCCCAACTTTTAACTGATAGACGCCGTTTTTCGTTTCCCCCAACAAAATTTTCATCAAAAAAGAATCGCGCAAACTCACATGCCCGACGTATCGGCCGTCGCGAAACAACGCCACCCCTTCTAACTTGACAAACTCCCCCTTTTTTTCAAAATACGGCAAAAACGGATCGCTCCCCGGGGAAAAATAGCGGTATAAAAACAAGTGCAAATTCGTTTTCGGCAAGTTCATCGACCGCTCGTTTTGTTCCACAAGATTCGGCAAATACAATGTATCGCTTAACGTCGTTTTTGCCGTGATTTTCAGCAACTCCTTCGCGCTTCCTTCCGCCACGCCGAGGAACAAATGGCTGCCGACTTTGTTATTGCGCGCAAGGCTGTGCGTAATTTGTTCGATCCCCCGTTCGGCAAACTGCTTTCCGAATAAAATGAGCCGCAGCTGTCCTTCCTCGATCGGCAGCGCCGATTTCGACGACAAGCGCGGGATTAAATCGTAGACGGTGGGCGATGAAGTCGTCAACATATTCGGCTTTGTCATCGGCCCTTGTTTGAACGTCGGATAGACGGCGGTGCCGACATAGTGGTCATCCTCAAAGTCATAGCCCATCTGTTGAATAATTTGAATTTCATCGATCGGCCGCGAACTCGCGCAGCCGCCAAGCAGCAGCAATCCTCCCAAACATGCGAGCCAACGCTTCATCCCCATCACACCTTACTCATCAATATCGCGTTTTTGCTTCGCATCCTCCGGGTCATAACGAAACCGCGACTGCGGGCGGAGAAACGTCGGCCGCTCCGCTGTTGCACTGTACGGCGAGCGGACGAACGTATCGCGGAAGTTGCGCACGCGCAACGGATAAAACGGCACTAAATACGGATAGCCAAACGACTGCAGCCGCCCTAAATGAATGAACAATCCGCAGACCGCGAAGGCGATGCCAATCCCGCCCCAACATGCGGCAAACAAAATAAATGGGAACCGGATAAACCGAATCGTGTTTGACATTTTAAAAATCGGCGTCGTAAACGAGGCGAGCGCCGCCAAAGCGACGACGATAAGCAAAATCGTGCTTGTCAGCCCGGCATCTACGGTCGCCTGCCCGATCACAATCCCGCCGACGATCCCGAGCGTCTGCGCGACTTTCGTCGGCAGCCGCGCCCCGGCTTCGCGCAACAGTTCAATCGTGATCTCTAAAAACAACACTTCGAGCACCGGCGGAAACGGGACGTTCGAACGCGAATAAATGATCGGGCCAAGCAAGTCTTCCGGGATCATTTCATAATGATACGTCAACACCGCGACATAAACCGGCGACGCCAAGACGGAAAACATAACGCCAAAAAAGCGGATGAGCCGGAAAAACGAGCCGAGCACCCACGGCAAATAATAGTCTTCCGGTGAAGTAAAAAAATCAAAAAACGTAGACGGGCCGATGACCGCATACGGTGAACCGTCGCAAAACACAGCGACTTGCCCCGATACGAGCGCATAAACAGCGCGGTCGATCCGCTCGGTCGAGACAAAGAGCGGAAACGGCGTTCGTGAATTGTCAGCGATCAGCTGGTCGATGATCGCATTATCAAACACAACGTCAAAATGAATGGCTTCAATCCGCTGCGTCACCGTTTGGATCGTTTCCGGATTCGCTACGCCGTCAATATATGCGATCACGACTTTCGTTTTCGACATCGAGCCGATCATCATTTCACGAAACACAAGATTCGGCGTTGCGATTTGCCGGCGGATGAGATGCAAGTTCGTGCCGACGTTTTCGACAAACCCGACTTTCGGTCCGACGACGCTAAATTCGTTTTCTGAATCGTTGTTTTCCCGCAGCCCTAGGTTTTCGTTCGCCGCGCTGATGAGCGCCGCCTTGCCCGGCTGTTCCCGAAAGCTGACAGCAACAAATCCTTTCAGTACTTTTTCTTCGATCAATGCCGCGTCCTCGCTCACTTCGATGCGCTGAATCGGCACGATTTGCTGCAAATCTTCCAACTGCACATTCGGATGGCGGGAAAGATCCTTTTGCAGATGACAAAGGATATGTTCCTGCAGCACTTTCGGGTCGACGAGCGAATCAAAATAGTAAATCGACAGCTCCTTGTCCCCAACCGCAAACGACACTTCGACAAAATCGCTGGACCGCCGGAGCTTTTCCCATAATTGCGGCATCGTTGGCTGCGGAGAACGCTTTTTCTTTTTAAAAAATGATAAAAAGCCCACGGCCATCCCCTCGCCTTTCCGTTTACGGCATAGTCTTCCAATAGAAGGGCATTTTTATGCATCCCTCGCATTCCCTATTGATTCGACAGAATATTGTATATATTATTGTGAATAGACAAAAAAATAAAAAGGAGAATCGTAAATGAGTGAGCTGACGAAACGGCGCCGGGCGAGACAGGCGTTGAAAAAAGTGACGGAAACGGCGGAAGCGCTGCGGCGGTCGCTCGACCGAACGCGTCCGCTTGATGAACAGCTCGACCGCATCCGCGCATTTTTAGACGACCGCCTTGGCCATGATGAATATTTTGTCATTGTTGATGAAAACGGATACGGACTTGTCCATACCAACCGCCTCCGTGAAGGCCGTCTGTTTGCCGACCCGGTCGGGCTTGCAGCTGCCCAGACGAACGAACCGCTGCTGCAAATGTATGAACGCGACACAGGTGAGGTGTTAATCGATGCCAGCTGCCCGCTTTGGACAGATCCGGGTGGAAAGCGGCTCAACTTGCGGATGGGTCGGCTTATGCACCGCCCCTATTTGCAATGGGTGTTGGCAAGCATCGCCATCGCGCCGGCAGCTGTTAGTCTAGCAGCCGCCCTCATGGGTGCATCGCCCGTTTTTGCCGCGCTGCTTGCCGCCGCGGCCGGACTTGGGCTCAGCGCCATCTGGCATCAAACGCTTGCTGCCCAGCTGCGCCATTGGTACAGCGTCGCCCGCACCGTCTCGTCCGGCCAGCTGCAGACGGAAGTCGAGACGGCCAAAAAACGGGACGAATTCCATCAAATCGCCTACGAAATCAATAAAATGATTCTTGGCATCCGCACGATCATTGACGGATTGGCGAAAGCAGCGAAAACGGTGCACGATGTCAGCCAGGAGCAGCAGACAGAGGTGCGGCGCTTGTCTGAGTCGTTTGACGAAATCGCCACCGCGGTCGAAACGTTCCGCGAAGGGACAAAACAACAAACAGCGGCGGTTGAACAAGCGGATGAAGTCATTCAAAAAATGGTAGAACGCGTGCAGCTTATGCGCACCGCGGTCGAGCGCGTCGTGAGTCAAGCAGGCGAGGCATGGTCGTCAGCGTCCGAGGGCATTCGCCTGATGGATGAAACGAAAGCGAACATGGACGCCATGCAGCAAGGCATCAGCGAGACGACCGCTCTCATTGACAAAGCAGCAAAAGAGGCGGGGCGCGTTCATGAAATGATTGCCGCCATTCGCACGATCGCCAAGCAGACGAACTTGCTTGCCTTAAACGCTTCGATTGAGGCGGCGCGCGCCGGTGAGGCGGGCCGCGGCTTTTCGATCGTCGCCCAAGAAGTGCGGACGCTCGCCGAAGATACGAACACCTTCGCCGCCAAAATTTTCACCTCGCTCGACGCCATGACAAATGCGCTCGAAGCAGCCGTACGGGCGGTGCAAGGAAGCGGCCGCCACGTCGAAAAAACGAAAGACTCCCTTTGGCAAACAGGGGAGACGTTTTCCTCATTCGGTAATATGTTCACCCAGCTAAACGATCTGCTTCAACAAAACGAAGAGTACGTCAACACCATCACTGCCGACGGTGAACAGCTGAGCACATTGATAGGCGGCGTGCGCACCGTCGCTTCCGATTTTTCCGACATGGTGCAAGAAACGGCAGCAGGGCTTGAGCGGCAAACGCTCGCCCTTCACGAACTGGCCGGTGAAGCGGATGCGTTGGCCGCGGCGGCGCGCGATTTGGAAACGATGATCGCCCGCTTTCGCTCATGACAGCGATGCGGGAGGGTGCCCTCCACGCCCCAACCTCTTGCCATCAAAAAAGCGGGGTGAAAAAATCAAGCCCTTTCCCCTCCCGCCCGTAAACAGCGCGGAAGAGGAAAGGGTTCGTTTATTGGCGCGGCAGCCGTCGGCGCCAAAGAAGCCATAACAAGATGAGACTGGTGTAGCCAAACAGCGGATAAATAAACGACAGCAACTCCCCGTAACGAAACGGGCTCACGGCCGCAAACAGCGCGACAAGCAACATAGCGAGCCATTTTCCACGGAGCGGCACCCAAACACGCACTTGGCGCTCGAGTCCGAATAGCCCGCCGATAATGGACGTAAAAATTTCCCCATAAATGACAAGGACATAAAACCAGTACAAAACGGCAAAAAACGTATGGACGACCTCCGCCATCGGAATATCATATCCGTTCTTGTGCGGAAACGACAACAGCACCGTATGGTTTACCAACAACAAAATCGTCAGCACGGTTCCGCCCAACAACGCCCCCCTCTTCACCACCCGTTCGTTTGTTGCCTCATGGGCGAGGGGAACGAGTACAGCTTGAGCCATGGCCAAATTAAACGCTGCATACGAAAACGGCGACAGCACCGCTTTCAGCGAATAATCCGCCGCTGCCATGTCCGGCCGGCACAGCTCCCCGGCCATCATCGTCTTAACGAAAGCGATCGCGCTAAACAACACCATCATCGGCACCACAAACACGTTAATGCCAAATAGCCCTTTGCGATCAAACAACATAATGATAAGCGCCAAGATGAGTGTCAGCACAACTCCTGCCTGCCGCGTCCAACCAAGCTGCTCCTCAAACACCGCCCCCGCCCCGGCGATCATCACCGCCGTCACCCCAGCGATCATCGCGGTCATGACGAGCGTCACGAACGGGCTTATCATTTTCCCGAATAAATACCGGTTCAACTCATCGTATGACGACGCCCCGATGCGGCGCGCCATCACCATAAGGCGCGCCCCACCCCATGTAAACAAAAAGCCGCTCACGGCTACGCCGGCCGTTCCTGCTGCCCCATACTGAGTAAAAAATTCGATAATTTCTCTTCCAGTCGCAAATCCCGCACCAACGACTGTGCCAATATAGACAGCGGCGATTTGCCACGCCTCTCCCCATTCCTTTCCGTTCATCATCTTCCATCTCCTTCTTCCCCCTGTCCGCTGTTTATTTCCATATATATGTCTGACGTGGACAAGAAAGACGAAATGGAAGAAAAAAGGATGCCTTTCTTTGGCATCCTTTTATTAATGGGCGGTTACTTGTTCCACTTGATGTTCATGCAGCCCGCTCGCTTCGACATGCACTTTGACCGAGTACGTCCCTTGGTTTGCAAACGTAGCAACGGCCTCATACTGACCGTTTCTCTTTTCTTTCGCATCGATAAATTGATGCTTGTTGTCCGCCTGCCAAATTTCAAAACGAACGGTGGCGTCTGTCATCGGCTTTCCGTCTTTCGTGATGCGAACCCCTAACGCCACTGGTTTTCCCGCTTCGAACGAATGAGAAGATAACGACATGGAAACACCGCTGCCATGATGATGGCCTTCTTCCTTGTTCTCTTGACCATCCGAGCTCACACCTTCAGCTGCGGCCTGTTCCGGATTCCCAACTATGACATCTTGTTTCGGCATATTATGCATATCGCGTGCGGTTACATGGGCGACAACCGAATACGTTCCCGCTTCTTTGAACGTTTTCGTCACCGAATAGCGTCCATTTCCATCATGCTTCGCTTCAAGCATTTGCCGGTCGCCATCGCCATGCTTCCATACTTCAAATTTCACTTCGCTTGCATCATCGACGTTTTCGCCGCCATAGATCACGACACAGGCGAGCTTCGTCGGCTTGTCCACATCGATATGATCGGGCACATCCATTTTCACTTCAAGCATCGCCGGCGTTTCCGCTTGTTCGTTGTTGTTCGAGCAAGCGGCGATGACGATGCCAGCGAGCATGGCGATCATCGCTAAAAACAAATGTCTTCTCATCTCTTTATCTGTCTCCTTTTTTCCTCATCTTTATAACAGATCGTTTCCGACCGCCCCGCTGCAAACGCCAGCCGCAGGCGTTTTCGGCCTTTTTTCTGTTTTTCACTTTATCATAGTTTTCTCGCACCTACATTAGTATTCACCATTTTTTCAAAAAGATTTCATCCTTATAACAATTTTTTTGTAAAAAACACTTGAAAGTCAAAAAAGGTCAAAGTATAATAAAGTCAGAAGGTCAAAGAAAGTCAAAGTCAAGGTACGGAAAAGGAGGTATGCCTTATGCGTTGCCAAGCATGCCAACAACGTGAAGCAACGGTGTTTGTCAACTTGCAATGGAATGGTGAGAAAAAACAGCTTCATCTTTGCCATACATGCTATGAAAAACAAAAACAACAATTGTCGATTCCGATGAACTTCGGCTTTTCGCCGTTTTCGTTTGACGACTGGTTCGCTGGCCATTTGGCGGCGGCCAACGCGCAAGCGGCCGCGCCGGAAACGGCGGCCAAACGCCCGCAGCGCCATGGCGGTGGATTTTTGGATCAATTCGGCCGCAACTTGACGCAAATCGCGAAAGCGGGCTTGATTGACCCCGTCATCGGCCGCGACAAAGAAATTGCGCGCGTCATTGAAATTTTAAACCGCCGCAACAAAAACAACCCGGTGTTGATCGGGGAGCCGGGTGTCGGGAAAACGGCGATCGTCGAAGGGCTTGCGCTGAAGATTGCCGAAGGGCAAGTTCCGGAAAAACTGCTGAACAAAGAAGTATACTTGCTTGATGTGGCATCGCTTGTCGCCAACACCGGCATCCGCGGTCAATTTGAAGAGCGGATGAAACGGCTCATCGCCGAACTGCAAGAGCGGAAAAACGTCATTTTGTTCATTGACGAAATTCATCTGCTCGTCGGCGCTGGCGCTGCCGAAGGGTCGATGGACGCCGGCAACATTTTAAAACCGGCGCTCGCCCGCGGTGAGCTGCAAGTCGTCGGGGCGACGACACTCAAAGAATACCGGCAAATTGAAAAAGATGCCGCCCTTGAACGCCGCTTCCAGCCGGTTCTCGTCCACGAACCGACCGTTGACGAAGCGATCGCGATCTTAAAAGGCATCCAGCCGAAATACGAACAGTTCCACCATGTCCGCTATACGGACGAGGCGATCGAAGCGTGCGTCAAACTCGCGCACCGCTACATCCAAGACCGCTTCCTGCCGGACAAAGCGATCGACTTGTTGGATGAGGCCGGCTCGAAAGCGAACTTGCGCCTCGGCCCGACCGATGAAAAACAGCTGCAAGAGCGGTTGATGCAAATCGCGAAAGAAAAAGAACAAGCGGCAAAAGAGGAGAACTATGAACGGGCGGCGAAACTGCGCGATGAAGAACTAAAGCTCGAAAAACAACTCGAACAAGGCATCGCGCAAGAACGCCCGACGGTCGATATCGCTGACATCGAGCAAATCATCGCTGAGAAAACGGGCATCCCGGTCGGCAAACTGCAAGCCGATGAAAAAGAAAAAATGAAACATCTCGAAGACAACTTGGCGAAAAAAGTGATCGGCCAAGCGGAAGCTGTGAAAAAAGTCGCCAAAGCGATTCGCCGCAGCCGCGCCGGCTTGAAAGCGAAACATCGTCCAGTCGGTTCGTTCCTGTTCGTCGGCCCAACTGGCGTCGGGAAAACGGAGCTCGCCAAAACGCTCGCCGAGGAGCTGTTCGGCACAAAAGATGCCATGATTCGTCTCGATATGAGTGAATACATGGAGAAACATTCCGTCTCGAAGCTGATCGGTTCACCTCCGGGCTATGTCGGCTTTGAAGAAGCCGGCCAGCTGACGGAAAAAGTGCGCCGCAATCCGTACACCATCATCTTGCTTGATGAGATTGAAAAAGCACACCCAGACGTTCAGCACATCTTCCTGCAAATTTTGGAAGACGGCCGCTTGACCGACAGCCAAGGCCGCACCGTCAGCTTCAAAGACACGGTCATCATCGCGACAAGCAACGCTGGTGTGACAGACAAAAAAATCACCGTCGGCTTTGAAAAACAAAGCGGTGGCGCATCAAGCGTGCTCGACTCCTTGAACGCTTACTTCAAGCCGGAATTTTTGAACCGCTTCGACGCCATCATCGAGTTCAAGCCGCTTGAAAAAGCGCACTTGCTTCAAATCGTCGACTTGATGCTTGCCGAGGTCAAAACGGCAATGCGCGAACAAGGCATCGAACTCGAAGTGACCGAAGCGGCGAAAGAAAAGCTGGCTGAGCTCGGCTACCATCCGGCCTTTGGCGCCCGCCCGCTCCGCCGCGCCATCCAGGAACATGTCGAAGACAACATCGCCGACTGCCTGCTTGACGCCGATCAATCGGTGCGTGCGATCCGCATCGATGTCAAAGGCGATGCCATTGTGGCGCAAATCGGATCATAACCGTCTGACGAACGCTGCCTCACCCCGTGTTCGGGGTGGGGCGGTTTTTTACATCAAAAAAAGGCTGCGCTCCGATGTGCGCAGCTTTTTTTGGTTAAAACAATCCGCCTTCCCGGCCGACTTCATAGAGATAATAAACGCCATAAACGAGGCTGATGACAGAAACAACCTGCACAAGCGCGCGATACAACGTTTGTTTCGGGCGGGCGAACAAAAACGGCAAGCCGAGCAATGTCGTAAAAATCATCATGCCGATGACCGTACCAAGGCCAAAAATGACAATAAACACGAACGCCTGCCATGGCGTCTCCACTGTCGTTAAAGTCAAAAGCACCATGCCCGCGCTGCCGGCCATCCCGTGCACGACTCCGATCAACATTGATTTCATATGAAGATGGTGAATATGAAGCGGTTTCTGTTCGCCCATCGCTCTTGTGGCTCGGAAACTGGCAACCGCTAACACAATTATCATCACGCCAACCGCCATTTCCATCCACGTGGCGACTGTTTCCGGAATATGTTGTTTCAAGCTGATCACGATCATGCCGACCACAAGCAATGTCAACGTATGGCCAATGCCCCAAAACACGCCGGCTAACGATGAAAGCGACAGTCTACTCGTGCGGCTGGCGATCGTTGACACCGCAACAACATGATCCGGTTCTGTTGCATGTTTTATTCCTAAAAGAAGGCCAAACAACAAAGTAAGCGCCAAACCGCTCATCATCGTCCTCCTACGTTTTCTCCGGTTTCTCATTCAGCTGTTTCCAAACTTGCTCATACACGTTTTTCAACGGAACGCCATTTCTCTGGGCGATCGTTTTGCATTGTTCAAACTCCGGGGCTCTTTGGACGACTTGGCCGCGGTAAATGCCTTCCTTTACCGCCACCGCCCCCCACTCCGTTTCCACCTCGCGGAACCGCCGCTCGAGCCGGTGCACCGTCAGCGGGTAATAGCGCACCCCCAGCGTCGTCGTTTCACGAAACAAAATCTCTTTCATGTCCTCAAGCCTCTCGCGTGAACATAATAGTTGCAGCAAAACACCGGGACGATTCTTTTTCATATAAATCGGCGTGTAAAACACATCATTTGCCCCCGCCTCAAACAACAACTCCATCACGTAGCCGAGCCACTCCCCCGGCGTGTCATCAAGATTCACTTCCATTTTGATCATTTGTTCATCAATATGTTCATGATGAGGAGGATGGCCTCCCATCATCCGCACTCCCCTTCTGTACACCTCTACGGTTGTTCACCGATCACTACGCGCAACACATTCGGGCGATGCGGGAACGTTTTTGTTCCAGCTCCATAGCCAATGGCAGTTACTTTCATCGACGGGAGCGGGCCAAAGCGCTCCGCCAGCACGGAAACAATCGCTGCCCCTGTCGGTGTCGTCAGCTCTCCTTTCACTGCCGACTGTTCAATCGGGACGCCTTTTAATAGTTCGAGCGTTGCCGGGGCCGGCACCGGGTATTCGCCATGCGCGATATGAACCGTGCCCGACCCGACAGGAATCGGAGACGACTGAATGGACACCGCCCCTAACTGATGGATGAGAATCGCCGTTCCGACAATATCAATGATCGAATCGACGGCTCCGACTTCATGAAAATGAACATCATCCAATGGAACGTGATGAATCCGCCCTTCTGCCTCGCCGATGCGGCGGAAAATCGCCAGCGCCGTTTCTTTGACTTCCGCAGCTAACTCAGACGTTTCAATCATCGCCGCAATTTCTTTGTACGACCGGTGATGGTGGCCGTGTCCATGATGATGATCGCTGCCGCCATGAGCATGTGCGAGATGGCGGACGTCGCTATGATCATGTTCGGAGTGATGGTGATGATGGTCATCATGACCGTGCCCGCGATGATGATGGTGTCCTTCATCATGAGCGTGCTCGCGATGATGATGTCCGTTATCATGAGCGTGCTCGTGATGATAGTCACGATGATCATGGCCGGAGTGATGTCGATGATGGTCATCATGATTGAGGACAACATCAAACTTTGTGCACGTAATGCCGTTTTTGACAATCTTCCGCCATGTTAAAGCGTATTCCTCTTCCAACGGGAGTTTCTTTAATTCTGCTTCGAGCAGCTTCGGGTCGGCGCCGGCATCGATGAGCGCGCCGATCACCATATCTCCGCTGATTCCCGAGAAACAGTCAAAATAGATTATCGTCATTCGTTTCAACCCCTTTGGCAGGCGAGCCGGTGAATTAAGGCAGCATTATATCCGCCGCCAAATCCGTTGTCAATATTGACGACACTAATGCCCGGCGCGCATGAATTCAACATCGTCAATAATGCCGATAACCCTTGGAAGTGGGCGCCATAGCCGACGCTTGTCGGCACGGCGATCACCGGGTGGGAGACAAGACCGCTGACGACGCTTGGCAGCGCCCCTTCCATTCCGGCCACGACGACCGAAACGGTCGCCGCACGAATGGCTTCGATATGGTGAAACAGCCGGTGAATGCCCGCCACGCCGACATCGTAAAACCGCCGCACTTCACAGTCGAACATCTCGGCGGTGATCGCCGCTTCCTCGGCGACGCCGAGGTCTGACGTGCCGGCACCAATCACAGCGATATACGCATCCGTTTCCTTCGTTTTCGCCTGTTCCTTTTTCCAATACAACAGGCGAGCGGCATCATGGTACACCAGCTCAGGAAACAGCGCACGCACAGCCGCTGCTTTGTCTTGTGCCACGCGGGTGACGAGCACGCGGTCGTGATGTTCTTTTAGCGTTCGGACGATGGCAATGATTTGGTCTGCTGTTTTCCCTTCCCCGAACACCACTTCCGGAAACCCTTGCCGTTTCGGGCGATGAAGATCGACGTTGGCAAATCCTAAGCAGTCAAACGGCTTCAACCGCTCCTTCGCCTCTTTGACACTCAGTTCCCCTGTTTGTACTTGCCGCAAAATGTCTTCGAGCATCACATCACCTATTCCTTTTGAAAGTAGCTCGCCATATGGCGGACAAGGCGCTCGTAGCGTTCATAAGCCTCTTTATAGGCTTTCCGGTTGGCCTCATTCGGCATGACTGTTTCCCCCATCGGAATGTGCGCCTTAATCGCTTCCAGCGATTCCGCTTCGCCGATGGCGACAAGCGCTGTCCATGCCGCGCCCCATGCTGCCCCGTGGTGGCTTTTTGGAACGTCGATTTCTGCATCAAACACGTCCGCTAAGATTTGCAGCCATAGCGGAGAACGCGCCAATCCGCCGCTGACATATAATTTTTTTGGCTTTCCAGCCAATGTTTCTAACGCCTTTCCGATTTGGTAAAGATTGAACGTGATCCCTTCCATCGCTGCCCGGATAAAATGTTCCTGCTTATGGGTGACCGTCGCTCCGTAAAAGCCGCCTTTTGCCCGCGGATCCCAAAGCGGCGCCCGTTCGCCGTTAATATACGGCAGAAAAATCAGTCCGTCCGCCCCGGGTGCCGCTTGTGCGGCATCTGCCAAAAACTGACTAAAACTTCGTTGATCGTTCATGATGTCTTTCAGCCACTGCAACGCAATGCCGCCGTTGTTGGATGGGCCGCCAATAATAAACCGCTCTTTTGTAAAAGCATAGCAAAAAGTTTCGCCATTTTCACTCATTTTCGGTTCACGAGTCATTTGGCGAACCGCTCCGCTCGTGCCGACCGAGACGGCCACTTCGCCGGGAAAAATGGCGCCAATGCCTAAATTGGCGAGCTGGCCGTCGGCAGCACCTATGACAAACGGCAAATCACGGCGAATTCCCATCTGCTCAGCAGCCGCCTCATCCATCCCTGTCATCACATATATGGGCGGGACGAGCTCGGACAGTTGATCTTCACGAATCCCCGCTAACTTGAGCAACTCCGGCTCCCACTGAAATGTGTGCGGATTGAACAATCCGGTCGCCGACGCCATCGAGTAATCGATCACATTGGTATGAAACCAGCGCCGGATGACATACTCTTTAATCGACAGAAAGGAAAACGCCCGCTCATATGGCTCATGCTTCATTTCTTTCATCCATAACAATTTAGCCAACGGGGTCATCGGATGAACCGGAGTTCCCGTTTTGGCGTACACCGTTTTCCCCATCGTTTTCCGCAGCTGTTCCGCTTGGGGCGCGCTTCGCCCATCGGCCCAAATGAGCGCCGGAGAAAGCGGATGTCCGTCCTTGTCCACGCAAACGAGTGAATGCATTGCCGCCGATAAACCGGCCGCCAACAGTTCCTTTTGGCTGATTCCAGCCTGTTCGATTGCTTGGCGCACGGTCAAGACCGCGGAACGCTCAATTTCCGCCGCATCTTGTTCCACCCACCCTTGTTTCGGGTAATGGAACGTATTCATTTTTTCGGCCTCGGCCATCAATTGGCCGCTCCTATGAAACACGCATGCTTTTACACTTGTCGTTCCAAGATCCAACCCGATCACATATTCTTTTGCCATGATGCCTCTCCTTTTTCACATTCAACCAACCGTTTCGAAAGCTAGTCCATTAGGGTGAAAAAAGTTATTCCGAAACGGAAACACGTCAGAAATCTTGTTCTCCATTACGCTTAAGAACCCGCTTTCGACATGCTGGCCCGTTCGCTGATCGATTGCTTACGGCAACATTTTGTTCATACTTCCGCTCTGATAGCCGACTAAGTCGAGCGTCACATATTGATAGCCGTACGTTTGCAACTGTTTCGCAATGCGGTCGCGATGCGCCAAAATGACCGCCATATCGCCTGGCTCCACTTCAATTCTTGCGATCTCTTGGTGGGTGCGGACCCGCACTTGGCGAATCTGAAACGTCTGTCTAAGAAATTGTTCTGCTTTTTCCACCCTCGTCAATTTTTCCACTGTAATCGATTCGCCATAGGCAATGCGCGATGACAGACAGGCAAAAGACGGTTTATCCCATGTCGGCAAGCCGAGCCGGCGGGAGAGTTCACGAATTTCTTTTTTGTATAAATTCGCCTCTTGGAGGGGACCGCGCACCCCTCTTTCTTTCGCCGCCTTCATTCCCGGCCGATATTCATTGGCGTCATCGGCAATGACACCGTAAACGACATTCCGAAACCCTTTTGCCTCCATAAGGGGGATCAAATGGTCAAACAAACTGCTTTTGCAAAAATAACAGCGGTTTTTCGAGTTTTCCGCATAACCCGGGATCGCCAGTTCCGACGTTTCAATAATTTCATGCGGAGCCCCAATCCATTTCGCTAGCCGCTTTGCTTCCTCGAGTTCGCTTGACGGATACGTCTCGGAATCAGCGGTGACGGCCAGCACGTGATCTGCTCCGAGCGTGTCCACCGCCACTTTCAGCAAAAACGTGCTGTCGACTCCGCCGGAAAACGCGACCACCACTGATCCCATATCCTGAAGAATGGACTGCAGCTTTTCATATTTTTTCTCAAGCATCGACGCCACCTCCCGTTTTTTCCTTTATTTATTCACTTTTGTTAAATCGTCATGGCGCCAAATCCGCCGTCAACGCGGATGAGCGCGCCGGTAACGAAGCTTGAAGCACGGTCGGATGCCAGCCATACCGCCGCTCCTTGCAGTTCTTCCGGCTCGCCGAACCGTTTCATCGGCGTATGGCGCATAATCGCTTCAATTCGTTCGTCATCTAAAATTTTTCTGTTTTGCTCGGCCGGAAAAAATCCAGGAATAATGGCATTCACCCGAATGCCATACGGCGCCAACTCGCGCGCCAAATATTGGGTGACGCTGTTGAGCCCCGCCTTGGATACGGAGTACGTAAATACTCTTGAAAGCGGCGTCGTTGACGACACGGACGAAATGTTAATAATGCTTCCTTTTCTCCCTTGCTCGATCATCCGTTTGGCGAAAATTTGGCATGTAAACACAATCCCTTTTAAATTGACATCCATAATGTCGTCCCACTCGTCCGCATCAAGTTCGAAAAACGGGGTCGAGCTGTTTTTCCCGGGCGCATTGAGCAAAATGTCCCAGCCTCCTGCCCATTGCTCGATGCGCTCAGCCACTTGCAAAAGCGAAGCGCGCTCGCTGACATCGGCTTGAAACGCTTGAGCCGACCCGCCGTGATGGCGGATGTCTGCGGCGACTTGTTCCGCCTTGTCCAAATTGCGCCCCACAATGGCGACTTTCGCCCCATACGCCGCCAACCCTTTGGCCATCGCTGACCCTAATACGCTATTTCCCCCGATGGCTACAGCTACTTTTCCCGTCAAGTCAAATAAGTGGTTCATGTTGTTCTCTCCCTTTGCTCGTTAAAATAATTGTCCATGTTCATCAAACACCCATTCATACGGACCAGCAACAACTTCCATATTCGGGTGGCTCTCCACATAAGGAATTAACGCTTCGGACACTTCAATTTCGCTGATTTTCAAGGTGTTTTGAATGCGTACTAATTTCACTTTTGTAAAGTCTAAAATATTGCACGTTTTAATGGCAGCCTGAATGGCCATCCGGTCGTTGGGCAAGGTCGTCGCAATTTTCGTCGGGGCGACGACGGTCGAAGTCAGGCCGTTTGCGTACGTCACTTCCAAGTCCATCTTATCGACAAGCCGTTTGGTCGTGAAATCGGCCGTCCCGACCCCGTTGGCGTTCCCTTCCGTTTCCGGGGTTAAATCCAACACGACCATTTTGTTCACGTCCGGATCGCCATGCGCGTACGGAGTCGGGTAGCGGCCCGTAATGTTCGGGTCCATTCCGTCGCCGCTAATGTTTTTTCCGATTTGATCGATGACAAGCACGTCAATTTGGTCAAAAAACAGACGCGGCAGCAACTGCTTCGCTTTTTTCTGCAGCTCCGGCTCCTTCTCAATGATTTCGTTTGGCGTCAACACATCCACGACCGCCACTTTGTCAAATGCGTTTTCAATCGTCGCCACCCCAAACAACACCGGTTTTTTCTCCATCATCATTTTCGCCATCGCCGGAACATTTCCTGCCATGTATTTAAATCCTAGCTGATGGCATGCTTCCGCCCCTTTTTGCTTTCCAAGGCCGATGCTCAACATTTTCATCAGCCCGCTTTCAACCGGCCCGCGAAAAGCGGTATGAGGTTTTATGCGGTTAATGACGATAATGCCGTCGGCGTTGGCCGCAAACCGGTCCATATACACCGGAAGGCCGTTTGGCAGCTTTCCAAGTTGGATGACGTCCATCGATGAGCGAATTTCACAGCCGGCCGTTTCCTCGGTTACGCCGAGATGGGCCAACACCGCCCGCTGCCCTTCCGCCGTTGCGCCGCCATGGCTTCCCATGCTCGGGACAATAAACGGCTTCGCCCCTTGTTCCTTTAGAAAGGCAACAGTTGTAGCGACAATCTCCACCAACCGATCGAGCCCGCGGCTTCCGACCGCCACCGCGATTTCCATGCCCGGACGAATGAGGCTGCGGATATGGTCTTGCTGCAACTTTTCCATTAGAGCGAGCGGCACGTTTTCAATGCAAGTTTGATCAAAATGAACGTTCACTTTCGCCACTTTCGGAATCGGAATATCTTTTAACAGGTCATGCAAAATGCCCATGCTTTTCCTCCTTTTCATCATGTCGACCTCATTGCCTAATGTCTCCATTTAATCCCGCATCGTTGGAAACGCCAGCGGGCCCTCCAATAGGATGCGCTGGCGTTTCGTCTGCCATCTTCACTTTTTATTTTACCATTTATAGTAGAAGTCTGGAATAGATATCCAGCGGAGGCGCAGTTCATGGGCCGCATATTTCGGTTTGCGTTCGCGGGTGAAAATCCCTTTTTTGTTTCCTTGCACCCGTATAATGCCTTGGCTTGTCGCAAAGTCAGCGAAATTCCATACATGTTCGCCAATGAAGTTGGAAAACTCATCAAACACTTGGTGATTCGCTTGTAAAAAGGCGACTTGGAATTCTTCCGTAAACATGACCGGGTCGATGTCATGCAATCCGGCGACAGTATCGGCGCCGTATTCGGTCATGAGGATCGGTTTGCCCGGGCAGCGCTCGTTCCAACCGGCCAGCTCTTCGCGCAGCTTCACTTTTGCCACTTCCAAATCGCCGCTGTCGATATACCAGCCGTAGTAACGGTTTAAGGCAATCACATCAACGAGCTCAGCGACGCGATCCGTTTCCGGGGTGGCTCCAAGGTGGACGACAATCGTCACCGGCCGCTTTTGCGGGTCAAGCTGCTTGGCCAGTTCAACGAGCGGTTGGAAGTACTCGTAAGCTCCTTCCTCCTCTGAAGCCGGCTCATTGGCGATCGACCACATCACGACCGACGGGTGGTTCTTGTCGCGAGCGATCAGCTCTTTAATGACTTGCTGATGATGTTCAAACGTTTGAAGCAATTCCCATGTGTTGTTTTTCCGCTCCGAGCCGGACAAAAGCGCATAGAAATTCAAATGAAGACCGACAGCCGGCGTTTCATCGATGACGACAAACCCTTCGCGGTCAGCAAGCCGCATCAGCTCTTCGGAATACGGATAATGGGCTGTGCGGAACGAGTTGGCTCCGATCCATTTCATCAAATTGAAGTCAAGCACGTTCGCCGCTTCATTAAACCCTCTTCCGTGAATTGGGGTATCTTCATGTTTTCCGAATCCTTTGAAATAAAACGGCTTTCCGTTAATCAAAAATTGGCCGTCTTTGACTTCTACCGTCCGAACCCCAAACGGCTGTTCATAAACGTCCACTGTTTTTCCATCTTTCACCAATTGGATACGCAGCGTATACAAATACGCATTCAGCGGTTCCCATAAACGGACGTCCGGAATGGTCAGCTCGGCTGCCGCCCCTTCCCCTTTCGCCACTTCGTTTCCTGACTCATCAATGACAGCTGTGCGCACATCCGCCTCGCCAATCCGTTCCACCGTGTAACGGACAGTTCCTGTCGAGCCGGCGACATCGGTTACGATCGTCACATCTTGCACGTAAACATGCGGTGTCGTATAAATTTTCACCGGTCGGTGCAGCCCGGCATAATTGAAAAAGTCAAAGTTCGGATTGTTGCGCACCACCGTGCCAAGCCCTTTTACTTCCTTTTCTTGATAAAGGCCGACCGGCAATGTCGACGAGTCGATCACATTGTTCACTGCTACGGTCAGACGGTTTTTCCCTGGTTGAATATACGAATTGATTTCCGCTTCAAACGGCAAAAACCCACCTTTATGTTCGACAACCAATTGACCATTCACATAAACGTTTGCCACATGTGTCGCCGAACCGAACCGCAACACGACCCGCTCTGACAATAAGCGCGACGGAACGACAAACTCCCGCTCGTACCAAACCCAGCCGACATGGTTGCGAAGATCCGAAGTCACACCGAGGTCATTAAACGACGCCGGCACCGCCATCGGCTGCGGATCGGTTAATGGCGCGCCTTGCCAGTTTTCTTCAAACCCGCTTCCTGAATCGAGCTTAAAGTTCCAAACACCATTTAAGTCGATGACATGGCGCGTTTCAGTTACAATGGGATACAGCATTCTCTCCACTCCTTAGCAGTCATTTATTTTTTCTCCCCACCCCAGCATGGCAGGGCAGGAAGGGGATCCACCATCGGAAAAGCCGCCTAGCGGTGCAAAAAATAACTTTCGGCATTGTAGTAGCCTATATTTTTCACCATCTGGACAAGAAAATCGATGTCGTTATGGACAAGCCCTTTTTCCACCCAGCCGCCAAGAAGATTGCAAAGAATGCGGCGGAAATAATCATGACGGGCGTAAGAAAGAAAACTGCGCGAATCTGTCAACATCCCGATAAAATGGCTGAGCACTCCGACATTCGCCAAATCACGCATTTGCTTTTCCATTCCATCGATATGGTCATTAAACCACCATGCCGAACCGAATTGGATTTTTCCCGGCACGCCTTCTTCATAAAAGTTTCCCATCATCCCAGCAATCACGGCATTGTCTTTCGGATTCAAGTTAAACAATACGGTTCGCGGCAGCGCGTCCTCCCGGTCAAGAACATCAAGAAAACGCGACAGCCCTTCCGCTATATTCGTTTCCCCGATCGAATCAAATCCGGCGTCCGGGCCAAGAAGCCGATTCATTTTCGTATTGTTGTTGCGCATCGCCCCGATGTGCAGCTGCATCACCCATTGCTTTTCGGCGTACATTTTTCCTAACTCCGTAAACAAGAACGACCGATAAGCAACGAGCTCCGCAGCAGAAAGCGCCCCGCCGTTCACCCGTTTTTGAAAAATCGCCGCCGCTTCTGATTCCGTAACAGCGACATACTCCATTTTCGGAATATCGTGGTCTGACGCCCGGCCGCCGTGTTCATGAAATTGATCGATCCGCTGCTTGAGAGCCGCCAAAAAAGCAGCAAATGAGTCAATCGCGATGCCCGATGCTTCCGACAGCTTCCTCAGCCAATCCGTAAACGACGGACGTTCAATCAACAGCGCCTGATCCGGACGGAACGTCGGCGCAACGATCGTTTGAAACGACCCATCATCCCGGAGCCGGCGATGAAACTCAAGCGTCGACAGCGGATCATCCGTCGTGCCGATGAAAGCGACATTTGCCCGCTGGATGAGCGCCCGCGGCCAAAACTCGGGCTGTTGTAGCTTTTCGTTGCATTCTTCGTAAATCTCTTTTGCTGTTTTTGGGTTTAGCGGCTTTTCAATCCCAAAAAACATTTTCAGTTCCATATGGGTCCAATGATAAAGCGGATTGCCGATCAAATGGGGCACCGTTTCCGCCCAGGCGAGAAACTTTTCCCAATCGCTCGCATCGCCGGTGATGAATCTCTCACCCACTCCATGCATGCGCATCGCCCGCCATTTATAATGGTCTCCGCCGAGCCAAAGTTGCGTGATATGATCATACGGCTTGTTTTCCCATATTTCTTTCGGGTCTAAATGGCAGTGAAAATCAAAAATTGGCAAGTGTCTCGCAGCTTCTTCATAAAGCCGGACGGCTGTATCTGTCTCAAGCAAAAAATGATCATCTAAAAACGTCTTCATACGTTTCTCTACATCTCCCCTACCCGTTTTTGCAAACACTTTCAAAAGCAAGCAAAAAAAGAGTATGCTTCTCTCTTTTTTAATTTGTTTACTTAACTAATTAATTCACTTTAACGATATCACTTTTTGCTCGTTTCGTCAACGACTAACTGATGGATTCTTGTCGATTTCTTTCTAATATGATAGCCTATTCTTCAGACAACACTATTGGCCGCCATCGGAGCGATTACACCCATTCATTCTGTCTATCGCCACTCTTTTTTAACGTGTTCACGCGGCCGGGAACGGAGGACTTTCATTCATGGTGACCGGAGATGCAGCCTATATTAAAAAAATGAACCGCTCCCTCATTATTCAAACGATCGTCAACGAACGAATGATTTCGCGGGCCGATTTATCGAAGGCAACTTCCTTAACGCGGGCGACCATTTCCGCGCAAGTGGCGGATTTATTGGAAGAAGGGCTTCTTCGTGAAATCGAGCACGAGCATAGCAGCGTCGGCCGAAAACCGATTATGCTTTCCTTGAACGCTCAAGCCGGCTATGCCATCGGCATTGACTTAGACTATGGCGAAATTTCCTTCACCGTCACCGACCTTCTCGGCAAACCGGTATCGTCCAAAACGGTCACGCTCGAGACGCCGGAATATCCAGAGATCGTTCGCCTGCTTGCCCGCCATATCCGTGCCTATATCGAAGAATACAAACAGAGCCGCTACGGCATCGTCGGCATTGCGATCGCTATTCACGGTCTCGTTTCCAAAAGGGAGTCGATCCATTTTGTCCCGCGTTTTCGTTGGCATCATCTCAACTTAAAAAAAGATTTGGAAAACGAAATCGGGCAAGATATTCCGATCTTTCTTGAAAACAACGCTAATCTCTCCGCCTTGGCTGAGCGGGTATTTATCCACCACCAAACGAATAACTTATTGTGCGTCACCCTTTATTCCGGCATCGGCCTTGGCATGATCATTAACAACGAGTTTTTTCAAGGGCATGACGGGTTTGCCGGCGAAGCGGGCCATATGATCGTTGTCCCCGACGGCAGACTGTGCAACTGCGGCAATAAAGGATGCTGGGAAAAATACGCTTCTGAATCGTGCGTATTTGAGTCTTTGGCCAAATGCAAACAAGTCAAATACGTCACGTATGAATATATTCAAAAACTGCTGGCCGAAGGCGATGAAGAAACGGAACGCATCATGGAACAATTCATTTATTACTTAGCGGTTGGCATTAACAATATTATTAACCTTTACAATCCCGAAGTCGTCGTGCTCAACAGCCGACTGCTCGGCATGCACCCAGACGCTCTCGGGCATATTCAGCAGCATTTGCGCTCTTCGATCAGCCATTACCGGCAGCTGTCGCTCTCTCCCATTGGAAAAAAAGCGTGCATTTTAGGCGCCTGTGCACTCGCCATCACCCACTTTTTAGACGTTCCGATCGTGAACTTGCCGTATGAACCTTGACCCACTCCCCCCCACTGATCGGCGGTTAAAGTGGGGGTGGCTGCATTTTCTTTTAACAAAATGTCCGAAAGAAGTCTCCCGCCTCAAGGAACATGAAGGGCGACAGTCCAATAAATAGGCGGGAGATGAATGTCGGTGGGCGATAGCCAAAACGCATGATGGAATAGCGGAACAAGGTCTTCTTTGCCAAAAAAACATCCCCCTCCAACAGACCATTTGTCCAAAAAAGGGGGATGTTCAACGATTAAATCGTTTTCATGATTGCGCTTTCCGTTTTTCCTCAAGCTCGATCGCTAATCGGGTTGTGCGCTCTTTATTTAATGGATATAAGAAGATTAAAATAAGAGCAATGGTTAACAATGTTAATCCAGGCACTAGCGTCCCTAACATGTAAATGCCGTGGAGCGTGCTTTCTGCCTGTTCTTTCAACCCGGCATTGTACCCGACCGCCGCAATCGCCCATCCGCCGAAACCGCCGGCGACCGCCTGGCCGACTTTGCGGGAAAACGAGTAAATCGAGTAAACGGTTCCATCTTCGCGCAAACCGGTCAAGTATTCGTGATAGTCAATCACGTCCGTAACAAACGCCCAAATCACTAAGTTGAAAAATCCGTACCCAAACATCGCTACCGTCAACAACGCAATAAATTGTACGACCGTTAATTGCGGCAGGAAATAAAGCAGTACGTACACCACAGCAGCCAGCAACAACCCCGTTGCCGCCGTTTCCTTTTTCCCGAACTTCGCTACAAGCGGTTTCACAAATGGCATGGCGACAAACACAGCAACCGACTGCAACAGCCCGACAAGGCTCAACGATTTAGCGCTTCCAAAATAGTCTTTAAACAAATAGACGTTCACAGCTCCGATTAACATAAAGCAAACCATAAACGTGAGCGAAGCAATTAAAATCCAAATGAGCGGCTTGTTTTTTAGCAATCCTTTTAACGTTTTGCCTAAATTCAGTTTCGTGCTTTCCGATTCTTGTAAAACGATTCGTTCTGTTGACAACTTGTAGCACGCCATATAACAGGCAAGCGACAAAATCCCGAAAATAACCGCAGCGAGGAAAAAGCGATTGGCGTTCGCCTCGTTATTGACAAATAAAATGAGCGGACCAACCGTGTTAATAACGAGTCCCGCCAACATCGCCCCCATCGTCCGGAACGTGGACAACGATGTGCGCTCAATCGGGTCGCTCGTAATGACTGACGCCATCGAGCCGTACGGAATGTTGACCGTACTATACAGCGTCCCCCAAAGGAGGTACGTCACAAAAGCATACGCCTCATAAAATCCCGTCGTCATGCCAGGAATATAGACAAACATAAGCACACCGGAAATGACAAGCGGGAACGACATCCGGAAAATCCAAGGTTTAAACTTCCCGTGTTTGCTCGGTTTTCTCGTGTCAATAAACCGGCCCCACGCCACATCAGCGACCGCATCCCACAGCCTAGCGATTAAAAAGAGCGTCCCCACCAGCGCTGCGTTCAGTCCAAACACATCCGTATAATAAACCATCAAAAACGAAGCGACAAGGATGAAGAAAAAGTCATTGCCGAAATCGCCAAACAAGTAACCGATCTGATCCCTAATGCCAAAAGGACGTGCGATGTTTCCGCCAGCGTTTGTTTCAACATTCCCGATTTTGGCCATCTGATTCATTGTGATCCCCCCGTGCCATAGAAAATGATGATATTTCCTTATTTTTTGAAAGCCTTTACAATAACATACAAAAAAACAAATTTAATTCACATTACCTTTTGTTTGTTTAACAAACTAAATAATAAAAGCAAGTATACACCTCTCTAATCCTTTTTATAAATTTTTCACCTTTTAAAAATAAGTCTCTTTTTTAATTTGTTTATTTAACTAATAAATAGAACCCTGTACAAATCATATCATCCCCTTCTCCTCTCGTCAATACCATTTAGGTATAATTGTAAAAGTTCACTCTTTGTTATATTCAGACGACCGCCGCCCGCTTCTTTGATCCATTCGCCTTTTTCAAAGGCGCTGTTCCTCCTTTTGTTTCGTTAGAGGCAAAGTCACGTGTGGCACTCTGAAATTCACCTAACGTCCGCCCAATTTTCGGCAATTTCAAAGGAGCGAAGATGAGCAAGGCAAAAATCAAAAGGAGAGTGAATCCAAGAATTCTGATATTGCTCAACATCTGCGCCCACCCCTTAGGAGAAAACGAGGCATCCGGCCCAAATAGCGGGACGAATGCCCATACTCATTGCTTCAGTTTGCGATTTTTCCTTTTTTCTTTTCTTTTTGCTTTTCTCTGGCGCGCGCGTGGGCACGATGGCGGTCTTCTTCCACCTCGCTTGACATTTTAGCGCCGATCGGCAATGATGTAGACGAAATTTCCCGGATTCCCCGCCCATCTTTCTCATACACGAGCGATGCTCTCGTCCAAATATCGGCCCCAGGTTCGGTGACGTATGGAATAACCCGATAGTCAGCGCGCCACTGCTCCGGAGTGACCCGACAGCGCACATATCCGCGATAATTATTAAAAAAGCGAAGATGCGGATTTTGCGCCAAAACTCGCTCTGTATCCGCCCGCCAATCTGAACCGTTTCCGCCGGACGTGATAGACGTGCCGACGAACTCCGCGCCAAAGATCAGCGCATCCGGATCATCATAGTCTGTCGCCAAGTTGGACGCCCAATTGGCATGGACATCGCCA
The DNA here is from genome assembly GCF_014679505.1 of Geobacillus sp. 46C-IIa. Taxonomy (GTDB): domain Bacteria; phylum Bacillota; class Bacilli; order Bacillales; family Anoxybacillaceae; genus Geobacillus. The sequence goes on from NZ_CP061474.1 coordinate 2,473,569, forward strand.
GTCAATACAATCAAGTTCTTCATCTTGTTTTGCACCACAAACTCAGTAATGCGCTGACGGGCCGCCGGATATCCATCCCAAGCATCCATGCTGTATTTAGGCGCTAGGCTTGTCCCAAAGTTTCGCTGGGCAAAAAACACTTGCTGGGCCAAGACATTCCATTTTGTTTTTGAACGGCCGAGGTGATCGAGCAGCCATTGCTCCTGCTCAGCCCCAAGAAGGGTTCGGTTTGGGTCGAGCGATTCCGGCGAATGCGCCTTTGTCCCATCTCCGTTTGCCTGATCATCGCGGTATTGGCGCGTATCTAAAACATAGAAACTAGCTAAGTCGCCATAGGCAAACGAGCGGTACAGACGCATATGTTCTGCGTGCGGAAGCGACGATTTCCGAAGCGGCATATGTTCATAATACGCTTGGTATGCCGCCGCGCGTCGGTGAATGAACGCTTCCACAGACTGTCCATCCTCCGGGATCACATTGGCGTAGTTGTTTTCCACCTCATGGTCATCCCACGTCACGACCCACGGAAAGGCCGCATGCGCCGCCCGCAAGTCTGCGTCAGACCGGTACAACGCATAGCGGTTGCGGTAATCTTGAACGGTGATAATTTCCGGGCTGTTATGGGTGCGCACATTGCCGGTAAAAGATACGTATTCGTTCGGTCCATATTCGTAAATGTAATCGCCGAGATGAAAAACGAGATCGAGGTTTTCTCTTGCCATATGTTTGTACGCTGTGTAATACCCGTGCTCAAATTGCTGGCACGAGGCAAAGGCAAATAACATTTCCGACACCTCAGCCCCCGGTGCAGGAATCGTCTTTGTTCTGCCGACCGGGCTTATCTCATTTCCGCATTTAAAACGGTAATAATAGACCGTGTTGGGCTTTAAGCCGTTCACCTCGACGTGAACAGAGTGTCCAAGACGAGGCGAAGCCATTTCGGTGCCGCGGCGGATAACATGCCGAAAATGTTCATCGGCGGCCAATTCCCAATGAACAGGAACGAGATGCGGGGGCATTCCGCCTCCGTTGAGCGGATCCGGAGCCAGTCTTGTCCATAAGACGACACTGTCTGCTAACGGATCGCCAGAAGCAACGCCAAGCTGAAACGGATAATCGGCGAATTTCGGGGCCGCATGAACGTCAAATCCTCCTAAAGACTGAGCGATCGCCATCCCGAGAGACAGGCCCGCGATTTTGCCGGCACCGTGCAAAAGAGTGCGGCGGTCTATGCGTTTGTTCAGCACCTCCTCATTCAACCGTTTCACCAGCTCATTGACAACATTCTCCTCTTTCATTTCTCGTTCCCTCCCAACTATGAAAGATGTTCCGTACACGACTGATTATAGGAACCTTTTTTTAATGGAGTATAAAGTTGGCGTAAAGGCGGAAAACAGCAGCAGCAGCAAAAAAGGAGTTTGATCATAGGAGGAAATCAGCAAAATGAAAAAAGTACAAAAAAACAAATGTCTCTATGGCTAAAAAGACTGACTATTTTCCTTCCCGGCCGCTGTGTCCTTTTCCCCTTTTTTGATTACATTTCCTTTACGTAAATTTTGCAAATATCAGTGTTTAAATGTGTAAAAACTGTACGCAAGTATTAGTAATGAAAAAAAAGGGGGGAATCACCCTTTTGTTTAGTGAAATATGTAAAAGTAAAGAAAACTGATTCCAAAAGTGTTTTTAGCGGACTTTTGGGTCAGCCCCTATGCGAGGAAACTAGTCCCTTGCCCATTCCAAATCCATTTCAGAGATATCCTATCGATCTTGCATTACACAAAATTCTTGACGGTACCAAGAAATGATTGATCAATCGAAACCATTCCATACCGATTGGACAAAGGAAAATGCTTACCGGTCAAACACGGCTCTAAAAAAGGCCGGTGAAACAGAATCGGTTCGCTCAATTGGCGATAATCCGAAATGGATGAGGTGATGGTGTCGCAAGGTTTTTCAACTTGAGCAATGCTGCTGGGGACATCCATTTTCCTTAAATCACCATTCTTCTAAATAACGTTTGAGGGGAAATCAGACCATCCGATCCGGTCTTTCTCTCATTCAAAAGGGGGACGTGTCGTCGCCTTTCCTTTTCTTTTTGCCGCTTTTCGCCAAGAACAAGAAAATTTTGCTATAATGGAGAAAAACAATAAGGGGGGTACCGCGATTGCCAACCCAAATGGAGACGGTCATCATTCAGACCCTCCGCCCGGTTCTTGACCCGTTCGTCATTTATCTGTTCGGTTCAGCCGCCCGCGGGGCGCTGCGCCCAGACAGCGATGTCGATATCGCCTTTGTCAGCGACGGCGAACCGTGTGATCCGTATGAGTTGTTTCTGCTCGCAGGGCAGTTGGCTGACAAGCTGGGGCGCGACGTAGATCTTGTTGATTTGCGCCGAGCAAGCACGGTGTTTCAAGCGCAAGTCGTCTCGACGGGAAAAGCCATTGATTGCCGCGACGAGCGGAAACGGGCTGAGTTCGAAATGAAAACATTGAAAATGTATGTGAAGCTAAACGAAGAGAGAGCGCCGGTGTTAAAACAAATTACAGAAAGCGGGACCATATATGAAAAGTGATGTCATTTTCAACAAGATAAGCGTAATCGAACGCTGCTTGAAACGAATTCGTGAAGAATATAACGACGACCCAAAAAATTTACAAAATTACACAAAACAAGATTCGATCGTTCTGAATTTGCAGCGGGCGTGCGAGGCCTGCATCGATTTGACCATGCATATCGTTGCCGAGCAAAAATTCGGATTGCCGCAGCATAGCCGCGATGCGTTCGCTCTCCTCGAAGAACATGGGGTCATCTCCCCTTCCGTAAGCAAAAAGATGAAGGCGATGGTCGGATTCCGCAACATCGCCGTTCACGACTACCAACCACTGAACCTTGGCATCTTGCAAGCCATCGTTGAACGACATCTTGATGATTTCAAACCGTTTGCCGAAGCCATCCTCCGTTATGCGAAGGAAAACAACTAGGCCGGCTCCTGCGCGGAAGCCGGCTGGTTAGCGCCGCAGACCGTTCATCAACACGCGGATCGTCCGTTCCATTTCCGCCTCATCGTCCCAGTTGTGGTCAGGCAAAAGGAGAAAGCGGGCGGCCAAAAAACCGGCGAGCGATGTGATCGTCAAGCGGATGACCGAATCGACCGGCAGCTCGGCCAACTCCCCTTTCGCTTGAAAATGGCGGACAATGCGGGCGAATTTTGGATACACATGCTCGGTAAACACGCGTTGAAAGCACTGTTTAATCTCGGAATGAAAGGCCAGCTCCTGCCAGAGCACGCGAATCGCCGGCAAATACGTTTTCACAAACGCATAGCGGTTGGCGAGCACTGCACGCAAAAACTGTTCATACGTCTCATATTCGTTGTCAAACACTTCGCGGACAAACTCTTTCACCAAAAACGGGGCGACGGATTGAAACAATGTCGGCGTGACGATCGCCAACAATAAGTCTTTTTTCGTCTTATAGTGGCGGAAGATTGTGCCTTCCGCCACCCCGGCCTTTTTGGCGATTTCACTCGTGGAAGTCGCCGCATAGCCTTTTTCGGCAAACATTTCCACTGCGGCTTCCAAAATTTTTAGCTGCTTTTCACTGAACTGCCCTTCCTTGCCGCCGATTTGCAACAATTCCTGAATCCATGAATGCTCGCTCATGACTCTACTCCTTACAGCTTGCGGTATTTTTTCAATGCTACTACATTGAATACCATAAACAGCAACGTAAAGCCAAGCAGCACGTACACATCCACAGCGATGGCGCGAAAGCCTTCCCCCCGCACCATAATATCGCGCAGCGCATCCGCCCCGTAGGTGAGCGGCATGACGACGCTCAGCGAACGAAGCCACTCCGCCATCGTGTCCAAGTTGAACAAGCCGGAGAAAAACACTTGCGGCACGATGACAAGCGGGATAAACTGCACCATTTGCAGCTCGTTGTTGGCGAACGCCGACAGCAGCATCCCGAGCGCCAGCGCCGCCATCGCCAGCAAAAACGTAATGAGCAGCACATACCCGAATGAACCTTCCATCATCATGTCGAGCCCATCAATGGCAAACCATGAAATTAAGCTTGCCTGAATCGTCGTAAACAACCCGAACCCGATCATGTAGCCGGCGACCATTTCCCAGCGCCTGAGGGGCGTCGCCATCAACCGCTCGAGCGTCCCATTCGTCCGTTCGCGCAAAAATGACACTCCGGCAATCAAAAAGACGAAAAAGAAGACGAAAAAGCCGATCAACACGGGGCCAAAATAATCGAATGACGCCATGTCGCTTGACCCGTGCCAATACGTTGTTTTCAGCTGAAACGGGGGATTGGGCGCTATGGACTGAAATGCCTGCTGCACCGCGGCCATCACCGCCTGATTGGCGGTTGGATCGCTACCTTCCAGCGTAAGGTGCGGAGCGCTTCTGCTCATGTCAAGCCATGCATCAATGTCTTGATCGTCCAGCTGCTTTCGCGCTTGTTTTGCTGACAGCTCTTTCACGCTCGCTCCCGCTTCGTTCAATTTGTCAACAACCGCCTCAGGCACGTGTTCGCTGACGGCAATGGCTGGTTTGTATTCTTCGCCATTAAACACCAAATCCATTAACAACAAGACGAACATCGGCGCGACAATCATGAGCGCCAGCGTGCGCTTGTCGCGGAAAAACTGGCGGATTATGCGGACGACAATGGCCAGCACTCTCATTGACAAGCACCTCCAAACGTCAAAAACGCTTGTTCAATCGTTTCCGCGCCTGCTTCATGTTTCAATTCATCCGGTCGGCCGACGGCGATCAAACGACCTTCGCGAATCATGCCAAGCCGTCCGCACTTTTCTGCTTCATCCATCACATGGGTCGTGACGACAATGGTTGTGCCGCGCCGGCGAATCCGCTCGAGCTCCGCCCAAATCGATTGGCGCAGCACCGGATCGATGCCGACCGTCGGCTCATCCAAAATGAGCACTTCTGGTTCGTGAAGCAAGGCGATCGCCAGCGACAGCCGCCGCTTCATCCCGCCTGAGTATTGGTGCACCGGCTTTTTCCGATCATTCGTTAAGTTGACGAGCGCGAGCATGTCCTCAATCCGTTCTTTTTGTTTTTTCCCTCGCAACCCATAAATGGAAGCAAAAAATTGCATGTTCTCCAGCGCGGTCAATTCTCCGTACAGGGCATCCGACTGCGCCATAAAGCCGATCCGCTTCATGGCGCCAAGATTGGGCATGTTCCCCCCCCAGCACGCGAATCGTGCCTTCATTCGCTTGATCAATGCCGGCGATCATGCGCACCAACGTCGTCTTGCCGGCCCCCGATGGGCCGAGCAGACCGAAAATTTCTCCCGCGCGGATATCCAACGACACATCGTCGATGACCACTTTTTTCCCAAACCGCTTGGAGACACGCTCGACTTGGATACATGGATCAGTCGTCATGCTTCTCCTCCCCTCAATGCTATTAGTGAGTGATCACTCACTAATAGTATATAGGAGGACGACTCATTTTGAAAGTGAGTAATCACTCATTTCATAAAATTTTTAAGCTGCCGATCGTTCGGCAGCCCCTTCCTAGTTCAGCGTTTGAATGTCTTGCCAGCCGTAGCACCACTCCCATAACGCTTTTCCGCCGATTTCCACCCTTTCCTCGGCCAACTTTTTGCCGCCAAGCCGTTCGTAAAAACCGCGCGACGGGTTGGCAGCAAGCACCCAGACAACCAGCGAATGAATGCCGTTTTGCGCCAAGTCGCGGGCCGATGCTTGCACAAGCTGCCGGCCAAGCCCTTTTCCTTGCGCCTCTTTCAGCAAATAAACCGCGTACAGCTCCCCGTCATATTGGGCCGCTGGGCCGCCGCTCGCCCGGTTTCGTCCGCCGGAGATGAACCCAACGACGCGCCCGTTTTCCTCGGCAACAAACACGGAATGGTCCGCTTGGCTGAGCCCCTTCTCCCATAACGTTTGCTTTTCTTCCACTGCCAACGTCTCCAAGTACGCGTCCGGCACAATGCCGCGGTATGTTGTCTTCCAACTTTCCACATGGACAGCGGCAATCGCCGGCGCATCGGTTAAATCGGCTTTCCGAATCATCGTTCTTCCTCCTAGCGCAATGAGTGCTTCTCCGCCTCGAGGAAAGAAGGTGAAACGATGCCGTTCTACCTCCTTTGTTGCCTCTTTTATTCACAATGATTTGTCATCGACGCGATCGAGCCATCGTTCAATGTGGCCGACGACCGAAGCGACCGCCCCGTCGGCAAACGGCGACACGAGGTTGGCGCATTGGACGAGCTCGGTGAACGGCCGGCTGCCTCCCAATCGGCAAAGCGCCACATAGTCGCGCCACGCCGCAGTCCGGTCGTCTTGCGCCCGCTTCCAAAACTGGAACGCGCACACTTGCGCGAGGGTGTAGTCGATGTAATAAAACGGGTCGGTGTAAATGTGCCCTTGCCGCTGCCAAAAGCCGCCGCGTTCAAGGTAATCGTGGCCGTCGTAATCCCTTGTCGGCAAATACACGTTCTCAATGTCACGCCACGTTTTCTTCCGCTCGGCCGGCGTCATGTTCGGGCGCTCGTAGACGGCGTGCTGGAATTCATCGACGGCGACACCGTACGGCAAAAACAAGAGCGCGTCGCTCAAATGGGCAAACCGATATTTGTCGGCGTCTTCGGCGAAGAACAGCTCCATCCACGGCCATGTGAAAAATTCCATGCTCATCGAATGGATTTCGCACGCCTCAAGCGTCGGCCAGTTGTATTCCGGGATATCGTAATGGCGGCTTTCATACACTTGGAACGCATGCCCCGCTTCATGGGTCAGTACGTCAATGTCGCCGGATGTTCCGGTAAAGTTCGAGAAAATAAACGGCGCCTGGTAGTCGTCAATATACGTGCAATAGCCGCCGCTCGCTTTCCCCTTTTTGGCGACGAGGTCCATTAATTCATGTTCGATCATATAGCGGAAAAACGCGCCCGTTTCCGGGGACAGCTCTTCATACATGCGCCGGCCGTTGTCAACGATCCAAGCGGCGTCCCCTTTTGGCGCCGGGTTGCCGCTCGGGAACATGAACGGCTCATCATAATACGTAAGCCGGTCGACCTGAATCCGCTGCCGCTGGCGCTCGCGCAGCTTGGAGGCGAGCGGGACGATGTGCATTTTCACTTGCCGGCGGAAGTTGGCGACCATCTCGTCATTGTAATCGGTTCGGCCTAAACGGGCATAGCCGAGCTGAACAAAGGTGGGAAATCCTAATTTTCGGGCGATCGCCGTGCGCACATGGACGAGCTCATCGTACAGCTCATCGAGCTCTTTTTCATGATCCGTGAAAAACGAAAACCTTGCTTCGCTCGCCCGCTTGCGCATCGAGCGATCCGGCGATTCCACGAACGGCTGCAGCTGCGCAAGCGTCCGCTCTTCGCCTTCAAACATGATTTTTGCCGACGCAATCAGCTTCGTATATTCGCTCGCCAGCTTGTTTTCTTTTTGCAAATCTTCCATCACTGCCGGAGCGTACGTTTTCAGCTGCGTCTCCGCCAAAGCAAACAGCTGTTTCCCCCACACTTTTTCAAGCTCAGCGCGAAACGGGGACTCAACAAGTGCACGGTAATAATCGTTGATGAGCCCCTTGACGACCGGTTCCGTTTCATCAAAAAAGTCTTGTTCTTTCTTATAAAACTCATCGTTTGTATCGATCGTATGGCGGATATGACAAAGGTTCGCCATCGTGCTGTAGCGGCGGCGCAGTGCATTGATCCGCTTCATCGCCTCGTGCTGCAAAGCAGCGCTCCCGGCGCGGCGAAACGCATCGAGCGCCTCCTGAAACGACGCCTGCAGCTGATCCATGTCGGGCCGCTCATAATGAAATGCGGAAAATTTCAAGCCAATCCCTTCTTTCTTTATTTTTTCGCCAAACATGGCGGCAATTTCTTCTTTTGCTTCAACCAATTGCTTATTCGCCGTTTGTCGCAAAAAATCCTTCTCATTGCCAACTTTCCGAATATAATTCCATTTTATTGCATGTTTCGGAAGTGAGGCAACTATGCTGTCGCCGTCCAAATACTACGTTATTTTCTCCAAAAACATAACGATCGCCAATTTTTTCGCACGCCCGGCGGTTGCGGCAACAGACGAAAAACCGGCTCTTCACCAAAAGTTGTACTTGGTTTTTTCTGAACATACCCTATTTACACTTGTGTGGGGAAATCAGCAAATCAGTGATTTTTGCATATCCTTGTGCAGGAAACCGTATTGCTTGTCAAGTACATGTTGTGGTGAAGAGTCGAAAAACCCACACGCTTAACCTTATTTCAGAAAAATATATTGACGTTTTTTGTCGAATCGGGTAAGATAATGTCGACAACGATAACCCCCTCTCCGCTTCAATGGGATAGAGGTTGCGATGAGTAAAAGTAGTTTCGCTGAGGCCGGAGCGCTGATGAAGCGGAATGAAAGGATTCATCGCCGAAGTTTGCGGCGCGCTCCGGCGGCGCAAGCTGGGTCTGCGGCCGAACAGGCGCAGGACTGCCATCGTTCTAGGGCGATGGAGCGCTATCGCATTCAGCTGGATGCAGATGTGTCATGCACCCGTTGAAACGATAAGGGTGCTTTTTTATTGTTTATCTTTGGTGAAGAAAGGAGTTTTCCATCTTGAACAACAACCGGCAACTCGGGTTTTGGGTGTTAACGGCGTTAGTCGTTGGCAATATGGTCGGATCCGGCATTTTTATGCTGCCGCGCTCATTGGCAGAGGCGGCAAGCCCGATTGGCGTCATGTTCGCCTGGCTATTGACCGGCGTCGGCGTGTTAATGACGGCGCTTGTATTTGGCAACTTGGCGATCCGCAAGCCGAACTTGGGCGGCGGGCCGCAAATTTATGCGAAAGAGCTGTTCCCGAAAGGTTCGAACTTGTCGATTTTATCCGGTTTTATGTCGTCGTGGGGCTACTGGGTCGGCAATTTTGCCGGCAATGTCGCCATCATCACGACGTTTTCGAGCTACTTGTCGACCTTTTTCCCTGTATTAACAAGCGATAAAACCGTGCTTACAATGGGCTCGTTTACGCTAAAGCTTGGGAATTTGCTTACATTTCTCGTCTGCACGGCGCTTCTTTGGGTGATGCACGCCATTATTTTGCGCGGCGTAGAAGATGCCGGCAAGTTAAATTTCGCGGCGACAGCAGCGAAAGTGCTCGGCTTTTTCCTGTTTATTGTCATCGCCTTGTTCGCTTTTGACAGGGCGGTCGTCGGTCCGCTTGATGCCCCGCGTTATGACGGAGACGGACAGCCGCTCGGTCTGCTTGGACAAATCAACAATGCCGCTTTATCGACGCTTTGGGCGTTTGTCGGCGTTGAATCGGCGATGGTGTTCGCTTCGCGGGCGCGCAAACAGGCAGATGTGAAGCGGGCGACGATCGCCGGCCTGCTCATCGCCTTAGCCATTTATATCGGCATCAGCTTTTTGGTGATGGGCGTCTTGCCGCAAGACAAGCTCATTCAATCGGAGAAGCCGCTCGTCGATGCCATTGTCGCCATCGTCGGTCCGACCGGCGGCTACGTGCTTGCTGGCCTCGGTCTCATCAGCTTGCTCGGTTCCACGCTCGGCTGGATTTTGTTGAGCGCAGAAGTGCCGTACCAGGCGGCGAAACAAGGACTGTTTCTGCCGGCCTTTTTGAAAGAAAACAAGAAAAACGTGCCAAGCTTCTCGTTGACGCTATCGAATGCATTGGCCCAGCTGTTCATTTTCTCGACCATTTCCCATTCGATGGCGGCAGCGTTCGACTTTGTCATTTACATCGCTACGCTCGCCTATCTCGTTCCATATTTGATCGCTTCTGTCTTCCAGCTGAAACTCGCGCTCACCGGGGAAACGTATGCAGCAGCGCGCGGGCGGCTGGCTGACGGCATGATCGCTGCTTTGGCGACCGTCTACTCCGTCTGGGTCGTCATCGCTGGCACAGCAGACATGAAAACGTTCCTGCTCGGCGTCGCCTTGCTGGCCAGCGGCGTGATCTTCTACCCGCAAGTGAAAAAAGCGGCGCAGCAAACAAACGACAAAGAAAAATTATCAGCGTAACGAACAACGAACGTCCATCAACAGGACGTTCGTTTTTTTATTGCCGGCAGGATTTTTCCTTCGAAACACGAAATAAGATACTATCCTAACTTTACTTTATGGAAAGAGGAGGTCGCTCATGAACAATGGACAACCGCTGAAACACCGCGGCGTGACTGTAGAAGATCTGCTTCGCCTCCGCTCGGTGCGCGATCCGCACTACGCGCCGGACGGAACGCGCGGCGTGTTCGTGCAAAAATCGATCGATGAGGAAAAACAATACCGTTCTCATCTATACATATGGATCGAAGGCGGCGCCGTCCGCCAATGGACGTTCGGCCGCTTTCGCGACACGAAACCGCGCTTTTCCCCGGACAGCAAAACGATCGCGTTTTTGTCCGACCGCTCCGGGCGCACACAGCTTTGGCTGTTGCCGGCTGACGGCGGCGAAGCGCGCCAGCTGACGTTTTTCAAAAACGGGGTGCGCGATTACGTTTGGACACCGGACGGGGCGTTTCTCATCGCTTTGACAACGCTTGGCGGCAACGAAACGATCGACGACCGGGAAGAATCGAAAACCGCGGAACAAAAACCGGCCGATGCGAAGCCACGCATTGTTGAACGGCTGTATTACAAGTCGGATGCCGCCGGCTTTCTTGAAGGCAAACGAGCCGTGCTGGTGCGCATCGATGCAACGTCAGGAAAAGCGGAAGCATTGACAAACCTCGAGGAAGAAATCGGCTCATTTGCCGTTTCGCCAAACGGGCGGACGCTCGCCTTTGTCGCCAATCGGAACAATGACCCTGACATCATGTTTACGCGCGACATCATGTTGCTCGATCTCGAGAAAAAAACAGAAACGAACTTGACGAATGGGTGCGGCACATTCGCCTCGCTCGCCTGGTCGCCGGACGGAATGAAGCTCGCGGCCATTGGCCATGATCTCGCTTATCTCGGAGCGACCATCCACCGGCTTTATGTCTTTGAACTCGAACACCAAACGAAGCGGGTGCTGACCGCCGATTGGGACGTTCATCTCGGCGATGCGATGGTCGGCGATACACACGCTGATGCAAAAGGCCCGGGCCCGATTTGGAAACATGACGGAACCGGTGTATACGTCACCGCCTCGGAGCGCGGACGCGTCAATGTATTTTTCATCCCGCTTGACGGACCCGTCGTTCCGATCATCGAAGGGGACTTCCATGTATACGGCCTCGCCGTCCATCCGAACGAACAGCAGGCCGTTGCCGCGATTAGCGAGCCGACAGTGATTGGGGATTTGTATGCCATCTCACTTGAAAGCGGCGCAAAAACGCGGCTCACCACGGTCAATGAAGCGCTTGAGAACGAAGTCGCGCTCGCTGATGCCGAACCGTTTACCTACCAATCCACAGACGGTTCGGACATTCAAGGTTGGATCATGAAACCTCCCGGGCTTGGCTGCGGAGAAAAAGCACCGCTTATCGTCGAAATTCACGGCGGACCGCATACAATGTACGGATTTACGTTTTTCCATGAGTTTCAGCTGCTCGCTTCTTCCGGCTATGCTGTGCTGTTTACGAACCCACGCGGAAGCCATGGATACGGCCAGTCGTTTGTCAATGCCGTGCGCGGTGACTATGGCGGCATGGATTATGAAGACATTATGGCCGGCGTTGACGCCGCAATCCGTCAGTTCGACTTCATTGACGAGACACGTCTTGGCGTTACCGGCGGCAGCTACGGCGGATTTATGACGAACTGGATCGTCGGGCACACTGACCGCTTCCGGGCCGCCGTCACTCAGCGCTCGATTTCCAACTGGCTCAGCTTCGCCGGCGTGAGCGACATCGGCTACTTTTTCACGAAATGGGAAGTTGGGTGCGACGTCTGGGAAGACGCCGAGCGGCTTTGGCATCATTCGCCGCTCAAATACGTCCAACATGTGCGCACGCCGCTCTTAATTTTGCATAGCGAGCAGGACTATCGCTGCCCGATCGAGCAGGCGGAACAGTTGTTTATCGCATTGAAACAACTCGGGCGGGAAACGAAACTTGTCCGCTTCCCCGATGCCAATCACGATTTGTCGCGCACCGGCAACCCGGCGCTTCGCCTCGAACGGCTTCGCCAAATCGTCGGTTGGTTTGATCATTATTTGAAAGGACCACTGCATTAATCCGAAAGGAGACGCGCCATGCACGCCCTTGTCATCGGCGGGACAGGCATGTTGTCTGATGTATCGCTTTGGCTTGTGCGGGAAGGATATTATGTGTCCGTCATCGCCCGCCGCTACGAACGGATGGAGCAGCTCATCGACCGCGCTGGACAAATGGCATCCATCAACCCGCTTCTTGTTGATTATCGCGATCAAGAAGCGCTTTGTTCCCTGATTTCCCGAGCCATCCAAAAAAACGGAACTTTTGCCCTAATCATTGCGTGGGTGCATACGGACGGAAACCAGGCGCTGTCCACCGTCATCAAAAAAAATAGCGGACATCCCGGCCCTTGGCGGCTGTTTCACGTGCTCGGCAGCCGCGCCGATCCAGCCGAAGCGAAATCGGAACTCTGTTTGCCTGCAGCCTGCCTTTATCGGCAAGTTCAGCTCGGTTTTGTCGTGGAAGAATACGGTTCGCGCTGGCTCACCCATCAAGAAATCAGCGGCGGCGTCATTGATGCCATTCGGCGTGATGCGCCGTTTCATCTAGTCGGCACCCTGGATCGATCAGAGAAGAAGCGCCCGCGTTAACGGGAGGCGCCCCCTCGGGACGAACGAGAGGGCGCCTTGTCTTCCCATTGCTGCAGATGATTTCACGACGGGAGCAACTCGACATAATCGCCCGTTTTTAAACCGGCCGCGTTCGCTTCGTCGGTGTCAATGTGCATATCTAACGCAAAGTCTTCGCTGACGCGGACGATCACTTCGTCAAAAATGAGGGCGCGCTCCCCTTGCGTTTTCACTTTCACGACTTGCTTGTCGCGGACGCCAAACGTTTCTGCATCTTTCGGCGTCATATGAATGTGGCGCTTGGCAATGATGACCCCCTTGTCCACCGTCACCGTCCCGTTCGGCCCGTGAATCGTAATGCCCGGCGTTCCTTCAATATCTCCAGATAAGCGAACAGGCGGCGCAACACCGAGCTTGAAGCTGTCCGTTTTCGAAATTTCAAGCTGAGTGAGCGAACGGACCGGGCCAAGGACGCGGACATTTTCGATTTTCCCTTTCGGTCCTTCCACCGTCACCGTTTCCTTAGCGGCAAACTGGCCGGGCTGGGACAGCGGCTTGAGCACTGTCAGCTCGACGCCTTCCCCGAACAGCGCCGCCATATGTTCTTTCGATAAATGAATATGGCGATTCGACACCCCAACCGGAATCATCATGGCGATCTCTCCTTTTTCTAATGTTGTTTTCTTTAAATAACGTATCCATTTTCCGCAAAAATTAAAGAGACCGACGAACTGTCAGTCTCTGTTTGGCTGGGCGTTTTTCGCTCCGTATCCTAATTTTTTCAGCAAGGCGATCGCTTGCTCTTTTTCCTCCGCCGTGAGCGCTGATACCGTTTCATGAATTTTTTCTGCATGTTCCGGAAAGACGCGCTCAATGAACCGCCGGCCTTCTTCCGTAATCGATGCATACGTGACGCGCCGGTCTCGTTCACAGGCCCGGCGGACGATCAACCCTTTGTTTTCCAGTTTGTCGACAACGTAAGTGATGCTGCCGCTGGCGAGCAAAATTTTTTCGCCGATTTGCTGAAGCGGCTGGTCGCCTTTATGGTATAGCAGTTCTAACACCGCAAACTCCGTCGGATTCACCCCGAACGAGTGGATCGATTTGTTTACTTGGTCGCTGACGGACCGATACGCCCGTGACAGTACGATAAACAGTTTTAATGATTGCTCAAGCGCCTGCTCTTTCTGTTCCATGGCATCCAACCCTTTACAATTGACCGTTTCTTACTTGCATTATACCGAAACGGCGAACAGACAGGCAACCGTTTTTGCCGGCTGCCTATGCATTTTGCTCGCCACCGTCTGTTCATTTCGTTATGATAATTTATTATATGGCGGCGCTTGGGCGATTGTCACATTTATATTATTCGCGCATATGAAAAAGTAAAGGAAGATGAGGAGGGATCGAATGAACCAAGTGTTAGCCGGCAGTGTGCTTTCTGCCTTATCGACAGGGCTTGGCGCTGTGCCGATTTTGTTTTTAGCCAAATCACTCACCCACCGTTGGCGTGACGTGCTGTTGGCTTTTTCCGCCGGCATTATGATGGCGGCGTCTATGATGAGCCTTATTCCGGAGGCGCTGCGAATCGGCGGCTTTGGGGCACTTACGATCGGCCTTTCGGCTGGCGTGCTCATTTTAACGTTGCTCGAGATGACTGTTCCCCATATCGATTTAGAGCATACAAAAAGCGGTTTGCCATTTGACGAAAAAGCGATGCTCATCATCGCTGCCATTACGTTGCACAACCTTCCTGAAGGATTATCGGTGGGAGTCAGCTACGCATCCGATGCCGAGACGACTGGCAATTTGATCGCGTTGGCCATCGGCTTGCAAAATGCGCCGGAAGGATTTTTAGTCGCCTTGTTTTTAGTCAATCAGCAAATCAGCCGCTTCAAAGCCTTTCTGATTGCCACGTTAACGGGGGCGGTCGAAATCATCACATCGCTGCTCGGTTTTTATTTAACTTCCCTCTTCCGTGGTTTAGTCCCATACGGATTGGCGTTTGCCGCTGGGGCCATGCTTTTTATCATTTACAAAGAGCTTATTCCCGAAAGCCATGGCGACGGAAATGAACGGACATCGACATATGCGTTTATTATTGGTATTTTGTTTATGATTTTTCTAACGGAATCGTTTTAACAAAAAACCCCGCTGCCGCACAGGCAACGGGGTATGCTCGTTATTGGCTGACTTCCTCTTTTTCTTCGTACGGATGAGCGACCCAGCCGGACGGATCGATAAATAGGCGGACAGCCACAACTTGGCGGTCATCCATCAACGTGAAGTAGTGCGGATTTCCTTCCGGCACGGAAATGACATCGCCGGCTTCCAGCTCGACGTCAAAATAACCGGTTTCTTTGTCGCCTTTGATGATGAAAATGCCGTGGCCGGCCGTAATGGCGCGCACTTCATCTTCCGTATGGATGTGCACTTGTTCAAATTTTTTCAGCAGCTCTTCCAAGTTTGGCGTCGCCTCAGACAAAGCGACGATGTCCCACGTTTTGTAGCCGCGGCGCGCTGCCAAGTCTTCAATCTCGTCTTTAAATGTCGTCAAAATTTCCTCTTTCTCTTCATCGGTGAGCACATATTTGTCGCGCAAATGTTCCGGCAGTTTCGTAATGTCCCAATGCTCGTACAACACACCTTGACTGTTTAAAAAGGCGCGGACATTGTCTTCCCCTTCGATTACTTGACCCGTTTTTTTCACTTTGATGACAGCCATCGTCAAAGCCCCCTTTAAAAATGTATTAGTTAGTCAACTAGCGGAACAGCGGCCCGTTGCAGAAGCAGCCGCTTCACCTGCCAGCTGAACAAAAACTCCCACGCTTCCAAATGTTTTTTCGCTTCAAACGCCGTACGTCCCCAGACGGTAATGCCGTGGTTCTGGATCAATACCGCGCCCGTATCGCCGTCGACATGTTTCGCAAATTCGGCGGCCAACGTCGGGATGTCGGCGTAATTGTAAATGATCGGAATGCGCACCTCGGCATTTTCTTCCCAAATACCGAACGCTTTAATGATTTCCTGGCCGAAAAAAACCGCTTCCCCGTTTTGGGCGTACACGTCGGAAATGATGTTGTTGTCGACCGTATGGACGTGCAACACGCAGCCAGCGTTCGTCTGCCCATAAATTTTCGTATGCAACAGCGTCTCGGCTGACGGCTTTACATGTGTTTTCTCCGCTGGTCGGCCAGCGGCGTCAACAAGCAGAAAATCTTCGTCTGTCTGCTTCCGTTTATCTTTGCCGCTGGCAGTGACAAGAAAGGTGAGTGGATCGTTTGTCACTTTGATCGATAAATTGCCGCTTGTAGCGAAAAACCAGTCACGGGCGGCAAGCTCGGCCTTCACCTCGGCGAGCTCGTTCCATTTTTGCACGACGATGCTCATGCCGTCACCTCCATCTGCTGCAAATGATCCATCACATCAAAAAACGTCGCAAACGGCGCATGGGGCAAATCGAGCGCTTGGCATTTTTTGAGCAGAAAATCGCGCGCCAGCACGTAATCTGCTTGTTTTGCCGCCGCTAAATCGGTAATCGAATCGCCGATGACGACATGATACCCGTTCGGGTGGGCCAGCTTCCGAAGAAGCGACGGCTTGCAGCAGCCGCAGCCGTTTTGGCACTCGCTGTCGCACGCGTGCGGCCATGTGATGCGGATCGTCTCGCCGCTGAAATCGGAGCCATTGCAAAAAATGCGCTCTCGTTCGATTATCCCGTCAAGCAGCGGGTAGACAAAAAAGTCGATCCCGCCGCTCACCACATAGAGCGGAATGCCCTGCTCTTTCGTCCAAGCGGCGAATTCGCGAAACCCTTCGCGCAAACGGGCGGTGCTAAGCAAAAAGTCAACGATCTCATCTTTCAGCGCCGACAGAAGGAGGGAAAACATTTTGCCGACCCCTTCTTGAACCGAGATGCGCTCGGCGAGAATGTCGTCTTTCAACGCTTCCCACTCCGGTGGAGCGAATTGCTTCATAATCGCAATAATGTTGTCATTTTCCGTAATCGTGCCGTCAAAATCACAAAAGAGAACAAGCTGTTTCGTCATGCTTCCACCTCAATCGCGCCCCAGCGGTCGATGGCTTTTTGCAGCGCTTCGTTTTCTGTCGCCGCTTCGCGGAGCAGACGGCCGGCAAGAGCCGCGTCGATGGCAGCGCGAAACGCCTGCCCGCCGCCGATCGCCCCGTCCGGGTGGCCGTGAATGCCCCCACCGGCATTGACGATGCTGTCAAGGCCGAAATCGCGGACAAGAAGCGGCACGAGCCCCGGATGAATGCCCGCCGACGGCACCGGAAACGCCCGCGCAAACGGCTCCTGTTCATCGGTGAGCGCCCGGGCGATGCCAAGCGCCTGTTCGCGCTCGAGAGCGACGCTGCCGTACGGCGACGGGAACAGGACGAAATCAGCCCCAGCGAGCCGCAACAGCTTGCCGAGCAACAGCGACGGGGCGACCCCGTAAAACTCAGACGGCGTGATCGCGCCGCTAAACGCCGGATGAGCCATGATCGGCACGGTGATGTTCTCATCCTCACGCAGCCCTTGCAACACATCAAGCCCGTAGGCGAACACGTTGAACAACAGCACGTCGGCGCCAAGCTCGGCGGCCCGTTTCGCTTTCTCTTTCAGTTCAAACGTTTTGCCGGTCAAGTTGACGGCATACAGCGTCCGTTTGCCCGTTTGTTCGTACGCTTCCCGAAGCGCGGCCTTTCCTTCCGTGATCCGCTTTTCCAACGGCAGCTGCTCGCTGTCAAACAAAATTTCGTCATCTTTGACTAAGTCGACGCCGCCAAGCGCCTGTTTTTTCAATTCGGACGTCAAATACGCCAAATCGCGGCCGACGATGCCTTTAAAAATGCTCATCAACAGCGGGCGGTCATGCACCCCGACTTTTTCGCAAATACCGCTGATGCCAAACCGCGGCCCTGGGAATTGCCGCTTCCACTCGTCCGGAAACTCAAGATCCAGCAGCCGCACTTCCCCATCAAGCGACAGCTTGCCGAACGTCGTCACCAAGAGCGCCGGCAAATCGGCGCTGAAGTTGACCGTTGGATAGGCGATTTTGACGATCGCCCGCTTCAGCCGCTTGCCGAAATACGCGTTCGTCCGCTCGCTTTCGCCAAGCTCTTCAATAGCGACGACCTCGCCTTTATGTTTGCGAAGCTGCTCCTGCTCCAACGCCGGCAAGTCGGTCCACGTCCCGACCGTCAAGCCGAGCGCGATCCCTTCTGCCTTTTTGCGAATGTCTTTCTCGTCATGAAGCAAATACGTTGCCATCACTGCACTCATCATTCATCCCTCTTTCCAAAGAAAAAAGCCTCTTCATAAGAAGAGGCATCATTCGTCTATGGCACTCTTCTTATCTCTCAGCGTTTCCGCTGCAAGAATTAGCACCGTGCTTGGATGTGCCAAGCCGGTTGCCGGGCTTCATCGGGCTCGTCCCTCCGCCTGCTCTTGATAAGAATGCTTGCGTAACTATGCATTTGTCAAACGATTTTGGCGAGTATGGCAAATTTACTTTGAATTATGACAGCCTTTGCCCCCGTTGTCAATCATTTTTTTCAAAACAGCCCGAGACGTCCGATCCGTTCGGCTGCTTCACAGAGCCGCGCTTCATCAGTCAACAAGCCAACGCGCACATATCCTTCGCCGTGCTCGCCAAAGCCGATACCCGGAGCGACGGCGACATGCGCCCGCTCAAGGAGCACATCGGCAAACTCGGCGGACGACCATCCTTTCGGTACGGGGAGCCAGGCGAAAAACGAACCGGACGGCGCCGGTGCTTCCCAGCCGATGCCGCGCAGGGCAGAGATGAACGTATTGCGGCGCGCTTCATACAGCGCGACAAGCTCTTTGACACAATCTTGTGGGCCGAGAAGCGCTGCGGCCGCCGCTTCCTGGACGGCGCCGAACAAACTGACATACAAATGATCTTGCAGCAGCTCAAGCGCCCGAATGATCCGCTCGTTGCCGACGGCAAACGCGACGCGCCAGCCGGCCATATTGTATGTTTTCGAAAACGTGTAAATTTCAACCCCGACGTCTTTCGCCCCGTCAACTTCGAGGAAGCTGACCGGCTTTTTGCCGTCAAAACCGATCGCCCCATAGGCAAAGTCGTGCACGACGGCAATGCCGTGCTTGGCGGCGAACGCCACCGTCTCGGCGAAAAACTCGTTCGTCGCCGTCGCACCGGTCGGGTTGTTCGGATAATTTAAAAACATCAGTTTGGCCTGATCGGCGACCGCTGCCGGAATGGCGCTGTAATCGGGCAAAAATTGCTGCTCGGCGACAAGCGGCATCATTTCCATCCGTGCGCGGGCGAGCGCGATTCCCGACCAGTAATCCGGATAGCCCGGGTCCGGGACGAGCACCACATCGCCCGGGTTGACGAGGCAAAGCGGCAGCTCAACAAGCCCGGCCTTGCCGCCAAACAAAATGGCGACTTCGCGGGTCGGATCAACCTCAACTCCGTATTCGCGCGCATAAAACGCAGCAACGGCTTCTTTCAAAAAGGAGTAGCCTTGAAACGGCGAATATTTATGGTACTTCGGATTGGCCGCCGCCCGTTGCATCGCCTCAACGATATGCCTAGGCGTCGGCTGGTCCGGATTGCCTTGCCCTAAATTAATGACATCATGCCCGGCCTTGATTTTCTCTCCCACTTTGGCGACAAGCGAAGCAAAAAACTGCTTCGGCAGCTGTTCAAGCAGTTCGGAAAAAGGAAATTCGATCGTCATCGCCCACACCTTCTCAAAAATTCTTGAAATTCTAGTGCAAAATCATATATCGTAAAAAGCAAAATGTAAAGCAAATTTTTTCATTGAGGTGAAAAACAATGACCATCCGCATCGCTTGCCTCCAACTCGATATCGCGTTTGGCGATCCTCAAACGAATGAACAGCAAGCCGAAAAAGCCGTGCAATCCGCCGCCAACGAAGGAGCCGACATCGTCGTGCTTCCGGAACTATGGACGACCGGCTATGACTTGACGCGCTTGGACGAAATTGCCGATGACCATGCCGAGCGGACGAAAGCGTTCGCCTCCCGCCTAGCGCAAACATACGGCGTCCATTTCGTCGCCGGCTCAGTCGCCAAAAAAACCGCTGCCGGTGTGACGAACACGATGATTGTCGCCGACCGAAGCGGCCAAATCGTCAGTGAATATAGCAAACTTCATCTGTTCCAACTGATGGATGAGCATTTGTATTTGCAGCCGGGAAACGAGCCAGGCTTGTTTTCGCTTGACGGGCTGTCGTGCGCCGGAGTCATTTGCTATGACATCCGCTTTCCGGAATGGATTCGCACTCACGCCTTAGCCGGAGCGGAAGTGCTGTTTGTCGTCGCCGAATGGCCGCTTCCCCGCCTTCACCATTGGCGGACGTTGTTGATGGCGCGGGCGATTGAAAACCAATGCTATGTCGTCGCCTGCAATCGAGCCGGAAGCGACCCGAACAACGTCTTTGCCGGCCATTCGCTCATCGTCGACCCGTGGGGCGAAATCATCGCCGAGGCCGATGAAAAGCCGGGCGTTCTTCTAGCGGACATCGACCCGGCGCTCGTTAAAGATGTCCGTGCGCGCATCCCGGTGTTTGCCGACCGCCGGCCGCGCGATTACGACGAAGCGGCAAAAAAATTTTTCAAAACGTATTGACAATCCGCCTGCCCAACCTGTATCATTCGAATCAAGCAACCAAACGATTGCTAACATCGTGAAAATTGCAAAAACTCAATAGCCAGATCGGTACTCTTATCAAGAGTTGGCTGAGGGAATTGGCCCAATGAAGCCCAGCAACCGACCGTAATGCTATCGTGAGATAGGGCGCACGCATCAGCGGCGCCGGAAGCGACCCGCTTCCGCAGGGCACGGTGCTAAGTCCAACAGAAAGACGCCCGTCTTTCTGAAAGATAAGAGGCGCGAAGACGATGCATCTTCAAGCCTCTTTCCGTATGCGAAAGAGGCTTTTTCATTTGTCAAAACCTAAAGGGGGAACGTGAAAATGACGATTGTCCAGTCAGCTGTTTACGAACCGCTCACCGAACAAAAAGCGACCGCCCTCGCCGTCCGCCTCGGCTTGTTCCGCGACGGGGCGCCGCTTCTGTGCCGCGAGATCGGCGACGGCAACCTAAACTTAGTGTTTCATATCGTCGACCAAGAGACAAAGCAAGGCATCATTATCAAACAAGCGCTGCCGTACGCGAAAGTCGTCGGTGAAAGCTGGCCGCTCACATTAAAACGCGCGGTCATTGAAAGCAACGCGCTGCGCACGTTTGCCAGCTATGTGCCGCAATATGTGCCAAACGTCTACTACTCTGACGAATCGCTCGCCATCACAGTGATGGAAGATTTATCCCACTTGCAAATCGCCCGCAAAGGGCTGATCGAAGGGAAAACGTACCCGCTTTTGTCCCGGCATATCGGCGAATTCATCGCTAAAACAGCGTTTTACACGTCTGATTTCGGCATGAATCAACAAGAGAAAAAGAAGCTGGCGCAAAGCTTTGTCAATCCAGAGCTATGCAAAATTACGGAAGATCTCGTCTTTACCGATCCCTTTTTCGACCATGACACGAACAACTTTGAAGACGAATTGCGCCCAAACGTTGAAGCGCTTTGGGAAGATGACCGCCTCCGCCTCGAAGCAGCGAAGCTGAAGCGCAAGTTTTTAACTGAAGCGGATGTACTGCTGCACGGGGACTTGCACACTGGCAGCATTTTCGCCAGCGACGACGAAACGAAAGTGATCGACCCGGAATTCGCCTTTTACGGCCCGATCGGATTTGACCTTGGCCAATTTTTCGCCAACTTGCTGTTAAATGCGTTGTCCCGCCCTGAATCGGAGCGCCGTCCGCTCTTTGATCATATCGACCGGACGTGGGACGTTTTTACGTCTGTATTCTCAGAGCTTTGGCGCACCGAAAACGTCGAAACGTACGCCGCGACGCCCGGACTGCTTGATGAGGTGCTGCGGCAGGCGTTCGTTGACGCTGTCGGTTTTGCCGGTTGCGAGGTCATCCGCCGGACGATCGGCCTCGCCCATGTGGCGGATCTCGACGGCATTGAACAAAAAGACGAGCGGCTCGCTGCGAAACGGCACGCGCTCCGTCTCGGCCGCCGCCTGATCGTTGAGCGCGCCGAACTGGCGGGAACGGACGGCTTCCGCCGCCTGTTCGTCGAAACGGAACGATGACACCCCTGCCCGGGTCGGCTGTCCAACGCCAGCCCGGGCCAATCCACCAATCGAGAAAGGAAGACGACGATGAGCACATTTGTCATCCCGCGCTCAGTCGAATGGCATGAGACGCATGTGACGATTTTAAACCAACAAAAATTGCCATCCGTAACCGAATATATCAAACTCCAGACGATCGAAGACGTCCATGATGCGATCGCGACGTTGAAAGTGCGCGGGGCGCCGGCGATCGGCATCACAGCCGCTTACGGCTTGGCGCTCACCGCCTCGCGCTATGAAACCGAATCAGTGGACGAATTTCAGCGCCGCTTACAACAAGACCGCGACTACTTAGCCAGCGCCCGCCCGACGGCCGTCAACTTGTTTTGGGCGCTCGACCGGCTCGTCGCCGCCGCGAAAAGCGCCGCTTCCGTCAATGAGGCGAAAACAACGCTCATTCACGAAGCGATCCGCATCCAAATCGAAGATGAGGAGGTGTGCCGCCGCATCGGCGAATACGCCTTGTCCCTTTTCCGTCCGGGAGGCCGGGTGATGACGATTTGCAACGCCGGTTCGATCGCCACCGCCCGCTACGGAACGGCGCTCGCCCCGTTTTATTTGGCAAAAGAAAAAGGAATCGAGCTGTCCGTTTACGCCCTAGAAACGCGGCCGGTGTTGCAAGGAGCGCGCCTGACCACATGGGAGCTCATGCAGGCGGGCGTCGATGTGACGCTCATTACCGACAACATGGCGGCCCAAACGCTCAAGGCGAAACACATTAACGCCATCATCGTCGGCGCCGACCGGATCGCGCGAAACGGCGATACAGCGAACAAAATTGGCACGTTTGGCCTCGCTTTGCTCGCCCAATCGTTCGGCATTCCGTTTTACGTCGCTGCCCCGCTGTCAACGATCGACATCAAGACAAAAACAGGGGCGGACATCCCGATTGAAGAGCGCCATCCGGATGAAGTGACCCATCTAGCCGGCGTGCGCATCGCCCCAGAAGGCGTCAACGTGTACAACCCGGCGTTTGACGTCACGCCAAACGAGCTCATTACCGCTATCATTACCGAAAAAGGCATCGTCCGCGGCCGTTACGAAACGGCGCTGCCATCGTTATTCGCAAAGGAGGAGCACCATGAAACGATTTAAGGCCTTATCGTTCCTTTTTCTTCTTTTCTTTGTTGTGTTCTCCATCTTAGCCGGCTGCACAAATGAGCAAGATGCCATGAGCGCCAAGCCAGCCAACGAAACGAGGACAACGAACAATGAAACAGCAACCGACAACGCGACAGCCGCAGGCAGCGAACAGGCGGCCATTCCGGAAAAACTGAAAAAACCGGTCAAAATCGCCGCCATCATGCAAATGTCGATCGGCACATTCTCCTCGCAATACATCGCCGGCGTGAAAGAACAAGTGCAAAAGTTCGGCGGCGAAGTGCAAATTTACAACGCCGACAACGATTTGACGAAGATGGCATCATACGTTGAAACGGCCATTACGCAAAACGTCGACGCCATTTTGCTTGACCATGGCCGCGCCGATGCGCTCGAAGGGCCGGTGAAAAAAGCCGTCGCCAAAGGCATCCCGGTTGTGGCGTTTGACAACGATTTGAACATTCCGGGCGTCACCGTCATCGACCAAGACGACTATAGCCTCGCTTGGAAAACGTTAAAGACACTTGCGGAAGACTTAAACGGCGAAGGTGAAATCGTCACGATTTGGGTCGGCGGCTTCACGCCGATGGAGCGACGTCATGTCATTTACGACGCATTTAAAAAGCGCTACCCGAACATAAAAGAAGTCGCCAAGTTCGGCACAGCGAGCGCCAACACCGCGCTGGACACGCAAACGCAAATGGAGGCCATTTTGAAAAAATATCCGAATAAAGGCGACATCGATGCCGTCTTCGCCACATGGGACGAGTTCGCCAAAGGGGCGACGCGCGCCATCGAACAAGCCGGGCGCACGGAAATTAAAGTGTACGGCATCGATTTAAGCGACGAAGACTTGCAAATGATCCAAAAACCGAACAGCCCATGGGTCGCGACGACGGCGACGGATCCGGCGGAAGTCGGCCGCGTTCAAGTTCGCTTCGCCTACCAAAAAATTGCTGGTGAAAAAACGCCGAACATTTACTCGCTCGAGCCGCATTTAGTGAAACGGTCTGACCTGCCGGACAAACAAGTATCGATGAGCGATCTCTCGCAATACATCCCGGGTTGGGGGCAATCGAACGTCGCCATCTCACCGTGGATGAAAACGTTGGAAGCTCAGGTGAACAAAAAATGAACGGGTTGGCAATGCGGGGCATGAAAAAATCGTTTGGCGCCGTGCGCGTGCTTGACGGCGTGGACTTCGACGTTCGTCCGGGCGAAGTCCACGCCCTTTTAGGCATGAACGGCGCCGGCAAAAGCACGCTGATGAACATGTTGGCCGGCGCCGTTCCGCCGGACGCCGGCACGATCACGATCGACGGCGCCCCATGCGCGTTTTCGTCGCCGCGTGAAGCCAAGCAGACCGGCATTGGCCTTGTCGTGCAAGAAGTGGACACAGCGCTGTTTCCCGGCCTGCCTGTTTACGAAAACTTGGCGGCTGACGAGCTCGCTGATGTGAAGAACCGGCCGATCCGCTCGCTGCGCCAAGAAAAAGAGCGGGCCGCCGCTCTGCTTCGCCGCGTCGGCCTTTCCATCCCGCCGACAAAGCTCGTGCGCGACTGTTCGCTCCATGAAAAACAGCTCATCGTGCTGGCAAAAGTGTTGTCGTCAAACGCGCGCTACATCATTTTGGACGAACCGACCGCCGCGCTGAGCGAGGCGGAAACGAAACGGCTGTTTGCCATCATTCATGAACTGAAACAGCAAGGCGTCGGCTTTATTTATATTTCACATAAGCTGAAAGAAGTGCAAGAAATCGCTGATCGGCTGACGATTTTGCGCGACGGACGCGTCGTCTATCAAGGCGCCTGCAGCTTGGCGCTTGAAGACATCGTCCTTCATATGACCGGGACGAAGCGAAGAACCTCTGCCAAACAGGCGCGCACGTACGGAGGCGACATCGCCTTTGCCGCTCGCGGAATCACGATTGACAAAACCGGCACAACCATCGACCTATACGCCCATCGCGGGGAAATTGTCGGCATCGCCGGCTTGGTCGGCGCCGGCAAAACGGAGCTTGCTGAAAGCCTCATCGCCCATCGAAAGACGGCGGGCGAATGGGAAATCGATGGCCGGCGCTATGTGTTCTCGTCACCCTATGAAGCCATCGAAGCCGGACTTTGCCTCATTCCCGAAGAACGGCGCAAGCAAGGGCTGTTTTTGCCCGAATCGGTGCGGGCGAACATCACCGTGCGCCTTCTTTCCCGCCTGGCGCGCTGGCAATGGATCAATCGGGCACAAGAAGCGGAGGCCGCCAATACCCTCGTTCGCTCGCTCGCCATCCATCCGCCGTCGGCAGCGACCGCCGTCCGCCATTTGAGCGGCGGCAACCAGCAAAAAGTCGTGATCGGCAAATGGCTGAACACGAACGCGCGCGTCTTTTTGTTTGATGAACCGACGAAAGGGATCGATGTTCACGCGAAACAAGACGTCTTTTCCATCATCCGCGCCCTCGCTGATGAAGGGAAGACCGTGCTGTACTTTTCAAGCGAATGTCATGAGCTGCTCGAGGTTTGCGACACCATCTATATTATGGTCGACGGTCGGCTGCTCGCCCGCCTGCCGGCCGCTGAACTCACGTACGAGCAGCTTGTTTATTATTGCAGCGGAGGTGAGATCCATGAATCAGCCGGCCGTTTCCGCGACGCCGTCGAAAAAAACGGCGCCGTCTATTCTTGAGTTTTTGTATAAACATGGGACATTGTTGGCCATTCTGGCCGTGATCGCCTATTTTAGCGTCACGCAAGACCGGTTTTTCACGTATGAAAACTTCAGCGACATTTTGCGCTCGATTTCGATCGTGACGCTCGTGGCGATCGGCATTACGTTTTCGCTGATCGTTGACGGCTTCGATTTATCGGTCGGGTCAACGGTCAGCCTTGCGACGATCGCCAGTGCGGCGGCGCTTGTCTTGCACCGCCAAGAAATCTTCGTCACCTTGCTCGTGCCGCTTTTGCTCGGCATCGCCGTCGGACTGCTCAATTCGCTCTTGATCGTCAAATTCAAATTGCCTGATTTGCTCGCCACCTTAGCGACCATGTATGCCATCAACGGCGTGCAGCTCACGTATACGAAAGGATTTTCGATTTACAACGACATGCCCTTGCCAGACGGCGGCACGGCGCCGGGCAAATTCATTCCTTCCTTTTTATTTATCGGCCAAGGAGAGCTGTTCGGCGTGCCGTTTTCCGTTTTGCTGATGCTGTTCGTCGTCATTGCTGCCCATTTGTTTTTGACATACACCAAACCGGGGCGCCTCTTTTATTTGACGGGGGAAAACCGGGAAGCGGCAAGGCTGTCGGGGATTCCGGTGAACCGTTACCGGACATATGCGTACATCATCAGCGGCTTTTTTGCCGCCCTAGGCGGCATCGTCCTCGCTTCGCGCATTGGCACCGGACAAGTATCAGCTGGGGCCTCATTTTTGATGGACGGCGTCGCTGCCGCCTACATCGGCTTTTCCGTCTTTGGCGCCGGCAAACCGAACGTCATCGGCACGTTGTTCGGCTCGATTTTGATGGGGGTGTTGTTGAACGGCTTGACGATGGCAAACGTCCCGTACTACGCCCAAGACATTATTAAAGGCGCCATTTTAGTCGGCGCCCTCGCCTTGTCGCATTGGCAAAAAAAATAACGCCCGATCCCGCCCCTGTGGACTCGAGTCCCAGGGGCGGCGGTGTTTTTTATCCCGTCCTATTCCCATCCACCTATTTATAGCGCCGCTCCAGCTCCAACAGCTTCGCTTTCACGTCGATGCGGCTTCCGGCATAGCCGGTCAAGGCGCCGTTTTTGCCGACCACGCGATGGCACGGAACGACAATGGCCAGTTCATTCGCCCGGTTCGCCTGTCCGACGGCGCGCACCGCTTTCGGACGGCCGATTTGTGCGGCAATGTCGGCGTAGGTCGCCGTTTCTCCATACGGAATGCGGCAAAGCGCCGCCCACACGTCTTGTTGAAAAGCCGTGCCTTGCCATTGGAGCGGCAAATCGAATGATTGGCGGCGGCCGTGGAAATATTCATCCAACTGCACAAGCGCGCGTTCCAAAAGCGGCGACCGTTTTTCTACAACCGGATGCCCGCTCGCAAACGCGCGCCATTCTTCCGAAAACAGTTCGACTTTCACAATCGCGTCGCCGTCAGAAGCGATGTAAATGTCGCCGAACAGCTCTGAACGGTATACTGCATAATCAATCGTCATCGTTGTCCTCTCTTTCCGTTCGTTCGATCGGCAGCGTAATATGAAACGTCGTGCCAACGCCGACCTCGCTTTCCACGTCAATTTTCCCTTGATGTTCTTCGATAATTTTATAGCTGACCATCAAGCCGAGCCCGGTGCCGCGCTCTTTTGTCGTATAAAACGGCTCGCCGAGCTTTTTAATTTTATCTTTCGGGATGCCGCACCCTTGGTCGGTGATCGAGATGCGCACATGGCAGCCGTCACGGGCGATGCGCACCGTAATATCCCCGCCTTTTGGCATCACCTCAATGGCATTTTTCAAAATGTTAATGAACACTTGCTTCAGCTGATTCGGCTCACAATACACCGGCGGCAGCCCGCGGTCAAAATCAGCAATGATTTGCACGTTATGCATCATCGCCTGAGCGCTGATCAAATCGATCGTATCTTGCATAATTTTGCAAATATCATTTTGCTTGTATTGCACCGCCTGCGGTTTGGCCAAGACGAGAAACTCGGTGATGATCGACTCGATCCGCTTCAACTCCGACATAATGACATTAAAGTACATCGAATAGTCGCCTTCAATGCTGCCTTGCAGCAGCTGGATAAAGCCTTTTAACGCCGTCATCGGGTTGCGGATTTCATGGGCGATGCCCGCAGCCAGCTCGCCGACGACATTGAGCGTATCCGATTTGCGCAGCTGCAGCTCCATTTCTTTGCGCTCCGTAACATCGCGAAACCTCATCATCCCTACGCCAGGAATGACTTCTTTTTTCAATGAAAACTCAACGATTTTCCCCTTTTCTTCATCGGAAAACTCGACTTCGCCGTTCGCCTCGCCGGCGCGCTGGCATTGCTGGAGGAGCTTATTCAGCTGGCGGCGCGCCCGCTCTGGAACAAGCTCCATCACCGTTTGACCGAGCAACGTTTCTTTTGCGGCAGCGAAAAAGTCGCACGCGATCGGATTGGCGTCGATGATGCGATGCTTCTCATCCCACAGCAAAATGCCGTCCATCGCATGGTCAAAAATACTGCGGAACTTTTGCTCGCTTTCGCGCAGCTCACGTTCGATTTTCCGCCGCTCGCTCACATTGCGGAAAATCGTCAAATGATAACCGTCGATCGCCCCTTTTTTCATCGTAAACTCGAGCTGCTTATCCTCGCCGTTCGGCATATGGAACGTCAATTCATCGCGAATTTCCCCTTTGCGGCGGAACTCGCTGAAAATGCGTTTCACCTTTTCATCCCCATATTGCACAAAATCAAGCAAATTGCGGCGCACAAGCAAGTTCAAAGGCAGCTCAAACGTCCGGCTCGCCGCCGGATTGGCGTTAAGTATGTAACCGAAATCGTCCCAAATGAGAATCGCTTCATGCGCCTGCTCAAAAATGGCCCGGAATCGTTCTTCGCTTTTTTGCAATTTAATCTCCATGTTTTTCCGTTCGGTCACATCGCGCATAATGGCCATATAAAAGCCGCTGTAAACGTTCGACGTCGCCGTCAGCTCGAACATTTTCACCGTTCCGTCGAGGCGGACAAGCGACAGCTCGCCTTTGGCCGTCCCTTTTTCCTTCACTTCCGACAACAGACGGGCGAACTCATCGGCGCATTCACGGGCGACAAACTGCTGAAACGACAAATTCAGCAACTTTCCTTTTTCCAAGTTCAGACTCATCGAAAACGCTGGATTCACATCGATAAACCGCCCGAACTCATCGAAAATGACAATGCCGTCGACCGCGCGGTTAAAGACGTCTTTAAACAGAAATTCGTGAATGATTCGCTCGCGTTCAAGCGCCTTATGGGCCGAAACGTCGCGCATCATCACCAAATCAAATTCGTTAAACACATCCTTTTTCATCGAAAATTCAACATGCTTCACCTTGCCGTCCGGCAGCTTGATGAGCAGTTCATCGCTGAACGAACCGAACTTTTGCAGCATCGATTGCTGAAACAGCAAAATATCCGGCGGCACGAGCTCTAAAAATGAAGAGAAGGAACGGCCGATCAAGGCAAACTTATCCATTTCAAACAGCTTGCACGCCGCTTCGTTCACATCGACAAACTCGCCGTTTTTATTTAAAATGACAATCGCATCGAGCGACCGCTCGAAAATGATCGAATAGCTGTTCAACCGCTCCTTTAGGCGCCGGTTTTCCTCTTCAAGCAGCCGCACGTCTGACGTCGCATGTTGTCCTTCACGGGGAGAAAGGCTTTGGGCCATATCAATCTCTCCTTGTCTATTCAAACCATATCAACTAAATATATATTCTATGTGGAAAAATTTACTCCTTCCTTCATTTACGAAGATTTTGCAAAAATCTTTTCCGCAACGTTCGACAAGTTTTTCTTCTTTTTCATTTGGTTAAACTGCGCTATAATGAAGGGTTAGTACGAATGTTAAAAGGGGTTTTCATTTCAATGAACATTATCTGCACGACCTTAAACGCGAAATACATCCATATGAACTTAGCCATTCGCTATTTGAAAGCATACGCCCAGCCGGAGTTTGACGTCAAGCTCGTTGAATATACGATCAAAGATCCGGCCATGAACATCGTCACCGACTTGTACCAGCGGCGGCCTGATGTCGTCGGCTTTAGCTGCTACATTTGGAACATTGAAGAAACGATCAAAGTCGTAAAAATGTTAAAAAAAGCGGCGCCGGACGTGACGATCGTCGTCGGCGGACCGGAAGTATCATACGACGTACGCGAGTGGATGGAACGAGTGCCGGAATTTGATTTTATCGTGATCGGCGAAGGGGAAGAAACGTTTAAACAACTGCTGTTCGCCCTAAACGGCAGCGGGGACGTAAGCAGCATCGCCGGATTGGCGTTTCGTGACGGGGACCGCATCGTCATCAACCCACAGCGGAATAAAATCCGCCTTGCTGACATGCCGTCGCCGTTTCGCTTTCCAGAAGACATTCCCCATCTTCCGAACCGGATCGTTTATGTCGAGACGAGCCGCGGCTGCCCGTTCAGCTGCCAGTTTTGCCTGTCGTCCATTGAGGTCGGCGTCCGCTATTTTGACCGCGAAAAAATCAAAGACGACTTGCGCTATTTGATGCAGCACGGGGCGCGGACGATCAAGTTCGTCGACCGGACGTTCAACATCAGCCGCAGCTATGCGATGGACATGTTTCGCTTTTTAATTGACGAGCATGTGCCGGGGACGGTGTTTCAGTTTGAAATTACCGCAGACATCATGCGCCCTGAGGTGATCGAGTTTTTAAACAACGAAGCGCCGCCTGGGCTGTTCCGCTTTGAAATCGGCGTTCAATCAACGAACGATGAGGTGAACCGCCTGATCATGCGCAAGCAAAACTTCGCCAAGTTGTCGCGGACGGTGACGATGATTAAAGAAGGCGGGAAAATTGCCCAGCACTTAGATTTGATCGCCGGGCTGCCGGAAGAAGATTACGACTCGTTCCGGAAGACGTTCAATGACGTATTCGCCCTTCGTCCCGAAGAACTGCAGCTTGGGTTTTTGAAATTGCTGCGCGGCACCGGGCTGCGCCTGCGCGCCCATGAATACGGCTATGTATATATGGATCATGCGCCGTACGAGATACTGAGCAACAACGTTCTTTCCTTTGAGGACGTTATTCGCATCAAGCAAGTGGAAGATGTGCTCGAGAAGTATTGGAACGCCCATCGGATGGATGAAACCATTGAATATTTAGTCACTGACGTCTTCCCATCACCGTTTGACTTTTTCCAACAGTTTGGCACGTATTGGGATGAACGCGGCTGGGCGCGCATCGGCCACCAGTTAGAAGACCTGTTCCGCCGTCTGCATGAGTTTTTGCGCACATGTGCGCCAGACGCTTTGCCTATCGCCGAATCGCTCATGAAATACGACTACTTGCACAACCAAAACTATAAGCCGCGCAAGCCGTGGTGGGACGAAAAAACGGAGAAAACGACGCGCGCGGCCGTCTACCGAGCACTGCTTGAGCGCCCTGAGGCGCTCGGAGCGGATTTTGCCGCCCTTGGGCTCGGAGAAAAAGAGCTATTCAAACATACGGTCGTTGAAATCGTGCCGGTTGATGTCGGCCGCTACACGGCCAAAAAGCAGCTCTCGTTTACTCCAACCGTCATCGTCGCCTACTTCGACCCGTCCGGTGCCGGTGCGACGCTGTTTTCCGCGCCGCTTTCAGCGTTGTCGGTTTCTTCGGCGTCGGCTTAGACCGGAGCTCGGCTTCTTGTCATGGCCGGCCGCTTGTCCATGAAAACGGAGGCCAGTAAACAAGCGCTGACAACCCTTCGTTTCCTTACGTCCGGAGTGTTGTCAGTGCTTTTCTTTTCCATTGAGCACCCGCTTACCGAATACTTACGTCAGCACGTGCGGATGTTCCCGATTCGGGATAATCAACGGCTGGCTGGTTTCCCTGAATCGATGAAGCCGCATTTCACATCACCGCTGCTGTTTCGCCACATTCCATTCATTCGCAAACGGGAGCTGCCCATTCATGGCACGAAAAAAGAACGCCGGTTCCGGCGTCCTTATTTTTTCGCTTGCCCCGCTGTAAAAGCGGCTGGCAGCCAGCCCCCTCACCGCGGTGGGTCTTCCTTTTTTATTTCCTTTCCCTTCGCCCGTTTTTGCTCTTCCATCAGCCAAATGGGCTGATGGGCAGCAAAATCGCCCCATTCAAACGCCATTTCTTCATTTAGTTGGGCAGACCGCTCCTTCTTATCGTTACCCATCTCCGCCTCCTTGGCGTCCTTTTTTCGAATTGCGGTTCGCGCCGCGAATCATGTCTTCTTCGCCGGCGTATTGCGCAGCAAATTCCGTATCCGGCAGGCTCTCGGTCGGTGTTTTATTGTTGTTTTTCGCTGCATCGAATTTCACTTTTCGTTTCATCATCGGTTCGTCTCCCCTTCATCTACCGTTTTCCGTTGATAAGCGACAAGCACAATTTCTTCCCCCGTCTCTTCGCGCAGCCGTTGCTCCAACTGCTGCAGCTGGCGAAGCGTCCCGTCATGAAGGCGGGCAACCGGGAATGCGATGTCAGTCACATCGATCCTCCTTCCACATTTTTTCTTATCGTGCCTCGGCCAAGCACGCTTTATGCACCATTACGGCTTCAGCACCACTTTGATGCAACCGTCTTTCTTTTCATCGAAAATTTCATACGCATATTGTGCCTCATCGAGTGGAAGGCGATGCGTAATCATATCCGTCGGGTCAAACTTTCCTTCGACAATCCACCCATACAGCGTCGGAATGTAATGAATGACCGGCGCCTGCCCCATTTTCAGCGTAATGTTGCGTGAAAATAGATCGCCAAGTGGAAACTGGTTGTAACGGGAGCCATACACTCCGACAAGCTGGATCGTTCCGCCCTTGCGCACCGCCTGCGAGGCGATGACGATCGCCCCCATCGCGCCCCCTTGCAGCTTCAGCGCCGAGCCGATTAGCTCAAGCGGGGTCATTTTTCCGTCTAGGCCGACGCAATCGATGACCACATCAGCCCCGCCGCCGGTGATCTCCTTAATGTATTCACCGGTGTTTTCGTATTCGGTAAAGTTGATCGTCTCTACTTTATTCGTCTTTTTCGCGTGCTCAAGCCGGTAATCAATGTAATCGACAGCAATGACGCGCTTCGCTCCTTTCAGCCAAGCGAATTTTTGCGTCAACAGCCCGACCGGCCCGCAGCCGAGCACGACGACTGTGTCGCCGTCTTTCACTCCCGCTTCGTCGACGCCCCAAAACGCGGTCGGAATAATGTCGGACAAAAACAATAATTTTTCATCTTCCAATTCACAATCGTCCGGAACGACAAACGGGGTGAAGTTGGCAAACGGTACGCGCAAATATTCAGCTTGCCCGCCCGGGTAGCCGCCAAATGTTTCGGAATAGCCGAAATACGCCCCCGACTCGCCGTTCGGGTTTGACGCGTCACATTGGCTCTCAAGCCCGTGCTGGCAATACCAGCATTGCCCACAGGCAATCGTAAACGGCACGACGACACGATCGCCTTTTTTGACTTTCGTCACCGCCGGCCCGACTTCCTCGACGATGCCCATCGGCTCATGGCCGATGATAAACTCTTCCGGCATGTTCGGGATCATGCCGTGCACTAAATGAAGATCAGAGCCGCAAATGGCGGTGCTTGTGATTTTTACAATAATATCATCATCCTTCAAAATTTTCGGATCTGGCATTTGTTTCACCGCGATATCTTTAATGCCTTGGTATGTGACCGCTTTCATTTTCTTTCCCTCCGTCCATTTCTGGATGTATCAGCCAAAAGGCAAGCCCCCCGCCGACGAGCGCCAGCGCACTAAGCAAGAAAAGGAGCGAGGCGACACCGCTTTTCATGAGCCACGCCGCCAACGGCGGACCGACGGCCACCCCGATAAAGCGAAGCGAGCTATAAACCGATGTCACCGTCCCGCGTTCCTTTTTCTCAATTCCCTCTGTAATCAAGGCGTCCAAACACGGAAGGGCGGCGCCGATGCCGATGCCGGCGGCGGAAAACAACGCCAGCCAAAGGAAGAGGGACGGATAAAGGGGAACGAGGAGCAACGCGGCGGCGGACAAAACGCAACCCGCGACCGCCCCCCATTTCATTCGCTCTTTCCGGCCGCCAATCAGCCTCCCGGCGGCAAACGAGGCGAAACAGAGCGCCCCGAGCGGGATGGCAAGCACCCATCCTTTCCTCACCCCGTCGATGTGATAAACCTCTTCAAGGCGGCTCGAAAGAAAAAATAAAAAGGCAAACAACACCAGCATGAGCAGACCGCCAATCGCAAAAACAGCAGCAAGCCAGCGCCCTTCACGTCGGAAAATCACTTTCACCGCCGCCACAAAGTCCCGAAACGGCAACGGACGCTCCCGACGCGCCGGCGCCTGGATGGACCAAGCCATCATCGCTGCCGATAGCAGGCAAAAGACAGGGAACGAAAAAAACGGCAAAAACCAAACGATGCCAGCCAGCATTGCCCCGAGAATCGGGCTTAGCACTTTGCCGAATGTGTTCGCCGTTTCGATCGTCCCTAAACAGCGGCTCGCCTCCTCTTCGTCTGGAAACAAATCGCCGACAAGAGGCAGCACGATCGGGAAGGCCCCGGCCGCCCCCAGTCCTTGCAGCATGCGCCCAGCAATGATCCACCCGTATGGGTCATCCATCCGCCAGGCCGCCCATCCAGCCATCCCTCCGCCAACTGCAGCCAACAACAGGCTCGGAATGATCACGTTCTTTCTTCCAATGCGATCGCTTACATATCCCGCGATTGGAATGAACAAAATCGCCACCACGGAATACATCGTAATCAGCAAGCTTGACTGCAGCGGCGTAATGCCGAGCTGCCGCTCCATCACCGGCAGCACCGGGATGAGCATGGAATTGCCAAGCGTCATCACTAACGGGATCGAGGCGAGCGCGGCCGCCGTCCACCCCCGCCCCATCCGCCTTCCCGCCTGTCTCGGCAGCCGCATCGTCCATTCCATGGCTCCGATTCCTTTCCTCGCAGAATGGGTATTTCACCTATATGATGCTCGTTTTTTCAACGCCTATGCCGCATGAAAAAAGGCTGTTCGCCAAGGTCGGGAAGACCTTGGCAGACAGCCTTATCACAATCCTTTCTTCCGTTCTCAACGTGCGGACAGAAACAAAGCCATCTTTATTTCCCACCCGTGAACGAAATTCCTTTAATGAAATAGCGATTGAAAAACGTATAAATGACCAGCACCGGCAAGGTAAACACCATTGAAGCGGCCATGATGTAGTTCCAATAGCTAATGTATTGTCCTTTGAAGCTGTTCAGGCCAAGTGGCAATGTAAACAATTGCGGGTCAGACAAAATAATGAGCGGACGCATGAAATCGTTCCACGAACCCATGAAGACGAAAATGGCTTGAGCGGCCAACGCCGGGCGGGCAAGGGGCAGCACGATTCGGAAAAAGATTCCGAGTCGGCCAAGGCCGTCAAGCTCTGCAGCCTCTTCTAGCTCTCTTGGAAAATTGATGAAAAACTGCCTCATCATGAAAATAAACGTAGCATTAATCATCGTCGGCACGATCATTCCTTGATACGAGTTTAGCCAGCCGAGCTGTTTTAAAATCAAATAGTTCGGAATCATCGTCACTTGCGCTGGAATCATTAAGACGGCCAAAATAATCAAAAACAATGGCTTTCTCCCGGGAAACTGCAGCCGCGCTAACGCATAGCCGGCCATGGAGTTAAACAATAAGTTGAGCACGGTCACTGCCGCGGCAATGATGACACTGTTTAACAACCAACGTGGAAACAGCTCCTGCTCAACAAAAATTTGCTTGTAATTATCAAGTGTGAACTGTTTTGGAACGAACGACATTGTCCCGCTGACAATTTCCTCAAGGGTCTTAAACGAGGAAGACAGCGCCCATAAAAATGGAATAAGCGTAATGATCGCATACACGACAAGCACAACATACAATAACGCTTTCCCAATCCCTATTTTTCTTTTCATTTCGTCCTCCACTCCTCAATAAAGGGACTCCTCTTTCGATAGCTTTCGCTGGAGCAATGTCGCGATTAAAATAATGATGGCTAACGCAAACGCCAACGCAGCAGCATACCCCATCGTTCCTAACGTTTTGAACGCATATTGGTAAATGAGAAGCACAACGGTTAACGTAGAGTTGTTCGGTCCGCCAGAACCGGCTGAGAAAATGTACGATTGGTCAAACAATTGGAAAGTGCCGATCAGCCCCATGACTACGACAAACGATGTGACCGGACGCAAATACGGGACAGTGACGTGCCAAAACTTTTGCCAGGCGTCAGCTCCGTCTAATTCCGCTGCTTCGTACAAGGAATCAGGAATATCTTGCAATGCCGCCAAATAAATGACCATAAAGTACGGAGCCGTTGACCAAATGTTCATGATCATAATCGCATTCAAAGCGACGTCCGGGTCGCCGAGCCAATTGTACGTCGGCAGTCCAACCGCTTCAAGCACATGGTTAATTAACCCGTTTTGGTTGTACATCCACATGAAAATGAGTGTCAATACTGCCGAAGAAGTCAAAGTTGGCAAAAAGTAAACGATGCGGAAAAATTTTTCCCCTTTCAGCCCGGCGTTTAAAGTAGCAGCTAACACAAGGGCTAAAATCGTTTGGCACGGAACGACAATCGCTACATATTTTAACGTATTCCAGAGCGCGATTTTCGCTCGGGTATCGTCAGCTATGCGGGCGAAGTTATCGAGTCCAACAAACTCGAACGATGTCGTCCCTAACAATTGCACTTTATGAAATGCCAAAAAAACTGCGAACACGATCGGACCGATAATGAATAAAAGAAGCACAAATAAAGCCGGAGATAAGAATAAATAAGCCGATCCTGTTTCCCGCCACATTTTTTTCGTCAATGTCTGCTTCATCCTTTTTCATCCCCTTGCGGTCAAATCGCTATTCCCCTCTTTCTAACGCGGCCGCGAAGCCGCTGTTAGAAAGAAAGGAACAGCTCTCCGGCAGAGGCTTTTTCTGCCGGAGGCCTGTTTTCATTTATCTGCTTTCGATTTCGCTGTTCGCCGTTTTTTCTGCTTCTTTCAATGCGTCAGCAAGCGGGCGCTCCCCTAAGAAGGCACTGACAAACTGGTTATTGAAGTTGTTGACAATAATCGGCAAGTTCGTTCCGTTTTGCCATACGGTAGCGTACGGCGCTCCGGCCACTAATGGGGCCCGCAACGGATCTTTATCAAATCCAAGTTCAGCAGCGACCGATTTGCGTGTCGGCAAAGCGTAGCCCTTGCTTGTCCACGTTTTCATGCCCTCTTTCCCGGTCAAATACGAGATGAGTTCCCAAGCTGCTTCTTTCTTTTGTGAATCTTTATTCATCACATAGGCTACCGTATACGCCATCGTTGCCTTTTTGCCGTTGATCGTTGGGATTTCCGCCGTTCCGAATTCTAGATTCGGGAATGTATCTTGCAAAAACGGAATCGCCCAGTTGCCTTCAATGACCATAGCAGCCTTGCCTTGGCCGAACATCTCGCCGCCCCATGTTGCTCCGACTTCGTTCGGCTGGGCCGCCGTTTTATCTTTCAAGTGCATATCGACGATCGGTTGGAGCGCTTCGACCACCTTTGAATCAGCAAAGCTTGCTTTGTTGTCCGTGACGACTTTGCCGCCTTTTGACTCGGCGATATAGTATAGACGGGCCAATTCTGGGGCAACGCCAAACCCGTATACGTCTTTCCCTTTCGTCAGCTTTTTCGCTGCTTCTCTCAGCTCATCCCACGTTTTCGGCACTTCGATGCCTGCCTCTTCAAACATTTTTTTATTGTAAAACAAGGCTAACGTCGAATAATCTTTTGGGAAACCATAAATTTTCCCATCTTCCCCCTTAAATGCATCGAGCATCGGCTTTTCAAAATCGTTTACATCAAACTCATCGGTCACATATTTGTCGAGCGGCTCGAGCGCTCCTGTTTCAATCAGAGCCGGGGCTTCAAACGCATCGAGATAAAACACGTCGGGCCCTTGTCCCCCCGCTAAACGGGTTTTAATGACATCCATATACTGATCGGCGATTACCTCATATTTAACTTTAATATTCGGATGTTTTTTCTCAAAGTCATCAAGCGTTTGTTGCAGCAACTTTTGCTCGCTTGGGTTGCCCCCCCAGCCGGCTAACGTGACTTCCACTTTCTCGCCTTGCTTGCTTCCTCCGTTTGCCTGCTCACTTTTCTCATCGCCGCCGCAACCGGCCAATACACTCCCAAACAGCATCGTCGTAATGCCTAGCGCCGCTATCCATTTTGTTTTGCCCATGTAAACAACCCCCTAAAAAAATGGTTTTATACTTATAGAGGAAGGGAGTCCTTCCCCTGTTTTTAACGAATCACAACATCCCAGCCTGTCGTATTTTCATCGATTTGGACGTTGAAGTTCTCCTGCTCACGCCTGATGGTCAACGACAACCGCCCGCCGCCGATCGAGATGTTTTCCACC
Source organism: Geobacillus sp. 46C-IIa (assembly GCF_014679505.1). Taxonomy (GTDB): domain Bacteria; phylum Bacillota; class Bacilli; order Bacillales; family Anoxybacillaceae; genus Geobacillus. The sequence goes on from NZ_CP061474.1 coordinate 2,511,766, forward strand.
CGTAACATATTCATTGAATCAAGCAGCATCGGCGATAAATAAATTTTCTTTTCGAGCGCATTTGGGAACAATCCTAGTAAAGCTTGAATAAACACAAGCGGCGTTCCTGCCGCCCATGCCTGCGGCGAGCAGGCGACAGGGTAAGGAACCGGGTTTCCGACCGAACGGCTGTATCCGCAAAACAGTTCCGGCAGCCGGTCGTACTCAAAGTAGTTCGCCGCCTCGATCAGCCCTT